>NZ_LVVY01000092.1 GCF_001650025.1 Devosia elaeis | reverse complement strand
GCCCCCTCACCCGCCGGCTTCGCCGTCGACCTCTCCCCCCGGGGAGAGGTAAGGGGTGCACGGCCGGCGCGGCAGCGCCACCTCTCCCTTTGGGGGAGAGGTCGGCCCGCAGGGCCGGGTGAGGGGGTCTTTTCCGAGCGAAATTGCCCCATCTGGAACGATATCCAACGCGCCCTCGACGGAGGCAGCAAATGAACGCCATCCCCCGCCTCCGCCCCGGCACCCGTCTCTGCATCGCCACCCATAATGCCGGCAAGCTCACCGAATTCCGCGAGCTTTTCGCCCCCTTCGGGCTCGATCTGGTCTCGGCCGGCGAGCTGGGCCTGCCCGAGCCGGAGGAAAACGGCACCACTTTCGCCGAAAATGCCCGCACCAAGGCCCATGCCGCCGCCAGGGGCGCGAATATGCTGGCCCTATCCGACGATAGCGGCCTCTGCGTCGATGCGCTCGATGGCGAGCCCGGCGTCTACACCGCCGACTGGGCCGGCGTGCCGCGCGATTTCAACCGCGCCATGAAGCGGGTGGAAGATGCCCTGCAGGCCGCCGGCGCCAATTCGCCGGCCCGGCGCCGCGCCTCCTTCAATGCCACGCTGTGCCTGGCCCATCCCGATGGCCGAGACGTGCTCTATGTCGGCAGGTGTGATGGCACCCTGGTCTGGCCGCCGCGCGGCGAGCAGGGCCATGGCTACGATCCCATGTTCATGCCCGATGGCTACGACATCACCTTCGGCGAAATGGCGGCCGAAACCAAGCATTCCTGGTCCCCGGGCGAAAACGGCCTCTCCCATCGCGCCCGCGCCTTCGCGCAATTCGTCGAAAACCAGATTGAACACGGATGAGTTCAGTGGGGACGTACGATCGCATCTCAGCCCCGATCGTCACCCTCGGGCTTGACCCGAGGGCCCTTCGCTTTGTCCAAATGCCACAGGAACAGACCCCTCGGGTCAGGCCCGAGGGTGACGATTGGTGGGTGGGGGAACGGCCCCGCCGTCAAAGGTGTCTCCCATGACCAATCCCAACGACCTCTTCGGCATCTATGTCCATTGGCCCTTCTGCGCGGCCAAGTGCCCCTATTGCGATTTCAATTCCCACGTCCATCGCGGCCCCTTCGACGAGGATGCCTTTGTCGAGGGCTATAGGCGCGAAATCGCCCATATGGCCGCGCTCTCGCCGGGCCGGTTGGTGCAGTCGATCTTTTTCGGCGGCGGCACGCCTTCGCTGATGTCGCCCAGGGCCGTCGGCGCCATTCTCGATGCCATTGCCGAGGAATGGCAGGTCGACCGCAATGCCGAGATCACGCTGGAAGCCAATCCCACCTCGGTCGAGGTCGAGCGCTTCAAGGGTTTTCGCGCTGCCGGCATCAATCGCGTCTCGCTGGGTGTCCAGTCCCTCCGTCCCGGCCCGCTGGCCGAACTGGGCCGCCGTCATAGCGTGGACGAAGCCGTCGCCGCCGTGCGCATCGCCCAATCGGTCTTCGAGCGCTCCAGCTTCGATCTCATCTATGCCCGGCCCAGGCAGACGCTGGAGGATTGGGAGGACGAGCTCAAGGAAGCGCTCTGGCTGGCCCGCGGCCATATCAGCCTCTACCAGCTCACCATCGAGCAGGGCACGCGCTATTTCGACCTGCACCAGGCCGGCAAATTGCCGATGCCCGATGAAGACCTGGCCGCTGACTTCTACGAGCTGACCCAGGAATTGACTGCCTCGGCCGGCATGCCGGCCTATGAGATTTCCAATCATGCCGTGCCCGGCCAGGAAAGCCGCCACAACATGCTCTATTGGCGCTATGGCGAATATGCCGGCATCGGCCCGGGCGCCCATGGCCGCCTCATGGTCAATCACCAGCGCCACGCCACCGCCACCGAGCGCATGCCCTTCGACTGGCTCCGCCGCGTCACCGAAAACGGCCATGGCATGGTCACCGACGACGTGCTGACCTGGGAAGAACAGGGCGACGAATATCTGGTCATGGGCCTGCGCCTCAAGGAAGGCATTTCCCCCGCCCGCTTCATGTCCATTTCCGGCCGCGGCATCTCCCAGCGGCAGATCGACACGCTCAAGGGCTATGGCTTCCTCGAAACCCTGCCCAACGGCAATATCCGCGTCACCGACAAGGGCTTTCCGGTGCTCGACGCCGTGGTGGCGGACCTGGCGGCGTAAAAGGCCGACATCTTGACTTGGGTGCCTCGCATGCTTGCGCGGCTGCTCGGGGATATGTCCTAGATCTTCGCCCCATCCAGCGTCGTCACATTGCCCCCCGCCCCGATCTGCCGGATCACCAGCGCATAATCGCTGCGGCCATTGGCGTGGAAACGGAAGAGCCCGTCCCGTCCAGCAAAGCCGGAAGGATTGGTGAGCAGCGCCTGGCTATAGGGCGGATTGGCCAGCGACAGCGTATTCACATTGGCCAGGATGGTGGCCGTATAGGCAATGGTGGCCATTTGCGGCGGCGCTGAGCCGAACTGCCGCTGGTAATCGGCGCGGATGGCGTTGAGGCCGGTTTCGTCCACCGCCGGGAAGATCGCGCCCACCAGGGCCGGATTGGCCATGAGGCCCGGATCATTGGCCCAATCGGCCGAGCCGACCACCTGCACCAGGTCCCGGTCTATTCCCGCCTGGGCCATGAGGCCCGCGAAAATTGCCGCGCTCGCCCGGTCGGGCAGGAACAGCGCGTCGATCATGCCGGTCTCGGTCATCGGCTTGGCCTGGTTGATGATGCCCTGCGCCTCCCCGGGATCGGAGAACGTATAGACGGCGCTGGGTGAAAAGCCGGCCGCGATCGCCTGTTGCCGGAAGGCCGTGGCCAGAGCCTCGCCATAGGGCGTCGCCGGGAAAATGCCCGCCGGCCCGCGCCGGCCCTGCTCGCGGATATAGGTGATGGCCCGCTTCATCTCGGTCTCGGGCAGCACGTTGAGCACATACACGCCCGGCCCCGCGACGCTGCCATTATTGGCAAAGCCGATCAGCGGCACATTGGCTGCCCGCGTCACATTGGCCGCTGCGGTGATCTGCTCGGCCGTCACCGGCCCGAGCACCAGCCGCGCCCCTTCGCGCATGGCCGCATTAGCCGCATTGATCGCCCCGGCCGCATTGGTGCCGGTATCGCGCAGGGTGATGTGGATATTCTCCCCGATATTGGGGCTGGCCTCGATGAAGGCGATGGCGAGTTTGCTGGCATTGGCCAGGGCCGTGCCCAATTGCGCCAGCGCCGGTTCCCCCGACAGCGGCAGCAGCAGGGCCACCGGCACCGAGCCGCGCCCGAAGCGCTGCGCATTGCCGGATGGCGCGGGCGTCATCGGCGTGCCGATCGTGCCGGTGCCCGATTGCGGACCGGCGCCGGCATCATCGCCCCAGGGCAGGGTGAGGCTGCGCGAGCCGAGCTGAAACGTGCCGCCCGAACAGCCCGCCAATGCGGCGGCCAGCCCGATCATTGCCGAGCGGCGGCTCCAGTTTGGCGCTTTCGCGTCATTGGCCACGGAATGCGATCCTCAAGGTGCACAGTCTGTTAACAAAGTCCCCTCATTTCGTTAATCAAGGATTGAAAAGCAGGAATTGGCGATGACTACCGAAAGCAAAGACTATTTCGTCGCCGGAAACCGCCTGTCTGCGCCGCCTCTGGCCCCCGGCCTCTATGTCGTGGCCACGCCCATCGGCAATCTGCGCGACATCACCATTCGGGCGCTGGAAACCCTCGCTGCCGCCGATCTCATCCTCTGCGAAGATACCCGCACCTCGTCCAGACTGCTGGATCATTACGGCATCACGGCAAAAAAGCAGGCTTTTCATGAACATAACGAGCGCGGGAAAGCCGATGACATCGCCGCCCGCATCGGTGCCGGCGCCGCCATCGCCTTGATTTCCGATGCCGGAACGCCGCTGCTTTCTGATCCCGGCTTCCCGCTGATCCGCACCCTGGCCGAACAGAACCTGCCCATTTTCCCCATTCCCGGCGCCTCCGCCCTGCTCGCGGCCCTGGTTATTGCCGGCCTGCCCACCGACGCCTTCGCCTTTCACGGCTTCCTGCCCCCCAAGGCCGGCGCCCGTCTCAACACCTTGAAAAAACACGTCGATTCACGTGAAACACTGGTCTTCTATGAATCGCCGCGCCGGCTGGCCGACACTCTCGCGGCCATGGCGGAGGCGTTCGGCGACCGCCAGGCCATGGTGGCGCTGGAGCTGACCAAGCGCTTCGAGCGCAGCCATCGCGGCACCCTTGCCGCGCTCGCCGCCGAATTTGCCGATGCCGAAACCAAGGGCGAAGCGGTCATCGTCGTGGCCGGCGCCGCCGAACCCTCCGCGCCCGCTGCCGCGGATTGGCAGGCCGCCCTGGCCGAAGCCATGGAAAATCAGCCACTTCGCGCCGCCGTGGACGCGGTGGCCACCCGCTTCGGCCTCAAGCGCAAGGAGGTCTACGATGCCGCGCTCGCGCTCAAGCATGCCGGCTGAACGCCGCCTTGCCGCCCATCGCCATGGCCATCGCGGCGAAGCCCTGGCCGCGCTTTTCCTGCAGTTGAAGCTTTACCGGCTGCGCGAAAGGCGGTTCAAAACCCCGGTCGGCGAGATCGACCTGGTGGCCGAAAAATCCGGCACGATCGTCTTCGTCGAGGTCAAGACCCGTGGCCGCAATGCCGACATGGCCATGGCCCTGGGCGCGGTGAACCGGGCTCGCATCACCCGTGCCGCGCAATATTGGCTGACCCGCCACCCGGCCGAAAGCGGCAAGGATATCCGCTTCGACGTGATTTTCCTTGCACAAGCACGCTGGCCGCGCCATCTCATCAACGCCTTTCCCGCTGTCTGAGTGATCCCATGAGCCTCAAAGTCGCCGTCCAGATGGACCATGTCGCCTCTATCAATCCCATGGGCGATTCGACCTTCGCCATGATGCTCGAGGCGCAGGCGCGCGGGCACCAATTGCTGCACTACACTCCCGATACCCTGTCGCTGAACGGCAATGTGGTCTCGGCCCTGGCCCAGCCCGTTACCGTCACCGATGCCGAAAAGGGCCAGCATTTCCGCCTGGGCGAGGCCGCCCGCATCGATCTGTCGACCCAGGATGTGGTGCTGATGCGCCAGGATCCGCCCTTCGACATGAACTACATCACGCTCACGCACCTGCTGGAGCGCATCCATCCCAGGACGCTGGTGGTCAATCCGCCGGCGGCGGTGCGCAACGCGCCGGAAAAAATCCTCGTCACCGAATTTCCCGAGCTGATGCCGCCCACCCTGGTGACGCGCGACCGGGCCGAAATCCACGCCTTCCGCAAGGCGCATGGCAACATCATCGTCAAGCCGCTCTACGGCAATGGCGGCGCCGGGGTCTTCTTCATCCAGGAAGGCGACCATAACCTCGCCAGCCTGCTGGAACTGTTCGAGACCAATTACCGCGAGCCCTTCATGGTGCAGCGCTATCTGCCGGACGTGCGCCAGGGCGACAAGCGCATCATCATCATCGATGGCGAGCCGATCATGGGCCTCAACCGCATCCCTGCCGAGGGCGAAGCGCGGTCCAACATGCATGTCGGCGGCCGCCCCGAATTGTCCCCGCTCACCGAGCGCGAGAAGGAGATTTGCGCGGCGATCGGACCGGCGCTCAAGGAGCGCGACATGATTTTCGTCGGCATCGACGTCATCGGCGGCTATCTCACCGAAATCAACGTCACCTCCCCCACCGGCATCCGGGAAATCAAGCGTTTCGGCGGGCCGGACATCGCGGTGCTGATCTGGGACGCCATCGAAAAACGCCGGACCTGAGCCGGGCTTGGCGCGCGGCGCCAAATGCCATAGTGCTTCTTTGAGGCCTGGGGGTTGAAGATGAACACATTCCTTGTCGCATTCGCCACCTTGTTCGCGACAGTGGGCGTGGCCGATATCGCCTTCATCTTCGCGGCCCTGACCAAGGACAATACGCCGGCCCAGCGGCGCACCTTCGCCACGCGCGGCGTGCTGGTCGCACTCGCCATCCTGCTGTTCTTCGCCGTGCTCGGCAATGCGATCCTGGATGTCTTCGGCATCACCATTCCAGCCCTGCGCACCGCCGGCGGCATCCTGCTGCTGCTGATTGCCATCGACATGGTCTTTGCCCGCCATTCCGGCGGCACGGGCACCACAGACGAGGAAGAGATCGAGGCGCGCCAGAGCCACGACATCTCGGTCTTCCCGCTGGCCATGCCGCTCATGGCCGGGCCGGGCGCCATCAGTGCCGTCATCCTGCTCACCACCGGCGCGCAGTCGGATCTCGAATTCTGGCTGGTCCTGGCCGCGATCGTCGTCATCCTCGCCCTGGCCTGGCTGACGCTCCTGATCGCCATTCCCATCCAGCGCCTCCTGGGTCTCACCGGGCTTTCGGTCGTGTCCCGCGTGGTCGGCATCCTCCTGGCGGCGCTTGCCGTACAATTCGTCTTCGATGGCATCAAGGCCAGCGGCCTGCTCGGCGGCGGATGATCGAATTTTCGTAAAAATGGCGGCGTTAAGGAAGTCTTAAGCCTGTCATTGACCCCTGCCCCGCCCTGGCGCACATCCAGTGCAGTCGTGCTGGGAGGAATAGGCGATGCGCCTGGCTGCCATTCTGCTTCTGCTGATTTTCGCGCTGCTGTCGGCCAGCGCCACCGGCCCCAGCATTGCCCGTTCGGAAATGCTGCATCCAATTGCCGCGCCGCTGGCGGCTCACTGATCCGGCTCTGGGTCCGCTTCGCTCTGCGGGTCGATTCCGACGCCGAAGGCATCGACGCGGCCCTGCGGCGCCTGCACCAATTGCTCCAGCGAGAATCCAGGTCCCGAGGCCGGCGCACCGGTCGCCAGAAGCAAATCATCGGCCCGCTGTGGCGCGCGGCTGAGCGGCATGACGGCACCCGCCACTTCCAGCAAGCGGATCTGGCCCAGGCCCTGATAAGGCGGCCGCAGCATGGCGGCGGCATCGGTGCCGGCCAGCGGGTCGGCTACGGCCAGGCTCACCCCGCCGCCGCGATAGAAGGTGCGGATGGCCTGGCTGATATAGAAAGCCAGCTTGTCCGAGCCGGCGCTGGAAAAGTGTATCCCGTCATCCTTGCGCATCAGCGCGTTCTGTCCGTTGACGTCCGGTCCATAGGCCGAATAGCGTCCGTCTTCGCCCACGAAACGGTCGTAGATGTCCAGAAATTCCGCGCCGCCGGAAAAGGCGGCCAGCCGGTGCAGCGCGCTGATCTGGGCAATGGCGGCGGAATATTCGGACCGGGACATGGGCGGCAGGCCGAGCCAGACCACGGGTTTCCGCGCCGCGCGCAATTGCCCGAGAAAGCTGTTGAGGCGGGCCTGATAGGCCGCCACCCAGCCCTCGCTCAGCGCCGGATAGGTCTGTCCGTTCGCTCGCAATTCCTGGCGGTCATTGATGCCGATAACGACGACGGCAAGATCGAAGCTGTCGGCGGCGATCTGCTCGGCCAGCGCTCCGTTCCAATCGAAATAATCGTCCCGCACGAAGCCGGACGAACTGACGCCCTGCCCGATGACGCGCAGATTGGGGTCTTCGGCGTAGAACCGCTCCAGGGCGCGAGTCAGGTCGATGGCCAGGGAATCGCCGAAGACGGCGAGCCGGGTGGCGTCGGGGTTCTTGTCCACGCTCGGTGCCGGCGGCGGCAGGGCGGCGCTGGGCGCCGAGGCCGGCGCCGACCGGCGCGGCTGGGTCTGTACCGGGGCGGGCGGCGCCGGTTCCTCGCCGAACAGGAGATCGAACAGGGTCCGGCGCCGCGGCTGCTCCTGCTGGGCCACGAGCATGCGGTCGCCGGCCTGCGCCTGGGCAAGGGCGGGGCCGGCTTCGGCGAAGGCCACGAGGCCGATCAGCAGGAAAAGGATGAGCCGCTTCATCGATCCGTCCAGAATTGTG
This sequence comes from Devosia elaeis, assembly GCF_001650025.1. GTDB lineage: Bacteria > Pseudomonadota > Alphaproteobacteria > Rhizobiales > Devosiaceae > Devosia > Devosia elaeis. The sequence continues at coordinate 24,428 of NZ_LVVY01000092.1, read as the reverse complement.
CCATCTCTAGCATCCCGCCCGGCCCGCGGTCACGCCGCTCCCGCGCGTGTTACTGCCCGGCATGGGCCAATGCCTCATAGGCGGAAAGGGTGACGAAGCCGTCGGCGACTTCGCCCCTTGCCGCCTGGAAGCGCGCATAGGCCTCTTGGGTGATCGGGCCGATCCGCCCGTCCACGGCGCCATCGTAAAGGCCCAGCCGTTTCAGCGCCTCTTGGATAGCCCGACGCTGCGTGAGATTGGGAAAGGCGGTATTGCGCGGCCAGGGCGTCACGAAGGGACCGCCGCCTTTGAGGCGATCGGTGAGATGGGCCACGGCCAGGGCGTAGGAATCGGAGAAATTATAGCCCTTGAGCACCAGGTAATTGCCGGTCATCAGGAATTTCGGGCCGGTGCTGCCGGCCGGCACGTAAAGGAAAACCGGAATTGTCGGATCGGCGAAGGGGCGCCCGGAGACCCGTGTAATGCCACGTTCGGCGAAGAAGCTGATGGGCCGCAATTGCTCGCGCGTGGCCAGCAGGTAATCGAACTGGGCGGGCACCTCGACCTCGAAACCCCAATCGACCCCGGGCTGATAGCCCAGATTGCGCAGGAAAACCGCGCTCGTGGCCAGCGCGTCGGCCAGCGAATTGTGCAGGTTCACGCGGCCATCGCCATCGCCGTCCGTGCCATGGGCCAGGACATTGGATGGATTGACCTGCAGGTGCCCGATGGCGCCGGCCCAGGACCCCATGGGTTGCACCCCGCCATTGGCGGCGCTGAGCTTGAGCGCGGCGATGAGATCGGCCTTGTCCTCGCGGAAACGGCTGCGCTGCTGCCAGACCAGGGTGGCTAAGGGCCGCACGATCGGCGCGATCATCCGCTCATTGCCCAGCACCCCGCCATAATCGGTTTCCATGCCCCAGATGGCGCCGAGCAGATAAGGATCGACCCCATGACGCTGGCCTATCGCGGCAAAGAGATCGGCATTGCGCCCCAACGCGGCTCGGCCCCGCTCGATGCGATAGGCCGTGACCCGCGCATCGAGATAATCCCAGACCGGCGTGGTGAATTCGGGCTGGGTTTCCACCAGATCGGGCACGCGGGGATCGGGCGTGAGACCGGCCATGAGATTGTCATAAGTCGCGGCCGCGACGCCATTGGCCAGGGCCTCGCTACGGAACTGCACCAGGAAATCGGCGAAGCTGCCCGCGGGCTGCGCCAGGGCGGCTCCGGAGAGTATCAGCCAGATCAGTGCCGCCAGGCGCATCGTCCTGCTCCGATCAGCGATTGCGGGTCATCAGGTGCCGCTCCCAGCGATAGGCGGTGTCCACGATCTCGTCGAGATCGTCATGCTGGGGCACCCAGCCCAGGAGCTGGCGCACCTTTTCGCCGGTCGCGGTGATCGAGGCCGGGTCGCCAGGCCGGCGCGGCGCCTCGTCGGCGCGCAGGTCGACACCCGATATCCGGCGCACCGTATCGACCACTTCGCGCACCGAGTAACCCCGGCCATAGGCGCAATTGAGCGTCGTGCTGTTGCCTCCCTTGCGGAGATATTTCAGCAGCAGGGCATGGGCCGCGATGAGGTCGGTGACATGGATATAGTCGCGGATGCAGGTGCCGTCCGGCGTATCGTAATCGGTGCCGAAAATGTTCATCTTCTCGCGCTGGCCCAGGGCGGTCTGGCAGGCGACCTTGATGAGATGGGTGGCTTCCGGCGACGATTGTCCCGAGCGCTTGCCCGGGTCGGCCCCCGCCACGTTGAAATAGCGCAGCACCCCATAGGTGATCGGATGGGCCGCTGCGACATCGGCCAGCATCCACTCGGTCATCAGCTTGGAGCGCCCATAGGGCGACATCGGATTGAGCGGGGTATCCTCGACCACAGGGGCCAGGCCCGTCATGCCATAGACGGCGGCGGTGGACGAGAAGATGAAATGCTTCACCCCGCCTCTGACGGCCGCCTCGATGAGATTGCGCGAAGTGGCGGTGTTGTTGGCGTAATATTTCAGCGGATTGGTCACCGATTCCGGCACCACGATGGAGCCGGCGAAATGCACGATTTCGGTGATCCCGTATTTTTTGATCAGGCTCAGGACCAGGTCGATATCGCCGGCATTGCCGGCCTCGAACGTGGCGCGCCCGTCAATGGCCCAGTCGAAGCCGGTGACCAGGTTGTCGAGCACCACCACCTGTTCGCCGTCATCGGCAAGGTTGAGCACCATATGGCTGCCGATATAGCCCGCCCCCCCGGTAACCAAGACCGTCATTATCCAAACTCCGTCCAACTCGAGCGCTATGTGATTGCAACATAATATGGCAGATGTTGATTTAACTTTACGCCGACTGATCCTCGAAATCCGAAAATGGAGAGCCCTTCGTGTCCCAGCGTGTTCGTACCGCAGTATTTCCCGTCGCCGGCCTGGGAACCCGTTTCCTGCCGGCCACCAAGGCCATGCCCAAGGAAATGCTGACGGTCGTCGACCGGCCGTTGATTCAATATGCGGTCGACGAGGCGCGCGAAGCGGGCGTTGAACATTTCGTCTTCGTCACCGGCCGCAACAAGAGCGTCATCGAAGACCATTTCGACCGCCAGTTCGAGCTGGAAACGACACTGGAAAGCCGGGGCAAGCTCGAGGCGCTCAAGGAATTGCAGCGTGACCTGCCCTCGGCCGGCCATACCAGCTTCACCCGCCAGCAGGAGCCGCTGGGCCTTGGCCATGCCGTGTGGTGCGCGCGCGATATCGTGGGTGACAAGCCCTTCGCACTGCTCCTGCCCGACATGCTGTTCAAGGGCGAGCCGGGCGTGCTCAAGCAGATGATTGACACCTATGAGGAGACCGGCGGCAATGTGGTGGCCGTCGAGGAGGTCCCGGAAAGCGAGATTTCTTCTTATGGCGTCATTGCCCGGGGCGGTGGGCCCGATCGCGGCTTTGAAATCACCGGCATGGTGGAAAAGCCCAAGCGCGAGGATGCGCCCTCCAATCTGATCATTTCCGGACGCTATATCCTGCAGCCGGAAATCTTCTCGCTCCTGGCCGATCAGCCGCGCGGCGCCGGCGGCGAAATCCAGCTCACCGATGCCATGCAGACCCTGATGACCCGCCAGCGCTTCACCGGCGTCAAATATCAGGGCCAGAGCTTCGATTGTGGCTCCAAGACCGGCTTCCTGACCGCCAACGTGGTCTATGCGCTCGACCGCGACGACATCAGGCCGGGTTTCCTGCGCGAATTGCGCAAGCTGGACCTTGAGGACCGGCTCTAGCCTAGCGCCGCAAAGTCACGCCCAGGCTGACGGTGTGGGTGTCGAGCAGGCCGGTATTGCTGTTGTCGCGATGGCTATAGGCATAGTCGGCCGCCAGCGCCGTATGGGCGTTGAGGGCGTAATCGGCGCCGGCCCCGATCCCGCGGCGGCGCTCGGTTTCGCCATTGCCCTCCAGCACGGACAGGCTCCAATCGGCGGAAGCGCGCAGGCGCAACCAGGAATTGACCCTATAATCGAGCTGGGCGGCGGCGACATGGGAGACGCGGGCGGTGCCACTGGCATCGGCCCCTGTCGGCTCGATATTGGTGGAGAGGCTGGCCGTCAAATTGACCGTGGCATTGGGCGAATAGGTCAGGCTCGCATCATAGAGCTGGGTATTGATGTCGCCGAGGCCGGCGGCGTCGAAATCGTGCCGGCCCAGCCCGATCGAGGCGCTGGCGCTGACGACGCCGTTCCAGCGCCCGGCAATGCCGCCGCGCAGCGCCGTGCTGGTGGCATCGGTGCGCACGCCCAGGCCCGGTGATGCCTTGTCGAAGATGTCGCGGCCCAGGGCGGCCTCACCGAAGACTTCGAGGATCGGGGTGATCTGGATGCCGGCGCGCAGGCTGGCATCGGCCTGCCAGACATTGCGGTCCGAATTGTCGGTGACGCCGCTGTCGCTTCGCGTTGTGGCGCCATAGACGCTGCGCTCGACATTGGCTTTGACGCCCAGATTGATGCGGCCGAAAGACCGGTCGAGACCGAGGCCGGCCGAGCCGCTCACCACACGGGGCGGGACCTCGACCAAGGGATCGAGGCCGGGACTGTTCGGCAGGGGATGGTCGAGCGCGATGGCCGCATTGCCGCTGAGCCGCGTATTGGCGCCCAAAGCCGTCTCGCTGGAGAGCCCCAGCCGCAATGCGGTGACGCCCAGCGCGCCGTCTTCATCCCAGGGGCGGGCGATTTCGGTGCTGCCCTCCAGCATCAGGTCGGTGTGCCGCCCGTCATGGCGGGCGGTGATTGCCGGATTGAGCGTGGTGAGAAAATTGCCGCCTTCGGTGCTGCTGCTCGTATAGGAGCCTTTGAGGCCGATGGACCAATTGAGGTCGAACGGGAGCTGGGCCGGCTCGGTATCCACCGCCGATCCCGGTGCTATGGGATAAAGGCCCGGCCGCAGGCGCCCATGGTCGAGCTTGACCGTTTCGGGCCCAAGCGGGTCGGCCCAGGCCGCGCCTGACGGCAGCAGCCCGGCAGCCAGAACGAGCATCCATGTCCAATCGCGCCCGGCCACACCCTGCTCCGCCAGCAAGCCGGCGGCAAAGCGGCCCCGGCCAATCGCCCCATCGGACGTCGCCGCGATCCTTTCAGCTTATGGTTAACGAAGCCTTGAAACGGCCCTAGGCCGCTTCTACGCGCAGAACCGCGCCGTCGGCGCCCACGATGCGGATGCGCTGGCCGGCCGGCAGGTCGGGGCCGGCAATGCGCCAGATCGTATCGCCCAGCGCCAGGCGCCCATACCCGTCCCGGATCGGGGTTTCGAGCACCGCCTCATGGCCGATGAAACGATCGGTCCGGCGGTTGAGCAGGCCGGCATCGTCCCGGGCCCGGCGGCGGCGCGAAAAGCGCAGCCAGACCAGGATGCTGACCAGCGACAGCGCGCCGAATACCGCCCATTGCACGGCCCAGGGCAAGGGCTGGAACAGGGTGAGGAGCCCGGTCAATATGCCGGCAATGCCCAGCCAGACCAGGAAACCGCCGGGTACGATCAATTCGAGGGCGAGCAGCACCAGGCCGGCCACGATCCAGCTCCAGGGGCCGTTCTCGGCCAGAAAGGCGACGATTTCCATCCTGCTCTCCCGGTTCAGGTCCGATCAGGACCGGCGCTGGGCGGCCGGCTGGCCGAGCGCGAACCCGCCGCGGCGCGGTCCGGACCGAAGGCCTCGCGCGCGATCTCGGCAATCCCGCCAATGGCGCCGATGACGCTTGATGCCTCGACCGGCAGCATCAGCAGCTTCTGGTTGGGCGAGGCGGCAATGCCTTCCAGCGCCTTGATGTAATTATTGGCCACGAAATAGTTGATCGCCTGCACGTCGCCCGAGGCGATCGCGTTCGAGACCAGTTCGGTGGCCTTGGCCTCGGCTTCGGCGGCGCGTTCGCGCGCTTCGGCATCGCGGAACGCGGCTTCCTTGCGGCCCTCGGCCTCCAGCACTTGGGCCTGCTTTTCGCCTTCCGCCTTGAGAATGGCGGCCTGGCGTCGGCCCTCGGCCTCGAGGATGGTGGCGCGCTTCTCGCGCTCCGCCTTCATCTGCCGCCCCATGGATTCCACCAGGTCCTTGGGCGGATCGATATCCTTGATCTCGATGCGGGTGATCTTGACGCCCCAGGGGGTGACGGCGGTGTCGACGACGCGCAGCACGCGGTCATTGATCTCGTCGCGATGGCTGAGCAATTCATCCAGATCCATCGACCCCATGACCGAGCGGATATTGGTCATGGTCAGGTTGAGGATGGCATTTTCCAGATTGGTCACCTCATAGGCCGCCGCGGCGGCGTCCAGGATCTGGTAGAAGGTGACGCCATTGGCGGTGACCGTCGCATTGTCGCGGGTGATGACTTCCTGGTGGGGGACGTCGAGCACCTGCTCCATGACATTGATCTTCTTGCCGATCGTATCGATGAACGGCACGATGAGATTGAGGCCCGGCTTCAGCGTGCGGGTATATTTGCCGAAGCGCTCGACGGTGAAGTGATAGCCCTGCGGCACGGTCTTGGCGCCGGCGAAGAGCACCAGCACGAACAACAGGCCCAGCCCGATCAGCACCACACTGAGTCCGTCGAGACCGAATTGATTGAAGATCGTCATAGCCTGGTCCTCTGCCCTTCTCGCACCGAGACAATAATGGGCGAGAAAGGGCAATGCATACAGGCATTTTCAGGGCATGGGCAAAAGCCCGCCTATTTTGCGAACTGGCACCGCCCGGTGGCCTGCAATGCGGGAATGGCTCGCGGATCGCAGCCCGTCGACAGGAACATCAGCCAATCGTTCGAATTGCCGTAGAATACATTGCGGTCCACTTCCCCGCGCACGCCCGGCACCACGCCTGTCTGGGTATATTGCCAGAAGGTCCAGGGGCGGTTCTTGTAGCGTTCATGCGGCTCGGCGGCGGTGGAGCGCAGCCAGAACGTGTTCGGCAGATATTCGCCTTCTAGGATATCGCGGTGGAAATTCATGTCGGTATAGATGATCGGCAATTTGCCCGTGTGCCGTTCCATGGCCTCCAGCATGTAGCGGATGCTTTCCATGGCCTCGGCCTTGTTTGGCTTGACCTTGCAGCTCGAGTGATTGTTCCACTCCAGATCGAGCACCGGGGGCAGCGCGCTGGGATCGTTCGGCACCTGGCTCATGAACCACGCCGCCTGCTCGGCGGCGCTCGAGCACCAGGTCATGAAATGATAGGCGCCCCGCGGCATGCCGGCATCGCGTGCCCGGATCCAGTTACGCTGGAAATCGGGGTCGATATAGTCCTTGCCCTCGGTGGCCTTCATGAAGACGAAATGGATGCCCGCGCCCCGCGCCTTGGGAAAATCCACGTTCTCCTGGTAGCGCGCCACGTCGATACCCTGGATAGGCATGCTGCGCGCCCGGTCCACTCCTGAATGAGGGCGATTGTCGCCCGGTATGGCGCCGTAAAGCCCCCCGCCCGAGGCGCAGGCCGCCAGGGCGGCGGCCACGAGGCCCGTCATGGTCATGCGGGCAAGGGCGGAGAATGGGCGGGTCATCCGGGCGATGGCCATGCTGTAAATCACTCGATACGCAGAACAAATTCGGGATTTTATTCAACATGGCCAGGTTAACGGAGCTTTAGGGTAACTATTGTGGCAGCGAACATGGTTAACATGCCCTATTGTGTTCGCTATACGTTCTTGCCGCGCCGGTTTTGTTTTGCTAGCGTCCGACAAGGTAAGGGGACAGGCGCGCATGGTCACCCGCGTTGCGACAGTGGCGTTTCAGGGCATCGAGGCGGTGCCCGTCGACGTGCAGGTGCAGATCGCGCCGGGCATGCCTGCTTTCCTCCTGGTGGGCCTGCCGGACAAGGCGGTGCGTGAAAGCGGCGAGCGGGTGCGCGCGGCGCTGGTCGCATCGGGGCTCGGCCTGCCGCCCAAGCGTATCACCATCAACCTGGCGCCGGCCGACCTGCCCAAGGAGGGCAGCCATTACGACCTGCCCATCGCCTTGGCGTTGATGGCGGCTCTGGGCGCCATTCCCCAGGACGGGCTGGATAATTTCCTGGCGTTGGGAGAGCTCGGCCTCGATGGCCGTCTGGCCCATGTCGGGGGCATATTGCCGGCCGCCATCGCCGCCCAGTCCCAGGGGCGCGGCATCATCTGCCCGGCCGAATCCGGCCCCGAGGCGGCCTGGGCCGGCGAGGAAATCGACATCGTCGCCGCCGGCAGCCTGCTCGCCCTGGTCAATCATCTCACCGGCCATCAATTGCAGGCGCGGCCGCGGCCCGGGCGCAAGCCGGACACGGCCGGCACCATGCCCGACCTGGCCGATGTGCGCGGCCAGGCCCTGGCGCGCCGGGCGCTCGAGGTCGCGGCCTCGGGCGGCCACAACCTGCTGATGATCGGCCCGCCCGGCGCCGGCAAATCCATGCTGGCATCCCGCCTGCCCTCCATCCTGCCGCCATTGGAGGCGCGGGAATTGCTCGATGTCTCGATGATCCAGTCCATCGCGGGCGAATTGGCGGGCGGCGCCTTGTCCGATCGCCGGCCCTTCCGCGCCCCCCATCATTCGGCATCCATGGCCGCTTTGGTGGGCGGCGGGCTCAAGGTCCGGCCCGGCGAGGCGAGCCTCGCCCATAACGGCGTACTGTTTCTCGACGAATTGCCCGAATTCGCCCCCAGCGTGCTCGACAGCCTGCGCCAGCCGCTGGAAAGCGGGGAAACGGTGATTGCCCGGGCCAATGCCCGCATCGCCTATCCCAGCCGTTTCCAGCTGGTCGCCGCGATGAATCCCTGCAAATGCGGCCTGGCCGGTACGCCGGGCCATGTCTGCAAGCGCGGCGCTGCCTGTGCCGCCGATTATCAGGCGCGGATTTCCGGCCCGCTCCTCGATCGCATCGACATCCGCGTCGACCTGCCTGCGGTATCGGCCTCCGACATGATCGCTCCTTCGGCGCCCGCCGAATCCTCTGCCAGCGTGGCGCGGCGCGTTGCCGCCGCGCGCGAGCGGCAGCGCGACCGCTATGCCGATGCCGGCCATCCCGAAATCACCACCAATGCCGCAGCCGGCGCCGCGCTGATCGAAAAGCTGGTAACGCCCGATCGCGAAAGCCAGGCGCTGCTATTGCAGGCGGCCGAGCGGTTCAATCTCTCGGCCCGCGCCTATCACCGGGTGCTCAAGGTGGCGAGCACGCTTGCCGATCTAGCCGGGTCCGATAAGGTCGCCCGGCCCCATATCGCCGAGGCCCTGAGTTACAGGCTCAATTTCGGGGCGGCATGACAGGATCGCCATGAAACATCGCATCTCCGCCGGCGTGCTGGCGCTGCATGACCGCAAAATCCTGCTGGTGCGCCATTTCCGCCCCGGTGTGCATGACTTCTGGTGCGGTCCGGGCGGCGGCGTGGAAGGCGCCGAGCCATTGCACGACGCGGCCGAGCGTGAGGCCTTTGAAGAAGCCGGTATCCGGGTGCGCGCGCGGGCCCTCGCCTATATCGATGAGCTGGTCGACGATTGGGGCCGCATCGTCAAATTCTGGTTTCTGGCCGACTATGTCTCTGGCGATATCGACGTCAGCGCCAATCCGGCCGAGGGCGAAGCGATCAGTGAAGCCGGCTGGTTCGCCCGCGACGCCCTGCCCGAGGGCCATGTGTTCCCCGAATTGCTGCGTGACCGCTTCTGGACCGATCTCGCCCTTGGCTTCCCCGCCCCGATCAAGCTGCCCTTGCGGCACTCGATCTTTTGAGGCCTGTGCATAAGTCTGTGCAAAAGTGTTTCACGTGAATCCGCCGGGCCGCCTTTCTAGCTGACCCGGCGGTAGCCGCCGCGCACGCCGCGCGGGGACAGGACGATCTGCCAGAGATTGACCTGCCGGGCCCGGAAGATGGCGGCGAAGACCGAGAGATAATAACGCCACATGCGACGGAAGCGCTCGTCGTAGCGCTGGGAAAGCGTGGGCCAGGCCGCATCGAAATTGGCGAGCCAGGCCATCAGCGTCCGATCGTAATCGGCCCCGAAATTGTGCCAGTCCTCCATGACGAAGACGCCCTCGCTGGCTTGGCCGATCTGGGTGATGGACGGCAGCATGCCATTGGGGAAGATGTATTTTTCCGCCCAGGGATCGCCATGGATAGACGTGTGGTTGCCCCCGATCGTGTGCAGCAGGAACAGCCCGTCGGGCTTGAGCAATTGCCGGGCCTTTTCGAAATAGGCGCGGTAATTCTTGTAGCCCACATGCTCGAACATGCCGATCGAGATGATGCGGTCGAATTGCCCCTCGAGGGCCTGGTAATCCAGGAGCTTGGTTTCCACCGGCAGATCCCTGGTCCGTTCATTGGCCAGGGCGGCCTGCTCCTTGCTGACCGTGACGCCGAGCCCGGAAACGCCATAGCGCTCGGCCGCAAATTGCAGAAAGCCGCCCCAGCCCGAACCGATATCGAGCACATGCATGCCCGGCTCCAGGCCGATCTTGCGGCAGATGAGGTCCAGCTTGGCCTCCTGGGCCTCGTCCAGATTGGCGGCCTCGGCCCAATAGCCGCAGGAATAGACCATGCGCCGGTCGAGCATGGCGGCATAAAGATCGTTGCCGAGATCGTAATGCTTCTCGCCCACCTCGCGAATGCGCAGACGCTGCATATTGAAAAGCCGGGCGCGCGCAACGCTGAACAGCAGCGGCAGATCGCGCGGAAAGGCATCCTGGATTTGCGCATTGGCGGCCTTGAACAGCACGCCGTCCAGCGGCTCGGCATCCCACCAGCCATCCATATAGCTTTCGCCCAGGCCCAGAGTGCCGTCGCGCAGCACGCGCTCGAAAAAGCGCTCGTCATGAATAACGGCTTCGGCGCCTGAAGCCGGATTGATCGAAATACCGGCCTTCGAAAGCTGCTCGAGGACAAAGCGTTTGGCGGAAGACGACATGGAAGCGGCCGAATCCGGTGAGCGATGGGCAAAGACTAGACCCATCGTCATCGGCCGATCAAGCATCCAACATTGCCGCGTTGGGGCGGCCGGAGCCGCCCCTTGCTGCCCTAGTGGAATTGCGCGGTTTCCGTCGATTCCGCCATGGCAATGGTGGCGCTCCGCCCTTCGCTCACCGTCAGCGAGACGGCATCAAAATAGCTGGTGCCCACTTCCCGCTGGTGGCGCACGGCGGAGAAGCCATGGGCCTCGGCAGCAAATTCGGCCTGTTGCAGCCGGGAATAGCCGGCCATGCCGTGTTCCTTGTAGCTGCGCGCCAATTCGAACGTGGTGAGGCTGAGATTGTGGAAGCCCGCCAGGGTGATGAATTGATATTTATAGCCCATGGCGCCCAATTCGCGCTGGAACCGGGCCATGGCGGCCTCGTCCATATGCTTGGCCCAGTTGAAGCTGGGCGAGCAATTATAAGCCAGCATCTGGTCGGGATATTGCTTTCGGATCGCCTCGGCAAAGCGTTTCGCTTCGCCCAGATCCGGCGTCGAGGTTTCGCACCAGATGAGATCGGCATAGGGCGCGTAGGCCAGGCCCCGGGCAATGGCGCAATCCAGGCCGCCCCGGAGCCGGTAGAAGCCCTCGGCCGTGCGTTCGCCGGTGACGAAGGACCTGTCGGCTTCGTCGATATCGGAGGTGATCAGCCGCGCCGCTTCCGCATCGGTCCGGGCCATGATCAATGTGGGTACGCCCATGACATCGGCCGCGAGCCGGGCTGCATTGAGCGTGCGGATGAACTGGCTGGTCGGCACCAGCACCTTGCCGCCCAGATGGCCGCATTTCTTCTCCGAGGCCAATTGATCCTCGAAATGCACCGCGGCGGCGCCGGCCTCGATCATGGCTTTCATCAGCTCGAACACGTTGAGCGCCCCGCCGAAACCGGCTTCGGCGTCGGCGATGATCGGCACGAAGAAATCGTGATCGGTCGTGGCGATGCCGTCGGCCCGCTCCATGGCCTGGATCTGGTCGGCGCGCTGCAGGGCCTTGTTGATCCGTTTGACGACGCCGGGCACGCTATCGACCGGATAAAGCGATTGGTCGGGATACATATTGCCCGAGGAATTGGCGTCGGCCGCCACCTGCCAGCCGGAGAGATAAATGGCTTTCAAACCGGCCTTGACCTGTTGCACGGCCTGATTGCCGGTAAAGGTCCCGAGTGTGGGGACAAAATCCTCCGAATGCAGCAACTGCCAGAGCTTTTTCGCCCCGTTTTCGGCCAGAGAATAGTGGATCGGCAGGGACCCGGCCAGGCGCCGGACATCGGCGGGGCTGTAATTCCGGGCGATATGAGCCCAGCGCCCGGGTGCATAATCCGGCGCCGGAAAGGCCTCTGGTTCTTGTATTTTGTCGAGCATGTCATTCTCCTCTTTTGGACATGGCTTCGCCGGTCTCCGCAGCGGCGGAAACGGGAAATTCGGTGATTCACGTGGAACACTTCTCGCCGGCGGCGCAGCCGCGAAAACGATCCAGTGGATCGTTTTCAGGTGAGAAGGCCAGGAGCGCTAAGCGCGAATGGCCGGGCCTCAATCTCTACGCATCGGCTACCCCGCCACCTTCCGGCTGAAGGTGGCGGCAATCATGCCGGCGCCGGAAAACAATTCCTGCGCGTCTTCGCCACCCACCAGGGTGAAGCGATGCCGCCCGATGCGGCCGGCAATGGCATAGCCCAGCATATCGAGGCCGCGGGCCTTGAACTGCGCCATGGCATCATTGGCCGTCGGCGCGATGATGGTGATGTATTCGTCGCGTTGCTTGTCTTGCTCCGTCATCGGAACCTCCTTGCTGATGTAAAGATTTGACAAAGCGACGCGATGTGCAAGAAATAACGGATACAGGCCGAGTAAAGCTGTAAATCTCTAGTCAATATTGGGCGGCGGGTTGGTAAATCCTGTAAATCGGGAGGGTGGGATGGAGGTGTCGGCAGGCCGGATCGGCGGCAGGATCAAGCGCCTGCGGCGCCAGAAGCGGTTGAATCAGGCGGACCTGGCGCAGGCCCTCGGCATTTCGCCCAGCTATCTCAATCTCATCGAGCACAATCGCCGCAAGGTGACGGTGCCGCTGCTCTTCGCCATTGCCGGTCATTTCGGCGTCGAGCCCGGCGAATTGGTCGATGGCGACGAGGGGCGGCTGGCCGGCGATCTCATGGAAGCCTTCGGCGACGATCTCTTCGCCGACAGCGACCTCACCAATCTCGAGATTCGCGACCTGGCCCATGCCAACCCGGCGGCGGCCCGCGCGGTGCTCCTGCTTTATGATCGCTATCGCCTGCTGGCGTCGAACGGCGCCGCCGCGCCCATGCCGGGTGAAGCCGAACCTTTTCACCTGGCTACCGACGCGATTTCTGATTTCCTCCAGTCCAATGCCAATTACTTTCCCGGGCTTGAGGATAGCGCCGAACGGATCGGCGGGGATATCCATGGCTCCGGCGACACGTTCGAGGCCGGCATTCGCACCTATCTGTTCAATGTCTTCGGCCTGGATGTGCAATTGGCCTCCCTGCCCCATGGCATTGCCCGGCAGCTCGATCCGGCGCGGCGACAAATCCTGCTCTCCGACCTTCTGCCGGCCGAAACGGCGAATTTCCTTCTGGCGCAACAGGTTGGGCAATTGGCAGCCGGGGCGGAAATCGCGGAGATTGTGCAGGAATCCGGCCTGCCCGATGGCGACGCGCCGGCCCTTGCGCGCAATGTGCTGTCGGCCTATTTCGCCGCCGCGCTGATCATGCCCTATGCGCCGTTTCTCAAGGCCTGTCGGGATTTTCGCTATGATATCGAGCGCATCGGGCGGCGATTCGGGGCCAGCTTCGAGCAGGTCTGCCACCGCATGACGACCTTGCAGCGCAAGGGCGCGAGCGGCATTCCGCTGCATCTGGTGCGGACCGATATTGCCGGCAACATCTCCAAGCGCTTTTCGCTCTCGGGCATTCATATCCCGCGCCATTCCGGCGCCTGTCCGCGCTGGAACGTCTATGCGGCGTTCCTCGCGCCGGAGCGCATCAATGTTCAGGTCAGCCAAATGCCTGACGCACAACGCTATTTCTGTATCGCCCGCACCATCACCAAGGGCGACTACCGCTATAACGCCCCTCGGCGCTACCTCTCGATCGGGTTGGGCTGCGCCATCCATCATGCTCGGGAAATGATCTATTCGGACGGTATCGACCTTTCCAACGATCAGCAGGCCGTGCCGATCGGGGTGGGCTGCCGGATCTGTCCGCGCATGGAATGTGGACAGCGGGCACATCCGCCGGCCGATCACCGCTTCCGGCTGGATGAGAATACGCGGCCTGAAAGTCTTTATGCGCGAATGATTTAGCTGTCGCTGCCGCCCTTGTAGCGGCGGTCATGGACCCAGCTGTCGCGCCATTCGCGCTCGAGCGCCGCCCGGCGCTTGCCATAGCGCTCTTCGGTGATGGTGAGGCAGATAATCCGGTCGGTGCGGAAATTGCGGAAGGCCTGCCGCAACAGGCACCAGGCGGCAATCGTTTGTTTTCCTTCATAAAAAGCCAGCCCGACCGGCCAGATCGTGCGGCTGGAGGAGCGGCCTTCGACGTCTTCGTAATCGATGCGCACGGCCTTTTCCTGGCGCATGGCGAGGCGGATATCGCCGAGGACGGGGATGGGCTGGCGCTGGCCCCAGATGGCGACGGGCCAGAGCGCGGTGTCGCTGATCCGATCGCGAAGGTCCTCGGGTGAGGCGGTGGCGATCTTGGCCAGGGCATTGCGGGCAGCGGCCCCCAGGCCGTCGTCCGGCTGGGTCTCCACCCAGCGCGCACCCAGCACCAGAGCCTCCAGCTCCTCTGGGCTAAACATCAGTGGCGGAAGGAAAAATCCGGGCTTCAGCATATAGCCGATCCCCGCTTCGCCATCGATGGGCGCGCCCAATCCGATAAGGGTCTGGATGTCGCGATAGAGCGTCCGAACCGAGACGCCCTGCTCTTCGGCCAGGGCCGCGGCGGTGATCGGACGCCGGTGCCGGCGCAGGGCATCCATGATGGAAAAGAGGCGTTCGGTCTTGTCCATGTCCTTGCCTTCATCGCTCCCTCCTTGTCCGGGGAGCATGCAGAATCGCGTTCACATCCGCCTGAATATGTCAGCAGACTGTGAGCGTCGAGATGGGCGCGAGCGCCTTATGGTTGGCAGACTGTTAGCCTTGAGCGTCACGCAATCTCGAATTCGCACCAATGGCTATAGGGCCGATCGGGCGAATGGATGACATTGGGGAAATGCGGATTGTGCACGGCATCGGCCGGGCTCTGGTCTTCGAGGCAGAAACCGGAATGCTTGCCGTATTTTCTGCCGCCGAGGCCGGGCACCGGCACATCGGTCCAGACGCCGTTATAGACCTGGACGCCGGGACGGTCGCTCCACAGTTTAAGCCCGATATCGCCTTCCGGGGATATCACGCTGGCGATGGGGTCGGCATGCTTGCGGCCGGTATCGAGCACCATGCCGATATCGTAGTCGATCGGCGCGCCATTGGCGTCGCGCATGGTGCGCGGCTGGCGCAGGTCGTAGATGGTGCCGGCGGAGGGCAGGATGGCGCCGGTGGGGGCGAGATCGGCGCCCAGTTCGGTATAGGCGCTGGAATTGACCTGGATGGAATGGTCCAGCACGGTGTCGCTGGTGCCCAGGTTGAAATATTGGTGCTGCACCAGGCTGATCGGGGTGGGCCGGTCGGTGGTGGCGGTCAATTCGAGCCGCAGGCGATTGCCCGAGAGCGTATAGGTGGCGGCGAAATTGACATTGCCGGGATAGCCCATGGCCCCGTCGGGGGAAAAATGGGTGAAGCGGACGGCATTGTTGGCGCTGTCCACCTGGCCGTTCCAGACCTGGCGGCCCAGCCCCTCCTCGCCGCCATGCAATTGCAGGTTCCCGGCATTGGGCGGCAGCTTGTAGGTGACGCCGTCGAGCTCGAAGCTGGCATTCTTGATGCGATTGGCGACACGGCCGGCCAGCGAGCCGAAATGCGGGCTATGAGCGGGATAGGCATCGAACTGCTCGAAGCCGAGCACCACCGAACGCTCGCCGCCGGCCACCGGCACCCGCCAGTCGCGCACCACCACGCCATAGGAGATGAGATCGACGCTGACCCCCGAATCGCTGGTCAGCCGGAACTGGTCGACCCGGTTGCCGCGATAATCCCCGAAGGTTGAAACACTGACCGCCATGATGACCCTCCCGCTTGTCCGGCGCGGAGCTGTAGACCTATTGGCGGCCCGCTGCAACGCTGCACTTGACCTTTTGGCCATGGCCAACAAGTGTGCGGGGGACTTGGCGGCGAGGCGGCTTCGGCCTCGACATCGTCCCCGCGCGGGCGGGAGCCTCCGTTCCGGAGGGTGTGTGTAAACAGCGATCTCCGCTCTCGCGGGGATGATCTCGCGGGTGTGGAGCGCCCCGCGAACAGGGGCGGGAAAAGACTTCAGGTGGACGAGGGCGTGAAGCGACGAGCAACTGTCCATGACGTGGCGCGGGAGGCCGGCGTGTCCCTGGCCACGGTGGATCGGGTCCTGAACGGGCGCCCGGGCGTGCGGGCCGCCACCGCCGAAAAGGTCGAGGCGGCGATAAAGAGCCTGGGCTTTTCGCGCGATCTCAATGCCTCGCTGATGGCGCGGGCGCGCGATCTCAGCGTGGTCTTCTTCATCCCCGACGGCTCCAACGAATTCATGGACAGCCTGGCCGATGCCGTGTCCCGGCGCTTCGGCCAGGCCCTGGCCGACCGCATCCATCTCGAAACGCGGCGCATCAAGCCGCTGGACAGCGCCGGGCTGGCGCGGAGCCTCGATGCCCTGGATGCCCGGGCCTGCGATTGCGCCGTCATCGTCGCCGGCGAGTCGCCGGACGTGATCGCCGCCGTGGACGCGGCGCATCGGCGCGGCATCGCGGTGATGACGCTGGTTTCCGACCTGCCCGGCTCGGCCCGTCGCAATTTCATCGGCATCGACAATGTCGCGGCCGGCCGCACCGCCGCCTCGCTGATGGGCCGCTTCCTGCCTGGCGGCGGCAAGGTGGCGCTCATTGCCGGCTCGCTGCATCTGCGCGACCATGCCGAGCGCCGGGACGGGTTCGAAGCCGCGCTCAAGGCGGAGTTTCCCGCGCTCACCATTATCGGGCCGCTCGAAGGCCATGACGAGCGCAGCGAAACCGCGTCCATCGTCGAGACCCTGCTGGCCGACCATCCCGATCTCGCCGGGCTCTATAATCTCGGCGCCGGCAATAGCGGGCTGGTCGCGGCGCTGGACGCCTCGGGCCGGGCCGGCAAAATCCGCGTCATCGCGCATGAACTGACCATGCCGACCCGCGCCGGGCTGATCGGCGGCGCCATCGACGTGGTGCTGGACCAGAACCCGGACGGCGAAATCCGCGAAGCGATCTCGGCAGCAAGAGCCCTGGCCCTGGGCACATCGGGCAGCGCCGCGACCGATCCGATCGAGATCGGGATTTTCTTGCGGGACAATCTGCGGTGATTTCCGTGTGCCGGCCTGCGGCCGATCCACCCTCCCCCTTGAGGGGAGGGCACGCAGAGCTTGGTCCGCGAAGACCCTAGCGGCGCTCGGGAGGGGGCGCTGTTTCCGATAATGCCGGCGCCTGCCAGGGTTTCTGAACCCCCTCCCCAGCTTCGCTAGGCCTATCGGCCAAGCTGCGCTACCCTCCCCTCAAGGGGGAGGGTGGAAAGAACCGATGCATTGGATAGCGCGGCCAATCGTGTGCGTGGTGTATCCGGGCCATTCGAGCGCAGCTCAGGGCCTGCCGCGCCCAAATCGCTCCACCGAAGCGATTTGTCCCGATGGGCCGCTCAAGAGCATTGAAATTGGGATTTTCCTGCGCGACAATCTCGGCTAAGAAGCGCCATTCCGCAAAGAGGCGCTGCCCCAACGGGGCGAGGGAGGAGTTTGACATGGTTTTGTCGCAGCCAGATGAGGTACGTGCCTCATGACCTTTCTCGGCATTGATATCGGCACATCCGGCGTCAAGGCGCTGCTGATCGACGCGGATGGCAAGGCGCTGGGCGAAGCCTCGGCGCCGGCCATCGAGCCGGTGCGGCCCCATCCCGGCTGGTCCGAGCAGAACCCTGCCGATTGGTGGGATGCCACTTTGGGCGCCATCGACAAGCTCAAGCAGAGCCATCCGCGCGAATTGGCGGCAGTGAAAGGCATCGGGCTTTCCGGCCATATGCATGGCGCGACGCTGCTGGGTGAGAATGACAAGGTTCTGCGGCCCTGCATCCTGTGGAACGACGGCCGTTCCGCCGCCGAATGCGGCGAGATGGAAGCCGCCCTGCCCGCCTTGCGCGAGCTTGCCGGCAATATCGCCATGCCGGGTTTCACCGCCCCCAAGATCGCCTGGGTGCGCAAGCACGAGCCGAAGATTTACAGCCGGATCAGAAAAGTGCTGCTGCCCAAAGCCTATGTGCGCCTGCTGCTGACCGGCGAGCATGTCGAAGACATGTCCGACGCCGCCGGCACGCTGTGGCTCGACGTGGCGAAACGCGACTGGTCGGATGCGCTGCTGGGCGTCACCGGGCTCAGCCGCGAGCACATGCCGGCTCTGGTGGAAGGCTCGGCCATTTCCGCACAGCTCAGGCAAGAATATGTTGCCCGCTGGGGCATGAGTGGCCCGGTACTCGTTGCCGGTGGCGCCGGCGACAATGCCGCCGCTGCCTGTGGTATCGGCGCGATCCGGCCCGGCGAAGGCTTCGTGTCGCTCGGCACCTCCGGCGTTCTGTTCGTTTCCAACGAAAGGTTCAGCCCCAATACCGAAGGGGCCGTGCACGCCTTCTGCCATGCCATTCCCGACACCTGGCACCAGATGGGCGTCATCCTCTCGGCCACCGATTCGCTCAACTGGCTCTCCCGCATCACCGGCAGGAAACAGGCCGAGCTGTCGGGCGAAGCCGAAGCCCAGTTCAAGGGGCCGGGCGAAGCGATCTTCCTGCCCTATCTCTCCGGCGAACGCACCCCGCACAACAATGCCAATGCGCGCGGCTCGTTTGTTGGCCTCAACCAGTCGACCGATTCTGCCCAGATGGCGCAGGCAGTGATGGAAGGCGTCACTTTCGCCATGCGCGATTGCCAGCGCGTTTTGGCCGATGCGGGCACCTCCATCAACCGGCTGCTGGCGGTGGGTGGCGGCTCCAAGTCTGCGCTTTGGCTCAAAATGCTGGCCACCAATCTCGACATGGAAATCGCCCTGCCCGAGGACGGCGATTTCGGCGGCGCGCTGGGCGCGGCCCGGCTCGGCCTCTGCGCCGCTACCGGCGCCAGCCCGGTGGATGTGATGTCCATGCCGCCGATCAAGACCATTATCGCGCCCGACAAGACCCTGTCGGCCGCCTATTCCGATCAATATGCGCGCTATCGCGCCCTTTACCCCGCCATCGAGGAGGCACGTTCGTGACCGATTTTTTCAAGGGCCTTTCCCAGGTCAAATATGAAGGCCCGGAAAGCCGCAATCCGCTGGCCTATCGCCATTACAACAAGGACGAAGTGATCGCCGGCAAAAGGATGGAAGACCATATCCGTCCGGCCATCGCCTATTGGCACACCTTCGCCCAGGAAGGCGGCGACCCGTTTGGTGGCCGCACCTTCGACCGCCCCTGGTTCGACAAGGGCATGGACGGCGCCAAGCTCAAGGCCGACGTGGCCTTTGAATTCTTCAACCTGATCGACGTGCCTTTCTACGCTTTCCACGACGTGGACGTGGCCCCCGAAGGCGCGACGCTCGAAGAGAGCAACAAGAACCTGCGCGTCATCGGCGACATTCTGGCCGCCAAGATGCAGGAGACCGGCAAGAAGTTGCTCTGGGGCACGGCGAACCTCTTCTCCAACCGCCGCTATATGGCCGGCGCCGCCACCAATCCCGATCCGGAAGTCTTCGCCTATGCCGCCGGCCAGGTGAAGGCCGTGCTGGAGCTGACCAACGAACTGGGCGGCGAGAACTACGTGCTCTGGGGTGGCCGCGAGGGCTATGAAACCCTGCTCAACACCAAGATCGGCCAGGAACAGGACCAGATGGCCCGCTTCCTGCACCTCGTCATCGAGCATGCCGAAAAGATCGGTTTCAAGGGCCAGATCCTGATCGAGCCCAAGCCGCAGGAGCCGAGCAAGCACCAATACGATTACGACGTCGCCACCGTTTACGGCTTCCTGCAGAAATACGGGCTCGAAAAGAAGGTGAAGTGCAATATCGAGGTCGGCCATGCCTTCCTCGCCGGGCATTCCTTCGAGCACGAACTGGCCGTCGCCTCTTCGCTGGGCATGCTCGGTTCGGTCGACGCCAATCGCAACGATTTGCAATCGGGCTGGGATACCGACCACTTCCCCAACAATGCCGGCGAAATGGCCCTGGCCTTCTACTACATCCTCAAGCAGGGGGGCCTGGGCAAGGGCGGCTTCAATTTCGACGCCAAGGTGCGCCGCCAGTCGCTCGATCCGGCAGACCTGCTGCATGGCCATATCCTGGGGCTCGACACCCTGGCGCGTGGCCTCAAGGGCGCCGTGGCGCTGATCGAGGACGGCGAATTCGATAAATTGCTCGATGCGCGCTATGCCGGCTGGGACAATGGCCTGGGCAAGGACATTCTCGGCGGCAAGCTGAGCCTGGCCGACATCGCCGCCAGGGTTCATGCCGATGGCATTAATCCGCAGCCAAGATCGGGCCGCCAGGAATATCTCGAAAACCTGGTCAACCGGTTCGTCTGACGCCAAGTGCTCGGCGCCATTCCTCTCCCCCTCGGGGAGAGGGTGGATCGGGCGTAGCCCGAGACGGGTGAGGGGGGCTCAAGGCGTCCCCCGAGCGTGCCGGGCCATCCCCCTCATCCGGCGCTGCGCGCCACCTTCTCCCCGACGGGGAGAAGAATAGAAGGCCTACCCATGCCCCAGATCACCAATCCCATCCTGCCCGGCTTCAACCCCGATCCCTCGATTCTCCGTGTGGGCGACGATTATTACATCGCCACCTCGACCTTCGAATGGTTTCCCGGCGTGCAGATCCATCATTCGAAGGACCTGGCGAACTGGGAGCTGGTGACAAGGCCGCTGACGCGCAAAAGCCAGCTCGACATGCGCGGCGATCCCGATAGCTGCGGCGTCTGGGCGCCCTGCCTCACCCATGACGGGGAAAAGTTCTGGCTGGTTTATACCGACGTCAAGCGCAAGGACGGCTCGTTCAAGGACGCGCATAATTACATCGTCTGGGCCGACAGTATCGAAGGGCCCTGGAGCGACCCGATCTATGTCAATTCCTCGGGCTTCGATCCGAGCCTGTTCCATGACGATGACGGCAAGAAGTGGTTCGTCAACATGCTGTGGGACCACCGCACGAGGCCCCTGCTCTTTGCCGGCATCGCGCTCCAGCAATTCGATCCGGTGGCCGGCAAGCTGGTCGGGCCGGTCAAGAACATCTACCAGGGCACCGATCTCAAGCTGGTCGAGGGCCCGCATCTCTATAAGCGCAACGGCTATTATTACCTGCTCACGGCCGAGGGCGGCACCGCCTATGACCATGCCTGCACCTTCGCCCGCTCGCGCCATATCGAGGGGCCCTACGAGACCCATCCCGACCAGCATATCCTGACCTCTAAGGACGCGCCCCTGGCCGCCCTGCAGCGCGCCGGCCATGGCGATATCGTCGAGACGCCGGAGGGCAGGACCTATCTGGTCCATCTCGCCGGCCGGCCAACGACCCAGGAACGCCGCTGCGTGCTGGGCCGCGAAACCGCCATCCAGGAAGCCTATTGGGGCGAGGACGACTGGCTCTATGTCAAGAACGGGCCGGTGCCCTCGCTGCATGTCGAGGTGCCGGGCACGCGCGACGAGGCCAGATATTGGGCCGAGCAGCGCTATACGTTCGAAAACGGCCTGCACCAGGATTTCCAATGGCTGCGCACGCCGGAAACCGAGCGCATCTTCAAGGCCGAGAATGGCAGGCTGACCCTGTTCGGGCGCGAAAGCATCGGCTCCTGGTTCGAGCAGGCCCTGGTGGCGCGGCGGCAGACGCATTTCTCCTATGATGCCGAGACGGTCGTGGATTTCGCGGCGACCGACGAGCGCACCATGGCGGGGCTCACCGCCTATTACAGCCGCTACAATTTCTTCTACCTGGCGGTGACGGCCCATTCCGACGGGCAGCGCGAATTGCTGCTGATGAGCTCGGAAATGAGCTGGCCGGACGGCAAGCTGCGCTTCCCGGCAGAGCCGGTGCAGATCCCGGCCACGGGCAAGGTCAGGCTGGCCCTGACCATTCGCGGGCGCAAGCTGCAATTCTTCTACGCCATGGAGGGCGAAGCGCTCAAAGCCATCGGCCCGGTGCTCGACGCCTCGATCCTTTCGGACGAATGCGGCGGCCACCAGGCCCATGGCAGCTTTACCGGCGCCTTTGTCGGCATGGCCGCCCATGACCTCAACGGCACGGCCAGCCCGGCCCATTTCGACTATTTTATCTACCGGCCCCAGCACGATCCCTCGGACCGCTACGAGGTGTGAACGGGCTCGGTGACGCGGCGGGTGGGCGCGAGCCGCCCATGACCGGCGGAACAACCTTCCAAAACCAAGGCGCGGGAGAGGACGGCTTGCCCCTCCCGCGCCTTGTCATTTCGGGGCTCCCGGCCGAGGGTGGCGGCGCGAGTGACAAAGGGAGCCAATAATGAAACTCGAATCCATCGCCCTCCATCACGGCTATGAATCGGAAGCCACCACCAAGGCGGCAGCGGTCCCGATCTACCAGACGACGTCCTATACGTTCGACGATACCCAGCATGGCGCCGACCTGTTCGACCTCAAGGTCGCGGGCAATATCTATACCCGCATCATGAACCCCACGACGGCGGTGCTGGAAGCGCGCATCGCCGAGATGGAAGGCGGCATCGGCGCGCTGGGCCTGGCCTCGGGCATGGCGGCGATCACCTATGCCATCCAGACCATCGCCCAGGCCGGCGACAATATCGTCTCGATCTCCCAGCTTTATGGCGGCACCTATAACCTGTTCGTCCACACCTTCCCGCGCCAGGGCATCGAGACCCGGCTGGTGAGCCACGACGATTACGAGGGTTTCGAAAAGGCCATCGATGAAAAGACCAAGGCGGTCTTCCTCGAATCCATCGGCAATCCGGCCGGCAATGTGGTCGATATCGAGCGCATCGCCGAAATCGCCCATCGCCATGGCGTGCCGGTGATCGTCGACAATACGGTGGCCACGCCCTATCTCACCCGCGCCTTCGATTTCGGCGCCGACATCATCGTGCATGCCCTGACCAAATATATCGGTGGCCACGGCAATTCGATCGGCGGGGTGATCGTCGATTCGGGCAAGTTCGACTGGAAGGCCAATGCGGCCCGCTTCCCCATGCTCAACGAGCCCGACCCCTCCTATCATGGCGTCGTCTATACCGAGGCCCTCGGCCCAGCGGCCTTTATCGGCCGGGCCCGCGTCGTGCCCCTGCGCAATACCGGGGCGGCGCTGTCGCCCTTCAATGCCTTCCTGATCCTGCAGGGTCTCGAAACGCTGGGCCTGCGCATGGAGCGCCATTGCGAGAACGCGCTCAAGGTCGCCCAATATCTGGAGAACCATCCCAAGGTGGAATGGGTCAATTATGCCGGCCTGCCCAACAGCCCCTATCACCAGACGGCCCGGAAGATTTCCAGGGGTTCCGGCTCGGGCATCCTGTCCTTCGGCATCAAGGGCGGCAAGGAAGCGGGCGCCCGCTTCATCGACGCGCTGGGCATGATCCTGCGCCTGGTCAATATCGGGGATGCCAAGTCGCTGGCCTGCCATCCGGCCAGCACCACCCATCGCCAGCTCTCGCCCGAGGAGCTGAAAAAGGCCGGGGTCTCCGAAGACCTGGTGCGCATTTCGGTGGGCATCGAGCATATCGACGACATCATCGCCGATATCGAGCAGGCGCTGGCCAAGGCCTGACGCCTCGGCCCGATCACATTTTTGCGGGCCGGGGGCGACAGCGCCCGGCCTGCGGCGTAATATCGCACCTGTTCAGCGGTCGCAGGTTCTGCGTCTCGCGTCGGGGCACGCCAGGCCTTTCCCTTGCGACCTCCTTTCGGAGGAGTGCTCCTTATGGCCCGAATTCACATCATGGCCGGCGCCGGCGACAAGCTCGACATGCCGGTGATCCGCACCATCAATATGGCCGACCTGGGCGAGGTCCTGCGCAGCGGCATCGCCGATTTTTCCGCCAAGCCCAGCCATTATGTCCTCCTGATGCTGATCTATCCGATCATCGGCATCGTGCTGACCATCTGGATGAACGGCTTCCACACCTGGCCGCTGCTCTATCCCCTGATCGGCGGCTTCGCCCTGCTCGGGCCCATCGCCGCCCTGCCCCTCTACGAAATCTCCCGCCGCCGCGAGGCCGGGGAGGACCCGGGCTGGGGCGATGCGATGGCGGTGTTCCGCTCCCCCGCCATCGGCAGCATCATGGCCGTGGGCGTCATGCTCTTCGTGCTGTTCACCCTGTGGCTGACCGCTGCCCAGGCGCTCTATGAGGGGCTTTTCGGGTCCAGCCCGCCCGATACGCTGGCGGGCCTGTTCACCCAGGTGACCACCAGCCCCGAAGGGGCGACGTTGCTCCTGGTGGGCACGGCCCTGGGCGCGCTCTTCGCCATCGTGGTGCTCTGCACCAGCGTCATCGCCTTCCCGCTGCTGCTCGACCGCGATGTGGGCGCCTATGTGGCGGTGGAAACCTCGTTCCGCGCCGTCCTCTATAATCGCGTGCCGCTCTTTGCCTGGGGCCTGCTGGTCGGGTTCGGCATCTTCCTCGGCTCGCTGCCGATCTTTGTCGGCCTGGCCGTGGTGCTGCCCATTTTCGGCCATGCCACCTGGCATCTCTACCGCAAGCTGGTGGAGCCGGCTTCGGTCATTCGGGGGATGTGAGGGGGGCGTTTGGCGCAGGCGTTGCGACTCTATTGCTTCTCTCCCCCCTTAAGAGGAGGGCGTGAGAGTGAGGGAGCCATCAGTGGACAACTGCACCACCCCACCCACCGCTCGTCACCCTCGGGCTTGTGTG
>NZ_LVVY01000091.1 GCF_001650025.1 Devosia elaeis | reverse complement strand
GGGTCCAGGACAGCGCGATGGCGCCGTCTTCCCGCCGCACCGCGCGCGGATGCACGGGCGCGAGCGGCAGGGCCGGCCCCGCATCGGGCGAAACCACAAAGGCCCGCCCCGTCGCGTCCCCCGCCCCGGCAAAGCAGCGCAGGCTCCGGCTCTCGCCGATGCGATGCGCCTCGACCGGCAGCGTGGCCGCCCGCCCGTCCAGCACCATGACGCGCCGCCCCGCCGAGACCGGGCCGATAGCCGCCTCGGTGCCGTCCAGCCCCCGCAGCAACAGGCTCAGCCGATAGCGCCGGGGCGCGACCAGCTCCGCCCGCGCGAAGCCGATGACTTCCCAGGCGCCGCTGTCTGTTTCAACCGCGATGCGGTTATTGCCCGCCAGCACCTCGCCTTCGTCCAGATCGGCCAGATGGCCGGAGCCCAGTGCGATCTCCAGCGCCTGGCCGCGATGCCACACTGCCCGCGGCCCCGCCGCGAGGGGGCCAAGCGTTTCGCCCATCACCAGCGGCCGCGTCAGCTCCGCCAGCACCGCGCCGGTGCTGTCGTCCGCGATGCGGACCGCGCCGGGCCAGGGCCGGGCAAAGGCCCCGATGAGGAGGCGACTGCGCGCCGGATCGTCCGGCAGCGGCGGCAGATGCGCCGCGACCACGACAGGGGCGACCTGCGGCGCCGGCATCGCCGCCCCGCCGCGCGGCCGCTCCAACCCGGCCGCCACGGCATCGCGCCGCGGCAGGGCCGAGGCGGTAATGCGCCGCACCGCGCCATCGCGGATATCGGTGATTTCGAACGGGCCTTCCGCCAGCCCGGGCAGGTCGATGCGATCCCCCGGCTCCAGCGCGATCCGGTCCGGCGGCAGGGCCAGTTCCAGCCTGTCGCCGGCGGCGGCGCGGCGGTCCAGCAGCCTTTCGGCGGCGCGCCGCGCCCCCGCGCCGTCCAGCACCATGGGCAGCGTTTCGGCCAGCAGGTTTCCGGTTCCCGGCCGCAGGGCCGTGACATTGGCCATCAGGTAATCCCGCTCGCGATCGAAATGGGCCAGGCTCAGCCGCCCCGGCCGCTCCGCCGCATCCCCCCGCCGTCGCGCCAGCACCGGCCCGTCGGTTGCCGCCAGCGTTTCGGGGGCCAGCATGGTCGTCGGACCCGCGCCCTGGGCCCGCGCCAGCAGGACGCCATCGCGGGCCAGCAGCACCTGCCCACTTATCTCCAGCACCGGCTCGATGGCCTGGCGCGCCGTGCCCGGCCCGTTGATCACCATGCCGCCCACCAGTGGCGCGGCGGGCACGGCGTCGAGCGCGCATCCGTGATCCTCGGCGATGGCCCCGGCCAGCTCGTCGCTGGCCAATGCGCCCAGCCGACCGGTCAGCCAATGGCCATTGCCATGGTTCGGCCCATCGGCCCAGACCGCTTCCAACGCCGGAAAGCTCGGATAGGGCCGCGCATCCCAGGTCCAGCAATAGAGCCTGTCCACATCGACCATGCCCGGCGGATTCTTCGCCGGATCGTGCCAATGGCGGTGATGGGCGCGCAGGAATTGCCGCTGGATCAGCCCGTCCGGCAGACCGCTCGAAAAATAGGGCCGCCCGCCTTCGGCGCTCTTGGCATCGCCGAAAATATTGGGCTGGTTCGCGCCCTTGTCGACCGCGCCACAGCCGATTTCGTCGCACCAGGCGGCGGCGAATTGCGGCCCGCGAAACCGCTCCGGGTCGGAGGCGGTGAGGATCGTGGCCTCGACCCCGTTGGGCCAGCTCAGCCGGCTCTTGCCATGCAGCGTGGGGCGTTCCTCGTCGGGATGCACGGCCAGAATACCGCTTTCGCCCCGCACCATGATCTCGACCGCCTCGCTCATGGTCTCGCCCACCAAAGCGATGGGCGAGATGCGCTTGCGCGCCAGCCGCCGCACCCATTCGGCGCCGGCCCTGGTCTTGCCCGAGCCGCGCCCGCCCATCAAAAGCCAGGTGGTCCAGTCGCCCACCGGGGGCCTTTGCTCCCGCCTGGCCCAGCGTGGCCAGCAATAGAGCATCCTGTAGGCCATGTCGTCGCTCAGCCCTTCGACATCGGCCCGGGCCTGTTCCAGCCTAGCGTCGGGACTGGGCAAGACGCTGGGCCAGCTTGGCGCGAATATCGTTCATATCCTTGCGCGTGGCCGGCTCCACATTACGCTCCGCCGCGCCCAGCTCGATGAGCTTGTCGAGCGTCTTCACCTGTGTGGCGAGCGTATTGGTCCGCTTGTCCACGGGTTCGTCCTTGCTCATTTCCAAATCCCTGATCTGTCTTTCCAGCACTTTGAGCATCCGCGACACCAGCACGGCCTCTTTCGGCCGCCGCTCGCGCTGGCTCAGCCAGCCCTCGCATTGGCGCCGGTAGCGCAATTGCGACACGGTGATGGCGTGACGCTTGCAGATCATGCGGGCCTCATAGAGCCGCCCCTCATATTCGGCGCGAATCGTCGCCCAGTCAGGCTGCCGTTCCCGGCTCGCCGTGCCCGTTCCATCCATTTCAGCAATTCCCGAAAGTGCCGGGGCATTCCGCCCGCCGCCGACCCAATTTGTCGACCATGCCATAAACATAACCGACCAGCGTGACGGGGGGATAAATCGAGAGATTTTTTTTTGGACATTCTCCATCCGCCGGTGTCATCCCGGCGAATGACCGGGATCCATCTTGAGGCCCCCGGTCTCTTTTTGGGCCTGATCCGGACAGGGATGAACCGGCCTAGTGTCCCGGCCCGAACACCCTTTTCGCCTCCAGCGCCAGGCCCAGCCCCACGCTGCCCAGCACGTCGGTGCGCACCACCTCCGCCTCCGGAAACAGCGCCCCGAGCCGGCGCGACACCGCCGGCACCAGCGTCGAACCGCCGGTCAGGATCAGGCTATCCACCGCGTCGGCGCCGATGCCCGCGCGTCGCAGCGTTTCCCCGATGGTCGCTTCCAGCCGCGCCACCGAATCGGCCAGCGCCTCGGCCAATTGCCCCACGCTGATCGTGGTCCGGATATCCCGGTCCCGCACCGGAAAGACGAAATCGGTCTCCGTCGCGTCCGACAGCGCGATCTTGGCCGCTTCCACCGCCCCGATCAGCCGGTGCCCCAGCCTGTCCTCCACCAGCATGATCATGGTGCGCACCCGCTCCGCCTCGATCGCCTCGCGCAGGGTGGAGCGCAGGTCGCGCAGGGCCTGCGGATCGTAGAGCCGGTTGATGCGGTGCCAGGTGGACAGATCGTAATAGGGCGCCACCGGCAAATGCCTCTTGCCGTCCCGGGTGCGCGAGCCCAGCCCCAGTTCCGGCATGATCCGGCTCATGGCGAGCAGCCGGTCGAAATCGGTGCCGCCGATATGGACGCCCGCCGTCGCCAGGATATCCCCCGAGCGATCCGCCGCCCCGGCCCGCGCCGGCGAGACGCGCACCAGCGAAAAGTCCGAGGTGCCGCCGCCCAGGTCGACGATCAGCGCCAGCTTCTCCCCGCTCACCTGCCGCTCATAGTCGAGGGCGGCGGCGATGGGTTCGAACTGAAACGCGATCTCCTCGAAGCCCTGCGCCCGCACGGCCGCTTCCAATTGCCCCTGCGCCATGCGGTCGGCCTCGGCATCGTCATCCACGAATTGCACCGGCCGGCCCATCACCACCCGCGTCAGCTCCGCGCCCAGCTCGGCCTCGGCCCGCCGCTTCAATTCCCCGATATAGGTGCCGATGATCTCCCCGAACCCCAGCCGCCGCGCCTTCACCCGGGTCGTATCGGCGAAAAGTGCCGTACCCAGCACGCTTTTCAGCGACCGCATCAGCCGCCCCTCGGCCCCGGTCACATATTCGGCCAAAGCCGCCCGCCCGAAATGGACGCGATCGTCCTCGAAGCCGAAAAACAGCACGCTGGGCATGGTCGCCTGCCCATCCTCCAGCGCCAAAAGCTGCGGCTGCCCATCGGGACCGACCCGCCCCAGGGTCGAATTGGACGTGCCGAAATCGAGGCCGCAAGCCAGCGTCATGGGAAAACCGTCCGGAAAGTAGCGCGAGGGGACGGGCCTTTTAGGGAAGAAGGAACTAGATGGCAACCACGCACTGGCGTCCCGCGCTCCGGGGAGCTCCACTCATTCGCCGGGTCATTTACTTAGGGCGCGTCATTACGTGAATTTTCACGATGTCATCCCCGCGAAAGCGGGGACCTCCGTTCCCGATATAAAGGCCGCAAACAGGGGTTCCCGCTGTCGCGGGAATGACTCCGTGGGTAAGGAAAGCCCTCGTGGTGAAATGCGGAGCAAAGCACGGCCGCGACACTATTTTCACCGTCATTGCCGGGCTTGTCCCGGCAATCCATCGCGCGACGGCATGGCCCTCGGGTCAAGCCCGAGGGTGACGAGCTGCGGGTGGGGATCATGCGGCAAACACCGAACCCCACCTCCCCCTTGATGGGCTTCGAACCGGCCCGCAGGGCAAATCTCTCCAGTGGAGAGATTTGAGGTGAGAAGGCCATGAGCGCTATGCGCGAATGGCGGAGCGCAGCTTGGCCGACAGGCCCTAGCGTAGCTAGGAGGGGGTGCAGAACAGCACGGAAGACAAAATTTGAGACTCCTCCCTTGTGGCGGAGTGTTTAGTTCGGCGCCTCTTTCAGCTCCTTGATTGACGCATCCACCGCGCTGCCCTCGGGCTTGCATTGTGTCTGCCCGCAGTATTTTCTGATCCAAAGGGGGAAAGACATGGCACGGCGTCGCTCACCATTCGGATTTCGTAAACCTTCGCTGAAGAAGAGTTTTGCTGCTCGAACCTCAGCCAAGAGGATTATTCGGCATAATCTTGGCCTTAAGGCGCCGCGCGGCTGGGGCTGGCTGACCAATCCAAAGCGTGCCGCTTATAATAGAACTTATTCCCGTACTTCCTGGAGTGTATGGGGATTGTTGGCTAGCCTGTTCCGGAAAAAATAGGCCTGACATTTGGGTCTGTAGAAGCGAAACAACCTCAACAGACCTCATCCTGAGTCCGTCGAAGGACGACGTCGTGGCACTCAGGCCTCCGCTCACCCGACCTCGTGGTTCGACAGGCTCACCATGAGGTCTCATGCAGCAAGCGCTAGATCAACCCTCGGGCAAACGCCCCCTAAGCCGCCTTCTTCCGCTTTTCGGGCTTGGCGCGCAGGTCCATGACTTCGAGCCGCGCCAGGCCCCGGCGCTGGGCGCGTTTGACGGCCTGGTTGGCATTGTGCAGCACGGCGCGGTCGAAGCCGCCCTGCGGATTTGTGATGGCCAGGCCCATGCTCAGCGTCACCTGGCCGGCATGGCTTTCCCTGTTGGGCAGGTTTTCCTGGCGGATGGCCTTGGCGATGCGGCTGGCCAGGTCGCGCGCCATCAGCACCGGCATGTCCGGCAGCACCAGCACGAAGCCGGCGCGCCCCTGGCGCAGGCAGTGGATCGACGGCGCCGGCAGCAGCGGCCTGATCGTCTCCAGCAGGTGATCGAGGCTGTGCTCCACCACGTCCTTGCCATAGGCAGCGAAATATTCGGGATAGCGGTCCATTTCCATGGCCAGCACGCAGAGCGACACATGGCGCTGCGCCGACTCGGTCCAGCCCCGGCGCAATTCTTCCTCGATGCGCTGGGCGGGCCGGGATTTCTTCTCGGGATTGCCGATGGCCGATTGGCCATAGGCGGGTTCGGCAGGGTTCCGGCCGAGCACTGCGCGCACCCGGACCCAGAAGCTGTCATTGCCGCTCATGGTCACCCTGTTCATCCAGCCTGTCCTGGGCCCTGTTTGCCTCCCGCCGATCTGGCCACAGAATGGTTAACAGGAGGTAAGGCCTTGTCCCGATCAGGCGTCCTACAGATGCTCGGGCGGTTCGAATTCCGGCCAGTCCACCGCGTGCTCTTCCCAGTCCTCGGGGTCGATTTCCGTTTCGAGGAATGTCCGCCCCTTCACCGACACGCCCACATCCACCACGGTCTGCGGATCGCCTGAAACCAGCGGATGCCACCAGGCCAGTCCCTTGCCTTCCGCCAGCCGCCGATAGGCGCAGGTCGTGGGAATCCAGGGGATCTCCCGCACATTGTCCGGCGTCAGCTTGATGCAGTCGGGCACCTTTTTCTGCCTGTTGGGATAATCGGTGCAGGCGCAGCTATCGCCGTCCAGCAGCTTGCAGCGCACGTCGGAGGTGATGAGCGTGCCGCTATCCTCGTCCTCGAGCTTGATGAGGCAGCAGCGCCCGCAGCCGTCGCAGAGCGCTTCCCACTCGGACGGCGACATTTCCTCCAGCGATTTTTCTTCCCAAAAGGCCATGTTTACCCTTGGCGGTTCATGATGTTGCCGGTTTGCGCTTGCCGGACGGCAAAGGCAATCATATTCCAGCGATTGTGTTGCATTGGTCGCGTATTGGCGACAACCATGCGGCCAGGTGGCTCCGGGGATCGGCGTGCAGGATCCGTTCTATACCAGGGAAAAGAAGCGCAAATCGTCCGGCGGCATGCTGGCGGCCGATGCATGGCTGGATTCCTCGCTCTACGAATTCTGGCAGGCCCTGGGCCGGGCCTATACGCGCTACCAGGATTTCATGAACCGCTTCCATGTCAGCGGCATCAGGCGCTTCTTCGTCGAAATCCTCTCCGACGCCTTCACCTTCGGGGCCATTGGCTGCGTGCTGGTCACCGCGCTCGCCATGCCCGCCTTCGACATCATCGATCGCGGCATCCTCAACAAGGCGGAGGATTATTCGGTCGTCTTCCTCGATCGCTTCGGCAACGAGATCGGCCGGCGCGGCATCCGCTCCGACGACAGCGTCGCCCTGGACCAGATGCCGGACTATCTCATCAAGGCCACGCTCGCCACCGAGGACCGGCGCTTCTACGAGCATTTCGGCGTCGATGTCCTGGGCACCCTGCGCGCGCTGATGACCAATGCCACCGGCGATACGTCCATGCATGGCGGCTCCTCGATCACCCAGCAATTGGCCAAGCAGCTCTTCCTCTCCTCCGAGCGCACCATCGAGCGCAAGATCGTCGAGGCCTTTCTCTCGGTCTGGCTGGAATGGCATTATTCCAAGGACCAGATCCTCAAGCTCTATCTCGACCGCGCCTATATGGGCGGCGGCAATTTCGGGGTCGTGGCCGCGGCCGATTATTATTTCGGCAAGCGCATCCAGGACATTTCCCTGGCCGAAGCGGCCATGCTGTCGGGCCTCTACAAGGCGCCGGGCCGCTGGGCGCCCCATATCGATCTCGCCGCCGCGCGCGGCCGCGCCAATGTGGTGCTGACCAATCTGGTGGCCGCCGGCTTCCTCACCGAGGGCCAGGTCACCGCCGCCCGCCGCCATCCCGCCTCGCCGGTCGATCGCACGGCCGACGCCAATTCGCCGGGCTATTTCCTCGATTACGCCTTCGAGGAATCCAAGCGCCTGATCGATGAAAACAACGCGCCGGGCAATAATTTCATCGTCCGCACCACTATCGACACCACGCTGCAGGCCTATGCCGAGGAAGCGATCAATTCGGTGATCCGCGAGCAGGGCCAGCAATATCGGGTCGAGCAGGGCGCCATGGTGGTGACCGATACCGAAGGCGCCATCCGTGCCATGGTGGGCGGCACCGATTACGCCAAGAGCCAGTTCAACCGCGCCATCGTCTCCACCCGCCAGCCCGGCTCGTCCTACAAGCCCTTCGTCTATGCCGAGGCCTTCGAGCAATTGGGCCTCAAGCCCTCCGACACCATTTCGGACCGCCCGGTCTGCATCGGCGATTGGTGCCCGCAGAATTACGGCCGCTCCTATCGCGGGCAAACCACGCTGCTCAGCGCCTTCGCCGCCTCCATCAATACCGTACCGGTCACCCTCTCGATCAAGACCGGGCGCGACGCCATCGCCCAGCTCAGCTATCGCATGGGCCTGCGCCAGGAATATCCGGTCACCCGCTCGCTGGCCCTGGGCGTGGCCTCGGTCTCGGTGCTGGACATGACCTCGTCCTACGCGGTCTTCGCCAATCACGGCCTCAAGACGCAGGCCTATGGCCTCACCCGCATGACCGATCTCAACGAGAACCTCATCTGGGAACACGACGTGCATGCGGAAAAGCCCCGCGTGCTCTCCGAGCAGACCGTGGCCTATATGAACCAGATGATGCGCGCCGTGGTCACCAGCGGCACCGGCACCCGCGCCCAGATCGAGGGCGTGCCGGCCCTGGGCAAGACCGGCACCACCACCTCCTATCGCGATGCCTGGTTCGCCGGCTTCACCGGCAATTACGTCGCCGCCGTCTGGCTGGGCAATGACGATTACCGCCCCACCAACAATCTCACCGGGGGCCTGCTGCCCACCATGGCCTGGCAGAAATTCATGGCCTTCGCCCACACCAATATCGAGGTGGAGCCGGTGTTCGGCGTCGATTTCGTGCCGCCCCAGCGCATCATCGCCGATGCCGATCTCGATGCGGTGGAGGAGCTGGCGCCCGAGCGTCCGCCCAGCCTGAAACCCGCCGCCGCCCGCAAGCTGCTCGATCTCGCCACCCGTTTCGAGACCAATCTGGCCAGAAATACCGGCCTCAGCGACACCGCCAGCGCCCCGGCGGCACCCGGTGCGGTCGGGCTTTAATCGTCCTGGTCGATGGGGCGATATTCGTAGCGGCCCGCAAACGCGGCCATGCAGGTCCCGCTCTCGGTCACATCGATCCAGTTGATGTTCCAGTCGAGCCGCAGCACCAGCACGCAATCGTCCGGCCCGGCCTCGCCGGGCGGCAGGGCTCCATCCGGCCCCAGCATGAACGCGATCTGATTATCGACATGGATGTCGCGGTCCGGAATGCGCACCGAGAATTGCGCATTCTCCACATTCCCCGCCGCCCGCCGATCGGGATCGAGCAGGCCGATCGTGAACAGCCCGTCGATCTGCAAGGTGTTCCTGTCCCACAAGAAGATCGTGATCGACCGCTCCGCATCGGCGAAGAAATCCCCCACCCATTCGGACGTATCCAGGCGCGACACGATACCGTGCGGCCTCAGCTCGCCCCCGCCTGCCGGCGCCACGCTCAGCGCCAGGATCACGGGAACCATCAATGCGCGCATCGGACCACCGCCATTTTCGGGAAATCGCAGCTCCCTGCCCTGATGTGGCCCGTCCGCGCAAGCTCCCTGCCCGGCGCGCAAAACCAAAACTTGCCGGACAAGCGCCTTTCGCCGCGCCCGGCCCGTTGCTATAGCCTAGGGCGTCGCCAACGCAGCCGGTCCGGCCATCCCATGCCCCATTCGCAGAGAAGCTGATCCGTGCGTTTCGTCCTGCGCCTGCTCCTGTCGATCGCTTTGGCCCTGGCCACCGGGTTCGGCCTGTCCTATTCGGCGCTCACCGATGGCCGCCTGTTCGGCGCCACGCAATTGGGGGCCTGGACCACCTGGCCCGATATCGGCTCTCCCCTGCCCAATCCCTATACCCGCGCCCATATTGCCCGCGAGGCGGCGCTGCATCTGGGGCGCAGCGAGGGCCTGCAATTCATCGCCCGTGCCGACAGCGCCGGCGAGCCGCTCGATCTCGCCTGTTCCTACCGCCTGGATGGACGCAGCCCGGTCTCCAGCTTCTGGACCCTGGCCGCCATCGACGGCGACTGGGTCAATCTGGCCGCGCCGGGCAGCGATGCCGCCCTGCGCTCCAGCGAAATCGCCCGCGCCCCCGACGGCGCCCTCCGCATCCATGTCGGCACCGCGCTCCGGCCCGGCAATTGGCTGGAACTCACCGGCACCGGCCCCTTCAGCCTGGTGATGACGCTCTACGACACCACCGCGCTCACCGGCTTCAGCTCCGCCGACACCACCATGCCCGCCATCACCCGGGAGGCATGCCGATGATCCGCACCCTGCTCTGGCTCCTGGGCGGCCTCCTGCTGGGCGGGCTCATCCATCTCGTCACCATCCTCATGCTGCCCCTGCTCGCGGAGGACACGACCTGGACCCGCATCACCCAGCTCGAGGCGCGCAACCGCGTGGTCATCCTGCCGCCCGCGCTGCCGGGCGAGCCCAACCCGTTCCATATCGATACCGAGCTCAGCTATGGCCTCTGCCAGGTGGACCTGGCCGATGGCCCCGCCTATCTCAGCGGCATATTGCCCGACGCCTTCTGGTCGGTCGCCATCTACAACCAGGCCGGCATCGTCACCTATTCCACCACCAATCGCGACGGCATCGGGCAGAATGTCGAACTGGGCATCTTCAATGCCGACCAGACCCGCCTGCTCGCCCAGCAGCAGATCGACATCGCCGAAGGCCTGCTGGTGGTGGAATCGCGCGACGACGACCTCTTCATCCTCGTCCGCCTGGCGCCCCCCCACGAAATCATGCGCCCCCGCTTCGAGCAGGAACTCTCCAAACTCACCTGCGGCCCCCGCCCGGCCGCGTGAGGCATGGAAACGCGTTCTATAACCCACGAAACGCCCATATCGTGAGCTATGGCCAGCCCCCTGGCCGCCATCCCTGAGCGCCGCTCGCATTCTCATCTGAACCACCGGAAAGGACATGACATGGTCTTCGCCGAGGCGCTCGCCGCCGCAGTCAGCCGCTATCGCGCCGAAATCGCCGGCCCCGGCGAGCATCTTTCGCTGCTGCGCTGGCAGATGGAAGCGGGCCATGCGCTCGACCGGCGCGAGACCTTGCCCGGCCATGTTACCACCAGCGCCCTCATTGTCTCGCCCGATCATCGCCGGACGCTGCTCATCGACCACGTCACCATCGGCCGCTGGCTGCAACCGGGCGGGCATTACGAGCCGGCCGCCTTCTTCCATATCTCGGCCCTGCGCGAGGCGGTGGAGGAAACCGGCATCGCCCATGCCGCCCTGCATCCCTGGCACCGGGACAGCGACGTGCCCTTCGTCATCGACAGCCACGACGTCCCCGGCAAGCCGGCCCGCAACGAGCCGGCCCATGTCCATCACGATCTGCAATATCTCTTCATCGCCGACCCGGCCGCGCCCCTCGTCGCGCAACTGGACGAAGTCCACGCCGCCCAATGGCACGACATCGCCATGCTGGACGACATCGCCCCCAAAGCCGCGGCCAGGCTGCGCGGCGTGGTGGCGGCGAGGGGGAATGAGGGTGGCGGCCGGCATTTGCCGCATGATCCCGCCACACACCGCTCGTCACCCTCGGGCTTGACCCGAGGGCGTTCACACGATTGAGACGACGCCGTGGACGCGCGGCGGCAGGCCCTCGGGTCGAGCCCGCGGGCCGTTCGGTGTGGGCGGAGGCTGGCAAGAAAGAACCCTCGGGTCGGGCCCGAGGGTGACGATCCGGGGGTGTGGGTGGTTCAGTGATCCGCCGATGACCCCACGCTCATTCCTCCCCCTCAAGGGGGAATGAGCGTGGCGGCCGGCATTTGCCGCATGATCCCGCCACACGCCGCTCGTCACCCTCGGGCTTGACCCGAGGGCGTTCACCGGATTGAGATGACGCCGTGGGCGTGCGGCGGCAGGCCCTCGCATCAAGCCCGCGGGCAGTTCGGTGTGGGGGAAGGCTGGCAAGAAAGAACCCTCGGGTCGGGCCCGAGGGTGACGATCCGGGGGTGTGGGTGGTTCAGTGATCCGCCGATGACCCCACCCTCATTCCTCCCCTCAAAGGGGAATGAGGGTGGCGGCCGGCATTTGCCGTATGATCCCGCCACCCACCGCTCGTCACCCTCGGGCTTGACCCGAGGGCGTTCACCGGATTGCGACGACGCCGTGGGCGTGCGGCGGCAGGCCCGCGGGCCGTTCGGTATGGAGGGGATAAATCCACACTATGATCCCCGCTCCACCGCGATAAACAACTATCCCGCTTTCACAAGAACCGCCGCATGGCGCTCGCATGCAGGGCCGCGAATTCGAGCCGCCTGATCCATTGCAGCGGATCGTCGTCGCCGCTATCGGCCGCCGCGCCGAATTCCTCGATAGTCCGATAGAACAGCGCATCCGATTGCGCATAGCCGGTCCGCAATCCGGCCTGCCGCACCAGCAGCGGCCATTCGACGTCATTGGCCAGGCTGTCCACTTCGCTCCGCTCGACAATGAGCCTGGCCGCCGCCGGCGACAGGCGCCTTATGGCGAACATCAGGTCCCAATGCTTGCCGGTCAGCAGCGCATGGGCATGATTGACCAGCGCCTCGGTCTCGCGCAACCGGCGCGGCTCTGCCGCCAGGGCTCGTTCGGAGCGCCCCACCACCAGGCAATCGACATCCGGCGTCGTCGCCAGCACCGCGCGCAAATCTTCAGGGCCGAACTCCACCCAGCGCAGCATATGGTCGAAATCGGCATAGAGCACCGGCCGGCCATCGGCCGCCAGGGCCACGGCATCGCGCCGCGCCTTGCCGATAATGGCCTCCCCCGCCGCATGGATCATCACCCTGTCGCCCAGAAGCCGCGCCGCCGCGATCACCTCCGGCGTCGTGGCATCGGAAATATTGAGCGCGATGGCCGGGAAGACCTCTCGCAATGGCCCCGCCAGCCGCTCGATCGCCCCGGCCAGCCGCCCCACCGGATCGTGCAATGTCGCGCCAAGCACCACGCCGGAACTGCCCATGCCGTCCTCCCCATTTCGGCGCGAGCCTATAAGCGACAAGCGGAGCTGTCACGCGCCGGCCTCAAAGCACCAGCAATCCCCCCGCCAGCCCCAGCGCCAATACCACGCTCCAACTCGGCGCCTTCCAGGCGACCAGCGCCACGAAGCCGGCCAGGGCCAGGGCGAAATCCAGCGGGGTCAGCACCGCGCTGGTGAACACCGGGTCATAGAGCGCCGCGCCCAATAGGCCCACCACGGCGGCATTGGCGCCGCGCATGCCCGCCTGGGCCTGCGGCCAGCGCCGCAATTGCGTCCAGAACGGCAGCGCGCCGACCACCAGCAGCAGGCCGGGCAGGAAGATGGCGACGAGCGCGATGGCGGCGCCGCCGATACCATTGGGCGGGGCCAGCCCGATCGCACCGAGATAGGCGGCGAAGGTGAAGAGCGGCCCCGGCACGGCCTGCGCCGCGCCATAGCCGGCGAGAAATGCGTCCGGGGTCACCAGGCCGCGCCCCACCGTTTCCGCCTCCAATAGCGGCAGCACCACATGGCCGCCGCCGAAGACCAGCGCCCCGGCGCGATAGAAGCCGTCGAACAGCGCCAGGCCCGGCCCGGCTCCGCCGATCAGCGGCAGGCCCACCAGGAGCAGCGCGAAGAGGACCAGCGCCATTATGCCGGCGCGGCGCGGCAGCGCATGCAAATGCGATTCGGCCGCCATGGTCGGCGCGCCCCGGCACAGCCAGAGGCCCGCCAATCCACCGAGCAGGATCGCTCCCACCTGCCCCATGGCGCCGCCGGCCAGCACGACGACGAAAATGGCCAGCACGGCGATTCCCGCCCGCTCCCGGTCCGGCGTCAGGCTCCGGGCCATGCCGAACACGGCCTGGGCGACGATGGCGACGGCCACCAGTTTCAACCCATGCAGCACGCCTTGGGCAAAGCCCCCCTCCAGCGCAGCGGCGCCATAGGCGAACAGCACCAGCAGCAGGGCCGATGGCAGGGTGAAGGCGGTCCAGGCCGCCAGCGCGCCCAGCGGCCCGGCGCGCATCAGGCCGAGCGCGAAGCCGACCTGGCTGGAGGCCGGCCCGGGCAGGAACTGGCAGAGCGCCACCAGGTCCGCATAGCCCGCCTCGTCGAGCCAGCGTCGGCGAGTGACGAATTCGTCGCGGAAATAGCCCAGATGGGCGATGGGCCCGCCGAAAGAGGTCAGGCCCAGCTTGAGAAAGGCGAGAAAGACCTCACCCGCATTGCCCGCAAGTGGCCGTTCCTGTTCGCTCACGGGCATTCCTGGCTGTTATTTCTGGGGGATGACTTCGCGATCCGGCATCATGGTCTGGTAGCGTGACGGTATGGTGACGACGGCGCCGCCCCCGCCGCCGGTGAGGCCCGAGCAGAAATCGCCGCGATTGGCTCGGTCCACCCAGGGCCCGAGGCGTCGCAGGTTTTCGTCCACCGCCATGGATTGTTCATGCGGGGTTTCCACCAGCAAGTGATCCAGCGCATAGGCATAGCTCTGGTAGCGGTAGTTCAGCGCCCGCACGAACCAGTCGATATGCCAGCGATTCTCGACGAAGCGGGCCTGCGCATTGGCCGCGACGGAGGCCTCGATGCCCGGCAGCTCGGCCAAAGCGATGCGCCGCTGGCGGTCCACTTCCTCGACGGCACAGATGGCGCGGAAGGTGGTGGGCAGGGTGTCGATATCGGCCAGGATATGCCGGCCGACAGAATTGTAGCGCGTCGGCGAGGATTGGTAATGGGTGCTCCGCAGCCAGGCATAATAGCGCTCGGGGCCATAGCGGTGATCCTTGGCCGGCCCGATCCGGGTGCGCTGCAATTCGGCATTGGTGTCGAACATCCAGTCCCGGCTATGCGCGGCGACGAGGAAGCGCCAGGTGCGGTCATGCATTTCCCGCTCCTGGTCGGTCTGATTGAAGTTCGAAACCGGCTCGCCGCGATTGGCGGCGACCTTGCTGCCGATATAGGGCATGGCCCGGTCATGCAGGACGCCAGGCTGGGCCCGGCCGAAGTCGCCCACCGGCCGCGAGACGCAGGCCGCGGCGAGACCGGCCATGAGCACCAGCGCCACAAAGCGCATGCAGCCGCGCGCGGACTTATCCCCGCTTGCGTTTGCGCCGTTTGGTTTCGGCATGAGAATCAGACGGCGGCGGCGTACCGCGTTCATAACGCACCCCGGTAAAGATCAGGATCTGGGCGGAGCCGCGCGTGGTGTTCCCATCGCTGGCGGTTGTCTTCCGCCCGGCAAATTTCAGCAGCTTTCCCAAGCTGGCCTCCGTTCGAGATGCCGCTCCCCCGTCCCTAGTGGAGGCAGCGAGTAGTAAATTAGCAGTCCGACGCGTCGCCCCACGCGTTTCGCCCCATTAAGAGATCGTCAAGGTTAACAGTCTGCTAACGAATTGCCGGCAAGAGTTGTTTGGCATCGCTTGGGATGCGAAAGCGAGTCGACGGTTCCTGCACACATGCTTGGTTTTCAGCCTTACGAAACCTTCCAGCTTCTGATCGAGACGGGCGGGGTCGACCGCACCAATACCCTGCTGATCGCGGCCTGCGACGCCTATGCGCGGCGCGGCAAGCCGACAATTCCCGAAATGGAACAGTTCGAAACCCTTGCCGGCCGCCTGTTTCCGACCGCCGGGCCACAGGCCCGCGCCAAGGGCGCCGCCATCCTGGGCCGCGCCGAACTGCTCTCCCCCAAGCTCGAGCAATTGGTCATCGACAATATCGGGGAGGACCTCATCCCCTTCCTGGAGCATGCCGCCGAGCTCTCCGACCAGACCATGATCGACGTCATAGCGCGCTACGACGTTCCCGCCTGCGCCACCCTGGCCAGCCGGCCGGGCCTGTCGAATGTGGTGCTGGCCAAGCTGTTCCAGATGAATTCCCGCAAGGTTTACAGGGCCTTGGCCGCCAATACCCACATCGCGCCGCGCGGCGCCTATCTCAGCGCCCTGGCCCGTTCGGCGCAGATGGACCATCTCGTGGCCGAAGCCCTGGGCAATCGCGACGATTTCGACGCCGCCCTCTTGGCGCCGGCCTTCTTCGATCTCTCCGACAGCCACCGCCTCAAAGTCATCCACGCCTTCGCCAATCGCGAAACGCCGGCGGCGCCGATATCGCGGACCATCGAACAAATCTCGGTGGCCAGTGGCGAACTGACCAAGGCGCTGATGAAGCTGTTCTCGGAAAACCGGCGCCCGGAGGTGACCCGGCTGCTGGCCCAGATCACCGGGCTGGACGAGGTCCGCTGCGGGCAGATCGCCCACGACGTTACCGGCGCCTCGCTCTTCGTCATCCTGCGCGCCTTCGGCTCCACCGCCTATGACGGGCTCAAGGTGCTGATCCACGCCACCAGCCATGATGGCGAGCGGTCCGGCGTTCTGCCCGATTTCGCTACCCTGTTCGGCGGCGTGTCCTCGGAATCCATGGCCTATCTGATGAGCGCCTGGCGTGGCGAGGTGAACCTGCTGGAGCTCAACAAGCCGCAATATCAGCCATTTACCCAGCCCAGCCGTCGCACGCCCGGCCTGGCGCCGGCGCACAATCCGGTGGTCGAACAGGCCATTGAAGCGCTGGCCCGCATCGGCGCCCGTCGCGCCAGCTAAGAACCCGGAACGCAAAAGGCCCCGCTCGATGCGGGGCCTTTTTCACTGACTATCCCTGACCAGGTCGATACCGAGATCGCCGTCGCGGCTATCGAGGCTCAGCACCCAGAGATCGGGATCGAACTCCACTTCCCGCGCGATCCGCTCGCGGATTTTTTCCGGTTCGGCATGGTCGAAACGGCGCTGGAACACCAGCCCTGCGCCCTCCCCCCGGCTCACCATTGGCGCGGGCGTATAGAGCGAGCGCGTGCCGTCCAGATGGTCGACCTCGATAAAGACCTGGCCGGCAATGGGGTCGCCGCGCCGGGCAACGACGCACATATGGCCCAGATCGTTGTGGCGCCGCACGAAGGCCATGCACCACAGATCGCTGCGCAAGCTGGACACTTAGATCGTCGCGCCGGCCTTGAGCAGGAGATCCACCAGATCCGGCTGCACCTGCCCGGTCATCCTGTAGCGGTGGAAGCTCTCGAACTCGCGAATGGCCCTGGCCGTTTCCGGTCCCGGCTTGCCGTCCACCGGCGCATGGAAAAAGCCGAGGCTGGCCAGGCCGCGTTGGATTTGCGTCACCAGTTCAGTGTCATTGGCCGGCGGTGTCCGCGCGGCCCGCACATTGGTGGCGGCCGGCTGCGGGGCCGGAGCGATCTCGGCAACCGGCGCCGGCATGGGCTGGGTGCTCGCGGTCAGGTTCGATGCCGGAACTGGCGGATTGGCCATGGCGGGAGCCGGCGACGGCGCTCGCGTGTCCACGGCGGCAATGATGGAATCGATAGTATTGGCGGCCGATTGGGCCACGCTGTCGAAGGCCTGCTCGGCGGGCGACAATGCCGGCAGGCGCGCCACCACCTGGTCCTGCTGCGGTGCGCTCGAGGCCGTCTGCACCGGCGCTGGCTGCGGTTGGGGCGCGGGCGCGGTCACGACCGCCTGCGGTTGCGGCTGCGCCGCCGGTTGCCTAGCCGCCGGCGGCTGGGCGACGCGACCCGTCGAATCGGATGCCAGGATGGCCTCCATCACAGCGGCATTGGTGCTGCCGGTCGGCGTCATGCCATTGCGCTGCTCGAAGGCCCGAATCGCCTCGGCGGTCTTGGGGCCGTAATAGCCGTCGATCGTGCCATTGAAGAGATTGAGCTCGAACAGCTTCTTCTGGACGGCAAACATCTGCGCATTGCCCACCGGCGCGTCGGGCACCACCACGTTGGTGGCAACGCTGCCCGTGGTCTCCTCGACCACGGCGGGGGCGATGGCCGTCTGCGGCGCCGGAATCTCCGGCAAGGCCATCTCGGGCCTTTCGACGACCGGCGTGGGCAGCGCGGCGATGCTGTTGGCGGCCGGGGCGAAAAAGGGCGAGGGATGCTCGGTCGTCTGGAAATACAGGGCATTGCTGCCCGCCAGGGCCGTCAATGTCACCAGGGCGAGCAGCCCCGTGGAGGCGAGCGGCGCTCGCATATAGCGCGATAAGGTCCATTGGCCCGCCCGGCCGATCGAGCCAAGCAGGGCGCCGCTGGCCATCAGCAGCGGCTGGGAGAGGGTCGCAGCATTCATTGCGCTTTTCTTTTTTCGTTTTGCCATGAAGGAGGATTGGCGCTGGCCAGAGGCTCTCGGTGCAGGTGAACGATGTCGGCAGTTTCGCCGGCTTTGGTTGCTGGACCGTTTATAGGCAGCAGAACAGTGATGGTTGTCCCCGCTCCAATCTCCGACATCGCCCGCAAAGTGCCGCCATGCAGCTCCACCAGACCCTTGACGATGGAAAGACCGAGCCCCGTCCCTTCATATTTGCGGGCCAGGCCTTCCTGCACCTGGAAGAAGGGTTCGCCGATTCGGGCCAAAGCCGCCGGCGCCATGCCGATGCCCTGGTCGCGGACCGACAGATTGATCGACTGTCCCTGGCGCTTGATCGCCACACTCACCAGTCCGCCTTCATGGCTGAACTTGATGGCGTTGGAGAGCAGGTTGATCAGGATTTGCCGGCAAAGCCGTTCGTCAGCGGTCAGGAGGGGCAGATCGGCCTCGACCTCCGCGACGAGTTCGACCTGGCGCTCCGCCGCCATGGTTTCCACCATGGCGAGGCACGAGGGCACGATTTCGCCCGGCGCCATCGGGGCCGCCAGCACATCGAACTTGCCCGCTTCGATGCGCGACATATCCAAAAGCATGCTGACCACTTCCAGCAGATGCTTGCCGCTCTGGTGGATGAGGCCCGCATATTCCTTCTGCGTTGGCGACAATTCCCCGCCGATGCCGCTGGTCATCATCTCCGAAAAGCCGACAACCGCATTGAGCGGGGTGCGCAATTCGTGGCCGATCGTGGCCAGGAAGCGGGACTTGGCCTGCGAGGCTTCCTCGGCCGCGCGCCGTGCTTCGGCCATGGCGGTCTCGGCATCCTTGCGGCCGGTAATGTCGCGCAGCAGCGCGATCACTTCATAACGTCCGTCCGGCGCGATTTCGTCCAGGATCGGGGAGAGCTGCATCTCGACCCAGACGAAGCGCGGCACGCTGGTGGCAGCATGCGGATTGTCCTGGCGCATGCGGATTTCGATGGTCCGGCTGCGGCCGCCCTTATTGGCATCGGCAAAGGCCGTCATGAAGGCGGGCCGGTCCAGCACGTGCAGCCGGCCGCTCAGGTTCCCGCCCGATAAATGATAGCGGGGGCAACCGAACAAGGCTTCGGACGAGCGCGAGGCCAGCAGAATCGCACCATCGGCGCTGAAGCGCAGCACGGCGTCCTGCACATGTTCGACCAGGTGCCGGTAAGCGCTGAGCTGGGCCTTGTCATGAACCTCATATGCCGCGCTGATTCGATGCGCGCTATGCGCCACGATGGCAAAGGCGGCCAGGAAGCCGAACGCCGACGCGAAAAGCATCGACGGTTCCGCCATCGGCACCGGGGCCATGCCGACGATGCTGGCAATCGCGCCCAGCGTCAGGATGGCGGCGAGGCCGATCCAGCTTGCCCGCCGCTGCGCCGGCTTGGCGATCAATGCCGCCAGCACCGGGCCCATCAGCGCCACGGCCATGCCGGCATCACCAAAATGCGGATCGGTTATCGTCAGGACCAGGCCGGCGGCAATCAGCGTGGCAACCTGTCCGGCGGTGGCGCTGCCGAAGAACCCGCGCTGATGCATGGAAAGGCTGATCATGCCACCGGCCAGCAGCAGGCATGCCAGAATGAAGGGCAGAGCCGCACCGGTCATGAGCATGTACATGGAAGGCAGCAGCGCAAGGCCCGCCAGGGCGATCAGCAGACGCGCATTATTGGCGATGGTCTTGCGGCGCAGCATTTCAGGACGGTTCCCGACCCCGACAGACGCCGGGTCGTTCCCCTTGCTGGCTCCGAACACCTTGAGGCTACGCATCCACTAAACTCACTATAACGACGCCTTTTTGCGGAGCTTCTGCTCCTGGCGCAGCCCTTCCCCGAGCCGCCCGCCCGAATTCATCCGGGTCATGCAGGCACGTTCGCGCGCCAACATCTAAGACAGGTTTAAGCCGGCGCCTTGGGGCGGCCCGTTCTGCGGGCTTTCGAAAGTTAGCGTAAACAAGGGGTTGCACAGGCCCGGAAAGCTGCGTCGCATTTGTTTCAAATTTTATCGAAATGTCGCAGCAGGGTTTAAACGTCGCCCGCTAGGTTGAGGACAACAGGCGGGAATGGCCCGCTCATTGGGTGGACGATGTTTCTCTTGCGCTCCGCATTCTGGCTGACAATCGCGTTCCTGGTCATCCGACCGGGTATGG
Source organism: Devosia elaeis (assembly GCF_001650025.1). Classification (GTDB taxonomy): domain Bacteria; phylum Pseudomonadota; class Alphaproteobacteria; order Rhizobiales; family Devosiaceae; genus Devosia; species Devosia elaeis. The sequence goes on along the minus strand of NZ_LVVY01000091.1, from coordinate 86,487 downwards.
ATGTGCAGGAAAGTGCCGCCGCCCTCTCCTCCGAGGCCATGGCGCGCGGCAGCCAGTTTGTCGCGCAGCAGATCGACGCCATCGAATGCGACAATCTCACCTGCATCGGCGGCAAGGCCGTGGTCAGCGCCGCCCTCCAGTCTAGCCTGCCCGCCGTCCATCCCATGCAAATGCTTGCGGCGGATAATCCGGTTCCTCTCCCCCGACCTCGGCCGGATCGCGCAGGCTAGCCACAGCGCCGTTCCGGCGCCAATTCATACTCCGGGGGTCGTCACTTCCCCAAGCGACGCTACTCCATAGGCCCCTGGCTCCTGCCGCAAGCACCGCCCTGTGCTTGCGGCTTTCTTTTGCCGATCGGGGCTCTGGCAAAGCGCTCCTTCATGGCCTAGATAGGGCCAATGACCCAGCCGCAGCCCTTCCAGGATATTGCCGACAACCTCGCCTTTCTCGACGATTGGGAGGATCGCTACCGTTATCTGATCGAACTCGGCCAGGCGCTGCCCAAGCTCGCCGAGACCGAGCGCGCGGCCGAAAACAAGGTGAATGGCTGCGTCTCCCAGGTCTGGCTCGTCGCGGAGCCGGAAACGATCCAGGGTGCGCCGGGCCTCAAATTCCGGGGCGAAAGCGATGCCATGATCGTGCAGGGCCTGGTCGCTGTGCTGCTGGCGCTTTATTCGGACCGCCCCGCCCGCGAGATCGCCGACACCGACGCCATCGCGCTCTTCGATGAACTGGGCCTGCGGGAACATCTGACCACGCAACGCTCCAACGGCCTGGTGGCCATGGTCAACCGCATCCGCAACGAAGCCCGCGCCGCGCTGAGCTGAACCTTATTCGGTCGGCTCGGCGAACATGGGCGGCCGCTCGGGCAGCCAGTTGCGCGTCGCGCTGGCCGCCCTGCCCTCGGCTTTTTCGCCCAGCCCCATGATGGATGTCAGCTGGTCCAGCCCGATGCGCAGCACCAGCTTGGCGCTGCGGCGCGGCCAATTGCGTTCCGTTTCGATCTGCTGAAGCCCTTTGTCGAAGCCGCAGACATCGGTGAGCATGTTCCAGCAGTCGCGCGGCATCCGGCGCGCCAGCCCATCGAGCACGCGCCGCGCCTGGATGGCGCTGTCGGCGAGATCGCCCTGCCGGGGCCGGTCTCGTCCGCCGCCGGCGCGCGCCGGATCGTAGGACATGGTCACCCGTTGCATCATGCGGGCCCGGTCGAACAGACGCGCCAGCCGCCGCGCCGCCTCCACGTGATGCGCCGCAAGAAACCGCTCGCCCCCGCCCCCCACGGCCAAGCGCATCACCGCCTCAGGGGCGATTTCACCCTTCTGCATTGCCGCTTCACTCATGGTGAAGCGCCTCCGCCCGCTCGAGCAAGGCTTCGAGATGGCAGACTTCCGCGTCGAAATGAGGATCGTCGCGCATATCCTCGATGAGCCCACAGGCGTAGGAGACTGTTGTCCTATCCCGCCCGAAGGCCAGCCCGATGGCGGTGAAGCTCTGCTGCAGGATGACATGGGTGAGATACATGGCGAGTTGCCGGGCCAGTGCCACATCGGCGTGGCAACGGGAATTGTTGAACAGCAGGGATTTTTGGATATTCTTGGTGCTGGCGACAAGATGGGCCACACGCTGGGCCGGCGCAGCGCGGCGCCTGGCAAGCCTTGTGGAAGATGCCGAGACAAAACCGATATCCATGGCGGGACTCCGATCAGAATAGGACTATATTCCTACAATCTGTGCGAAGGCCACCCACCCGGGGATAAGTTGCTGTCGATTTTCAGAGGCCGTAAAAAATAAGGCCGCCCTGTGGGGCGGCCTTCATGGTCTCGACGCTGGTTTTCAGGCGGTTCAGCCGGCCTTGCGGCCCAGGCCATTATCCTTGGCCAGCTTGGAACGGGTCGCCGAATAGCTCGGGGCCACCATCGGGTAATCGGCCGGCAGGCCCCACTTCTCGCGATATTCTTCCGGCGAGAGGTTGTAATGGGTGCGCAGGTGACGCTTGAGCGACTTGAACTTCTTCCCGTCTTCCAGGCAGATGATGTAGTCGGGCGCGATCGACTTGCGGATGGGCACGGCGGGCTTCAGCTCTTCCACCGGCGCGGGCGTTTCGTTGTTCTTGAGGCCGCGCAGCGCGCTATGCACATCGGCAATCAACCGGGGCAGATCACCGGGACTGACAGCGTTGTGGCTGACATAGGCAGAGACTATTTCAGTGCTGAGTTCGACCAGATCGGCCTCAGCATTTACGAACGCGCCGGTATCGTCGTTCATTTTTTCAACCTTCCAAATTTTTCTTGATGACAGAAGCAGGGGGCAGCTTCCGCACGCCTCGTTTACTATGGCCGTTTATAGCCACATGCAAGCCGATACTGATCATCCGAAAAATGGGCTATCGTTATTTATTGGCAGAATTTTGTTCTGCATTTATCGCAATGTCGTCGGCAACAGTTTCACTTCCGGGCTTGTAACCCGCAAGATAACTGGCGCGCGCCAGAAGATGTGCCGATAGCGGCGTGGTCAGCAGCAGAAACACAATACCAATCACGGCCCGTACGGCGATTGCGGCATCCTGTCCCAGCACCGCCACCGCCAGAAGAATCAGCCCGCCGCCGACCGCCCCTGCTTTGGAGGCCGCATGCATGCGTGTATAGAGGTCGGGCAGGCGCAAGACGCCGATGGCGGCCATCAGGACGAAGAGCGATCCGGCCAGCAGCACGATTCCGCCGACATAGAGAGCGAGGCTGTGCAGCATCAGGCGTTCTCCCCGCGCTGGGCCCGCAGCAGGATATAGCGGGCCAGGGCCACAGTCGCCAGGAAGCCCAGCAGGGCCAGGGCGATGGCTATGTCGAGATAGAGCGTCAGCCCGGTGCGCACCGCGATGGCGCCGATAAAGCCCATGGCCACCACGGTCAGCAGGTCCAGGGCCAGCACGCGGTCGGACAGCGTCGGCCCGATGATGATCCGGGCCAGCGAGAGCAGCAGCGCCAGCGCAAGCAGTACCAAGGAGGCCAGGCTCACCCAATCGATGAAAAGCTCTGCACTCATTCGAACACCTCCAGAACCTTCTTCTCGAAGCCGTTCTTGATGTCGGCGATCATCGCGTCGCGGTCGCCCATGGTCAGCGCATGCACATAGAGCACCGACCGATCCGGAGAGAGATCGACGCTGAGCGTGCCCGGTGTCAGCGTGATCAGATTGGCCAGCATGGTGATCTGGACGTCCGATTTGGCGCTGAGCGGCACCGCGACGATGGCCGGCTGGATGACCTTGTTCATATCCGGCCGCAGCACGACCAGTGCCACCCGCACCGCGCTCGCCATCAATTCATAGAGGAACAGTCCCAGGAGCGAGAGGGCCTGCCGGGCCCGGCGCAGATGCACAGAATTGGCGAGCGACTGGCGCAGCAGCAATACCGCGACACCGCCAATCACCCCGCCGAACAGCAGGTTCAGCCCCGAGAATGAGCCGGTGGTACCGGCCCAGAGCAGCGCGAGGATGACGACGAGAAAGGCGGCGTTCATGGCGTGTCCTCCGCCAGACCGGTGGCGGCCACGTAGCGGGCCGGATCAGCCACATCCTGCGCTCCTGTCCGGGCGCCGTCGAGCAATGGCGCCGGCCACAATCCGGCCATGACGATACCGGCAGTCAGCGCGGCGACCGCACCGAAGCCCAGCCTGCCCCGCCGGTCCAATGGCGCCAAGGGCTGGCGGACATGTTCGGAGCCTTCACCCTCGGGTCCCTCGCGCCAGAAGATATGCGCCCAGAGCCGGGTGCCGGCAATCAGGGTCAGGACGGCGTTGACGAGCAGCGCGAGCGTCAGGGCCGAGCCGATCCAGCCTGCCGCCGGACCTGTTACGCCCTCGGCCAGCCCGGCCTCGAGCAACAGCAATTTGGGCCAGAAACCGAGGAAGGGTGGCACTCCCGCGCTGGCCAGGACCAGCAGGATGAACAGAACGGACAGCGGCGCGCTGGCGGCATAGAGCCCGCCCATCTGCCGCGTATCGGTGCTGCCGGTCCGCTTTTCGACCAGCCCCGCCACCATGTAAAGCGCCGACATGGTCAGGATGGCGTGCAGGATATAGAGGCCCGAGCCGGCGATACCGTCCGCGGTCGGCACGGCCAGCCCCACCATGACCGCGCCGATGCCGCCAATGACGATGAAGCCTATGGCACGGCGCAGATTGGTCTCGGCAATGGCGCCCAGCGGCGCCAGCAACAGCGTGGTGATGGCGAGCAGGGCCAGAACGGGCTCGAGGAGATCGCGGCTGGCCGGCAGCAAGGCGACGAGGGCCCGCAGCAGCGCATAGGCGCCCACCTTGGTCAGCAATCCCGCGAACAGGGCCGAGATCGCGGCGGGCGGCGTATGATAGGCGGCCGGCAGCCAGGCATTGAGCGGAAAGGCCGCCGCCTTCATGCCGAAGGCCAGCAGCAGCAGCGCCGCGACACCCGCCATGGCCGCGGGATTGGCGAGCGGGGCCACGCGCATGATATCGGCCATGTTCAGCGTACCGAGCAGGCCATAGAGCAGGCCGAGCGACAGAAGGAAAAGCGTGGTCGCCAGGAAATTGAGGAAGCCGTATTTCACCGCGCCATCGAGCTGGGCGGGCCGGCCGCCCTGCACGATCAGCCCGAAGGAGGCGATGAGCGTCACCTCGAACCAGACATAGAGATTGAAGAGGTCGCCGGTCAGGAAGGCGCCCGTCACCCCCGCCAGGAGCAGCAGCACTATGGCGTGGAAGGCATCCCTGCCATCGGCGCCGGCGCGGTCGATCTCGGCGTAGAGCAGGATGAACAGCGTCACCACGCTGGCGGCCAGCGCGAAGCTCGCGCCGAAAATGTCGGCGGTGAGGCTGATGCCGAAGGGTGGCAGCCACCTGCCCATGGTCATGCTGACCGGGCCGTTCTCCAACACGGCGAGCAGCAGGACGATCTCGCAGGCAATAATGCCCAGGACGACGAGCACCGCGCCGACCAGCGGCATCCTGGTGCTGCGCCGCACCATGAGCAGGCCGGCAGCGCCGATCAGGGCCAGCACGATGGGCAGTACGACGACCCAATCGGCGAGAGGCGTGGCCGTTTCGATCATGGCCTGTGGCAGTGTGGCCTCCATATCAATAGCTCAGCGGCGGCTGGGGCGCGCGTTCCGGCTCGGCCAGGCGCATATTGTCGGTATTGTCGGCATCCAGGCTCTGATAGGCGCGGAAGGCCAGCACCAGCAGGAAGCTGAACATGGAAAAGCCGATGACGATGGCGGTGAGGATCAACGCCTGCGGCAGCGGATTGGCAATGGGGCCTTCCGGCGCGTCGAGACCCGGCGGGATGATGGGCGCGATTTCCCGCGTCACGCGGCCGGCGGTGAAGATCAGCAGATTGACGCCATTGCCGAAAATGGTCATCCCGATCAGCATGCGGATCACCGAGCGCGACAGCAGCAGATAAATGCCCAGCGCGATGAAGAGACCGACCAGCGCCGCGAGAATATAGTCCATCAGATGTCCTCCTCGCGGTCGCTTTCCAGCGACAGCGCGATTGCCGACAAGGTGCCGAAGACGACGCAATAGACGCCCAGATCGAAAAAGAGGGGTGTGGACAGCGGCACCACGCTTTCGCCGATATCGAGATAGAGCCAGATCGAGGTCATGAAGGGCGCATCGATGAAGAGGCTCATCAGCCCCGATGCGCCCGCCATCACCACGCCGAATCCGGCAATGGCCATTGGATCGACCCGGAGCGCCTTGCGCACCGTCGCTACGCCCGAGGCCATGCCGAAGACGCCGATGGCGGCCGCCGCAATCAGCCCGCCGATAAAGCCCCCGCCCGGCTCGTTATGGCCGCGCAAGCACACATAGACCGAAAAGACCAGCATGATCGCCACGATCATCGGCGCGAGGGTGCGGAAGATTACCGTGTTCATGCGCCGGCCTTTCGCGTCCGCCGCCGAGGCGCGGGCTTCTCGGTCGCCTTTTTGCGCTGCCGGCGCAGCAGAGCCAGGATGGCCATGCCCGCGCCCATGACCACCGAGATTTCACCCAGCGTATCGAAGCCGCGATAATCGACGAGGATGACGTTGACGATGTTGTGGCCATGCGCGATGGGCACGCTGGTGGCCGTGAACAGGTCGGAGAGGCGCGTATCGAGAGTGCCGTTGAGCACCAGCATCAGCAGGAGGCTCACCCCGACGCCGCAGACGATGGCCAGCGTGCCGTCGCGTGCCCAATCCTCGAAGGGCCGGGGATCGCGGTCATCGAGCCGCAACCGGGTCATGAGGAAGGTCAGGATGACCACCGAGAGCACTTCCACCATGAGCTGGGTAAAGGCCAGGTCCGGCGCGCCGAACAGCAAAAAGATAAGCGCCAGGGCGGTGCCCTGCACGCCCATGGAGAGAATGGCGATGAGCCGGGTCGGCGCCGCGAGGACGGCGAGCAGGCCGGCAATGGCCATGACGATGACGCCCCATTCATAGGGTTGCAGCGCCGGCAGGACGAGGCGCTGCGACCAGTCGCCCAAATCGGCCTTCGGTACCATCCAGTCCAGCCCGCCCCAGGCCAGCATGGGCCCGAAAAGCGCCACGGCCAGGGTCAGGAAAACCAGGACCAGGTAGAGTTCCAGCTTGCCGTGGTGCAGCGCCCGCGTGACGGCGCCCGAAAAGCGGATCAGGCCGAACATGCAAGCATCGAACACGTTATCCGCCGTCCAGCCCAGCCAAGCGTCGAAGCGGCGCAGCAATGTGCGGATCGTGTCGGCCTGCCGGTAGACGAGAACGCCGAGCGCCCAGGTCAGGACGGAAAGCCAGAGCAGGAGGCCGGTGACATCCAGCGCCAGCGTCAAATGGCTCTCGACCGGCCGCTGCAGGATGGCGGAGGCCGCCGGCACCAGCACGTCATGCCCCAGCCAATCCGGCAACACGCCCGCGACGAGTCCTGCCGCGCCCACCAGGACCGGCCCCGCCAGCATGGCGAGCGGGGCCTCATGCGGCGTCCGCGGCGTCGGCACCAGGGTACCGAGGAAGGGGCGGATGGCCACGATCAGGGCGACGCCAGCCAGCATGGCATTGCCGGCGATCAGCACGACGATGACGACAAGGCTCGTCCAGTCCCCGTTCATGAGACCCAGGTACATTTCCTCCTTGGCGAAATAGCCGATCGTCAGCGGCAGTCCGACCATGGAAAGCGCCGCCATGGCCGCGGCGATGAAGGTGGCGGGCATTTTTTCCGCCAGGCCGCCGAGGCCGGTGATCTCCCGCGTCCCGGTTTCGTGGTCCACGGCGCCCGCGACCATGAACAGGCCGGCCTTATAGAAGGCATGGGCGACGAAATAGACGATGGCTGCGGCGATGGAATAGGTACTGCCCAGCCCGATCAGCAGCACGAGCAGGCCGAGCGAGGCAATCGTGGTCTGCGCCAGGATTTGCTTGAGATCGGTCTGCTTGAGCGCTCCCAGCGCGCCCCAGATCAGGGTCAGTCCGCCGAAGATCACCAATATGGACGTCCAGGCCTCCGTACCCCCCAGGACCGGGCTCATGCGGGCCAGGAGATAGACGCCGGCCTGCACCATGGTGGCCGAATGCAGGAAGGCCGATACAGGCGTCGGCGCCTCCATCGCATTGGGCAGCCAGAAATGCAGCGGAAACTGCGCCGATTTGGTGAAGGCGGCGCCGAGGAAGCAGAAGAGCACCAGCCCGTAAAGGGCATGGTCGCGCAGCAGGTCGCCCATGCCGCGCAGAGCGCTCATCTCCCACGAGCCGGAAAGCTGCTGCACCAGGATCGCGCCGGCCAGCAGACACATGCCGCCGATATTGGTGATGACCAGGGCCTGGATGGCGCCGCGCCGCGCCGCCTGGCGGGCATGATCGAACCCGATCAGCAGGAAGGATGTAACAGAGGTCAGTTCCCAGAACAGGAACAAGGCCAGGAGGCTATCGGCCAGAACCAGCCCCAGCATCGCACCCATGAAGGCGAGCATGAAGCCGAGAAACCGTCCCTGATGCTTGTGCCCCGCCAGATAGGCGCCGGAATAGAGGATGATCAGCGCGCCAATGCCGGAAATGGTCAGCGCGAAAACCAGGCTCAACCCATCGATGAAGAAGCTGAGATTGATGTCATAGGCGGGGATCCAGTTCATCGACATCGCGATGGTGCCGCCGCCAATCACCGTTTCGGCAAAGCCGAGCAGGAACAGGAAGATCGCGGCCGGAACCAGCGCCAGCAGCCAGCCGGTGAAACGGCCAGCGATTCGAAACAAGAACGGCGCCAGAATGGCGGCCACGAAGGGCGCGATGGCGACAAAGACGATGCCCGTTTCAGAGGCTGGCCACAAACCTGCCAATTCCTCTCCCCCAATTGCGATTCCGCCAGCTTTCGGGCTGCGACCTTACCGATTGAGGGGGGCGGGACAAGCAAAATCGGTCCTGTTTCGTCCCTGCCGGGACTGGTTTTCAACTGATTCCGGACTGGCAAAGCGCGGTCACGCGGCCTATGTCCTGTCCAGCCCTTCTCGCGGCTCCGGCCGCGCCCCATCCTGTGGAGACAGCATGATCCAGGCCCAGCCCCCCGTGGCCAAGCGCGTTGCCCATTCGCACACGCATCACGATATCCACCGCGACGATCCCTATGCCTGGCTGCGGGCCGACAATTGGCAGGAGGTAATGCAGAAGCCGGAGGCGCTCGATCCGGAAATCCGCGCTTATCTCGATGCCGAGAACGCCTATTACGAGGCCGAATTCGGCCAGAAGACGGCGGCATTGCAGGACAAGATCTACCGCGAAATTCGCGGTCGCATCAAGGAAGACGATAGCGGCGTACCCTCGCCTGACGGGGCGTGGGCCTATAATTCGCGCATGCTCGAGGGCAAGCAATATCCGCAGATCGTGCGGACGCCGCGCGAGGGCGGTGCCGAAACGGTGCTGCTCGATTGCAATATCGAGGCGGGGGATGGCTATTTCGGCTTTGCGGGGGCGGGCCACGATCCTTCGCACCGCATTCTCGCCTGGGCGGCCGACCGGGCGGGCTCTGAATATTACGACATCGTGCTGCGCGACATTGCCACCGGCAAAGACAGCGCGGAGGTGATCCGCGAGACCGCCGGCTCCTATGTCTGGTCCAACGACAGCCGCTCGATCTACTATACCGAATATGACGACAATCACCGCCCCTTCCGCATCCGCCGGCACGACCTGGGGACGGCGCAGGCGGCCGATCCCGTCATCTACGAGGAAAAGGATCCCGGCTTTTTCGTCGGTGTCGGCAAGACGCTGTCCGACCGGTTCATCGTCATCGACGCCCACGACCACCAGACCAGCGAAATCTGGCTGATCGATGCCGAAAACGGCGGCGAACCGCGCCTCGTCGCGCCGCGCCTCACCGATCGCGAATATGAAATCGATGAGCGCGACGGACTGCTCTATATCCGCACCAATGCCGATGGCGCCGAGGATTACAAGATCGTCACCGTCTCGGCCGAGGCCCCGGCCGCGGAGAACTGGACCGATCTGGTGCCCCATCGCGAAGGGGTTCTGATTCTCGACATCGCCCTGCTCAAGAACCATCTGCTGCGCCTGGAGCGGGAAGACGGCCTGCCCCGCATCGTCGCCCGCGACCTGCGCAATGGCAGGGAGGAAGTCGTTCGTTTCGGGGAGGAGGCCTATTCGCTGTCCATGTCGACCGGCTACGAGTTCGACACATCGGTCTTCCGACTCACCTATTCATCGCCGACCACGCCCAGCCAGGTCTTCGACATCGACCTCGAGACCGGGGCGCGCAGTCTGCTCAAGACGCAGGAAGTGCCCTCGGGGCACAATCCGGCCGATTACGAGACCCGACGGCTGTTCGCCACCGCGCCCGATGGCGAGCAGGTGCCCGTCACCCTGCTTTATCGCAAGGGTCTCGTGCTCGACGGCACCAATCCCACCCTGCTCTACGGCTATGGCGCCTACGGCATGTCCATGCCTGCCGCCTTTTCGGTCTCCGTGCTTTCGCTGGTCGATCGCGGTTTCGTCCACGCCACTGCCCATATTCGCGGCGGCATGGAAAAGGGCTATCGCTGGTATCGGCTGGGGCGCGGCGCGCACAAGGCCAATACTTTCACCGACTTCATCGCGGCAGCCGAAATGCTGATTGAAAAGGGCTATACCCGGCAGGGCAGGATCATCGCCCAGGGCGGCTCGGCCGGCGGCATGCTGATGGGCGCGATCGCCAATATGCGTCCCGAGCTCTGGGGCGGCATCATCGCCCAGGTGCCGTTCGTGGACGTACTCAACACCATGCTCGACGACACCCTGCCCCTCACCCCGCCCGAATGGCCCGAATGGGGGAACCCGATCCTTTCCGCCGAGGATTACAGTCGGATCGCCGCTTACGCGCCCTATGAGGCGGTGAGCGCCCAGGCTTATCCCCCGATCTTCGCGCTGGCCGGGCTGACCGATCCGCGCGTCACCTATTGGGAGCCGGCCAAATGGGTGGCCAAACTGCGGGCAACCAAGACCGGGGACGCCCCATTATACCTCAAGACCAACATGGGCGCCGGTCATGCCGGGGCCTCGGGTCGGTTCGATCGCCTGAAGGAAACCGCGCAGTGCTATGCCTTTGCAATAAAGTCTGCGGGATTGGACCTTTAGTTCCTTCGGCGACATTGTTGCGCCATTGGCGTGCGCCTATAAAGGCGCATCATCAGCCGGTTCTTCCAGCGTCAGATCTTTCCCCGAACGGAGGCTAAAATGACCACCAAATTCACCCTGCCCGAGCTGCCTTACGCCTATGATGCGCTCGCGCCCTACATGTCGGCCGAAACGCTCGAATTCCACCACGACAAGCACCACCAGGCCTATGTCACCAATGGCGAAAAGCTGCTGGAAGGCTCGGGGCTGGAAATCCTGCCGCTCGAGGACATCGTCAAGGAAAGCTTCGGCAAGAATGCTGGCCTCTTCAACAATGCCGGCCAGCATTACAACCATGTGCATTTCTGGAACTGGATGAAGCCCAATGGCGGCGGCAAGTCCCTGCCGGGCAAGCTCGCAGCCAAGGTCGACGAGGACCTGGGCGGCTTCGACAAGTTCCGCGCCGATTTCATCAATGCCGGCACCACCCAGTTCGGGTCGGGCTGGGCCTGGCTGTCGTTCAACCACAAGGCGGGCAAGCTCGAAGTCACCAAGACCGCCAACGGCGAATCGCCGCTGGTCCATGGCGGCCACCCGCTTCTGGGCGTCGATGTGTGGGAGCATTCCTATTATATCGACTACCGCAATGCCCGCCCGAAATACCTCGAAGCCTGGTTCGATAACCTCGTGAACTGGGAACACGTGGAAAAGATGTTCGAGGAAGCCACGGCCTGATCCGGACCTGACTTCCGCCCCGGTGGCTCCGGCCATCGGGGCCTTTTGGCGGCCGCCCCTGCCCTGAACACGGTGGCCCTATTCGCGGGTATTCCGTAAGGCGATGCCACATCGGGAACTCTCCCGATCCCGATTTACCCTCTCCAGAAAGTCTTTTGAGAAGCGGAACTCCCCGCTTCATTCGCCCGTTCGGTCATGTTAACGAAGCCTTTACCACTTGAGGAATCGTCGTGACCGCAGCCGGCAAGAAAATTGCCATCCTGGCCGCCAATCCGGCCCTTACTGCCGTCCTCACGATGGTGGTCGCCGGTGATTCACGGCTGCGCGTGCGGCCGTTCGAAAGCGAGGCCGAACTCTTCGCCTATATGCGCCTCGCGCCGCTCGACCTGCTGGTGGTGGATTTCGACCGCGAGGGCCGCCCGGCCTATGAAATGGTCGAAGCGATCCGGCTCGATCCCTCCTTCCTCTCGCGCGACCTGCCGGTGATCGCCCTGGCCCGGGCCATCACGCCGCCCATGCGCCAGCAGGCTATCAGCGCCGGTATAGACGAGGTGGTGGTCAAGCCGATGTCGCCGCGCCACCTGTTGCAGCGCGTCCAGGCCCGGCTGATCAATCGCAGCGTCGTCGGCGCGCTCGGCGCCGGCTATCGCGGCCCCGACCGTCGCGCCCGCCTGCCGCAGTCCAGACCGCAACCCAATGCCGGCCGCCGCTTCACCGACAATGTCGTGCCCCTATTCCCCGACCGCCGCGCCCAGCGCCCGGAATTGGAGCCCTTGGCGTAGGCGGTCTAACCACGAGGACGGGCACGCGAAGCTGAGTGCCACGCCTCGCCCTTGGACAGGCTCGGGATGAGGTCTGCTGCTATCTCTTTGCAGGTGTGAAACGCACTACCGCCGCTGTTCGCCGACCCAGACGATCTTGTTCCACAAGTCGTCGGCATTGTCGGCGAACTGGATTTTGCGGTCATGGCCCGGCACGGCGGGGGCGAGGACGTCGGCCGCAAAGCCGCGTATCGCCTCGAAGGCGCGGTGCCGGTTCAGCATCACCACCGGCAATTGCGTGCCGTTCGCCCAGGTCTGGAACAGAGCAGTGGCGGAAGCCAGGGAGCCCGGCAGGCCGACCAGGACCGCGGCCGTTGCGGCCAGATAAGCCAGCCGCTCGGCATGATCGGGCAGAACCGTGATCGGCACTGAAGCCAGGGCGGGCGGCAGCACGATGCCGGTATCGGCGAGCACTTCCACCGCGCCCCCGGCCGTACGGGCCGCCGTGATCAGCGGCACCGGGATGACGCCACCTTCGGCCAGGCACAGGATCCGCGCGCCTTTGCGCGCAAAGACGCGCCCCACCTCGCCCATAAGGCTGGCGCGTTCAGGATCGCCCGGCCCCTTGTCGGATGCGAAGATCGCAACGACCGGGCTAGTCTGCGCCATGGCGCCCATCAGCGGCGCCCCCTGATGCCACCGAGAATGCCGCGCACCAGTTCACGCCCCAGCGTATTGGCAATAGTGCGGGCAAAGGAGGTCGTGGCCGCCTCAACCGGGGTCTGTCTTGTACTGCGGCGCGGCGCGGCGGCTTTTTCGGCCTTTTCGCGCTCCTTGGCCAACCGTTCGGCTTCGGCGCGGCTTTCGGCCTCCAGCAGGGCCCGCTCATCCTCGACCTGCTTGTCCCTCGCCCGCTTCTGCAGGATTTCGTAGGCCGATTCCCGGTCGATCACCGTGTCATAGAGCCCGCCGACCGGCGAACTGGTGATGGACGCTTCGCGCTCGGCCGGGCTGATCGGCCCCACCTGCGCCGAAGGCGGGCGGATGAAGGTGCGGCCGACCATGGAGGGCACGCCCTTGTCTTCCAGCACCGAGACCAGTGCCTCGCCGATGCCGAGCTGGGTGATTGCCTCCGCCGTCGAAAAGGCCGGATTGGGCCGGAACGTATCGGCGGCGACCTTCACCGCCTTCTGTTCGCGCGGCGTGTAGGCCCGCAAGGCATGCTGCACGCGATTGGCGAGCTGCGCCAGGACGCTTTCGGGAATGTCGACCGGGTTCTGGGTGACGAAATAGACGCCTACGCCCTTGGAGCGAATGAGTTTCACCACCTGCTCGACCTTGTCCACCAGGGCCTTGGGGGCGCCATCAAACAGCAAATGGGCTTCATCGAAGAAGAAGACCAGTTTCGGCTTTTCGGGATCGCCCACCTCTGGCAGTTCTTCGAACAATTCCGAAAGCAGCCAGAGCAGGAAGGTCGAATAGAGCCGGGGCGACTGCATCAACTGGTCGGCCGCGAGGATTGAGACGAAGCCGCGCCCATCGGCATCGACCCGCATCAGGTCGGCGATTTCCAGCGCCCGTTCGCCGAAGAAATTGTCGGCGCCCTGCTGTTCCAGCACCAGCAGCGACCGCTGGATAGCGCCGATGGAGGCGGTCGTCACATTGCCATAGCGCCCGGAAATTTCCTTGGCCCGCTCCTGCAGATCGGTCAGCAGTGCCCGCAAATCCTTGAGGTCGAGCAGGAGCAACCCTTCCTCGTCGGCGACGCGGAAGGCGATGTTGAGCACGCCTTCCTGGGTGTCGTTGAGGTCGAGGATGCGGCTCAGCAGCACCGGCCCCATTTCCGAGATGGTCGCCCGCACGGGATGCCCCTGCTTGCCGAACAGGTCCCAGAAAATGGTGGGATAGACGTCGTCGCGGTAATCGTCGAAACCGATATCGGTGGCCCGCTGGGTCTGCCAACCCTGCGCCTTGCCCATGCGCGAAATGCCGGACAGGTCGCCCTTGATGTCGGCGGCGAAGACCGGCACGCCTGCGGCTGAAAAGCCCTCGGCCAGCACCTGCAGGCTCACCGTCTTGCCCGTGCCGGTGGCGCCGGTGATCAGCCCATGGCGATTGCCATATTTGAGATTGAGATATTCGGGCCGATCGCTCACGCCCAGAAAAATCTTGCCATCAACGAGCATGAAACCACCTGCCACAAAAAGACTCGTCCCGTTATAGCCATCAGCAGCCATGCCGAACAAGCAAAGCCGTTCACCAAGGTCGCGGGTTTGCCTCGCCTCTTTGTCGAAAACCGGCACAATGGCGCCATGAACAAGGCCGTCCCGCTCCATCGCCGCTCCGTGCTTGCCGGTCTTTTCGGCCTCGCCCTGACCTTGCCCGGCATGGCGCTGGCGCAGGTGGCAAGCCTCGATGCTTCCAGCGATGCCGACCAATCCGCCGCCCTGCGGGAGGCCCTTGCGGCCGCCGGCGCCAGCGGCCGCCTCGCCTTGCCGCCCGGCCGGTTCCGCGTTTCGGGCCTGCGATTTCCGGCCAATATGCTGGTCGAGGGCGTGCCGGGCGCCACCTGGCTCATCGGCACCGGCGCGGAAATCGCCGCCATCGAGGGGCAGTCCAATGTAACGCTGCGCGATATCGGCTTTGCCGGCAATAGCGGCGCCGACGCGCTGCTGCGCATCGCCTCCGGCGAGAACATCAGCCTCGAACGCTGCCTGTTCCGCGACAATCCGGGCATTGGGCTCGATATTCACGGCGCGGCGGCAAGCATTCGCGATTGCGATTTCGCCGGCCATGGCGACGCCGCCATTCATGCGCTCGACAGCCTGGGCCTGCTCGTCGCCGGCAACCGCATCAACGCCTGCGGCAATGCCGGCATTCGCATCTGGCGCTCGGAGGCCGGCGTGGACGGCTCCATTCTGGTCAATAATCGTATTTCCGGCATCGATTGGCGCGCCGGCGGCAATGGCCAGAACGGTAATGGCATCAATGTCTACCTGGCGGACGAAGTCATTGTTGCCGACAATCACATCAGCGATTGCGCCTTCACCGCCGTGCGGCTCAACACGACGCGCAACAGCCAGGTGACCGGCAATCAATGCCGTACATCCGGCGAGGTGGCGATTTTCTCCGAATTCGGCTTTTCCGGCTCGGTCATCGCCCAGAATATCGTCGATGGCGCCGCCACCGGCATTTCCATCACCAATATGGACGTGGGCGGCGCGCTGGCGGTCTGCTCGGGCAATATCGTGCGCAATATCAGCCCGCGCTCCACCGTCAATCCCGACACGATCCCCCTCGGCATCTTCGCCGAGGCAGACACGGCCATTACCGGCAATGTGGTCGAGAATGTTCCGGGCGTGGCCATCGGCGCCGGCTGGGGGCCCTACCTGCGCAACGTGCTCATATCCGACAATGTCGTCATCGGCAGCGATATCGGTATCGGCGTCAGCCTGGCCGAAGGGGTAGGCGCTGTGACCATTGGCAGCAACAGGATCGAGGCGCGCCAGCACGCCATTGCCGGCATGCTGTGGACCGATGTGGCGGAGCCGGAGCTGGCCGACGTTGCGGATCGTTATCCGCATGTGACCATGAATTAGAGCATTTCACGCATTCGACTGAAACCGCAGTTGCGCTCACACGCATCTTGCCATTTGGCAAATACCCCCTATTTTACGCCAAAAGGAGATTTGCTCATGTTGCTGGAACTTCCGCGCACCCAGGCGGCTCCCGAGATTGCCCGCATCACCGATGCCGAGGCTCAGGCCATGGTGCGTGCCGTCATTCGCCTGTTCGAGCGCTGGCAGGTACCGGATAATCGCGCCCGCGACATTCTTGGCGGCCTCGCCGCCCGCACCTATGCCCGCTGGAAGGCCGGCGAGATCGGCCGGATCGACCGCGATCTGGCCACGCGCCTGTCGCTGCTCATGGGCATTCACAAGGGCCTGCGCTATCTCTTCACCGATCCCGAGCGCGGCTATGCCTGGGTCGGCAAGCCCAATCCGGTTTTCGGCGGGCAGAGCCCGATCGAGATCATGGCGGCGGGCGACATCTTCTCGCTGGCGCGGGTCCGCGCCTGGCTCGATGCGGAGCGGGGCGGCTGATGCCGCCAGTGCCCGGCACCACCCGGGTCCGCTGGCCCAAGGCCTATCGGCTGATCCGCTCTATCTATCCGCCGATCGATCTCTTTGAAGATATTGCCGATCCCAGCGATTGGGAGGCCCTCGCCTCGGCAGAGGCCAAGACCAATCCGCGCGTCTGGGAGCATCTGGGCCGGCTCGACCTCGTGCCGCCGGAGCGGCGTGTCAGCGGGCCCGGCGCCAGCTATCTCATGGCGCCCTTCGTCCATGTCAGCCACGACCGGCCCGGCCGCTTCACCGACGGTTCCTACGGCGTGTTCAGCGCCGCCGACAAGGAGGAAGTCGCCATCCGCGAAGTCGCCCATCACCATGCCCGGCTCATGCGCGGTACCAATGAGCCGCCCGGCTGGACCTCGCAATTCCGCATGCTGGTGACCCGGCTCGATCTCGACCTGCACGATGCCCGACCGCTCGAAGAATGCCACGATCCCGACGATTACGCGCCCGCCCAGGCGCTGGCGCGCCAATTGCGCCAGGCGGGTAGCAACGGCATTCTCTATCGCAGCGTGCGCTGCCCGGGCGGCGAATGCGCCGCCCTGTTCTGGCCCGACCTCATGCCCGCGCCGGTGCAGGCTGACCATTTCGACTTCCACTGGGACGGCACCCGCGTCGATCGCATCCGCAATTGCGGCACCCAGGCGATCTTCGGGCTTTAGGCGTAGGCCGGGGTATGGAGATGAATCCCGGCCTTCGCCGGGATGTTAGCCTGGTTGTGGGGCTCGCCCCTTAAATCCCGATAGCCCGCAACTCGCCCACCACAGTGCCCCGCACATTCTTGGTCGGCTGGCGCGCAAACTGCTCCAGCACGGCGCGCTGGGCGGCGTCGGGGTCGGCGTATTGCAGCAATAGGGCGGCGATCATGACGTGGCTTGCAGCCATGTTGCCGTCGTCGCATTTGAGGGCGTAGCCCCAGCCTTTGTCGCGGATGGCGCCGCATTGCACGCCTTCGGCGCCGCCCTTCTGCATCACCCGGCCCTTGAAGGCCTCCATGACCAGCGTATCGAGATGCCCAGTGCCGGCGACAAGGTGGGGATGGCTGGTCGCCGCGTCGAAGAGTTTTTGTGCACCGGCCGCGTCGTCTGCCGAAAGATCCCTACCCGTCGCCATGCGCGCGAAGCCCTGTGCCCAGGCGCGCAGCGGCGCCGCCCAGGTAGGGATGGAACAGCCATCGGTGCCGCAACGATCCTCGGTCAGAGGCTCGCCGATCACCCGTTCGACGGCGGCGCGGACGGCCTTCTGCACGTCATGCTCGCGCTCGACATAGCCGCTGGTCGGCACGCCCATGGCCAGGGCCACGCTCAGCATGCCCGAATGCTTGCCGGAACAATTATTGTGCAACGCGCTGGGCCCTTGCCCAGAGGCGCGCAAGGCCTCGCGCGCCTTGCCATTGGTGGGCATGTGCGCGCCACATTCAAGATCGGCCACGGAGAGCCCCATGCGGTCGAGGAAATGGGCGACATTGCGCACATGCATGTCCTCGCCGTGGTGCGAGGCGCAGGCCAAGGCCAGCTCTTCGGGACTATGGTGGAACTTTTCCATCGCATGCCGCTCGAAGATCGCCAAAGCCTGCATGGACTTGATGGCCGAGCGCGGGAAAATCGGCCGCTCGACATCCCCGCCCGAGGCGATCACTCGCCCATCGGCATCGGCGATGATGAACGCGCCGCGATGGCGATTTTCCACCCAATTGCCGCGAACGGCTTCGGCGAGAATAGGATTGGCCTGCATGAAAAAAGCTCCGGTCCCTGCTGATCCTGTGGACCAGCGCAGAACCGGAAAGTCAACATGCATGGGAGATGGAGGCGCGCCAGAAGAAGGGATCAGATATCCCAGTCATGCACCGGGGTCAGGAAGCGCGAATTCACCCAACCCTTGGTGTTGTTGCGGTCGACCAGGCACCAATCGGAGCTGTTCTTGACCTCGATGCAGCGCTCCACCCAGACATGGACGCCGGGCGCGAACGCGCCCACCTGCTGCGAATAGCTGGCCGGCCACTTGCGCACATTGAGCTGGTCCCAATGGGCCACGCCGCTCACCCGCGCCAGATTGTCGACCGGGTAGCCCGCGGCCATGGCCGGCTGCACTGCGAAGGCAGCCGCGGCGGTGAGCACCAGGCCGCACAGCGTGGCGACGAGAACTTTTTCCTGAGCCTTGTTCATTTCATGTCCCCCGGACAATTCGATCTGTTGGAGGCACCTTACGAAGCCCGTCTTGAACTCACCCTGAGACCGGCGTTCAGATTGGGTTCATCCGGCGGATTGGCAGCCGGGGCCTCTGCGCTTAGGCTCATTGCCTGCAAATAGAGGAGGCGGAGATGACGAAGGTGCTGGTCACCGGTGGCAGCGGCAAGCTCGGTCGCGCCGTGCTGCGCGATCTGGTCGAACATGGCTATGAGGTGCTCAATATCGATCAGCAGGCATTGCCCGAGCCGATCTGCCCGAGCCTGCGCATCGACCTGGCCAATTTCGGCGAGGTCGCCGCCGCCGTCCTGGGTGGCGTGGATGAAAGGCCCGGGCCGTTCGATGCCGTGGTGCATCTGGCTGCCATCCCCGCCCCCGGCCTGGCAGCCAATGCCCGCACGATCACCAACAATGTCAGCGCCAGCTACAATGTCTTCGAGGCCTGCCGACTAGCCGGGATCAAGAACGTGGTCTTCGCCTCCAGCGAAACCGTTCTGGGCCTGCCCTTCGACAATCCGCCGCCCTATGTGCCGGTGGACGAGAACTATTTTCCGCGCCCCTAAAGCGCCTATTCGCTGGGCAAGCTGCTGGACGAAACCATGGCCGCGCAATTCTGCCGCTGGGATCCCGGGCTGCGCATGGTGGGCCTGCGCTTTTCCAATGTCATGTATCCGGAGGATTACGCCGCCTTTCCCGGCTTCGACGCCGATCCGGCCAGACGCAAATGGAACCTTTGGGCCTATATCGATGCCCGCGACGGCGCCCAGGCGGTGCGTCGCGCCATCCAGGCCGATTTCAAGGGTTTTGAAGCCTTCATCATCGCCAATGCGGATTCGGTGATGAACCGTTCCAATATCTCGCTGCTCGCCGAGATTTTCCCCGAAGTCGAGCAGCGCGGCAATATCGCCACCAATTCCACCCTGCTCTCGATCGACAAGGCCAAGCGCATGCTGGGCTATTCGCCGCAATATAGCTGGCGCAATGGCGGCGCGTGAGGGGACAGAACATCGGGCCATTCCGAGGAATGCGGGATATCGGGTCCGAACAGCCGCCCTTGCTCCCCCACCCACCGTTCGTCACCCTCGGGCTTGACCCGAGGGCGTTACCTGCATCGCGAGCCCCCTCGCGTCGCGCGCGAGGGTGACGGTCGGGGATGTGGGGAACGACCGACAAAGAGGAAGCATCCCCTCTCCACACATTTTGCATACGAAATGTGCAATTTCGTCTCTTGCGCCTTTTGCGGGCAAGGGCATAAAACCGGACCATGCCCGGCCCGGACCTTTCGATCCTGATCATCGATGAGAATCGCATCCGTGCCTCGATCATCGAGGAGGGGCTGCGCGAGGCGGGTCATGCGCGGGTCGCGGTGATCCATGATGTCAACGAGGTCGGACGGACCATTCAGGACACCATGCCCGATGTGGTGTTCATCGATCTCGAAAACCCCAAGCGCGACACGCTCGAGCATTTCTTTTCCCTCAGCCGCGCCATCCAGCGCCCCATCGCCATGTTCGTGGACCGGTCCGATACGGGCATGATCGAAAAGGCGGTCGAGGCCGGCGTCTCCGCCTATGTCGTGGACGGGCTCAAGAAGGAGCGTGTCAAGCCCATCCTGGACATGGCCATTTCCCGCTTCAACGCCTTTTCCCGCCTGACGCGCGAGCTGGAGCAGGCCCGCAGCGCCCTGGAGGAGCGCAAGATCGTCGAGCAGGCCAAAGGCATATTGATGAAGACCCGCGGGCTCAGCGAGTCGGATGCCTATGCCCTGCTGCGCTCCACCGCCATGAACCAGAACCGCCGGCTGATCGACATCGCCCAGAGCCTGATCACCGCCGCCAATCTGCTCGACCCTTAGGACATGCCATGTCACGCCCGCTGATCAATGCCGGTTTCCTGCCCCTGCTCGACAGCGTGCTGCTGGTACTGGCGCATGAAATGGGCTTCGCCGAAAAGGAAGGCCTTGGCCTCGCCCTCAGCCGCGAAACGTCCTGGGCCAATATCCGCGACCGGGCAGCCCTGGGCCATTTCGACATTGCCCTCATGCTCGCGCCCATGCCACTAGCGGCCAGCCTGGGCATTACCCCGCTCGCCACGCCGATGATCGCGCCGGTCATGGCCGGATTGGGCAATAATGCCATCACCGTCAGCGCCGACTTGTGGCAAAAAATGGAAGATGCAGGCGCGCCGGGCGACCTGGCCGCCGGCCCGGCCGGCAAGGCCTTGGCGCAGGTCGTTCGAACGTCACCGCGAAAACTGCGCTTCGGCGTCGTGCACCAGACCTCCTCGCACAATTACGAATTGCGCTACTGGCTCGCCGCCAGCGGCATCCGGCCGGACCGGGACGTGGAGATCGTCGTTCTGCCGCCGCCACTGCTGCCCGAGGCGCTCGGCTCGGGCGGGCTCGACGGCTATTGCGTCGGTGAGCCATGGAACAGCGTCGGCGTCGTGCATCACCAGGCCCGCATCGCCACGATCAAGGCCTCGATCTGGCAATGGAGCCCCGACAAGCTGATCGGCATGCGGGGCGACTGGGCCCGACGGCACCCCGACATCGTCGCGTCGATCATCCGCGCCATCTACCGTGCCGGCCTCTGGCTCCAGGCACCTGAAAACCGCATGCCGGCCGCCGAAATCATGGCCCGCCCGCCCTATCTCAATCTCCCTGTCGATATAGTGGTCCGCGCCCTGGCCGGCCATATCGATAGCGGCGCCCGCACGCTCTCCGTCCCGGATTACTTCATCCCCCATGACGGGGCCGCCAATTTCCCATGGAAGAGCCACGCGCTCTGGTATTACAGCCAGATGGTGCGCTGGGGCGAAGTCGAAGCCAGCCCCGACAATGCGGAGAAGGCCGCCGCCACCTTCCGCCCCGATCTCTACCGCGCCGCCCTCCGCCCCCTCGGCATTCCGGTACCGCTGGAGGATTATCGCAAGGATGGCGACCAGCCCGCCGCGCACGAGATTGCCGCCAGCAATGGCGGAATGATGCTTGGCCCCAATCGCTTCTTCGACGGCACGATTTTCGACCCGGCGAAGCTGGATGCCTATATTGCGGGGCAGAAGGCGGATTAGGCTGAAGCCTTTCTTTTGGCTTGAAGAAGACCTCATGGTGAGCCCGTCGAACCACGAGGTCGGGCATGCCGAGGCTTTGGGTTGCCACGCCCTCGCCCTTCGACAAGCTCAGGATGAGGTCTACTGGTGGCTTCGGCAGAACAAAGCCCAATCATTAACCACTCAGACGAACTTGCACAAATTTTGTGCACCTTGCCGACGCGATAGCCGCATCAGCAGATGACGCGTCGTCTGCGCCAAATCCGCGGCAAACACCCAAACCACTGACAAAACTTAACAAATCCACCCACACCCAATCTGGCACGCTTCCTGCAAAGCATCAGGCGAAGCGCTCCTCCCAAGACGCTCTTCGCTCGACGCCCAATGAGGGGTGTCCAAAGGCAAGGCTGCCAACAGGTCGCGACCGGCTCAACCCGGTCCACGTCCCGTTGGCAGCCTTTTTGTTTGTCGCAATCGGAGAATGCCATGGCCCTGCCTCAGACCACCCGCCGCTCCTTCCTCAAGGGCGCCTCCGCCACGGCGGCCACCCTGCTCGCCGCCAAGACGCTGTTTCCCGCCGGCGCCTTCGCGCAGGGCGCAGGGCCGGAAGTGGCCGGCACCAGGCTGGGTTATATCGCGCTCACCGATTCCGCCCCGCTGATCATCGCCAAGGAAAAGGGCCTTTTCGACAAGTATGGCCTGCCCGACATGGCCATCGAAAAGCAGGCGAGCTGGGGCGCCACGCGCGACAACATGGCGCTCGGATCGGCCAATGGCGGCATCGATGGCGGCCATATCCTGCGCCCAAAAGTGCACCTCTATTCGGCCGGCATGGTGACGCAGAACAACCAGCCCCTGCCCATGTATACGCTGCTCAACCTCAACGAGGATTGCCAGGGGCTGTCGGTGGCGCAGGCCTATGCCGATCTCGGCGTGGGCATCGATTCGAGCCCCCTCAAGGAGGCTTTCGCCAAGGCCCGCGCCGAGGGCAAGGCGCCCGCCGCCGCCATGACCTTTCCCGGCGGCACGCATGACCTCTGGCTCCGCTACTGGCTGGCCGCCGGTGGCATCGTGCCCAATGTCGATGTCGATGTCATCGTGGTGCCACCACCGCAAATGGTCGCCAATATGAAGGTCGGCACCATGGATGCCTTCTGCGTCGGCGAGCCGTGGAACGAACAGCTGGTCAACCAGGGCATCGGCTTCACCGCCGCCACCACGGGCGAGCTCTGGGCCAATCATCCGGAAAAAATCCTGGGCATGCGCGCCGACTGGGTCGACGCCAACCCCATCGCCACCCGCGCCATCCTGATGGCGGTGATGGAAGCCCAGCAATGGTGCGAAGCCATGGAGAACAAGCAGGAAATGGCCGAAATCATCGGCCGCCGCCAATGGTACAATGTGCCGGTCGCCGACATTATCGGCCGCATCAAGGGCGACATCAATTACGGCAATGGCCGGGTCGAAACCGGCACCGACCTCTACATGAAATTCTGGGGCGAGAACGGGGCGGCTTCCTATCCCTGGAAGAGCCTCGACACCTGGTTCATGACCGAAAACATCCGCTGGGGCTATTTCCCCGCCGACACCGATGTGAAGGCCCTGATCGACCAGACCAACCGCGCCGATCTCTGGCTGGAAGCGGCCAATGAACTCGGGCTCACCAACCTGCCCTCCGGCGACAGCCGCGGCACCGAAACCTTCTTCGACGGCAAGGTCTTCGACCCGGCCAATCCGCAGGCCTATCTCGACAGCCTTGAGATCAAGACGCTGGCTTGAGCGCCCTGCCACCCCTGAAAATCGAACGCTGACCATTAAGGGAGAGCCCCATGACCCTGCCCGCCACCGACGACAGCAAGATCACCGCCCTGCCACTCAAGGGCAAGTCCGCGACCGTCACGACCATCGCGCCCTCGGCCCGCAAGCTCGATATCGCTGCCCTTACCGGCACGATCGGTAAGAATGTCATTCCGCCGCTCATCGTGCTCGCCGTCATCCTGGCGATCTGGCAGGTGGTGTTCTCCCAGCCCGGCTCATCGCTGCCGCCGCCCAGCGAGGTCTGGGCGCAAAGCTATGACCTGATCGTCGATCCCTTCTTCGTCTATGGAAGCCAGGATATCGGGCTGGGCCTGCGGGTCTTCACCTCGCTGCAGCGCGTGGCCATCGGCTTCGGGCTGGCCGCCATTGTCGGCGTCGCCGTCGGCGCGGTGATCGGGCAGTCCATCTGGACGATGCGCGGGCTCGATCCCATTTTCCAAATCCTGCGCACCGTGCCCCCGCTCGCCTGGCTGCCGATTTCTCTCGCCGCCTTCATGGATAGCGGTCCCTCGGCCATTTTCGTGATCTTCATCACCGCCATCTGGCCGGTGATCATCAATACCGCCGTGGGCGTGCGCAATATCCCGCAGGATTACCGCAACGTCGCCCGCGTGCTGCGCCTCAACCAGCTCGAATTCTTCACCAGGATCATGGTGCCGGCGGCCGCGCCCTACATTTTCTCGGGGTTGCGCATCGGCGTGGGGCTGTCCTGGCTCGCCATCGTCGCCGCCGAAATGCTCACCGGCGGGGTCGGCATCGGCTTCTTCATCTGGGATGCGTGGAACAGTTCCCGCCTCACCGACATCATCGTGGCGCTGGTCTATATCGGCGTCGTCGGTTTCGTCCTCGACCGGCTGGTTGCCCTGATCGGCACCCTGGTCACCCGCGGCGCCAGCGCCAGCTAAGGAGACGTCATGACTTACCTGCAAATCTCCGCCGTCGGCAAAACCTTCACCCGGGGCAGAGCGAGCACCGAGGTGCTGCGCGACATCAATCTCGATATCGAGAAGGGCGAGTTCGTCTCCATCATCGGCCATTCGGGCTGCGGCAAGTCCACGCTGCTCAATCTGGTGGCCGGCCTCAATGAGGTCAGCTCCGGCGGCATCATTCTCGAAAATGCCGAGGTGCACACGCCTGGCCCCGATCGCGCCGTGGTGTTCCAGAACCATTCCCTGCTGCCCTGGCTGACCGTATATGAAAACGTCAACCTTGCCGTCGCCAAGGTCTTCGGCCGCCGGAAGAGCGCTGCCGAGCGCCATGACTGGATCATGGACAATCTCAATCTCGTCCAGATGGCCCACGCGAAAGACAAGCGCCCCACCGAGATTTCAGGCGGCATGAAGCAGCGCGTCGGCATTGCCCGCGCGCTGGCCATGGAGCCAAAAATCCTGCTGCTGGACGAACCCTTTGGCGCGCTTGATGCGCTCACCCGCGCACACCTGCAGGACCAGATGATGGAAATCCACGCCCGGCTCGGCAACACCATGATCATGATCACCCATGACGTGGACGAGGCGGTGCTGCTCTCGGACCGCATCGTCATGATGACCAATGGCCCCGCCGCCACGATCGGTGAAGTGCTGGACGTGCCGCTGGAGCGCCCGCGCCGTCGGCTCGAGCTCGCATCCGACCGGACTTACCTCAAGTGCCGGGAAGCTGTCCTCAAATTCCTCTACGAGCGCCACCGCTTCGTGGAAGCGGCCTGATCGGGAGTCCCTCCAATGGAAAAACTGGTCGTCATCGGTGCCGGCATGGCCTCGGGCCGCGCCCTCGAACATATCTTCGAGGAGGCCCCCGGCCGTTTCGACATCACCCTGTTCGGCGCCGAGCCGCGCGGCAATTACAACCGGCTCATGCTCTCGCCCGTCCTGGCCGGCGAGAAGGAATATGAGCAGATCATCACCCACGATAGTGCGTGGTACGAGGCCAATGGCGTCCATACCCGCTTCGGCGAAACCGTCACCGCCATAGACCGGCAGCGCAAAATCGTCATCTCCAGGAACGGAGAAACGTCCTATGACAAGCTGATCATCGCCACCGGCTCGGCGCCCTTCATCATCCCCCTGCCCGGCAAGGACCTGCCTGGCGTCATGGCGTTTCGCGATCTCGACGACGTCAATGCCATGGTCGCAGCCGCGAGACGTCCCAATGCCAAGGCCGTCATCATCGGCGGTGGATTGCTGGGTCTCGAAGCGGCGGCGGCCCTGCGTCTGCGCGGCATGGAGGTGGTGGTCCTCCACCTCACCGGCCATGTCATGGATCGTCAGCTCGATCCCGCCGCTGGTTACCTGCTCCAGCGCGAGCTCGAATCCCGCGGCATCAAGGTGCATTGCAAGGCCCAGACCAAGGCCATTCTCGGCCAGAACGCCGTCGAGGCCGTCGCTCTCGATGACGGCACGGTGTACGGCGCCGATATCGTCATCATGGCCGCCGGCATCCGCCCCGAAACCCGCATCGCCGTCGATGCCGGCCTGCATGTCGAGCGCGGCATCGTCGTCAACGACCAGATGGTCACATCCGACCCCGACATCTTTGCCCTGGGCGAATGCGTCGAGCACGAGAAAATCGTCTACGGCCTGGTCGCCCCGCTCTATGACCAGGCCAAGGTGCTGGCGAAAACACTCGCCAAAAATGACGCGGCCTTCCGCCCGGTGCAGACCGCGACGCAGCTCAAGGTGACGGGCGTTTCGGTCTATTCGGCGGGCGATTTCGCCGATGCCGAGGACCGCGAGGAAATCGTTTTGCGCGACGCTACATCGGGCATCTACAAGCGACTCGTACTCAAGGATGATCGCGTCATCGGCGCCGTGCTTTACGGCGAAACCGGGGACGGCCCGTGGTTCTTCGACATGATCCGCAAGGGCACTGACACGCGGGAGATGCGCGACACCCTGATTTTCGGCCAGGCCTATCAGGGAGGGGCCGCCCTGGACCCTATGGCGGCCGTTGCAGCCTTGCCGGATGATGCAGAAATCTGTGGCTGCAACGGCGTCTGCAAGGGAGCGATCACCGGCGCGATCCTCTCCAAAGGCCTCACCGATCTGGATGGTGTGCGCGCCCATTCCAAGGCCTCGGCCTCGTGCGGCTCCTGCACGCATCTGGTCGAAAAGCTCATGGCCATCACCTTGGGCGACAGCTACAACCCGGCCGCCGTCAAGCCGATGTGCCCCTGCACCGAGCACGACCACGGCACGGTCCGCCGCCTGATCGTGGCCAAGGGGCTGAAATCCATTCCTGCCGTCATGCAGGAACTGGAATGGAAAACGTCCTGCGGCTGCGCCAAATGCCGCCCGGCGCTCAACTACTATCTCGTTGCCGACTGGCCCGGCGAATACGAGGACGACAACCAGTCCCGCTTCATCAACGAGCGCGTCCACGCCAATATCCAGAAAGACGGCACCTATTCGGTGGTGCCGCGCATGTGGGGCGGCATGACCAATCCACGCGAATTGCGCGCCATCGCCGACGTGGCCGACAAGTTCGCCATTCCCGCCGTAAAAGTCACCGGCGGCCAGCGCATCGACCTGCTCGGGGTCAAGAAGGAGGACCTGCCCGGCGTCTGGGCCGATCTCAACGCCGCCGGCATGGTCTCGGGCGCCGCCTATGCCAAAGGTCTCCGCACCGTCAAAACCTGCGTCGGCTCGGACTGGTGCCGCTTCGGCACCCAGGATTCCACCGGCCTCGGCATCCGCATTGAAAAGTTCATGTGGGGTGCCTGGACACCGGCAAAACTGAAGCTCGCCGTCTCCGGCTGCCCGCGCAATTGCGCCGAAGCCACCTGCAAGGATATCGGCGTCATCTGCGTGGATTCGGGCTACGACATCCACTTCGCCGGTGCGGCCGGGCTGGACATCAAACCCACCGAACTGCTCGGCCACGCCAATAGCGAGGACGAAGCCCTCGAGATCATCACCGCCCTGACGCAGATGTATCGCGAACAGGGCCATTATCTCGAGCGCATCTACAAATGGGCCAGGCGCGTCGGCGTCGACACGATCAAGGCCGCCATCATCGAGGACCTCGACAAGCGCCGCCACTATGCCGAGCGCTTCGCCTATTCCCAGCAATTCGCCCAGGTTGATCCCTGGGAGGAGCGCGTCAACGGCAAGGACGCCCATGAATTCGCCGCCATGGCCGAATTCGGGCTTCCCGTGGCGGCGGAGTGATGCGGATGGAATCCCCCTCACCCGTCTCGGGCTTCGCCCGATCCACCCTCTCCCCGAGGGGGAGAGGAATAGAGGCGAATGTCGACCCGTTCTTCTCCCCCTCGGGGAGAAGGTGGCGCGCAGCGCCGGATGAGGGGGTCTTCCCTCACGCCAGGAGCCCCCAATGACCGACTGGATCGATATCGGCGCCATCAACGCCATTCCCCAGCGCGGCGCCCGCTGCGTCAATACCCCCAACGGCAAGATCGCCATTTTCCGCACGGCGGATGATCAGGTCTTCGCCATGGACAATCGCTGCCCCCACAAGGGCGGCCCGCTTTCCGAAGGCATCGTCCACGGCGCCTCGGTCACCTGCCCGCTGCACAATTGGGTCTTCGACCTATCGACCGGCACAGCGCAGGGCGCCGACGAAGGACAGGTGCGCACCTATCCCGTGCAGGTGATGGATGGGCGGATTCTGATCGCGCCGGACGTGCTGATGGAGGTGGCGGCAGAGTGATGGCGTTCCTTCTCCACATCGCACCCCTCACCCTGACCCTCCCCCCGGAGGGGCGAGGGGACGATGGGCGAACCTCCGGCGCTCCCATAGCCGCGATCTGGCTCCCTCGCCCCTCTGGGGAGAGGGCTGGGGTGAGGGGTCTTCAACAAAGCGCCTCCCCATGAAAACCACCCGCACCACCTGCCCCTATTGCGGTGTTGGCTGTGGTGTCCTTGCCACCCCGCAGCCCGATGGCAGCGTCACCATAGCCGGCGATCCCGATCATCCCGCCAATTTCGGCCGCCTCTGCTCCAAGGGCTCGGCTTTGGGCGAAACCCTTTCGCTCGATGGCCGCCTGCTGCACCCCGAAATCGCCGACAAACGAGTCACCTGGGACGAAGCGCTCGGCCACATCGCCGGCCGCTTCACCCGGATCATCGCCGAACACGGCCCCGATGCCGTCGCCATCTATGGCTCCGGCCAGCTCCTCACCGAGGATTATTACCTCGCCAACAAGCTGATGAAGGGCTTTGTCGGCACCGCCAATATCGACACCAATTCCCGCCTTTGCATGGCCTCGTCGGTCGCCGGTCACAAACGCGCCTTCGGCTCCGACACGGTTCCGGGCAATTACGAGGATCTCGAACAGGCCGATCTCATCGTGCTGGTCGGCTCGAACCTGGGCTGGTGCCATCCGGTGCTTTACCAGCGCATCGCCGCCGCCCGCGCCCAGCGCCCGGAGATGAAGATCGTCCTCATCGATCCGCGCCGCACCGTGACCAACGAGATTGCCGATCTGCATCTGCCCATCGGCCCCGATGGCGACAGCGCGCTGTTTGTCGGCCTCCTCGCCCATCTCGCGCAGACTGGCGCTACCGACCCCGCCTATATCGCCGCCCATACCAGCGGATTCGACGCTGCTCTACTCGCCGCCGAAGACTGGGACATCGCCCGCGTGGCCGCGGCGACCGGTCTCGCTCCCCTTGCCATTTCGCACTTCTACGATCTCTTTGCCCGCACCGAAAAGGTCGTCACTGTCTATTCCCAAGGCGTTAATCAATCGGCCGCCGGCAGCGACAAGGTCAATGCCATCATCAATTGCCATCTGGCCAGTGGCCGGATCGGCCGGCCGGGCATGGGCCCCTTTTCCGTCACCGGCCAGCCCAATGCCATGGGCGGGCGCGAGGTCGGTGGGCTCGCCAACATGCTGGCCGCCCATATGGATTTCACCCCCGAGGCCATCGACCGCGTCTCCCGCTTCTGGGATGCACCCAATATCGCGCGAAAGCCCGGCCTCAAGGCCGTCGATCTCTTCGCCGCCATGGCGCGCGGCGAAATCAAGGCCGTCTGGATCATGGCCACCAATCCGGTCGATTCCATGCCCGACGCCGATGCCGTGCGCGCCGCTCTGGCCGCCTGCCCCTTGGTGGTGGTGTCCGACATGAACCGGCATACCGATACGATGGACCTCGCCCATATCCGCCTGCCCGCCGCCGGCTGGGGCGAAAAGGACGGCACCGTCACCAATTCGGAACGCCGCATCTCGCGCCAACGCCCCTTCCTGCCGCTCCCCGGCGAGGCCCGCCCCGATTGGTGGATCATCAAGGAAGTCGCGCGCCGCATGGGGCATGCCAAGGCCTTCGACTATGAAACGCCGTCAGAGATTTTCGCCGAACACGTCGCGCTCTCGGCTTTCGACAATGACGGCAGCCGGGATTTCGATCTCTCCGGGCTGATCGATGCCGATTACGACACCCTCGCCCCTGTACAATGGCCTATCCGCACCAGGCCTGCCGCCCGCATGTTCGGCGATGGCCGTTTCTTCACGCCGGACCGCAAGGCGCGCTTCGTCGCCATCCAGCCCCCGCCGCCCTTCGCCCCCGCGCCGGGCGGTTTCATCCTCAATACCGGCCGGGTGCGCGATCACTGGCACACCATGACCCGCACCGGCAAGGCCGCGCGCCTCTCCGCGCACATGGCCGAGCCCTTCGTCGAAATCCATCCCGACGACGCCGCCCGGCTCGGCATCCGCCGCGCCAGCCTGGTGCGGCTGTCGAGCCGGCATGGCACTGCCCTGGTCCGCGCCCTCGTCACCGATCGCCAGCAGCGCGGCCAATTGTTCGCCCCCATGCATTGGACGGACCAATTCGCCAGTAATGGCCGCATCGACGCGCTCGTCCCCGGCAAGACCGATCCGGTTTCCGGCCAGCCGGCGCTGAAAATGGCGCAGGTCCATGCCGAGCCCGCCGCCATGCGGCTTCACGGCTATTTCGTCGCCGCCGAAAACCCGCGCCTCTCCAGTGAATACTGGGCCATCGCCCCGGCGCTGGGCGGCTGGCGTGGCGAGTTGGGTTTCACCGCCGAACCGGCGGATTGGCCTGCGTTTCTCGCCGTGACCTTCGGCACGGAGTCGCAATTTCAGTCCATCCGCGACGACCGCAATGGCCGCCGCGCCTTCGCGCTCATCGAAAATGGCCGCCTCGTCGCCGCGCTCTACACATCGCCTGATCCGGTCCTCGTCTCCCGCCAATGGGCCGCCGGCCTCCTCGCCGAAACCGGCCTCAGCGCCTCCATCGTTCTTGCCGGCCGCCCCGGCAGCGACCGGCCCGATGGCGGCGCCGTGGTCTGTTCGTGCTTTTCGGTGGGCATCAATACCATCGCCGATGCGGTCGCCCGCCAGGGCTGTTCCAGCGTCGAGGCCGTCGGCGCCGTCACTCGCGCCGGCACCAATTGCGGCTCCTGCCGCGCCGAAATCAGGAGCATTCTCGATGCGAACCGTCTCGCCGCAGCCGAATAGCCCAAGGATCGCCCCGCTCGCGGTGCTGCCGGTCTTCTTCGACCTGCGCGGCAAGCGCGTCGTCGTCATCGGCGGCTCGGAAGCGGCGGCATGGAAGACTGAATTGCTGGCCGCCGCGGGCGCACATGTCGATGTTTACGCGGAGGAGATTTGCGCGGAGCTGGCGGCTCTTGCGCCTCCCTCCCCCTTGAGGGGAGGGAACGAGGGTGGGGGTGCAGGCGCTCCCACACACATCGAATTCCTGGGCAGCCGCAGAACCTCCACCCCCAACCCCTCCCCTCAAGGGGGAGGGGAGCCTGGCATCACACTGCATTTGCGGCCTTGGAGTGCGGAAGATCTATCCAACACCGCCCTCGCCATAGCCGACCTCGAATCCGACGCCGAAGCCCGTGCCTTCATCGCCGCCGCCAGGGCCGCGTCCGTGCCCTATAACGTCATCGACCAGCCCGAATTCTGCCAGTTCCAGTTCGGCGCCATCGTCAATCGCTCGCCGCTCGTCGTCGGCATTTCCACCGCCGGGGCCGCGCCCATTCTCGGCCAGGCCGTGCGCCGGCGCATCGAGACGCTGCTGCCGCGATCGCTGGCGCTCTGGGCGCAACTGGCCGCCCGGCTGCGCGACAGGGTGATGGAAAATCTCGCGCCGGGCCCCCAGCGCCGCGTCTTCTGGGAGCGCCTGGCCGACAAGGCGTTCGGCGAGGCCCCGCCCGTCCGCGCCGACGAGGAAATCTCTCCCGTTACCGCAATGCCCTTGGGCCGCATCAGCCTGGTCGGCGCCGGCCCGGGCGCGCCGGACCTCCTCACCGTCAAGGCCGTTCGGGCCCTGCAATCGGCCGATATCATCCTCTTCGACGCGCGCGTTCCGGCCGCAATTCTCGAGCTTGCCCGGCGCGAGGCCCGGCGCCTGCCGGTCGCCGACGATGCTGTCGCGCAGATGGTTGCGCTCGCCCGCCAGGGCAAGCATGTCGTTCGCCTCAGGACCGGCGACGCGCTATCCGACACCGGCGGCGAGATGATCACCAGGCTCGAAGATGCGGGCATTGCCGTCAATATGGTCCCCGGCCTTCCCGCCGCCCGTCAGCGCAGCGACAGGACATGGCCGCGCCGGCAGCCGCTCACTTCATCCAGAACATCGGCGTCAAGTCCATCGAGACCGGCTCGTTCTGCGCATTGGTCGCCATGATATCGGCCATATGCGCCCACCAGCGCTGCATCACCTCTGTCCTGGGCAGGTCGGCCATCGTGTGGTCCACCCGCCGCCAGAGCACGCCGAACAGCGTATTGGTCTCCTCATCCAGGTGGATGGAATAATCCTTCACCCCGGCCTCGTGCAGCAGGTCCACCAGTTCGGGGAAGATTTCGTCATGGCGTTTTTTGTATTCCGCCGCCATGCCGGGATTGAGCCGCATCTTGAAGGCGTGCTTTTCGTAGCCCTGGTCGACAATCATGCCCGGCGTTCCTTGTACATGCGCCACAGGATCGGCAGCGCGATGACCACGATCAGCAGCGTGCCGGTAAAGATCGACATGACAATGCCCGGCACGTTGAGCAGGCCCAGCCCGAAGGTCACGAGGCCAATGATCAAGGCTGCCAGCACCACGCCGATGATCGAGCCGGCGCCGCCCAGGATCGAGACCCCGCCCAGCACCACCATGGTGATGACCTCGAGCTCGAAGCCCTGCGCGATGGAGGGACGGGTCGAGCCCAGCCGGGCCGTCAGCAACACGGCGGCGATGCCGCTCATCAGCCCGGTGAGGCAGAAAAGGACGAACTTGATGCGGTCCACGCGCACGCCGGAAAATTGCGCCGCCGTCGCATTATTGCCGATGGCGAAGACCCGGCGGCCGAAATTGGTGTGGTGCAGCAGCACGTAGAAAATCACTGCCGCCACAAGGAACAGCACCAGTTCGAAGGAAATCACCCACCAGACATAGCCCTGCCCGAACCAGGAAAAGCTCGCCGGATAGCCTTTGAAGCTCTGGTCGCCCAGGATGATGTAGGCAATGCCGCGAAACAGGCTCATCGTGCCGATCGTGACCACGATGGAGGGCAGCTTGAGCCCGGTCACGAGGAAGCCGTTGAAGGCGCCGCAGAGGATGCCGACGCCCACACCCACCGCCACCAGCATGGGCGTGTCCGCGCCATATTGCAGCGCCAGGCCCATCAGCGTCGAGGCCAGCGCGATGATCGAGGCCACCGAGAGGTCGATTTCACCGGTGATGATCACCAGCGCCATGGCCAGGGCGATCAGCGCCTTCTCGGTAAAATTGAAGGTGAGGTCGCTCAGGCTCCACGCATTGAGGAAATAGGGCGAGGCGAAGCTGTTGGCGATGAAAATGCCCAGCGCCACCAGCACGAGCAGGCTCTCCCAGCTCAGGGCGGCCGATTTCACCGGATTGTCGAGCCGGTCGGGCAGACGGCGGCCAGTCGTGATCATGTCGGTCATGGGCAAAAATCCGGGAGCCACAGGGCAGGCTTCCCTCCCCCTTGAGGGGAGGGATTGAGGGTGGGGGTTCGGGCGCCGAAAAATGCACTGGCGTTCGTGGAGAAGTCTGACCCCCCACCCCCGGCCCCTTCCCTCAAGGGGGAGGGGAGAAAAGCGTCCATTATCATCACGCCACCCCCTCCGCCTTTTTCAGGATCACCCGGCCCTTGCTCCGCTCGCCGCGCGCATTGAGCACCACGGCCAGCAGGATCGCGGCGCCGGAAATGGCCATCTGCCAGAAAGGCGAGACGCCGATGACCGGCAGGGCATTGTTGACGACGCCGAGGAACAGCGCGCCGAGCAATGCGCCTGCCACCGTGCCGATGCCCCCGGCAATGGAGACGCCGCCGATGACGCAGGCGGCGATGATGGTCAGTTCATAGCCGCTGGCCACTTCCACCGAGGCGATGACGTAGCGGGAAATCCAGAGATAGCCGCAAAGCCCGGAAATCGCCCCGGAAATGACGAAGGCGAGGAATTTGGTCCGCCCCACATTGATGCCGGTATAGACCGAGGCCGTGGGATTGACGCCGATGGCGTAAAAGCTCCGGCCGGCCGGCGTGCGCGTCATCAGCACATAGAACAGAGCCGCGACGACGATGGCGAACCAGGTCAGGACCGGCAGGCCGACAAAGCTGCCGCGCTGCAGGGCAATGAAATCCGGGCTCATCTGCGCCGCATTGACCCAGGCGCCGCCGGAAATGACGAAGACCAGCCCGCGGAAAATGGTGAGCGTGCCCAAAGTCACGACGATAGGCGGAATATCGAGCTTCCAGACCAGCATGCCGTTGAAGCCGCCCAGAGCCGCGCCGACCAGAACGCAGCCGGCGATCAGGAGCGGAATGGGGATCATGGGGAAGGCCGCATTGACCATGGCGACGATCATGCCGGTCAGCGCCAGGTTGGAGGCCATGGACAGATCGATCGAGCGCGTCAGGATCACCACCATCTGCCCCAAAGCCAGCATCATCAGGATGGAGGTGTCGTTGAGGATGGTCAGCAGGTTTCCCGGCTGGGAAAAGCGCGGAAAGCGCAGCGTCACCAGAATGACCACCGCCACGATGGCCAAAGCCAGCCAGATTTCACGATTTTTCAGCACGCTTTTCATGCCGCCTCGTCCTCGACGATCCCCGCGGCCAGGCGCACCAGCGTCTCGGGTTTAAGGTCTTTGTTGTCCAATATGTCCACCACCAGCCCTTCGCGCATGACCACGATGCGGTCGCTCATGCCCAGCACTTCGGGCAGTTCGGAGGAGACCATGATGACCGAGAGCCCCTGCGCCACGAGTTCCCCCATGAATTCATGCACGGCTGCCTTGGAGCCGATATCGATACCCTTGGTCGGCTCGTCGAGGATGATGACCTTGGGCAAGGTGGCCAGCCATTTGGCGATCACCACCTTCTGCTGGTTGCCGCCCGACAGCGTCGAGACATTCTGGCTCAGCGAGGAGGCGCGCAGGTCCAGCCGCTCGGTATAGGTCCGCGCCAGCGCAAATTCCTCGGCCATGCGCAGAAAGCCGGAGCGGCTGGTTTTATTGAGGCTCGGCAGCGAGACATTCTTGAAGATCGGCTCGCCCGTGATGACGCCCTGCTTGCCACGTTCCTCGGGCACATAGACGATGCCCGCTTCCACCGCATCGGCCGGTGAGCGCGGGGCAATGGTCCGGCCGTCCAGCACCATGACGCCGCCCGAAGGCTTGGTCATGCCGAACACGGCCTGCATCACCTCGGAGCGCCCGGCGCCGACCAGCCCGTAAAAGCCCAGGATTTCGCCCTTCTTCACGGCGAAGGCGACGTCGTCGAATTCGGTGGGATGGCTGAGCCCTTGCACGTCCAGCACAACGTCGCCGATCGCGGCCTCGCGCGCGGGGAAGATATGGTCCACCGAGCGCCCCACCATCAGCCGGACGATTTCGGCTTGCGGCGTATCCTTGATGAACCCCTTGCCCACCATTTCCCCGTCGCGGAACACGGTATAGCGGTCGGCGATACGATAGATTTCGTCGAATTTGTGCGAGATGAAGAGGATGGCCTTGCCGTCCTGCTTGAGCAGGTCGACCAGCACGTAAAGCTCTTCGATTTCCTTCTGGCTCAAGGCCGCCGTCGGCTCGTCCATGATGACGACCTGCGCATCCACCGACAGCGCCCGCGCCACGGCGACCAGGTGCTTCTTGGCGATGCCCAATTCCTTGAGCGGCATGCCCGCATCGATGCCTGCCGCCATGGAATCAAGCGTTTCCTGCGCCTCGCGCCGCATCGTGCCCCAATCGATCAGCCCCAGCCGATTGCGCGGCGCATGCCCGAGATAGATGTTCTCGGCGACGCTCAATTCGTCGAACAAGACCGTTTCCTGGTGGATGGCGGTAATGCCGGCCTGGGAAGCCGAAATGGCCGTCGGCAGGCTCACCACCTGGCCATTGACGCGGATTTCCCCGCTATCGGACTGGTAGATGCCGGTCATGGTCTTCACCAGCGTCGACTTGCCCGCGCCATTCTCGCCGATCAGCGCCGTCACCGCGCCGGGATAGAGTTCCAGCGACACATCGCTAAGCGCCCGCACGCCGGGAAAGCTTTTCGATATGCCGGAAAGGGTGAGGATGGGCTCGGTCATGGGTTTGTGCTCGTTAATACCCCCACCCCTGTCCCCTCCCCCCTTGTGGGGAGGGGACAGGGGTGGGGGTTACCCCGGCGCCGAAGCGCCGGGATGGGAAAGATCAATAAATCTTCGAGAATTCCTCGATATTGGTCTTATCGAACTGGAACGGCGCGGCCATGGCGGCCGAGTTGGTGTCGTCCAGGGTCACTTCGCCCACCTTGCCGATGGAGAAGGTGGCGCCCGGTGCCGCTTCCTGCCCCTCGACCAGCGCATTGGCGAGGTAGACAGCCGAATAGCCGAGATCGATCGGGTTCCACAGCGCCACGGCCTGCGAAGCGCCATTGTCGATGAACTGCTTGAACTCGGACGGCAGGGCCAGGCCGGTGACGTTGATCTGGCCGATGAGGTTCTGGTCGGTCACCACCTGGGCGGCGGCAACGACACCGACCGTGGTCGGGGCGATGATGGCCTTGAGGTCGGGGTAAGCGGCGATCAGGCCGCGCGCTTCTTCGGTGGATTTCACCGAATCGTCATCGCCATAGACGGTGGCGACGAGGTTGATATTGGGGAACTTCTCGGGGATCGCGGCCTTGGCGGCCTCGATCCAGGCATTCTGGTTGGTCGCGGTCGAGGCGGCCGAGAGAATGGCCACGTCACCCCCTTCGGGCAGGTAATCGGCGGCGAGCTTGATGATGGTTTCGCCGATCAGGTCGATGTCCGACGGGTTGAGGTGGATCTGGCGGCCTTCGGGCGCGACGCCCGAATCCCAGGAGATGACCTTGATGCCGCGGTCCATGGCGCGCTGCAGGGCCGGCACCAGGGCGTCGGGATCGTTGGCGGAGATGGCGATGGCATCCACCTGCTGGGCGATCAGCGAATTGACGACTTCGATCTGCGCTTCGGCGGTGGCCGCGGTCGGGCCGGTATAGATCAGCTCGACATCGCCCAGCTCGGCGGCGGCTTCCTCAGCGCCCTTGGCGGCGGCGTCGAAAAAGCCGTTGCCGAGCGATTTCACGACCAGCGCGATACGGGTCTGGGCGGCGGCCGGCGCGGCCATCAGCACGGCGGCGGTTGCCGTTGCAGCAAGCAGTGTCCAGAGTTTCATATGAATTCCTCCCGGGAATGATCTGGTTATCGTCATTGAATGCTCAGGCCGTTTTCGTTTCTGGCTCGGCCTGAGCGGCCGCATCCGCCACGATGAGTCGCACGCCTGCGTTTTCCAGCATCTGGCGGTCCTCGTCGCGGATACCGCTATCGGTGATGACAGCGGCAATTCGGTCCAGCCCGCAGAGAATGAGGCTGGAGCGTCCCGAAAATTTCGATGAATCGGCGAGGACGACGAGTTCGTCTGCCTGTCCGATCAGCGCCAGCTCCGATTGCACGACCATGGGGTCGGCCTCCATCAGGCCATGGGCGCCGATGCCCTGGCAGCCGATGAACATGCGCTTGGCGTAAAAATGGCTCGCCACCACGCCGCCGAAGGGCGAGAGGATGACGTTCTGCTCGCGATAGATCGTACCGCCGGGAATGACGACCGAATTGCGCGAATTGTGAATGAGGAATTCGGCGATGGCGAAGCTGTTGGTGAAGACGCTCAGCCGTTTGCCCAGAAGGTGATGCACCATCTGATAGGTGGTGGTGCCGCCATTGATGATGATCGGCTCGCCGTCATTGCACATCTCGGCGGCAGCACGGGCGATTGCCCGCTTTTGCGCGATATTGATCGTTTCGTTGACCGAGAAGGGCCGCCCCATCAATCCGCCCTGTTCCGGCGGATTGATCGCCTCGGCGCCGCCGCGCACCCGCCGCAGCTTGCCCTGCACATGCAGCGCCGCAATGTCCCGACGAATAGTGGCTTCGGACGAGCTGGTCACGTCGCAAAGCTCCGCCACGGTCACCACGGGGCGACTTTGTGCGGCTGCCAATATGACGCGATGACGTTCCGTTTCGTGCAAGGCCGATCCTCCCTGATTGCATTCGTTCCCATCAAACTCATGCAGAGTCAATCATCATTCCGCATGTTTCTGTCATATTCGAGCATGAATGACGAAACATGACTGTTTCTGATTGACACTATCGGAGTGGTATGGCCATGTCCGGACCGAACTTGCGTGCGGGCAAAGCCAGGAATGGTCCCCATACCCGAAGTCACCCGGCGCCGGCCGGGATGACGCCCGTGGATGGGGACGGCTCCTGAGACCGCCGAAACTACAGGAGGAAATCCATGTCCACCGCGCCCAAGCGCCTCGCCAATTTGTGGGATGATGCCAAGGCCGCGTCTATGAGCGAGCCGGAGCGCCTCGTCTATCGCTCCAACCTGCTCGGCAGCGACAAGCGCGTCACCAATTACGGTGGCGGCAACACCTCCTCCAAGATCATGCAGCAAGACCCGCTGACGGGCGAAATGGTCGAGGTTCTCTGGGTCAAGGGCTCGGGCGGCGACAATGCCTCGATCAAGCTCGATGGTTTCGCCACGCTCTACATGGACAAGCTGCGGGCGCTGAAGGGCCTCTATCGCGGCGTCGAATTCGAAGACGAGGTGGTGGGCTACCTCCCCCACGCCACGTTCAATCTCAATCCCCGCGCCTCCTCCATCGATACCCCGCTCCATGCCTATGTGAACCGGCCCTATGTCGATCACATGCATCCCGACGCGATCATCGCCATCGCGGCCTCGAAGAATTCCAAGGAGCTGACCCGGCAGATTTTTGGCGATGTGATCGGCTGGCTCCCCTGGAAGAAGCCAGGCTTCGAGCTGGGCCTGTGGCTGGAAAAATTCTGCCTCGAAAACCCCGAGGCCAAGGGCGTCGTGCTCGAGTCCCATGGCCTCTTCACCTGGGGCGACACGCCCAAAGAGTGCTACGAAACCACCATCGCCATCATCAACCAGGCCATGGACTGGTTCGAGAAGGAGACCGAGGGCAAGACGATCTTCGGCGGAAAAAAAGTCGATAGCCTGCCCGCCGAGGAACGCCGCGCCGTTGCAGCCCGCCTGATGCCCAAGATTCGCGGGTTCATCTCCGAAGACAGCCACAAGCTCGGCCATTTCGATGACAGCGCCGCCGTGCTCGAATTCGTCAATTCCAACGATCTGCGGCCGCTGGCGGCCCTGGGCACGTCCTGCCCCGACCATTTCCTGCGCACCAAGATCCGCCCGCTGGTGATCGACTTCGATCCGGCCAAGCCGGACGTCGATGCCGTCATTGCCGGTCTCGACCAGCAGATTGCCGATTACCGCGCCGATTACGCGGCCTATTACGAGCGCTGCCGCCACGACAATTCGCCCGCCATCCGCGATCCCAATGCCGTGGTCTATCTCATCCCCGGCGTCGGCATGATCACCTTCGCCAAGGACAAGGCTACCGCCCGCATTTCCGGCGAGTTCTATGTCAACGCCATCAACGTGATGCGCGGCGCTTCGACCGTGTCCGAATATCAGGGGCTGCCCGAGCAGGAAGCCTTCGACATCGAATATTGGCTGCTCGAAGAAGCCAAGCTCCAGCGCATGCCGAAGCCGAAATCGCTCGCGGGCAAGATCGCCCTCGTCACCGGCGGCGCCGGCGGCATCGGCAAGGCAACGGCCGTCCGCCTGCTGCGCGAAGGCGCCTGCGTCGTCCTGGCCGATATCGATCAGGCCGCGCTCGACGCCGCCAATGAAGAACTTGGCTCCGCCTTCGGCAAGGATTTCGTCCGCCCGGTCAATATCAACGTCACCAGGGAAGACCAGGTCATTTCCGGCTTCGCCCATGCCGTGGTGGAATTCGGCGGCCTCGACATCCTGGTCTCCAATGCAGGCCTCGCATCCTCGGCCCCCATCGAGGAAACGACGCTGGAGCTCTGGAACAAGAACATGGATATCCTGTCCACGGGCTATTTCCTGGTTTCCCGCGAGGCCTTCCGCCTGTTCCGCCAGCAGAAGATCGGCGGCAATGTCGTCTTCGTGGCCTCCAAGAACGGCCTCGCCGCCTCGCCCAATGCCGCCGCCTATTGTACCGCCAAGGCCGCCGAAATCCACCTCGCGCGCTGCCTGGCCCTCGAAGGCGCCGCCGAGCAGATCCGCGTCAACACCGTCAATCCCGACGCGGTGCTGCGCGGCTCCAAGATCTGGGCCGGCGAATGGCTCGAGCAGCGCGCCTCAACCTACAAGACCGACAAGGATGGCCTCGAGGAAATGTACCGCGAGCGCTCCATGCTCAAGCGGAGCG
The DNA here is from genome assembly GCF_001650025.1 of Devosia elaeis. Classification (GTDB taxonomy): domain Bacteria; phylum Pseudomonadota; class Alphaproteobacteria; order Rhizobiales; family Devosiaceae; genus Devosia; species Devosia elaeis. The sequence continues at coordinate 46,495 of NZ_LVVY01000091.1, read as the reverse complement.
TCTTCCCCGAAGACATCGCCGAGGCCATCTATTTCTTCGCGTCGGACGCTTCGGCCAAGTCCACCGGCAACATCCTCAACGTCGATGCGGGCAACGCCCAGTCGTTTCCGCGGTAATTAATTGGGGAAGAGCCCCCTCATCCGCCCTTCGGGCACCTTCTCCCACAAGGGGAGAAGGAAGGCACTTAGCCTCCCCGAACGCGGAGCCCCCCCTCGCCCCTTGTGGGAGAGGGTGGATCGGCCGAAGGCCGAGACGGGTGAGGGGTATCTTCGGGAGAAAACAATGACCGAACACATCATCGACCCATCCATCATCGCCGCCGAGAACGCCAGGCTCTCAACCGACCTTCGCAACGACTATGACAGCCTCGGCGAACGCCTCGACCGACGCGGCATTGCCATCGACGCCATCAAGGAAAAGGTCGCGAATTTCTCCGTCGCCGTGCCCTCCTGGGGCGTCGGCACCGGCGGCACCCGTTTTGCCCGCTTCCCGGGCAAGGGCGAGCCGCGCGACATCTTCGACAAGATCGAGGATTGCGCCGTCATCGCCCAGCTGACCCGGGCGACGCGTACCGTCTCCCTCCACATTCCCTGGGACAAGGCCGATCCGAACCGGCTGAAGCAGGCCGCCAGCCGTTTCAATCTCGGCTTCGACGCCATGAATTCCAATACCTTCTCGGACGCCAAGGGGCAGATCCAGTCCTACAAGTTCGGCTCGCTCTCGGCCTATGACAAGGCCACCCGCGACCAGGCGATCGAGCATAATCTGGAATGCATCGAGATCGGCAAAACCATCGGCTCCAAGGCCCTCACCGTTTGGATCGGCGACGGCTCCAACTTCCCCGGCCAGGTCAATTTCACATCGCAATTCGAGCATTATCTCGACTCGATGAAATCGATCCACGCCGCCCTGCCCGATGACTGGCGGCTCTATACCGAGCACAAGATGTACGAGCCGGCCTTCTATTCGACCGTCGTGCAGGATTGGGGCACCAATTACCTGATCGCCAAGGAACTGGGCGACAAGGCCTTCTGCCTCGTCGATCTCGGCCACCATGCGCCCAATGTGAACATTGAAATGATCGTCGCCCGCCTCGCTCAGTTCGGCAAGCTTGGCGGCTTCCACTTCAATGACAGCAAATATGGCGACGACGATCTCGACGCCGGCTCCATCGATCCGTTCCGTCTCTTCCTCGTCTTCAACGAGCTGGTAGACGCCGAAAGCCGCGACGCCGATTTCCACCCCGCGCACATGCTCGACCAGTCACACAACGTCACCGACCCCATCGAGTCGCTGATGCTCTCCGCGGCCGATGTGCAGCGAGCCTATGCCCAGGCCCTGCTGGTCGATCGGAATTCACTCGTCGCGGCGCAGAACGCCAATGATGCGCTGGCCGCAGCGCTCGAACTGCGCAAGGCCTTCCGCACCGATGTGGAGCCCATTCTGGCCATGGCCCGGCTGGAACAGGGCGGCGCCATCGACCCGCTCGCCGCCTATCGTGCCGCCGGCTACCGCGCCAAGGTCGCCGAAATCCGCCCGGAAATCGCGGCCGGGTCGAGCGGCATCGTCTAGCTTTCCAAGGCACCTCCCCGCCGCGGAAACAAGGGCCCGGAACACGTCTCCGGGCCCTTTGCCTTGTTCAGGATTCGGCGCGCATGAAAGCCGTCGCCTCCAGCATCCAGTCGCGGAACCTCTTGATCTTAGGCACGTTTCGGCGGCTTTCCGCATAGGCCAGGTAATAGCCCCGCCCGGCATTGGCCAGCAGCGGAAAGGGCCGGATCAACTGGTCCGCGGCAATCTCGTCATGGAACAGCGCCGGCGTCAGCATGGTCGCCCCGCGCCCCGCAATGGCGGCCGCGCCGAGCAGGCTCTGCAGGTTCATCACGCTTTTGGGCCGCCCCTCCCCCGAAAAGCCCGGCACCCCCGCCGCGCTGAACCACATGCCCCACCATTCATCCTGCGGATCGAGCATCGGCAGCTTGAGAAGGTCCGCCGGCTCCCTGATCCCGCCAATGCTTTCCGCCAGCGCGGGGCTTAGAAGCGGGGTGAAGTCCGCCTTGACCAGCAGGTGGTATACCAGCCCCTTCCCTCGCGGCTCCGCCAGCGTGCGGATCCCGATATCGAAGGCGTCACCGCTCAGATCGACCATGTCGCTGGTGCTGTCGAGCCGCACGGCAATATCGGGATGCGCGATCTGGAACAGGCCGAGATTCTTGGCCAGCCATTGGCTGGCAAAGGTGGGCACGGTGGAGATCGAGAGCAGGCTGTCGACTTCCCCCTTGGTATCGGCAAAGGCCTCACGCATGAGCTCGAAGGCCTGGCGGATTTGCGGCGCCAGCTTGCGGCCGGTTTCGCTCAATTCCACCTGCCTGGGCCGGCGCACGAAGAGCGGGGCGGCAATGCGCTCCTCCAGCAGCTTGATCTGATAGCTCACCGCCGCCTGCGTCATGCCCAATTCGTCGGCGGCGCGGGTGAAGCTCAAATGGCGCGCCACGGCTTCGAAGGCTCTTATGGCGGCCATGGGCGGCAACGACATGGATAAAATCTCCTTATGCGTACTTGCCGAGCTTTAGTTGGTATCCGGCCAGAGTGAGGCGCATATTCCAGGCGTTGTCAATCGCATGAGAGCGCTGGCCATAAGGCCAGCGAATGCAAAATGCTTGGTTTTCTCGCTTTTCTCCTGCCCCTGCCCGCGGCCCGCAATGGCGGCGGAGAGGAGCAGGTCGGCCAGCGCCGCCGGCGCGCCCTTCAGGCGCTGCGCCTGTCGCCGCATCTCTTGCAGGATGTCGGCATGGAAGCCGCGCACAATCCCGCCGACGATCCGCGCTGGATACAGCGCAAGGACCTCGAGCGCTGAGGCTTGCCGTTTGCCGCCATTGGCCTAAAACAGGGCCATGTCCAAGACGACTCCCGCCACGCAGGCCCTGGCGAAGGCCGGCCTGGCCTTCACGCTCGCCACCTATGACTACGATCCCAATGCGGAGCGCGTGGGATTGCAGGCGGCCGAGGCCATGGGCGCTTCGCCCGGCGAAGTGTTCAAGACCTTGATGGCCGAACTCGACGGCAAGCCCGTCTGCGCCATCCTGCCTTCCGACGAGGAGGTGAACATGAAAAAGCTCGCCGCGGCCCTGGGTGGCAAATCCGCCCAGATGATGAAGCCCGTCGATGCCGAACGCCTGACCGGCTACAAGGTCGGCGGCATCAGCCCCCTGGGCCAGCGCAAGCCGGTCCCCACCGCGCTCGACGAACTGGCCATGCTCTACGACGAGATTTTTCTCAATGGCGGCCAGCGCGGCCTGCAAATCCGCATCCGGCCGGCCGACCTCGTCACGGCGCTGGACTGCGTCGTCGCGGATCTCGTGCGTTAGAGCGGTTCGGGCGAGGCAGCATCCCCACCCACAAATCGTCACCCTCGGGCTTGACCCGAGGATGACGATCCGGATTGGTTCCGAAGCCCCTAGAAACGACAAAAGGCGCCCTGGAGGACGCCTTCGTCGGACAGTTCAGCTATGCGTTTGGCTTAGCCGATATAGGTGCCGCGAGCGATCGACTTGATGTCGCCCTTGGTGATGCCCAGGTCGTGCAGCTGACGGCTGTCGAGGCTGTTCAGCTCGCGCAGGGTGCGCTGGTAACGGGCAAAGTCGGCAATCTTCTTGGCGATGTTCATTTTGGTTCCCCTTCGTTTTGATGACCCTTATCTAGATCATTGGGGTCGTGATTAGTAGGTAGCCAAACTGCACATCCGTTATGCACTACATGCATTCGAAAGAGGCATAAGGTTCATGAAACCTTGCCAGTCCTGCCGATGAACGCGCCGGACCCGCCCACCCTTGAGAGCTTTCATGCCATTGATATTTAAATGAAATTCTTGCCGAACGGCACGATTATGGCGTATTTTTGATTTTTGACCATCCGGTCAACAGCCATGCATCTGCGGCGTTGCTCTTCAGGTGCAAAGCCGCCCGTTGCGCAGCGTCAGCACCCGATCCACCACGCCCTCCGGCAGGGCGGCATGGGTCACCATGATGATGGTACGCTCCGCCGCCGCTGCCGCGAGAACGCCGAAAAAGGCCAGTTCCGTGGCGCGGTCCAGCGCGTCACTGGGCTCATCGAGCAGCAGCACCGGCGCCCGGCTGACCAGCGCCCGGGCTAGGCAAAGCCGCCGGGCCTGGCCCGCCGAAAGCGTACGGCCGGCCTCGCCGACAATGCTGTCGAGCCCCTTGGGCAGCGCGGCAATATGCGCATCCAATTGCGCCTCCGCCAGGGCGGCCCAGAGATCGGCATCGCTGGCGTCGGGCCGCCCGATCAGCAGGTTGTTGCGGATCGTATCGATGAAGACCGGACTGTCCTGGCTCAGCAGCGCCATATGCGCATGGATATCGGCGCTGCGGAATTGCTCGAGCCCGATCCCGCCAATGCCGATCGCGCCATCCTGCGGCTCGGCCAGGCGCAGCAGCAGCCGCAGCAGGGTCGACTTGCCGCTGCCGCTCGGGCCGGCAATGGCGATACGCTCGCCCGGTGCGATTGTCAGTGAAAATCCCGAGAGCACGGGCGGTAGGCCCGGATAGGCGAAGCTGACCTCCTCGAACGCAATGGCGCCATCTTCGGGGATGTCGCGCGGCTTTGCCGGTTCGGCCACCGGCGGGGCCAGGGCCGCCAGCGCATTGAGGCGTTCGGCGGCGGCCATGGCGGCGCCGGCCTTGCCGACGCTGCGCACGATCATGCCGGTCACCTCGAAGCTGCCGAGCACGGCCAGCAGCAATCCGGCCATGACGGGGCCTTCGACATGCCCCGCATCCACGGCCAGGAGCCCCATCCACAAGGTGCTGATCAGGGCCAAGGCGGCCAGCATTTGCACCATGGCCGCGGCGCCGGCCGTATAGGCGCCGAGGCGACGGCGCAGGGACGCAGCGATGGCGCTGGCCGCCTCGAACCGGCGCGCCGCCGTGCCCAGCGCGCCCAGGGCCGTGAGGTCGGCGTGCCCGATGGCGCCGTCGAGCACGGCCATGCGCATATCGGCCTGGGCCGCGACGCTGGCCCGCCCCGCCGACCGGCTGAGCCAGACGAGGCCGATCGGCACCAGTAAGGCGGCACCCAGCATTGCCAGGCCATAGGCCAGCGCCGCCCCGGGCAGGAAGAAGCCGAGCAGCGCCGTCATGCCGCCGCCCACCAGCAGGGCCGCCATCCAGGGGCCGACGGCCACGAGGAAGGCAGTGTCGAGCGCGTCTACATCGGCCGTCAGCCGGCTCACCAGGTCGCCATGGCGCAGCGAGCGGTCGGGCAGCGGCAATTTCGGAAACAGCAGCGCAAAGAGCCAGCCACGCAGGTCCGAAAGCAGCTTCAGCGTGGCATTGTGGCCCACCAGTCGCTCGCCATAGCGCGCCAGGATGCGGATGAAGGAAAAGCCGCGCACCAGCGAGGACGGCACGAAGAGGTTGAAGCCCAGCCCCAGCGTGGTCAGCGCCGTCGCGGTGATGAACCAGCCCGAGGTTCCCAGCAGCGCCACGCCGGCCAGCAGGGTTACCAGCGACAGCAGCAGCGCCAACCCGAAGGCGCGGCCGCGCTGGCGGAACAGGGGGAGAAAAGCCAGCAGCGCCTTCATGCGACACCCCGCTTGCGCCGATGATGCGGCGCCTCGACCAGCCCGTGCCCGGCAATGCGCCAGGCCTTGTCGAGGCGATTGGCGAGATTGTGCGAATGGGTGGCGATGACCAGCGTGCGGCCGGCGCAATAATCGAGCACCTTGCCGATGATTTCGTCCTCGAGCGCGGGATCGAGATGCGCCGTGGGCTCGTCGAGCAGGACCAGGCCGGCATCGCGCAGGAACATCCGCGCCAGCGCCACGCGCTGCGCCTGCCCGCCGGACAGCCCGATCCCATCCTCGCCGATCAGCGTATCCAGCCCCTCGGGCAGGGCCGCGGCAAAGCCGCCGATAGCGGCGCCTTCCGCCGCCCGCTCGATATCGTGGCGGCTGGCATCGGGCCGGGCCAGCGCGATATTGTCGGCAATACTGGCATGGATCAGCCGGGGCTTCTGCGTCAGCATGAAGACCCGGCCGCGCAATTCCGCCGCGCTCCATTCGGCCAGCGGCCGGCCATCAAGGCTGATGCCGCTTTCCGGCGGGCGCAGGCCGGCAATGGTTTCGAGAAGGCTGGTCTTGCCCGAGCCACTGCTGCCCAGAATGGCCACGTGCTGCCCCGGCGCGATGGTCAGGTCCGCTTCGTCCAGCACGGCACGCATGCGGTCCGGCGTGCGCAGAATGAGCTTGTCGAGCACGATGCCGATGGCCGGGCCGGAGCGCGGCGCGATATCGACCGGTGCCGATCCGGCTTCGGGAATGGCGCCCAATTGCCGCTCGATCTCGACGAGGCCCGCCTTGGCCGTGGCCCGGTCATGGTAATGAGAGGCGAGCAAGCGCAGCGGATTGTAGATTTCAGGCGCCATGAGCAGCAGGAACATGCCCACATGCAGCGTCAGCGGGCTGGCGCGCAGATGCAGATAGTCGATGAAGGTCAGGCCGACATAGAGCGCGATGCCGGCGACGCCCAGCGCCGCGAAGAATTCCAGCACCGCCGAGGACAGGAAGGCGATGCGCAAGACCTTGAGCGTGCGTTTGCGCAAGGCCTCGCTGGCGGCGACGATGCCGGCGGTTTCCGCCTCGGCGCGCCCGAACAACTTTAGTGTCAGCAGGCCTTTGAGCCGGTCGGCGAAGCGGCCCGAGAGGTGGCTGAGCGCTCGCGCCTGGCGGTCCGTGGCGATCTGCGCGCCCCAGCCGACCAGGGCCATGAAGATGGGAATGAGCGGCGCGGTGACCAGAAACAGCACGCCCGCCACCCAATCCAGCGGCAGGATGATGGCGCCGAATATCAGGGGCAGCAGCGCGGCCTGCAGCGCGGCGGGCAGATAGCGCGCGAAATAGCCGTCCAGCGCCTCCACCTGGTCGACGATGGCGGCCGCGGCAAGCCCGGACGAGGCCTTGTCCGCATCGCGCGGCGAGCGCGCCAACAGATTCTGGAACAAGGCCTGGCGCAGATGCTGCTTGATGCGTTCCGCGGCGGCTATGCCGGCCTGTTCGCCCAGGGCGCCCAGCCCGGCGCGGATGGCGAGCAGGGCCAGGATGAGCCCGACGGAAGGCAGCAGCAAAGCTGGCGCCTCCCCGCTCTCGATGGCCCGGCCGAGCACATCGGCCAGCGTCCAGGCCTGCCAGACGAGAAGTCCGCCGCCGGCCAGCGGCAGCAGCAGCGCCACCCACAGGGCGACCCCGCCATGGCGTTGCAGCCGGCTCAGCAGCTTGCCGGCCTGGCGATCGGCATCCTTCGGTGTGGCAGGCGTCCTGTTCATGGTCGGACCACCCTAGCGGCAGGTCAGCCAGGCTGTCTTGATCTGAATCAAGGCGTTCAACACCCTGCATAATTATGAGGGGACAAGGGCGACCCGATTCCGGCCGCCGCAAGACCGAGGCCCATATGCCATGATCGATATGCTCGTCGTCGATTTATCGCGGTGGCAATTCGCCGCCACCGCGATGTACCACTTCATCTTCGTGCCCCTGACGCTGGGCCTCTCTTTCATGATGGCGATCATGGAAAGCGTCTATGTGATGACCGGGCGCCAGATCTGGCGCAAGGCGACCCTGTTCTGGGGCACGTTGTTCGGCATCAATTTCGCCATGGGCGTGGCCACGGGCATCGTCATGGAATTCCAGTTCGGCATGAACTGGAGCTATTACAGCCATTATGTCGGCGACATCTTCGGCGCGCCTTTGGCCATCGAGGGCCTCATGGCCTTCTTCCTCGAAGCCACCTTTATCGGCCTGTTCTTCTTCGGCTGGGACCGGCTGAGCAAAGTCGGCCACCTGGTCGTCACCTGGCTCACTGCCCTGGGCGCCAATTTCTCGGCCCTGTGGATCCTGATCGCCAATGGCTGGATGCAGAACCCGGTCGGCGCCAAGTTCAACCCCGATACGATGCGCATGGAAATCACCGATTTCATGGCGGTGATCTTCAATCCCGTGGCCCAGGCCAAGTTCGTGCACACGGTCAGCGCCGGCTATCTCTCGGGCGCGGTGTTCATCCTGGCCATTTCGTCCTTCTTCCTGATCAAGGGCCGGCATGTCGAGCTGGCCAAGCGCTCGGCCGTCGTCGCGGCCAGTTTCGGCCTCGCTTCGGCGCTTTCGGTCGTGGTGCTGGGCGATGAGAGCGGCTATGTCGCCACCGAGCACCAGAAGATGAAGATCGCGGCGCTCGAGGCCATGTACCATACCGAAGAGGCGCCCGCGCCCTGGACGCTGATCGCCTGGCCGGGCGAGAATGGCGAGCCGGGCTTCCACATTTCGATCCCCTGGGTCGGCGGGCTCATCACCACGCGCTCCTTCACCGAGGAACTTCCGGGCATCAACGAGCTGGTGGAGCGCGCCGAGGACCGCATCCGCACCGGCATCATCGCCTATAGCGCGCTCCAGGATATCCGCGCCGATGGCAGCAATGAAGAAGCCCGCGCCATATTCGACGAATATTGGCCCGACCTGGGCTATGGCCTGTTGCTGAAAAAATATCGCGTGGACATCGAGAACGCCACCGAGGCGGAAATCGCCATGGCGGCGCAGGATACGGTGCCGGGCGTCTGGCCGCTGTTCTGGACCTTCCGCATCATGATGGGGTTGGGCTTCTTCTACATCGCCTTCTTCGCGATGTGGTTCTACCGGGCATCGCGCGGCTGGATCGATACCAACAAGCCCTTGCTGTGGTTCAGCTTCGTCACCCTGCCCCTGCCCTGGGTGGCCATCGAAAGCGGCTGGTTCATCGCCGAATTCGGCCGGCAGCCCTGGGTGGTGGAGGGGGTATTGCCCACCTTCTACGCCGCATCGGGCCTCACCGTGCTCGATCTCGTCCTTTCGCTGAGCTTCTTCGTGCTGCTCTATACCGTCCTGCTGATCATCATGGTCTTCCTCATGGTCCGCGTCATCAAGGCCGGTCCCAAGGACAAGCTGTTCGCCGACGATGACGACGCCGATGATTTCGTCATGGCCGCCATCCCCGCCACGCCCGCAAACAAGGAGCTCGGATCGTGAGCACCATTCCACTCGATTACGAAACGCTGCGGCTGATCTGGTGGCTGCTGCTCGGTGTCCTGCTGATCGGTTTCGCCATCATGGGCGGGCGCGACCTGGGCGTGGGGACCCTGTTGCCCTTCGCCGCCCGCACCGATGCGGAACGACGGGTGCTGCTCAACCTGATCGGGCCGACCTGGGAAGGCAATCAGGTCTGGCTGATCCTGGGCGGTGGCGCCATCTTCGCCGCCTTCCCCTCGCTCTATGCCGTCAGCTTCTCGGGCTTTTACCTGGCCATGATGGTCATCCTCGTGGCGCTGATCCTGCGGCCAGTCGGCTTCAAGTTCCGCGGCAAGGTCGAGGACAAGCGCTGGCGCACCGCCTGGGACTGGGGCCTGTTCATCGGCGGCTTCGTGCCCGCGCTGATCATGGGCGTGGCCGTGGGCAATGTGCTGCTGGGCGCGCCGTTCCACCTCGATCACACGATGCGCATCTTCTATACCGGCAATTTCTTCCAGTTGCTGACGCCCTTCGCGCTGCTGGCCGGGCTGGTCAGCGTCGGCATGGTGGTCACCCATGGCGCCGCGCTCCTGGCCGGTCGCACCGAAGGCATCATTGCCGAGCGGGCGCGCAGCTACGGCATCTGGGCCGGCCTCGCCACCCTCGTCCTGTTCGCCCTGGGCGGGGTCTGGATATCCTTCATGAGCGGCCATGTGATCACCAGCGTCATCGATCCCAATGCGCCGATCAATCCGCTCAACAAGTCCGTCGAACTGGTGCCGGGTGGGTGGCTCAGCAATTATAGCACCTATCCCTGGATGATCGCCGCGCCGGTCCTGGGGTTCGGGGGCATGGCGCTAGCCGTGTTCGGCCTCGCCGCCCGCCGCAAATGGCTCGCCTACCTCGCCAGCAGCACCGGCATTTTCGGCATCGTCAGCACGGCGGGGCTATCGATCTTCCCGTTCTTCCTGCCGTCCTCGAGCGTCCCCAATAGCGGGCTGACGCTGTGGGATTCCTCGTCCAGCCACATGACGCTGTTCATCATGCTGCTGGTCACCGCGTTCTTCCTGCCGATCATCGTCATGTATACCGGCTGGGTCTTCCGCGTCATGCGCGGACCGGTGACCAGCGACAGCCTCGGCAAGAACCCCAACGCCTATTAGGAGAAGCTCGATGTGGTATTTCTCGTGGATTCTCGGCGTCAGCCTGGCCTGCAGCTTCGGCATCCTCAACGCCATGTGGTTCGAAATGCGCGAAGACCGGCGCCTCGCCCGCGAAGAGGGCAAGGAGCCGGTGGGGGCGACCGAGTAGAGGTTTAAGAACCCGGATATCGCTGCACTCTCGGCTCTTTCGCCCCCTCCCCCTTGAGGGGAGGGCTGGTGTGGGGGTTCTGAAGGTGCAGCATGCTCCCACGGCAGCGGGATTGCTGACAGGTCTGAACCCCCACCCTCATTCCCTCCCCTCAAGGGGGAGGGATGCGCAGGAACCGACACTCTGGCGCAAAAACAAGCAGCCCAGACTGGACGTATCCTGGGGTCAGCCCCTACCCGCACAACACCCTTAACCGCGCCAGGTCGGGCACGGTCACGTGCCGGTAATTGACGATCTCGATCACCCCATCGGCCTTGAGCTTGCTGATCTGGCGGCTCACCGTCTCGATGGTCAGGCCCAGGAAATCGGCGATGTCGGAGCGGCTGAGCGGCAGGTCGAAAGTGGCGGCCTCGAACTCGTCGGTGGGGTCGATATGGCTGGCGATCATGAACAGGAAGCTCGCCACCTTCTCGGCGGCGGTCTTGCGGCCCAGCGTCACCATCCAGTCGCGCGCCTCGTCCAGTTCGCGCAGCGCCTGCATCATCACCCGATGTTCGAGGGGCGCGCTGTCCTGCATCAGGGCTTCCAGCGCCGCCTTGGGAATGACGCAGAGATCGACCTCCGAGGCCGCTTCGGCGCTGACCCGGCTTTCCGCCGCGAAGGGCCGGCCGAGCAGGTCGGGCGCGAATTGCAGGCCCACCACCTGCTGGCGTCCGTCTTCGAGCACCTTGGTCAGCTTCACCACGCCGCGCAGCACGTTGGAATAGGAGGAGATCGGCATGGCGTCGGCCATCAATTCCTCGCCCGCCTGCCGGCGGACCCGGCGGGTCGACCTGGCCAGGGCCAGCAATTGTTCGGGATTGAGCGCGCCACACACGCCCTGATGCCGCGCCTCACAGCTCTGGCAGAGAAGGGGAAGCTCGGAATTGTGGATGTCTTTGCGAACCGTCTGCATGATCGGCCTCCTGACCATCCAAGAGATATGCGCATGCGGGCAGTGGTTTAACCTGTGGCTTTGTCGCTGTGCCAACAGGTCGCATTTGGAATGGGGATGAGTCATTCGAGCGTATCCACCCATGTGCGATAGCGGCGCCCTCGCGGAGAAGGAAAGGAAACACCCCTTGACCTTCCCATGATGGGAAGGATTATATGCTTGCGGACGAGGTAGAAATCATGAACCAGCACGTCCATAAACATTCCGATCCCACCAGTCTCGACATTTCCGGCATGACCTGCGCCTCCTGCGTTTCGCGGGTCGAAAAGGCGCTGCTCAAGGTGCCGGGGGTCGAAGCGGCCTCCGTCAATCTGGCCACCGAGCGCGCCAGCGTCACCGGCGGCGATCCCGCGGCCCTGCTCAAGGCGGTCGAGAAGGCCGGCTACAAGGGCAGCGTCCGGCCCAAGGACGCTCCCGCCCACGATCACGGCCATCACCACGACGAAGACGCCGCAATCCTCAAGCGCGACGTCATCATCGCCGCGATCCCCACCATCCCGCTCTTCCTGGTGGAGATGATCGGCCATATCCACATGCCCTTCCATATGTGGGTCATGTCGATCGTCTCGATGGATGTCCTTTATGTGAGCTATTTCCTGCTCGCCACTTTCGTCCTGTTCGTCCCCGGCTTCCGCTTCTTCCGCATCGGCTTTCCCGCCCTGTTCCGCGGCGCTCCGGAGATGAATTCGCTGGTGGCCCTGGGCGCCGGGGCGGCCTGGCTCTATTCCAGTATCGTCACCTTCGCGCCCCAGCTGGTGCCGGCGGAGACGCGCTATGTCTATTTCGAAGCCGCCGCCGTCATCGTCACGCTGATCCTGGTCGGCCGCTGGCTCGAGGCCCTGGGCAAGGGCCGCACCGGCCAGGCCATCAGCCAGTTGATGCAGCAGCAGGCCAAGACCGCCCGCATCGAGCGCGACGGCCAGGTCAGCGAAGTGCCGATCGAAGAGGTTCGCGTGGGCGATATCGTCCTGGTGCGCCCCGGCGAGAAGATCGCCGTCGATGGCCAGATCGTTGAGGGCGCCAGCCATATCGATGAATCGATGATCTCCGGCGAGCCGCTGCCCGTTTCCAAGGGCGTCGGCGCCGATGTGGTGGGCGGCACGCTCAACACGTCCGGATCCTTCCGCTTCCGCGCCACCAAGGTCGGGTCGGACACCATGCTGGCCCAGATCATCCGCATGGTCGAGGACGCGCAGGCCGGTAAATTGCCGATCCAGGCGGTGGTGGACCGGATCACCTCGATCTTCGTGCCCATCGTCATCGGCATCGCCATCCTCACGGCCGTGGCCTGGTTCGTCCTCGGCCCCGATCCCAAGCTCACCTATGCGCTGGTCAATGCCGTCGCAGTGCTCATCATCGCCTGCCCCTGTGCCATGGGCCTGGCCACGCCGATGTCGATCATGGTCGGCACCGGTCGCGCCGCCCAGCTCGGCGTCCTGTTCCGCAAGAGCGAGGCCCTGCAGCAGCTCCGCGACGCCAAGGTGGTGGCCTTCGACAAGACCGGCACGCTGACGGAAGGCAAGCCGGCCCTGGCCGATCTCATCCTCAATGACGGCTTCGAGCATGACGAGGTGCTGGCGCTGGTCGCCGCCGCCGAATCCCGCTCCGAGCACCCCATCGCCCATGCCATTGTCGGCGCCGCGGAAAAGGCCGGGCTCGCCCTGGGCGAGGTCACCGATTTCACCGCCAATGCCGGCACCGGCATCACGGCCCGGGTCGATGGCCGCGAGGTCCTGGTGGGCGCGCAGCGGCACATGAACCATCTCGATTTCTCGGGTTTTGCCGAGGCCATCGAGCGCTTCGCCAATGAGGGCAAGACCCCGGTTTTCGCGGCGGTGGACGGTCGGCTGGCGGCCGCCATCGTGGTCGCCGACACCATCAAGCCCACCAGCAAGGCGGTGATCGATGCCCTGCATGTCATGGGCCTCAAGACGGCGATGATTTCCGGCGACAATCGCCGCACCGCCGAAGCCATCGCCGCCCGCCTCGGCATCGACGAGGTCCGCGCCGAAGTGCTGCCCGCCGACAAGGTCGAGGCCATCAAGTCCCTGCGCCAGGGCAATGGCGTGGTCGCCTATGTGGGCGACGGCATCAACGATGCACCGGCCCTGGCCGAAGCCGATATCGGCATCGCGGTCGGCAACGGCACCGACGCGGCCATCGAGAGCGCCGACGTGGTGCTGCTCGGCGGCGATCTCAGGCAGGTGCTCAATGCGCTGGCCATCAGCCGGGCCACGCTTCGCAACATCTGGGAAAACCTGTTCTGGGCCTTCGGCTACAACGTCATCCTGATCCCGGTGGCGGCAGGTCTGCTCTATCCCGGTTTCGGCATTCTGCTCTCGCCGATGATCGGCGCCGGCGCCATGGCTTTGTCCTCGGTCTTCGTGGTGGCCAATGCCCAGCGCCTGAGGAACGTGAAAGGAGGTACGGCATGAATATCGGACAAGCCGCCGAGCAATCCGGCGTCTCGGCCAAGATGATCCGCTATTACGAGCAGATCGGCCTCATTTCGGCGCCCCATCGCACCGGCAGCAATTACCGGGTCTATGGCAGCGACGAAGTGCATGTCCTGCGCTTCATCAAGCGGGCGCGCACGCTCGGTTTCTCGGTGGAGGAAACCGGCGCCCTGCTCGCCCTCTGGCAGGACAAGAGCCGGGCCAGCGGCGAGGTGAAGGACATAGCCAGCGACCATATCGCCGCGCTCGAAACCAAGATCGCCGAACTCCAGGGCATGGTGAAGACGCTGAAACACCTGGTTCATTGCTGTCAGGGCGACAACCGCCCCGATTGCCCCATCCTCGACGATCTCGCCGGCGAACCGGCCCACAAAGGACACTGACATGACCGACAAGCACATTCTCATCGTCAACGACATGACCTGCGGCCATTGCGTCGGCACCGTCCGCACCGCCCTCGAAACCGCCCTGCCCGGCGCCGAAATCCAGATCGACCTGGACACCCACAAGGTCAGCTTCACCGGCGACAAGACCCGGGGCGAAGCGGCCATCCGCGAGGCGGGCTATACGCCTGAAGCGCCATAGGCACCGCGATACGCTGTTCCGTCCTTGCGCCCTCGGGTGAGGCGCCAGGGTGACGAACTGCGGGTGGGGCCGGACCGCGCGGCCAACGCCGCAGCCCCACCTCCCCCTTGATGGGGGAGGTAGCGCAGCTTGGCCGATCGGCCTAGCGAAGCTGGGAGGGGGTGCCGGCAAGCGCCGGCGCCCGGCATATGGCACCTGCCCGCCAGCATCCTCACAACCTCATTCCTCTGACACCCAAGCGCCCCAGAAGCCAAAGCGACGCCTCGTATGGCAGGACCTCCTCTACCCACCGCTCGTCACCCTCGGGCTTGACCCGAGGGCTCTATACGTCATGCCAGGCGAGGCACCCGGTCGCCTCAAGCAAAACGCCCTCGGGTCAAGCCCGAGGGTGACGATCCGGTGGGAGAGGAGGCATGCGGGGTGCCGGCAGGTCACGCCCGAGGGCAGTGAGGAGTGTAAGGATGAATAGACACCTCCCCAGCCCCTCTGACCGCTGCGCCCCAAACACAAAAGGGGCGCCTCGCGGCGCCCCTTTCCCGTTCGGTTCGCCATTCGAGCATAGCTCTCATGGCCTTCTCGCCCCCAATCGCTCCACCGGAGCGATTGGCCCTGCGGGACAGCTCAAAGCCTCAGAACGGGCTGTCGGCGTCTAGGAACTGCTCGGCATTGTCCTTGGTGATCAGGGTCGAGTCGAGGATATAGCGACCAGCCACCTGGATGCCGCCGGTGAAGTGCGACGTCGTCAGTTCGATGGCGGTGGCGATCATTGCCGGGCTATAGCTCACGTCGACCGGGGTCAGCGGGTCGCCATTGGCAACGGCCTGGATGATCTGCTGCATGCCGGCGCCGCCGACCACGAACATTTCGTCTTCACGGCCAGCCTGCTTGATGGCCTCGATGGCGCCCAGGGAGATATCGTCGTCCTGGGTCCAGACGGCATCGATTTCCGGGAAGCGGGTCAGGAAGTCCTGCATCACGCGGAAGCCATCATCGCGGTTCCAGTTGGCGAACTGGTTTTCGAGAACCATGATGTTGGAGCCTTCGATGCTGCCCATGAAGCCATCGAAGCGCTGCTGATCGATCGGGATCGGCAGGCCGCGCAGGATGACCACGTTGCCGCCGTCCGGCAGAGCACTCTTGATGTACTCGGCAGCGTTGGCGCCAAGACCCGGATTGTCGCCGGCGACATAGAGGTTTTCCACGCCGTCGATCGACAGCTGGCGGTCCACCACGGTCACGAACTTGCCGGCGTCCTTGACCTGCTTGATGGCCGAAGTCATGGCGTCCGGATCACCCGGCAGGATGACCAGAGCATCGATGCCGCGGGTGGAAACCATGTCCTCGATGTCGGCGATCTGCTTGGGCGAGTCAGGCGAAGAGGCAAAGACGAATTCAACGTTCGGATAGGTTTCGCTAAGGCGGGTGATGGCCTGCTGGGCGAAATAGTTGACACCGCCGGTCCAGCCATGCGTTGCGGCCGGAACCGAGACGCCGATGGTGACCTTGTCGTCCTGGGCCAGGGCAACGCCACCCAGGCCGGCCGCGATGACGACGGACGCCATCAGGGTTTTTGCCAGTTTCATTCTTTTAGTCCTCCCAAAATGCCCGTTTGTGGGCGATGTAAAACTTGATGTCGTCGTCAGCTGGCGCGCTTGGGGCGCTGAAGCAGCACGGCGAGAATGATGATCACACCCTGGAAAGCCCCATTCAGATATGGGCTGATGAAGCTTTGCAGGTTGAGGATGTTGCCGATCAGGCCAAGGATGATCACGCCCGCCACCGTGCCCCAGACGCGGCCATAGCCGCCCTTTAGCGTGGTGCCGCCGATGATCACCGCGGCGATGGCTTCCAGCTCCCAGAGCACGCCGGTCGTGCTCGACGCCGAGCCAAGACGGGGCACGTAGAGCAGCACGGCGACAGCCACCAATACACCCTGGAGAATGTAGGTAATCAGCCGGACATTATCGACGTTGATCGAGGAATAGCGGGCCACCTGCTCGTTCGAGCCGATCGCGGCGCAATGGCGGCCAAAGGCAGTGCGGCGCATGACGACTTCGCCGGCAATGGCCACGAGCGCAAAGACCAGGATCGGATAAGGAACGCCCAGGAAGCCATTGTAGTAGACCGGACGATAGACGTCGGCGACCTGGAAATTGAGCGAGAGCGTGCCGCCATCGGCGAGGAAGGTCACCAGCGAGCGGAAGATGCCCATCGTGCCAAGGGTCACGATGAACGCTTCGATGCGGCCACGGGTGATCATGATGCCGTTGCCGACGCCCGCCACGCCGCCAAGCAGGACGCCTGCCGCCATGCCGGCAAGAATGACGCCCCAGCCGATGCCGAAAACCGGGATCAGCCAGTTCATCACCATGATCATGACGCCGGCGATGACCGCAGCCATGGAGCCCACGGACAGGTCGAGCCCGCCCGCAGTGATCACGAAGGTCGCGCCGATGGCGATGATCCCGATGAAGCTCGAGCGCGCCAGGACGTTGGTGATATTGTTGTAAGTGAGAAAATTCTCGTTGAGCGTAATGCCCAGCAGCACCAGCAGGGCCAATGCCGCCAATGGACCTATGGTCTTGAGATCCCACTTGAAACGGCTCGTGGTCTTAGCCGGAATCTCAGGCGCTGATACGCTCATCGTGTCCACTCTGCTTGATGCCCGCGGCGTACCGCATGATTTCTTCTTCGGTGATCTCGGCGCCTTCGAGCACCCCGGCAATGCGCCCTGAGCGCATCACCACGACCCGGTGGCTGAGCCCGATCACTTCCTGGAGTTCGGAGGAAATGACGATGACCGCTTTCCCCTCGGCGGCCAGCGCCGCGATGATGTGATAGATTTGCTGCTTGGTGCCGACATCGATGCCGCGTGTCGGCTCATCCATGATGATGATGTCCGGCTCGCTTTCCATCGTCTTGCCCAGCATCAGCTTTTGCTGATTGCCGCCCGACAGGCGCCCAACGGCCACCGAGGCGTCACGGGCGCGGATGTCGAAGCGGCGCGTCGCACGTTCGAGCGCACGCTCTTCGCTGGCCGTATCGAGGAACCCGGCGCGCATATGCTTTTGCAGCGTCAGCAAGGTCAGGTTCGGCCGCAAGCCCATATTGAGCAGCAGGCCCTTGCCCTTGCGGTCCTTGGTCATATAGGCCAGCCCCGCCTCGACCGATTGGGCGACCCGGGTAAAATTGACCACCTGGCCATTGAGCTGGATTTCGCCAGCCGTCCGATGTGTCAGCCCGACAATCGCTTCGGCCACAGCCGTGCGACCCGAACCGATCAGACCGGCAAACCCAAGAATTTCGCCCTTCCGCAGGTCGAAGGAAATGTCGGAGACGGACTTGGTTGCGAGGTTCCGCACACTCAGCAGCACAGGCTCGTCCACATCCGGCTCGTGCTTGGGCGGATAGAGGTTGGACAGCTCGCGGCCCACCATCATCTGGGCGATGGAATCGGGCGTCAGCGCCTCGGTGCTCACCGTCGCGATCAGTTGGCCATCGCGCAGCACGGTGACGCGGTCCGCAAGCTCCATGATCTCATCGAGCTTGTGCGAGATGAACACCACGGACACGCCACGCGCCGTAAGGCGCCGGATCTGCTCGAACAGGGTCTGGGTTTCGCCCACCGACAGCACCGCTGTCGGCTCATCCATGATCAGCACCCGCGCATCGCGGCTGATGGCCTTGGCGATTTCCACCATCTGCTTGTCGGCCACCGAAAGGCTCGAAATGCGCGCGTCGGGATCGACATGCACATGCAGCGTTTCCATGATCTCGGCGGCGCGGCGGCGCATCTCGCCGACTTTGAGGAAGGGCCCCTGCCTCAGCTCGCGCCCAAGGAAGATCGAATCCGCCACGGTCAGGTGTTCGGCCAGGTTCAGCTCCTGGTGAATGAGCACGATGCCCATGGCTTCCGCCTTGCCGTCGGGCGGCAGCACCACGCTCCGACCGTCATAATGGATCGATCCGGACGTAGGCTGCTCGATGCCGGAGAGGATTTTGATCAGCGTCGACTTGCCGGCGCCGTTCTCCCCGATAATGGCATGCACTTCGCCGGGCCTGATATCGAAGTCGATGCTGAACAGCACCGGAATTTCGCCGAAGGATTTGGAGATGCGATGCGCCGACAGAATCGGCGCCACGCCTGTGTCCTGCACATCCGCCATGCTGTCTGCCCCTCCCGAGCGGGCGCCGCTTTGCCGCGGGCTCTCTGCTCTCCTGCCGATGTAAAGGTTTTCATGAATGATGTAAAGGTTTACACAGGGGCATAAGTGTATATGCCTGTGAGCGATGCCGTGGCGGAGGAAGCGTCATCTGCTAAAGGCGGAAGCGCGCTGGATTTTCGGTTCGGTGTGAGGGGCGGAGCGAGCCAAGTGCAGCAGCATAAGCTGGCGACAATCGAAGATGTTGCGGCCATGGCCGGGGTCTCCATCGCCACGGTCAGCCGCGCGATCAACGAACCCACCAAGGTCGCCGACGCCACGCGCCGCCGGGTCACCGAGGCCATTGCCCGCACCGGCTATACCACCAATGCCATGGCCCGCTCGCTGCGGATGCGGCGCTCCAACATGATCCTGATTCTGGCGCCCGACGTGGGCGACCCGAATTTCTCCAACATTCTGGTGGGCCTCGAAACCGAGGCCAGCAAGCGCGGCTATGGCCTGCTCATCGGCAATACCCAGAACGATCCCAGCCGCGAGACCGATTACCTGCGCTTCATCAGCTCAAACCAGGCGGACGGGCTGATCCTGTTCACCGGCCACCTGCCCTTCGGCTTCGGGCAGGATCGCGGCGAGACCCGCCTGCCCCCCATGGTCGCGGTCAATGAGCCGGTCATGGGCCAGGACGTGCCTTTCGTGGGCGTCGACAACCTGGAAGGGGCCCGCGTCGCCGCCGAGCATCTGATTTCGCAGGGCCATCGCCGCATCGCCTTTATCGGCCGCTCCAGTAGCCGCGAGATCAATCGCCTGCGCGAGGCCGGCTACCGCGCCGCCCTGGAAGGGGCCGGCATCGTCATCGATCCGCGCCTGATCCTGGATGGCGACGGCACCACCGAAAGCGGCCGCGCCGCCGCCGAGCTGATGTTCGTGCGCGATGCCCTGCCGACGGCCTTTCTCTGCGTCAACGACGCCACGGCGCTGGGCGTCATCATCGCGCTCAATACCCGCCATTACGAATTGCCCCGGCAATTTTCCATCATGGGGTTCGACGACATTTCCTTTTCCAGCTTCGTCAGCCCCTCGCTGACCACCATGAAGCAGCCCCGCCACCGTATCGGCGAGGCGGCCATGGAATTGCTGCTGGCTCTCTTGGCCGGCGAAACCCCGAAATCGCGCGAAGTGCTGCTGCGGGCAGAGCTGATCGTGCGCAATTCGGTGGCCCGGCCGGCGCGCTAGCCGATCATCGGCTCCTGCGCCCTATCCCTCCCCGCCATCGTCATTGCCCGGCTGGTCCGGGTGGACCACCCGGGTGGTGCCGCCGGGAGAATATCGACCCTCAAGAACCGCCGGGTTCTCAATACCCGTTCTTGTCCAGCCATTCCTGCATCCAGGCGATTTCGGCTTCCTGCGCTTCGATCACCGCTTCGGCCAAGGCGCGCACTTCCGGATCGGCGCCGTGCTCCAGCACGATGCGCGCCATGTCCACCGCGCCCTGGTGATGGGGGATCATGCCGAGGATGAAATCGGCGTCGGCATTGCCGGTATAGGCAATGTCCATCTGGGTATGCATGCGCGCATTGGCGTCACGATAGGCGATCGTGGCGGCGCTGTCGCCGGCGGCGGCGTGGCCGCCATGGCCGGAATGATCCTGGGCGAGGGCCGGCAGCGGCAAGAGCACGAGGACAGCGGCGAGCAGAACGGTTTTCATGGCAACCTCCATTGGTGATGCCCCTTTCTGCCGCCTTCCAAAATGGGAAGGTCAAGCCGGCGTCGCCACGTTGACAGCGCCGGCGCCCACTTGTTACTTAATTAAATGCTTAACAAAAAGCCCGATCTCGACCTGATCTTCCAGGCGCTGGCCGATCCGACACGCCGCGCCATGCTCGAGCGGCTCAGCCAGGGGCCGGCGGCGGTCAGCGAATTGGCCAGGCCCTTCGAGATGAGCCTGCCCGCCGTGGTGCAGCATCTGCAGGCGCTGGAGGCCAGCGGCCTGGTGAGCTCGGAAAAGGTCGGCCGCGTCCGCACCTGCCGCATCGAGCGCGACGCTTTGGGCGCGGCCGAACATTGGCTGCATGCGCGCCGCCTGTCCGGGGAAGCCTAGAGCCTTCCCCGGCGCCAGCGCCCTGCCCGCTCAGCCCTTCAGCCGTTCCAGGATGGTGTCGAACTTGGCCATGGAGACATTGGCGCCCCATTCCATGCCGGTATCGACCGTGGCGTTGCGCATCTCGATATCGGGGAAATTCGAAATCGAGCGGTAATGGGTCCTGCCGTCCCGCTCCTCGAAATGGTGCTCTTCGTAATAGCGTTCGTCTTCCTCGAACATGCCCTCGACCACGAAGGTATTGCGGATCATCCGCTTCGGCTCGACGGCGAGATAGGTGCCGAACATCACCCATCGCGTCCCGTCGGGGGACAGACCCACGATCCGCCATTTACCGCCGGTGCGCACGTCGTATTCGATCACCTCGTTCTTGCCGAAGCCCCACCAATGGGCGACGTGTTCCTTTTCGGTCCACACTTTCCAGACCAGGGCCAGCGGCGCCTCGAAACTGCGCGACATGATGATGAGCGGCTGGTCGTCGGGCAATTCGGTCTTGAAGGGATTGGCGAAATTCTGGGTATCCATCGGTCTTCTCCTCAGTTTTTCGTGTCGGTGCGCGGGCGCTGCACCTGGGCCAGATAGGCTTCGAGCTGGTTGAGGTTCTGCTCCCAGAACCGGCGATAGAGTTCGAGATAGGAGGCCGCCTCGCGCAGTGGCCCCGGCTCCAGCGCGCAGGGCCGGTATTGAGCCTGCCGACCGCGGCGCACCAAGCCGGCATTTTCCAGCACCTTGATATGCTTGGAGACCGCCGCCAGCGTCATGTCGAAAGGCTCGGCGATCTCGTTGACGCTCGCCTCCCCCTTTGCCAGCCGCGCCAGGATCGCGCGCCGCGTCGGATCGGCCAGCGCCCCCAAAGTCGCGCTCAAGCTGTCGGTCATCACCACCTCCATAATTCAACTTATCAGTATAATACTAATTGGTTGAATTATGATCAAGCGGAAATCGCGGGCGTTTGCGAATGCTTCCAAAAACGAAGAACCCTCGGGTCACGCCCGAGGGTGACGACCGGGATTGGGTTAGATGCCCTTAAAGCAGCCGACATTTGAGCTGAAATCACGGCTCTTTTGCTTCCCTCCCCCTTGAGGGGAGGGAATGAGGGAGGGGATCCATCAGTGGATAACTGCCACCCTCACCCACGGATCGTCACCCTCGGCTCGACCCGAGGGCGTTTGCGATATACACAAAAACAAAGAATCCTCGGGTCACGCCCGAGGGTGACGATCGGGGTTGGGTTAGACGCCCTTAAACGATCCGGACTGGGTTTGATGCCCTCAAAGCAGTCCACATTCAGCTGGGATCGCTGCTCTTTTGCTGCCTTTACCCTAAAAAGAAGGGCTTGAGGGAGGGGGCCACCAGTGAATAACCGAACTACCCTCACCCACGGATCGTCACCCTCGGGCTCGACCCGAGGGCGTTTGCGATACACCCAAAACCAAAGAACCCTCGATCAGGCCCGAGGGTGACGATCCGGATTGGGTTAGATGCCCTTAAACGATCCCGATTGGGTCAGATGCCCTTATTCCCGGCGCAGCAGCAGGGATGGCTTGCCGTAATAATCGATGCGCTGGGTCTCGCGGAACCCCAGGCGCAGGGCGAGGCCGAGGGAGGCTTCATTGTCCGGGTCGATGAGGCAGAGCGTGCGGGCCATGCCGCGCCCAGCGGCCCAATCCAGCAGCGCCGCCACCGCCTCGCGCGCCAGGCCCTTGCCATGCCAATCGGGGTGGAAGACCCAGCCGGCTTCGGGCGCGTCGAGCGGCGGGGATATATCGCGCCGAAAATCGGCCAGGCCGACCTCGCCGATCACCCGGTCGCTGCCGCGCTCGGTCACCGCGAAATAGCCGAAGCCGAGCATCTGCCAATGGCCGGCATAGCGCAGGATGCGCGACCAGACCTCTTCCCCGGTGCTGGGCCGGCCGCCGATGAAGCGCGTCACCGTCTCCTGGCCCCACAGCGCGCAGCAGGCGGCATGGTCGCCGGCGCGATGCCCGCGCAGGACCAGCCGCTCTGTCTCCAGCCGCGGGACCATTATCCGGCGGCGATGGCGGCGCGCGGCATTTCCGAAAAGATTTCCGCCTTGCCGTTGCGGATGATGACGATCTCTTCGAGGCGCAGGCCGAAGCGGCCCTGCAGATAGATGCCGGGCTCGATGGAGAACACCATGCCCTCGTCCAGCACCGTCTCGCTGGTGCCGGTGATATAGGGCGCCTCATGCACGTCGATGCCCAAGCCATGCCCGGTGCGGTGCAGGAAATATTCGCCATAGCCGGCCTGGGCGATCACGTCCCGCGCAGCCTTGTCCACGTCCATGGCTTTGGCGCCGGGCAAAGATGCCGCAATGGCCGCCTCGACGGCACGGTCGAGGATGGCGTGGATGTCGTCGAACCCTTCCGGCTTGCTGCCGAAATAGCCAACGCGGGTCATGTCGGAGGGATAGCCGCCGATACGCCCGCCGATATCGATCAATACGGCATCGCCCTGCTTGAGCTTCGTCGCGCCGGTATGGTGGTGCGGAAAGGCGCCATTGGGGCCGAAGCAGACCGAGATGAACTGCGTGGTCGCGCCGTTTTCCTTGTAGAAATTGCCGATCACCTCGGCCACTTCCGCCTCGGTCACGCCGTCCTTCAGCGCCGCGAAGCCGGCCGCCATGGCCCGGTCATTGAGCAGGTGCGAGGCTTTCAGCAGCCTGTATTCGGCCTCGTCCTTGCGCGAGCGCAGATAGCCCACGCTGTCGGCGGTGAAGCGCCGCTTGGCGCCGGGCAGCGCGTCGAGCACCAGGAGGGCGAAATCGGCGCGCATGGTTTCGTCCAGCACGATGGAGGGGCTGATCCGCGACACGCCCGTCGCGTCGATCAATTGCGCCAGCGCCGCATCGGGCCCGTCGGCATCGGCCCAGGGGAAGAAGGGCAGATCGGTGTGCTGGCGCGAAGAATCCACGTTCAAGGCCGGCATGAGGAAGCCGGCGAAATCCTTACTCACCATCAGTAGCACCGGACGCTCGTCGCCATGCGGCGACAGGTCGGCCAGGTAGCGCATATGGCTGGATGGCCCGATCACCACGAGGTCGGTGCCGGTCTCGGCCATGCGGGCGCGCAGCTTTTCCATGCGGGTGGCGAGGATGGGGTTCATGATCTGGTCTCGTCTTGTTGGGACAGGGCTGGCACCATTGCAGCAAAGCACTCGGTGGTATTCCCTCGCCCCTCAGGGGAGAGGGTCAGGGTGAGGGGTGCGGGCCTCTCGGCAAGAATCGAGAAGCCGGCACCCCTCATCCGGCGCTACGCGCCCCTTCTCGCCGGAGGGGCGAAGGAAAGGCGGCGGCGACAAATAAGAGCGGAGCCGGACGGGAGGAGGAGATGTCCGGCTCCGCAAGCGGCGGCCCGAGGGAACGGAAGCCGCCGCTTGTTCGATGTCGGACCTTAGTCCTTGGTCACCAGCCGATAGTAGACGAAGTCCGAATTGGACCCGTTCACATAGCCTTCGACATTATTGGCCATGCCGATCTGCAGTGCGGCCTGGAACATGATGATGATCGGGCTTTCAGCCTGAACCTTCTGCTGCAGGTCGACATACATCTCGTTGCGCACGCTCTGGTCGGCTTCGGCCAGGGCGGCGTTGACCTCGTCGTTCATCTCCTGCGGCACGGCCCAGGCATTGCGCCAGGTCGTGGTCGCCGCATAGGCGTCGTCCGCATTGTTGGAATTGTAGGCGAAGGCCTTGGCGTTGGAATGGGGATCCATGAAGTCCGGGCCCCAATAGAGCAGCATGGCCTGGTGGGTGCGCTCACGATATTTCGTGATCACCTGGGCGCCGGTGCCGGGCAGGATGTCGAAATTGATTCCCGCTTCGGAGAAGCCGGCCTGCAGGGACTGGGCGATATCGGTGAAGGGCGCCGAATTGATCACGTCGAGCGTGACGTTGATCGGGGTTTCGATACCGGCATCGGCCAGGATCTGCTTGGCCTTTTCCACGTCATAGCTATAGGGCGTCTCGTCATAGGAGCCGGGGAAGCCCTTGGGCCAGAAGGCCTGGTGCTTTTCCATCTGGCCCTTGAGGAAGGTCTCGGTCATCCCGTCATAATCGACGAGGTAACGCGCGGCTTCCCAGATGGCCGGGTCGGTCAGTTCCTCGGTCTTCTGGTTGAACGAGAGGAAGTGGACGGCCGCCTGCGGATAGGTTTCCACCTTCACGTTCTCGCCCAGGCCGCCGATCTGGTCGGGGGTCAGGTTCTTGGCGATATCGATGTCGCCCGAGGTCAGCAGCAATTGCTGGGTGGCCGCTTCGGCGACGTGACGGATCAGCACCTGCTTCATGGCCGGCGCGCCGTTCCAGTAATTCTCGTTGGCGGTGAGGCGCACGAGTTCGGCCGGACGGTAATCGGTCAGCACGAAGGGGCCGGAGCCGGCCGAATTGGTGTTGAGCCAGGCATTGCCCCAGTCGCCGTCCACCTCGTTCTGCATCACCAGCACTTCATCGACGATGGCGCCGGGGCGGGCGGCCAGCACGTTCAGCACGAAGGCCGAAGCGAAATCGCCGGTCCACTTGACGGTGACCTTGTTGCCGTCGACCGTGACCATCTCGCCGATATTGTCCGGGGTCCAGCCGAGCTGGGTGAGGATGAAGGCGGGGGTGAGGTTCAGCGTCACCACGCGGGTGAACGAGAATTTCACGTCCTCAGCGCGCACCGGATTGCCCGAGGCGAAGGTCGCGCCTTCGCGCATGGTGAAGGTCAGCGACTTGGCTTCCTCGTCGGCAACCCATTCGCTGGCCAGGCCCGGCGCGAGCACGGTGGTGTCCTCCGCGTCGTACTGCACCAGCTTGTCATAGAGGTTGGCGTTGATTTCGCCGGCCGAGAATTCGTAGGCCTGGGCGGGATCGAGCGCGACGATATCGTCGATGTTCTGGGCAATGACCAGCGCATCGGCGGGCGTCGCGGCATAGGCGGCGCCGGCCGCGAGCGGCAGGGCCAGGGCGGATGCCATCAAGGCAGCACGGAAGAGCTTCATGAGCGTTTCTCCTTGGGAATGACTTTTTTGCGGACCGGCTTGTCGCTGCCGGTTTTGGGCTTCGCCACGACCGGCCTGGGCCGGGCCGTGGAGCGAAAGAGCGCCAGCGTGCCCGTCCACAACAGACGGGCCGGCTGATCGGTATGGTTCGACCAGGAATGGGGGCGATTGCCCCGGAAATGCAGGCTGTCGCCGGCCTGCATGATCATTTCCTCGCCGTCGAGCCTCTGGGTGATCGCGCCTTCGAGCACGAAGAGGATTTCTTCGCCCTCATGCGCTACCGTTTCCGAGCGATAGCCGGGCGGCACGAGCATGAGGAAGCTCGAGAGCTGGTTACCCGGGAAATCGGCCCCCAGCCGCTCGTAGAGAATGGAGGAGCCGTCCAGTGAGAAGCGGTTGCGCTCGCTTTGGCGCGTCAGCGCATTGTGGCTGGCCGGCGAGGCGATGAAGTAATCGATGCCCACGCCCAGCGCCCGCGCGATCTGCGCAAGCGTGCCCAGCGAGGGGGTGGCATGGTCGCGCTCGACCTGGCTCAGATAGCCCACCGAAACCTCGGCCGCCTCGCCCAGTTCCATCAGCGTCATATGCTGCTGGCGGCGGCGCGCACGGATCAGCGCACCCACCTTGGGATGCCCGTCCTGCCTGTTCGCCATTGCCTCCGCCACGCTTCGCCTCACCAAAATTTTTTTGATATAAGCAAAGTTTCTTGTATGGTGAAAGCGAAATGTGAAGGTTCTGCGACTTGCCCACTCTTGCGGTTGGCGAGGTCAATAACCTGTTATTCAAGAGGAATTTTCATTGGCGCTTGATCAGCAAACCGCCCCGCCGCCTCTGGCGCCCAGCCTGCGCAACAAGCGCCTGGGCCGCAATGTGCTGACGCTGGGCGGCTTTGTGCTCACGCTTTTCCTCACTTTTCTTGGCCTGCTCGCCATCACCTTCTTCATCGGGCGCATCATTCCCATCGATCCGGTGCTTTCGGTGGTCGGCGACCGCGCCACCCAGGCGCAATATGATGCCGCCCGGATCGCCATGGGGCTGGATCGCCCGCTCTGGCAGCAATTCATCTCCTATGTCGGCAATGTCTTTACCGGCGATCTGGGCCGTTCGGTGTCCACCGGCCGCCCGGTGATCGAGGATTTGTCGCGCTTCTTCCCCGCCACGTTCGAAATGGCGACCCTGGGCATCCTGATCGGCGTGGCGCTCGGCGTGCCGCTGGGGGTCACCGCCGCCGCCCGCCAGGGCTCCTGGCTCGATCAGGCGATCCGCGTGGTGGGCCTGCTCGGCTATTCGGTGCCCGCCTTCTGGCTCGGCCTGGTGGGCCTCGCCCTGTTCTACGCCCGCCTGCGCTGGGTCGGCGGGCCGGGCCGGCTCGACATTTTCTACGATGGCCTTGTCCAGCCGGTCACCGGCATGATCCTCGTCGATTCCCTCCTGCGCGGGGAGATCGACATCTTCTGGAACGCGGTCTCCCATATCGTGCTGCCCGCCTCGGTGCTGGGCTTTTTCAGCCTCGCCTATATCGCCCGCATGACCCGGAGCTTCATGCTCGACCAGCTGAGCCAGGAATTCGTCACCACCGCCCGGGTCAAGGGCGTGCCGGAACGCATCGTCGTCTGGCGCCACGCCTTCAACCCGATCCGCGTGCCGCTCATCACCGTCATCGGCCTCTCCTATGCGGGGCTGCTCGAAGGCTCGGTGATGATCGAGACCGTGTTCTCCTGGCCCGGCATCGGCAATTACCTCACCACCGCCCTCCTCAACGCCGACATGAACGCCGTCCTCGGCGCCACCCTGGTCATCGGCGCGGTCTTCATCGTCATCAACAAGGTCTCGGACGTGCTCTACCGCGTCCTGGATCCGAGGGCGAAGTGATGGGGATAACGCACGACGTCGTCGCGGTCGCCTGGGAGCCACAGAACCGCCCCCTCCCCCTTGAGGGGAGGGCCGGGGTGGGGGTTCTGCGGCAGCCACTTGCGCCATCGCAGCCGTTCCCCCCGCTGACAGGCCTGCACCCCCACCCCATCCCTCCCCTCAAGGGGGAGGGTGCCCATCGCGGCTCTCTCGCATCAGTGTCAAACTCACAAGGAGTCCCCGCATGACCACCCGCGACTGGCTCCTTGCCGATAGCCCCACTTCCCGCATGCAGGCCAATGCCGGGCGCGCCTATCGCGTGTTCACCGCCCTCCTGCGCAATCCCCTGTCCGTGCTCGGCGGCATCATCATCCTCGTCCTGCTGCTCACGGCCGCCTTCGCGCCGTGGATCGCGCCCTATTCGCCCACCGGGCAGAATCTCTCCGCCCGCCTCCTCCCGCCCTCCGCGCAATATTGGATGGGCACGGACGAGCTGGGCCGCGACATCTTCTCCCGCGTGGTCTGGGGCAGCCAGATCACCCTCACCATCGTCGCGCTGGTCGCGCTGATCTCCGCCCCGCTGGGCCTGTTCATCGGGGCAATTGCCGGCTATTTCGGCGGCTGGGTGGATCGGATGCTGATGGGCTTCACCGATATCTTCCTGTCGCTGCCCAAGCTGATCCTGGCCCTGGCTTTCGTCGCCGCGCTCGGCCCCGGCATCAACAATGCCATCATCGCCATCGCCATCACCTCCTGGCCGGCCTATGCGCGCATTGCCCGAGCCGAAACGCTGACCATCCGCAATGCCGAATATATCTCGGCGGTGCAATTGGCCGGCGGCGGACCCCTCCGCATCATCGTCCAGCATATCCTGCCGCTCTGCACCTCCTCGATGATCGTGCGCGTCACCCTGGACATGGCCGGCGTCATCCTCACCGCGGCAGGCCTGGGCTTTCTCGGGCTGGGCGCCCAGCCGCCCCTGCCCGAATGGGGCGCCATGATCAGCCGCGGCCGCACCTTCATTCTCGATCAATGGTGGGTCGCCACCATGCCGGGCTTCGCCATCATCATCGTCAGCCTCGGCTTCTGCTTCCTCGGCGACGGACTGCGCGACGTGCTCGATCCCAAGAGCGAGGGGAAGTCATGATCCTCGATCTGTCGGTTCTTTCGCCTCCCTCCCCCTTGAGGGGAGGGATCGAGGGTGGGGGTCCATCAATGCATCACCGCACTACCCCCACCCCAGCTCCGCTAAGCCTTCGGCCAAGCTTCGCTACCCTCCCCTCAAGGGGGAGGGAGGGCGCAGCCGTGCATCCAGAGTGTGCGGGAGCCACCTCATGCCCCCCCTTCTCGAAGTCGAAAATCTCCGCGTTTCCTTCCCCACGCATTCGGGCCGGGTCGAGGTGGTGAAAGGCCTTTCCTTCACCCTCGGCCGCGAGCGGCTGGGCATTGTGGGCGAATCCGGTTCCGGCAAATCCATGACCGGCCGCTCGATCCTGAAACTCATCCGCAAGCCGGGCCAGGTCACCGCCGACAAGCTCAGCTTCGACGGCATCGACATCCTGGCCCAGAACGAGAAGCAGATGCGCGCCATTCGCGGCGCCCGCATCTCCATGGTCATGCAGGACCCCAAATTCTCGCTCAATCCGGTGATGACCGTCGGCGAGCAGATTGCCGAGGCCCTTGTCACCCACCAGAAGCTGCCGCGCCGCGACGTGCAGGCGCGCATTCTCGACATGCTCAAGGCCGTGCGCATCAACGATCCCGAGCGCGTGGCAAAACTCTATCCGCACGAAGTCTCCGGCGGCATGGGCCAGCGCATCATGATCGCCATGATGCTGATTCCCGAGCCGGAATTGCTGATCGCCGACGAGCCTACGTCCGCGCTCGACGTCTCGGTGCAGGCGCAGGTCCTCGACATCATCGATGACCTGGTCACCCGCAAGGGCATGGGCCTGATCCTCATCAGCCACGACCTGGCTCTGGTCAGCCGCTATTGCGACCGCATCCTGGTGATGAATGCCGGCCGCGTGGTGGAGGAATGCGCTGCCGGCCAGCTCGAAAACGCCCAGCATCCCTATACGCGGGGCCTGCTCGCCGCCATGCCGGTGATCGACGAAAACCGCGACGAGCTTCCCGTGCTCGACCGCACCCAATGGGCCGGCACATGAACGCCATCGACCTCCAGAATCTCGATATTTCCTATGGCGACACCAAGGTCGTCTTCGACGTGAACCTGGCCATTCCCGAGGGCGAGAGCTTCGCGCTGGTGGGTGAATCCGGGTCCGGCAAATCCACCATCCTGCGCGCCATTGCCGGCCTCGCGCCGGACTGGACCGGCTCGATCTCCGTCATGGGCAAGCCGCGCAGCCATCATGTGGATCGCGCCGTGTCGCGGCAGGCCCAGATGGTGTTCCAGGACCCCTATGGCTCGCTCCATCCCCGCAAGACCATCGACGCCGCCCTGTCCGAACCGCTGGCCATCCACGGCATCGGCAATCGCGGCGAGCGCGTCGAGGCCCAGCTCAAGGCCGTGGGGCTCGACCAGCGCTTCCGCTTCCGCTTTCCCCACCAGCTTTCCGGCGGCCAGCGCCAGCGCGTCGCCATTGCCCGCGCCCTGATGCTGGAACCCAAAGTGCTGCTGCTGGACGAGCCCACCTCGGCGCTCGACGTGTCGGTGCAGGCCGAAATCCTCAACCTGCTCAAGCGCCTGCGTCGCGAGCAGGGCCTGACCTATCTCATGGTCACCCACAATCTTCCCGTCGTCAGCTTCCTCTGCGACCGCCTCGCGGTCATGCGCCATGGCCGCATCGTGGAGATCGCCGATGTCGCCCAGCTCAAGGCGGGCCAATTGCGCGAGCCCTATTCCCAGGAACTTCTCGCGGCGACAGAAGGCGGATAAGCGCCTGGATTGCCGGGACAAGCCCGGCAATGACGGATGAGCGTGGCACCGAGCCCCCCACACCGTCATCACCCGGCTTGTCCGGGTGATCCATGCGACGCCTCTGCAGTCACAAGACTACCACCAAGGACCACCCCATGACCGACCACATCCC
Organism: Devosia elaeis; assembly: GCF_001650025.1. GTDB lineage: Bacteria > Pseudomonadota > Alphaproteobacteria > Rhizobiales > Devosiaceae > Devosia > Devosia elaeis. Next base: position 15,935 of record NZ_LVVY01000091.1, on the reverse strand, counting down.
CGCCCTCGCCACCTTCGACGCCGCCATCGCCAAGGCGAAAACCGCCGACGAAGCCTTCACCGCCCTCCAGGACCTGGCCCGCGCCGTGGTCGGCGCCAAGCTCTTCACCATCATGCTGGTCGATATGGAAGCCGAGCTCTCCCGCCGCGCCTTTACCAGCGATCCGGTCAGCTACCCGACCTCGGCCACCAAGCCGCTCAATTACGGCCCCTGGTTCGACATCGTCCACGGCAAGCGCGAATTCTTCGTCGCCAACACCATCGAGGACATCGCCAAGGTGCTGTTCGACCACGAGCTGATCAATTCGCTGGGCTGCCAGTCCGTCGTCAACGTGCCGATCATCCTCAAGGACGAACTGGTCGGCTGCATGAACCTGCTCGACGTCGCCCACCACTATACCGAAGAACGCCTGCAAACGATCCGCGACGTGCTCTCCATCCCCGCCAAGCTGGCCGTACTGGCCGCGCGGGGGTGATCACCTCCCTCAGCGCTCGACCTATCCCACCCGCCGGCGCAACACCTCCCCCTTGACGGGGGAGGCCGGGAGGGGGTGCGGGAGCCCCGATCTCCGAGCGTGTGAGCAACCCTCCCCGTCAAGGGGAGAGTGCATATCGTGGCTCACCAAAAACGGCGCGGTGCGGCGCCCTAAACCGCCGACGCCATCAGCGAGGCATTGCCGCCCGCCGCCGTCGTGTCGATGCAGACATGCCGCTCCAATTGCAGCCGGCCGATATCGTCCGGCCCGATGAGGATCGGCAGCAGCGCCCCGGTCCGCTGGCCCAGCGCCTGCCGCACCGCCTTCAGCCCTGCCGCATCGCCGAACCAGGCCACGGCATCAAAGCCCTGCCCCGCCACCAGGTGGTCCGCATCGAACGCGGCGGTCTCCGCCCGGCATCCGGCCCGTTCGGCCATTGCCTGCTGCGCCGCCATATCGGCCTCGCTAGGCCCCAGGCAGAGCAGCGTGCCGCGCGGCATCACATGCAGCACATTGCTCTCGCCCGTCGGCCCCGGCAGTTCCAGCGCGCCGGCCTGCAGATCCATTGCCCCGCGGGTAAACCGCTTGAGATAATGCGGCCCGCCCGCCTTGGGCCCGGTGCCCGACAGGCCCTCGCCGCCAAAGGGCTGGCTGCCCACCACCGCGCCGATCTGGTTGCGGTTCACATAGATATTGCCCGCATGCACCTGTCCCGCCAGCTTGCGCACCCGCGAGGAAATGCGCGTATGCATGCCGAAGGTCAGCCCATAGCCCGAGGCATTGATGGCGGCGATCACCTTGTCCAGTTCGTCGCCCTTGAACGTCGCCACATGCAGGACCGGCCCGAAGATTTCCTCCGGCATTTCCGCGATGCCCGACACGCGCAACACCGTCGGCGCAATGAACGTTCCGCCCTGCGGCGCGGCCAGCCGATGGATCACCCGATCCTCGCGCTCGGCGACATAGGCGGCAATCTTGTCCCTGGCCTGCGCATCGATGATCGGCCCGACATCGGTGGACAGCGCCCAGGGATCGCCCAGCACCAATTCGTCCATCGCGCCCTTGAGCATGTCGATAGTCCGCTCGGCCGCTTCTTCCTGCACATAGAGAATGCGCAAAGCCGAGCAGCGCTGCCCCGCCGACTGGAACGCCGAGGCGATGATGTCGCGCACGGCCTGCTCGGTCAGCGCGGTCGTATCGACCACCATCGCATTGAGGCCACCGGTCTCGGCGATGAGCGGCGCATGGGGAGAGGCATGTTCCGCCATGGCGGTTTCGATGCTTTTCGCCGTTTTTAGCGAGCCGGTGAACGCTATGCCGCCAAGTGCGACACTCGACGTCAACAGTCTGCCAACCTCAGGGCCTCCGGTGAGAAGCTGAAGTGCATCCCTGGGAATGCCTGCCTCATGCAGCAATTGCACCGCGCGATAGGCGATCAGCGGCGTCTGCGGCGCCGGCTTGGCCAGCACCGGATTGCCCGCCACCAGGGCCGCCGCGATCTGGCCGGTGAAGATGGCGAGCGGGAAATTCCACGGCGAAATGCACACGAAAGGTCCCCGCGGCGCATCGTGCAACGCCTCCGCTTCCTCCGCATAATAGCGAAGGAAATCAACGGCTTCGCGCAGTTCCGCCACGGCGTCGGCCCAGCTCTTGCCCGCCTCCCGCGCCAAAAGCGCGAAGAACTCGGCGGCATTGGCCTCGTAGAGATCGGCGGCCCGGCGCAGCAGGTCGGCGCGCTCGCCCCGCGGCCAATTGGCCCAGCCCGATGCCGTCGCGGCGGCAAGTGCCTGATCTACCTGATCTTTCGTCGCCTCGACCACCATGCCGACCCGGTCGGCATGGTTGGCTGGATTGATCACCTTCTGCGCCGATCCGGTCGCATCCGGCCTCATGGCGCCGAGCGGAGCGGCCTGCCATTGCCGCGTCTCGAACCCCGCCCTCGCCTCAGACATCGCCGTGAAGGCGACCGGATCGGTCAGGTCCAAACCCTTGGAATTGCGGCGCTTTCCGAAAATCCCTTCCGGCGCCGGAATAGCCGGATTGGGGATGGCCGCGCCCAGGGCCTGCAGCTTGCCGATGGGGTCCTCGGCGACCTTCTCGGCCGGAATGCCCTCGTCGGCGATCTGGTACACGAAGGAGCCATTGGCGCCGTTTTCCAGCAGCCGCCGCACCAGATAGGCCAGCAAATCCTTGTGCGCCCCGACCGGCGCGTAAATCCTTGTGGTGACTGCATGATTCTTGCGCAGCACTTCGTGCAGCTGCTCGCCCATGCCGTGCAGGCGCTGGAATTCATAGCTGTCGTTGAAACGCCCCGCCTCGGCCGCCAGATGCAGCACGGCCGCCGCCGTGTGGGCATTGTGCGTGGCGAATTGCGGGTAGATGTGCTTGCAATCAAACAGCTTTTTGGCCGCAGCGATATAGCTCGCATCCGTCGCCGCCTTGCGCGTGAACACCGGATAGCCCGGCAGGCCCAGCACCTGCGCCCGCTTGATCTCGGCATCCCAATAGGCGCCCTTGACCAGCCGCACCATGATCCTGCGATCCAGCCGCGCGGCCGTCGCTTCCAGCCAGTCGATCAGCGGCAGGACCCGCTTGCCATAGGCCTGCACCACGACGCCGAAACCGTTCCAGCCCGCCAGTTCCGGCGTATCCAGCACCACCTCGATCACGTCGAGCGACAGGTCCAGCCGATCCATTTCCTCGGCGTCGATATTGAATCCCATATTGGCCCTGGCCGCCGCGATGGCCAGCTTGCGGGTCACCTCGACCAGTTCGGCCATCACCCGCTGGCGCTGGGCCACTTCATAGCGCGGATGCAGCGCGCTGAGCTTGACCGAAATGCCCGGATTATCCCGCACCGATCCATTGACGCAATGCGGCGCCAAGGCATTGATCGCGTTGAGATAAGCGTCGAAATATCGCCGCGCATCCTCGGCGGTTCGCGCCGCCTCGCCCAGCATGTCATAGGAATAGCGATAGCCCAGGGCCTCGGGCTTTTTGGCATTGCCGATCGCCTCGTCGATGGTGCGCCCGAAGACGAATTGGCTGCCCATCAGCCGCATGGCATGGCCCACGGCCTTGCGGATCACCGGTTCGCCCAGCCGCGCCACCGCCCGGTGCAGCGCCGATTTCGGGCCCACTTCCGGATCGCCCAGCACTTCGGCTGTCAGGTTCAGCGCCCAGGAGGAGAAATTGACCAGCGGGCTGGACGAGCCGCCGAAATGGCTGGCCCAGTCGGCGCCGCCGACCTTGTCGTGGATCAGGGCATCCACCGTCTCGCTGTCGGGCACGCGCAGCAGCGCTTCGGCCAGCGACATCAGCGCCAGGCCTTCCTCGCTGTCGAGGCCGTATTCGGAGAGAAAGCTCTCCATCAGGCCGAGCCTCGTGCCCCGGCGCACGGCCTGGACCAGTCCGGCGGCACTGGCGGAAACGGCCTGTCGCGCCGCGTCGTCGAGCCCGGTCCGCGCGATGATATCGCGAACGAGATCGGTTTCGTCGGCATAAAGGGACTGGCGGAGGGCGGCGCGGGCGATATCGGCTTGGGTCATGGCAGGGCTCGGAGAACGAATGGCCCATATTGCCAGAGCGGCGATAGCCGTTTTGCCTGATCTATCGCCTTCTGCGATACTTGTGATACGATGTTGTGGTCTTTTCCAGCCATTCCGCCCACCATGTCCGACCAAGACAGTCCTTTGGATCAAATCGATCGCCGCATCCTCACCGAGCTGGCCCGCGACGGCCGCATCAGCGTGGCCGAACTCAGCCGGCGGGTAAACCTGTCCAAGACGCCGCTGCAGGCCCGCATCAAGCGGCTGGAGCGCGACGGCTATATCCTGGGCTATCGCGCCGTCATCGATCCCGAGCGCCTCGGCCTGCCGCATGTCGCATTTGTGGAAGTGCGGCTCAGCGATACCCGCAAGGCGGCGCTCGAAGCCTTCAACAAGGCGGTCCGCGCTTTGTCCGAGGTCGAGCAGGCCCATATGATCGCCTCCAGCTTCGATTATCTGCTGAAAGTGCGGACCAAGGACATCTCGGCCTATCGCGAAGTGCTGGGCGAGAAGATTTCCGCCCTGCCCCATGTCGCCCACACCTCCACCCATGTGTCGATGGAGGCAGTCAAGGACGATGCGGAATGATAGAGAGCCCGGCATGAAGACCATTCTCGTCGTCGGCATCGGCACCGGCAGCCCCGACCACATGACCATGGCCGCCATCGAAGCGCTGAACCGCGCCGATGTGCTGTTCGTGCCCGACAAGGGCGCGAACAAGGCCGACCTGGCCGATATCCGCCGCACCATCATCGCCCGCTTCGTCACCGGCGCGCCGCGCCAGATCGGCTATGCCGTGCCCCGGCGCGATGCGGCCAATCCCGATTACGGCCAGGGCGTCGATGATTGGCACGATGCGCTGGGCCGGATTTTCGGCGATCTCATCGCCCAGGTGCCGGATAGTGGCGCCGGCGCCTTCCTCGTCTGGGGCGATCCCGGCCTCTATGATTCCACCCTGCGCATTCTCGAGCGCGTCGATACGCCGATCCGGGTGGAAGTCATCCCCGGCATCACCGCCATCCAGGCGCTTACCGCCGCCCATGGCATCGCGCTCAATCGCATCGGCGAACCGGTGCTGATCACCACCGGCCGCCAATTGGGTTCGGTCGAAACCGACACCATCGTCATGCTCGACGGGCGCCTGGCCTTCCAAGAGGCCGATCCGGACCTGCAAATCTTCTGGGGCGCCTATCTCGGCACGCCCGACCAGTTGCTCATCGCCGGTCGGCTGGGCGATGTGGCCGAGGACATCGTCGCCACCCGCACCGAAGCCCGCGCCCGCCATGGCTGGATCATGGATACCTATCTCCTCCGCAAGGCGCAGTAGTGCGCCGGGCGGCGGGCTGGTAAGATAATCCCATGCAGCGTTTGGACTCTTTCAGACAGTCACAATGTCATTCCCGCGAAAGCGGGAACCCCTGTTTGCTGCAACGGAGGTCCCCGCTTTCGCGGGGATGACCCCGTGATAAATATCACCGCCCCCAATCGTCGCGGCGCCTGTCCGACGCTGGACGCGCCGATGCGGACCGGCGACGGCCTGCTCGCCCGCCTCCGCATTGCCGGCAATCGGCTGGCGCCATCCCAGCTTGCCGATCTCGCGCGGCTCGCCATCGCCCATGGCAATGGCATCGTTGAAATCACCGCCCGTGGCAATCTCCAAGTGCGCGGCCTGACGCCGGCCAGCGCCCCGCTCTTCGCCCGCGCCGCCGGCGCCGGCTTGCCCATCGAAACCGGGCTGGTGGTCGATCTCTCTCCCATCGCCGGCGACGATCCCACCGAAAAGGCCGATCCCCGTGCGCTTGCCGAAGCGATCCGCAAGGCCGCCGCGCCGATGGAGGGCAAGCTCGGCCCCAAGGTCAGCGTGGTAATCGACAGCGGCGGCCAGGTTTCCCTCGCCGCGCTCAAGGCCGATATCCGGTTGCTCGCCATCGACGATAAACACTGGGCGGTGACGCTGGGCGGCGGCAAGCCACAGGTGATGGATACCGATGGCGCGGTCTCCGCCACCCTCGCAACGCTCGGTGCGCTGGCGGCTCTAGGCGTCGAGGCGCGGGCGGCGGATTTGTTTCCGGCACAGCGTATGCCATCCCCCCCTCCCAACCTCCCCCGCAAGGGGGGAGGTGCTGCATCGAGGATGGGCCTCGATTTTGCGCCAAAAGCCGGCCCAACACCCTCCCCCTTGCGGGGAAGGACGGGGTGGGGGGGCCACACGCTCGAAATTCTCAACGGCCGCACCGCTCCCATAGCCCTGCCCTTCGCCCAAATCCACGGCAGCGCCCTCATCGCCCTGGCCGATCTGGCCGCTGCCGCCAAGCTCACCACATTCCGCCTAGCGCCCAACCACAGCCTGCTTCTCGACGACGCCCCCGCCGGCCTCATCGCCGCCGCCACCGGCCTCGGCTTCATTACCGATCCAACCGATCCGCGCCGACGGGTCAGCGCCTGTGTCGGCAATGAAGGCTGCGCCTCCGGCCATGTCGCCGCGCGCCGGCTGGGCGCCGCGCTCGCGCCGCATGTTCCGGTCGGCAAACACCTCCATGTTTCCGGCTGCGCCAAGGGCTGCGCCCATCCGCGCCCGGCCGATATCACGCTTGTCGGCCGCGCCGATGGGATTGGCCTTGTCTTCCAGGGCCGCGCGGGCGATACGCCTGATGAAATTGTTGACGAGGCCGGGCTGATCCCCGCTCTCGCCTGCCGGGAAGGCCGATGACGCAATACGACTACATCAAGGATGGCGACGCCATTTACCGGCAATCTTTCGCCATCATCCGCAGCGAGGCCGATCTGTCCGGCTTTGCCGAAGACGAGGCCGAGCTTGCCGTACGCATGATCCATGCCGCCGGCATGGTCGAGGCCGCCCAGCATTTCGTCTTCGGCGCCGGTTTCGTTTCGGCGGCCCGCAAGGCGCTTGAGGCCGGCGCGCCCATTCTCTGCGACGCGGAAATGGTCGCGCGCGGCATCACCGCCGCCCGCCTTCCCGCCGACAACAAGGTTATCTGCACCCTGCGCGATGCGCGCACACCGGCCCTGGCGGCAGCGATCGGCAATACCCGCTCGGCCGCTGCACTCGATCTCTGGTCCGAGCATCTCGCTGGTGCCGTCGTGGCCATCGGCAATGCGCCCACCGCCCTGTTCCATCTATTGGAAATGCTGCGCGACGGCGCGCCGAAACCGGCGGCCATTCTCGGCATGCCGGTGGGCTTCGTTGGCGCGGCTGAATCCAAGGACGCCCTAGCCGAAAATTCCTACGGCGTGCCCTTTGCCATCGTGCGCGGCCGCCTGGGGGGCAGCGCCATCACCTCGGCCTGCCTCAACGCCCTGGCGAGGCCGGGCCTGTGACCGGCAAGCTCATCGGCATCGGCACCGGACCCGGCGATCCGGAACTGCTCACGCTCAAGGCGGTGCGCGCTATCGAAAGCGCCGATGTCATCGCCTTTTTCGCCAAGAGCGGCAATGCCAGCAATGCCCGGGCCATCGCCGCCGCCCATTTTCGCCCCGGCCAGATCGAGGAGCGGCTGGATTACCCGGTCACCACCGAAATCCACCGCCACGAGAACGGCTACAAGGCGCAGATCGAGGCCTTCTATGCCGAGGCGGCCAAGCGTCTCGCCGCCCATCTCGACGCGGGGCGGATCGTCGGCGTGCTCAGCGAGGGCGACCCCCTGCTCTATGGCAGCTATATGCATCTCCATGTCCGCCTCGCGCCGCGCTACGACACGGAGGTCATTGCCGGGATCACCGCGATGTCCGGCGCCTGGTCGCATGCAGGCCTGCCGCTGGTGCAGGGCGACGATATCCTCACCATCCTCCCCGGCACGCTCGACCACGCCGATCTCGTTCGTCGTCTCGGCGGCACGGAAGGCGCCGTCATCATGAAGCTCGGCCGCAACCTGCCCAAGGTGCGCGCCGCGCTGGCCGAGGCGGGGCGCCTGTCCGGCGCCGTCTATGTTGAGCGCGGCACCATGGAGGCCGGCTTTTCCCAGTCGCTCAGCGAGAAGGCGGATGACCTTGCGCCCTATTTCTCGCTGATCCTCGTCCCCGGCTGGAGCACGCGACCATGACCGGCAGCCTCACCATCATCGGCACCGGCCCCGGCAATCCCGGGCAGACCACGCCGCAGGCCCTCGAGGCCATCGCCGCCGGCGAAATGTTCTTCGGCTACGGGCCCTATCTCGACCGGCTCGATCTGCGCCCCGACCAGAGCCGTATCGCTTCCGACAATCGCGAGGAAATCCACCGCGCCAGGGCCGCGCTCGATGCTGCCACGCGCGGCGCACGGGTCTGCGTGGTGTCCGGCGGCGATCCGGGAGTCTTCGCCATGGCCGCGGCCGTGTGCGAAGCCATCGAGACGGGCCCGGAAACGTGGCGCCGGCTCGATGTCAAAGTGCTGCCCGGCGTCACCGCCATGCTGGCCGTGGCCGCCCGCGCCGGCGCGCCCCTGGGCCACGATTTCTGCGCCATTTCGCTTTCCGACAACCTCAAGCCGTGGGAGCTGATCGAGCGGCGTCTGCGCGCCGTGGCCGAAGCGGGCCTGGTCATCGCGCTCTACAATCCCATTTCCAAGGCCCGGCCCTGGCAATTGCCCAATGCCTTCAAGATCCTGCGCGAAGTGCTGCCGGTGACGACGCCGGTGATCTTCGGCCGCGCCGTGGGCCGCCCGGACGAGCATTTCGCCGTCGCTCCCCTGGGCGAGGCGCATCAGCAGCCCGCCGACATGGCCACCTGCATCATCATCGGCTCGGCCGAAACCCGCATCATCGAACGGCCCGGCATGGACCCGCTGGTCTATTCGCCGCGGGGCGTGGGAATGTGACGGCCCATGGCTGATCCCTGGCTCACCATTGTCGGTATCGGCGAGGATGGCGTGCCCGGCCTGTCTCCCGCCGCCCGCCAGGCCATCGAAGCGGCCGAGATCGTCTTTGGCGGCGCCCGCCATCTCGAGCTGGCAGCCCCCGCCATCAGGGGCGCGCCGCATGCATGGCCATCGCCCTTCTCCGCCGCCATCGACGCCGTGCTCGCCGAGAAGGGCAGGAATGTCTGCGTCCTCGCCTCGGGCGACCCCTTCCATTACGGCGTCGGCGCGACGCTGGCCCGCCATGTCGATGCGGCGCAGATGCGCGTCATCCCGCATGCCTCCGCCTTCAGCCTCGCCGCCGCGCGGTTGGGCTGGGCCTTGCAGGACGTGATCAGCCTCTCGCTGCATGGCCGCCCCCTCGACCTTATCCGCCCGCACCTGCATCCGGCTGCCCGCATCCTCGCCCTCACCTCGGACGAACACGGCCCCGCCGCCCTCGCCAAGCTCCTCACCGAGGCCGGGTTCGGCCGCTCCATCATCACCGTCATGGAGGCCCTGGGCGGTGCCGATGAACGGGTCCGCTCGCAGATGGCCGAGCTCTTTGCGCTCACCGATATCAACCCGCTCAATATCTGCGCGGTAACCGCCGTGCCCCTGCCCGACGCCCGCATCCTGCCGCTGACGCCGGGGCTGGACGATGCGCTGTTCGAGCATGACGGCCAGATCACCAAGCGCGATATCCGCGCGCTCACCCTCGCCGCCCTGGCCCCGCGCCGCCATGAAACGCTCTGGGACATCGGTGCCGGCTCCGGCTCCATCGGTATCGAATGGATGCTGGCCGATCCCAGCCTCAGGGCCATCGCCATCGAGGACAATGCCGCCCGCGCCGAACGCATCGCCCGCAATGCCGCCAGTTTCGGCGTGCCCGACCTGCGCGTCATCACGGGGCGTGCGCCGGAAGCCCTGGCCGGCCTCGATGCCCCCCACGCCATCTTCATCGGCGGCGGCGGCTCGGAACCGGGCGTCATGGAGACCGCAATCGCGGCCCTCCGTCCCGGCGGGCGCCTCGTGGCCAATGCGGTCACGCTGGAAATGGAGCAGGCCCTGCTGGCGCTGCACACCCGGCATGGCGGCGATCTCGTGCGGCTCTCCATTGCCCATGCCGAGCCGCTGGGCACGATGACGGGCTGGCGTCCGGCCATGCCGATCACGCAATGGCGTTGGGTGAAGGGATGAGCATGCAGAACCCCTCATCCGCCCTCCGGGCACCTTCTCCCACAAGGGGAGAAGGGAGGCACTCCGCCTCCCCAAGCACCAGCTCTCCCCTCGCCCCTTGTGGGAGAGGGTGGATCGCGCGCAGCGCGAGACGGGTGAGGGGTTCTCTCCACACGCTGCGAGTCTGCCCATGACAATCCACTTCATCGGCGCCGGCCCCGGCGCGGCCGATCTCATCACCGTGCGCGGCCGCGACCTGCTCGCCCGCTGTCCGGTCTGCCTCTATGCCGGGTCCATCGTGCCCAGGGAAATGCTGGATTGGTGCCCGCCCGGTGCGCGCCTGGTCGATACCGCGCCGATGTCGCTGGACGAGATCGAAGCCGAATATATCCGCGCCCATGAAGCGGGCGAAGACGTCGCGCGGCTGCATTCCGGCGACCTCTCGGTCTGGAGCGCCGTGGCCGAACAGATGCGCCGCCTCGACCGGCTGGGCATTGGCTATACGCTCACCCCCGGCGTGCCCGCTTTCGCCGCCGCCGCAGCCGCCCTGGGGCGCGAACTGACCATTCCCGGCCTGGCGCAGAGCCTGGTGCTCACGCGCATCGGCGGCCGCGCGTCGCCCATGCCGGAAGGCGAGAACCTGGCCGCCTTCGCCGCCACCGGCGCAACGCTGGCCATCCACCTCGCCATTCATGGGCTCGACAGGGTGGTGGCAGAGCTGACGCCCTTCTACGGCGCCGACTGCTCGGTCGCCATAATCGCCCATGCCAGCTGGCCCAACCAGACCATTCTGCGCGGCACGCTGGGCGATATCGAAGAGAAATTCGCAGCCCAGCCGGTGGAGCGCACCGCGCTCATCTTCGTCGGGCGAGGCCTGGGCGCGGAGGATTTTCGCGAAAGCTCGCTCTACGACCCCGATTACCAGCGCCGCTTCCGCGGGCGGTAGACCGCGGATATTGCGGCAGGCGACCCTGCACCTCCCCCGTGACGGGGGAGGTGTGCCGCTGGCCGGAACCATCCAGCCCTAATTCGCCGCAAAGGCCGCGTTCATGCGGTCGATGATCTCGCCGGCATCCTTGCCGTTGCGCAATCCGGCCTCGAGGATTTCCGAGCCGAGGGCCTGGAAGGTCATATAGCCGTCATGGCGCGGGCGGATCCAGGATTGCTCCAGCGTCGCCAGCGTATTGCGGTAAAAGCCATGCACCGGCGCATTGACCGCTTCGTCCTGCCAGGCGTCGAGATTGCCGGCCTGGCCGCCATTCTGCGTATAGAGCGTCTTCTGCACCTCGGCGCCCGCCACCCAGAAAGCATAGTCGAGCGCGGCATCGACATCTCTGGAATAGGCGGAAACCGCAATGCCCGTGCCGCCCAGGGCGGCGCCCAGCGGGCCCTTGCCGCCGGCGGCCGCGATATCGGCGAAGGCCACGCGATGCGGCCGGAACCCGTCCGTCGCATAGCTCAGATAGCCATAGGTCAGCGGCAGCAGCACTTCGCTGCGCGTGCCCGAAGCGATCAATTCCAATGCGGCGATCGGGTCCATGTCCCAGCAATCGGACTGCACAAGAGCGAGCAATTCGCTCATCAGCTTCAGCACGCGGATGCCCGCTTCGCGCCCGATCAGTTCGCCACCGGCCTCGGAGCGGCAAGGCGTGCCCAGATTGGCGGCCAGCGTATAGAAGACCATGAGGGCGTGCGGCGAGCGCATGGGCAGCGTCACCTTGCCCTCGCGCGCCAGCGCGATCACGTCGCTCCATTGCACGGCCGGCCCGCCCAGCGCATCGGCGCGATAGGCCTGCACCTGGGTGGCGGCGTCGATGGGCAGGCCCCATTGGCGGCCCTGCCAATTATAGCTCGGAAAGGACTGCCCCACAGATTGGCGCGCCAGCTCGGCCAGCGCCGCCTGGCGTTCCGGACGGTCGAAGGCGGCCAGGCAGTTTTCCGCCGCGATCTGGCCGACATGGGGATGATCGATGACGATCAGGTCGTAATTGCGCGCCAGGTCCTCGACCGGATAGCTCTCGAAATCCTGCAGGCTCCGCTGGTCCCATTCGATGGTCACGCCGGTCTTTTCGAACCAGGTGCGGGAGGTCGCCACCATGGGGTCAAAGCCGCGGGGATGGCGCCAGGTCATGCCTTTGAGCGTCGTCAAGTCAGTCTCCGTCAGGAAGGGGCGCAGAACCTCAGGTGTTCTGCATGATGGTGGTGAGCATGCCGGCCGCCGCGACGACCTTTTCGAGCACCGCTTCGGCCTGCATGCGCATGCGGCGCTGGGGCAGGAACGGCACGGTGATGGCGCCCAGGGGATGTCCGGCCGCGTCGAGCACCGGCTTGGACAGGTTGATGACGCCGGCGGTGACGTCGCTTTCGCGGCGCTCATGGCCGCTTGCGCGGATCGCCTCGAAGCGGGCGCGGAATTGCTCCCGCTCGGCCTCGGAAAATTCGGCCAGCAGCATGTGCTGCCGGTTCGGCGCGGACAAGGCGGCGATCACCACGCCGGAGCTGGTTTCCATGGCTGGAAAGCGCGAGCCGAGCTTGACCGTGTAATGCATCGGCATCGGGCTGTCGGCCTGCGCCAGGATCACCACGGAGGTCCCGGTGACGGTCGCCAGGTGACACGACTGGTCGGTCTCTTCGGCCAACCGCTCCAGGATGGGATCGGCGTGATAGATCAGTTTCTGCAGTGGCGGATGGCGGGTCGCCACCTCATAGAGCTTGAGCGTTAGTTCATAGCGGTCGCTCTGCTCGTTTCGCCGCAACAGGCCCAGGCGATGCAGCGACACCACGATCCGGTAGATCTGGCTGGTCGAGCGGCCCAGGCGCAGCGCCATGTCCGTCACGGTCAGCCCCGACATTTCCCCGGCCAGCAGATCGATGATCTCGAAGGCCTTGTCCACCGCGGGGGCCGAATAGCTCGGCCCCAGATCCGTATCGTCCTTGCTCACCCTCGTTCCCCTTCCGCTAGAGATGCGCCAGACCAGTGCTGAACACGGGTACGAAGATCAAGACCAGCGCAAAGGCGAGATAGGCCAGGATCATCGGGAAGGCCGCCTTGGTGAAGGCGATGAGCGGCGTCTTGGTGATGGTGCAGGTGGTGAACATGATGGTGCCCACCGGCGGGGTCACCCCGCCCAGATGCGCCATCAGCACGAAGACCACCCCGTAATGCACCGGGTCGATCCCCAGCGCGTTGGTCACCGGCAGGAAGATGGGGCCCAGGATCAGGATCAGCGCCGTGCCCTCGATCACCGCGCCGGCAATCAGGATGACCACGGCGATCAGCGCCAGCATCAGGGTCGGGTTGTCGGTGAAGGAGAGCAGCCCGCCGGCAATGGTCTGGGGCACCTGCTCGAAGGTCAGCACCCAGCTGAAGGCGGTCGAGGCGGCCAGGATCAGCAGGATGGCGGCGGTAGTCGAAACGGTCGAGCGCAGGGCCTTCCACACCATGGCCCAATCGGCCTCGCGATAGACGATCACGCAGATTACCGTGTAGACCACGGCGATGCCGGCCGCCTCGGCGGGGGTGAACACGCCGCCGCGGATGCCCAGAATGATGAGCACCGGCAGCATGATCGCCGGCAGGGCGCCGAGAAAGGAACGGCCCAGCGAGGGGTCGCCCGGCTGCACGCCGCGCGGCGGATCCCACTTGTTGATGCGGCTCGTAAAATAGGCCTGGACCAGCATCATGAACGCCATCAGGAAGCCCGGGAGAATGGCCGCCGCAAAGAGCTGGCCGATCGAGGTATTGGTGACGAAGCCGAAAAGAATGAGGCCGATGCCCGGCGGAATCATCGGGGCGATCAGCGAGGACACGGCGGTCAGCGCCGCCGAATAGGCTACCGGATAGCCTCTTTTGGTCATTTCCGGCACGATGATCTTGGCCTGCATGGCCGCGTCGCCATTGGCCGAGCCGGACATGCCGGCCAGGAGCGTGGACAGCAGCACATTGGTTTGCGCCAGCCCGCCCCAGACGCGGCGGGTCAGCACGGCGGCGAAATCCATGACGCGCCGGCTGATGCCGGAAATGTTCATCAATTCGCCGACCAGGATGAAAAGCGGCACGGCCAGGAGCGGGAAGCTTTGCGTGCCCTGCACGATGCGCTGCGCCAGCACCACGTCCATCAGCGCCGGCTCCATCAGCACATAGGCGACCGAGAGCATGAGCAGGATCAGGCCGACGGGGACGCCGAGCGGCAGCAGGAAGAGGAAAAGGGCGAGAACGACCCAGAGCATCAGCGCGCTCCACCGGCGGCGAGCCGGATGATACGGCCGATATAGGAAAGGGCCAGCAGCCCGAACCCGATCGGCATGGAAAGATAAAGCCACTTCGCGGAAATGCGCAGCGAGGAGATCTGGGCGCCGGTGCGCAGATAGAGCTGCCAGCCGATCCAGGCCAGATAAACGGAGAGCGCCAGCACCAGGATGAGCCGCAGCGCCACCAGGGCCTGGCGAACCGTGGCATTGCCGATATTGGCGACCAGGTCGAGCCCCATATGCGCATCGTCGCGATCGGCGATGGCCAGGCCCACGAACACGATCCAGGCGAAGATCAGCGTCGAGAGATCGAAGGAGAAGATCAGCGGCGCATTGAACAGATAGCGCATGGCCACGGCCATGAAGACCACGCCGACCAGGACCACCAGCGCCACGATGCTCAGCGCGATCAGCGCCCGGTCGAGGCCGCCCAGAGCGGCGTCTATTTTTCTGGAGATTGCCTGCAACATCCCCTCCTTGCAAAAGATGGCCGGCCCGGACGCGTGCCCGGGCCGGCTGGCTGTTACTGGCCGTCGACGATGGCCTTGGCGCGGTCGTAGAGACCTTCGCTCCATTCGGGGAAGGCGTCGGCAATGCCGGCGGCGCGTTCGGCGAAGGCGGCGCGATCGACATCGGAAATGATGGTCATGCCGGCGTCGGCCAGGGTCTGGATACCTTCTTCATAGCTGGCGATCGAGGCCGCGGTCATGCTGTCGCAAGCGGCGCTGGCCTCTTCCTGGAAGATGGCCTGGTTGGCTTCCGACAGGCCATTGAACCAGGAGGCGCTGACCGTCACCGGCACGATGTCCGTCATGTGGTTGGTCTGGATGAAGAACTTGGTGTTCTCGTAGTGCTTCTGGTCGATCATGGCCGAGGGCGGGGCTTCGGCGGCATCGATCACGCCCTGGGCGAGGGCGCTGTAGACATCCGGCCACGGCATCGGGGTGGCGGCGCCGCCGAAGACCAGGCGCACCATTTCGGTATAGATGGTCACCGGCTGCACGCGGACGCTCAGGCCTTCCGAATCGGCGGGCGAGCGCACTTCCCGGTCGCGCGTATAGAGATCGCGGACGCCGAAATGGGCGTAGCAGAGCACCTTGATGTTGTTCTCCGCAACCTTGGCTTCCAGTTCCTTGATCAGGTCGCTGGCCAGCAGGCGCTTGGCACCTTCGAAATCGGGATAGAGGAAGGGATAGAGCACGATGGAATAGTCCGGGGCGTAGTCAGCCAGCATGCCGATACCCACCTGCCCCATCAGCTCGGCGCCGAAGGACATCTGCTCGGTCACCGCGCCGTTCTCGCCCAGCTGGCCGCTGGGGAACAGCTCCATCTTGATCTCACCATTGCTGCGCTCCTCGACGGCCTTGGCCATGTCCAGGGCCGCCACGTGAACGAAGTGCTCCGGCGAATTCATATGGGCGAAGCGCACAACGCTCTGGGCCTGGGCGGGGGCCACGAGGCCGGCAGCAAGCAAGGCGGCCGCCGAAGCGGCAATAGTCAGTTTCATGAGGTTTCTCCCGAAGCCGCGTTCAGCAGCTATTTTTCATATATGACAATTGTTTTTCATATAGCGATGATCTAGCAGGGTCAAGCCGCGATAAAAGGAGGCTTGCGTGACCGATCTCGCCGGAAAAACTGTTCTCATCACCGC
>NZ_LVVY01000090.1 GCF_001650025.1 Devosia elaeis | reverse complement strand
CCCGCCGCACCGCCATTATCGGCGGGCTGATGGTGGCCACCGGGCCATTGAGCCTGACGCTCTACGCCCCCGCCCTGCCCACGCTCGTCGCCGACTTTGCCACGAGTGACGCGGCGATCAAGCTGACGCTGACCGTCTATTTCGCCGCCTTCGCGCTGGCCCAGCTCATCTGCGGGCCCTTGTCCGACCGCTATGGCCGGCGGGCCGTGGGCATGGCGTTCTTCGCCATCTATGTCGTGGGCAGCCTCGTCGCCGCCCTGGCGCCCAGCCTCGAAATGCTGTTTCTCGGCCGCTTCATCCAGGGTTTCGGCGTCTCGGCCGGCGTCGCCCTGTCGCGCGCCATGGTGCGCGATCAATTCGTGGGCAGCCAGGCGATCCGCATCCTCACCCTGGTCAACCTGATCCTGACGGTGACGCCCGCCATTGCGCCGACCCTGGGCAGCGTCATCCTGCTCCTGGGCTCCTGGCACCTGATGTTCGTGGTGATGGCCGGGTTCGGCCTGGCCATCCTGGCGCTCCTGGCCCGGGGCGCGCGCGAGACCCTGCCGCCTGAAGCCCGCATTCCGTTCCGGCCCCGGGTGATCTTCGACAATTATCGCACCCTGCTGAGCGCGCCCGATTTCGTCTTTCCCGCGCTGCTCCTGTGCCTGGCCTTTTCCGGCTTCCATGGCTTCACCGCGCTGCTGCCCTTCCTGCTCATCGACGGGCTGGGCCTGACGCCCTTCCAGTTCGCCATGGCCATGCTGGTGCAGACCGCCTCCTTCATCCTGGGCAATCTGGCGGCCGCCTATTGGGCCAGCCGGGTCGGCGGCGAGCGGCTGGTGACCATCGCCCTGGTGCTGCTGGGGCTGAGCGGGCTGGGCTTTGCGGTGCTGCCGCATCTCTTCCCCGCCTCGATATTGGCCATCATGGGGCCGGTGGGCATCTGGATGCTGGGCCTGGCCTTTATCAGCCCCAGCGCCACCACCGCCGCCATGGCCGGCTTCGGCGCCATTGCCGGCGCCGCGGGCGCCCTGAGCGGCTTCTTCCAGATCGGCGGCGGGTTCCTGGGCTCGCTGGCCGCCGGCACGCTCTTTGCCGATGCCCGCACCGCGCTCACCATCCAATTGCCCTCCGTGGCCCTGCTGACCATCGCCGTGGCCCTCTTCGACCGCCGGCGGAAATCGGGACAATAAAAAACGCCGCCCCGAAGGACGGCGTTTCAATTCCTGTCGCCTGATGGCTTAGCTGCGGCCGGCAGCGGCCGGACGGCCCGGAGCAGCGGCGATACCGCCTTCGCGCTGGGCGCGCTTGCGGGCTAGCTTGCGGGCGCGGCGCACGGCCTCGGCCTTCTGGCGAGCCTTCTTCTCGGAGGGCTTCTCGTAGTAATTGCGCAGCTTCATTTCGCGGAAGACGCCTTCGCGCTGCAGCTTCTTCTTCAGTGCGCGCAGCGCCTGGTCAACATTGTTATCGCGAACGACTACTTGCAAAGGTCAACCGCCCTTTCAAAGCTTGGCAAATTGTTTGGATAGGAGCGAAGCGACCAAAATAATCGCTCCGCCGACCAGCCGAGCCGGTCACCGTGGCGGCGTCTATAGCCCAAGAATCCCCCTCTGTCCACACTTGGCCGGTGGAAAATTGCAGCTATCTTGCCGGTTTCGCCGCGGGCGGCTACCCCTTTTACCGATCCAACAGGAGATGGCCATGTTCCAGCCCATCGTCTTTCTGCCCGGCCTCATCTGCGACGCCCGGCTCTGGCGCGACATCATCGATGGCTTCGCCGACACCATGGCGCCGATGGTCGCGGATCTGCGGCTCGACGAAACCATCGCCGCCATGGCCAGCCGCACCCTGGCCGCCGCCCCGCCCCGTTTCGCCCTGGCGGGCCTGTCCATGGGCGGCTATGTGGCGCTCGAAATCATGCGGCAGGCGCCCGAACGCGTCACCCATCTGGCGCTGTTCGACACCTCGGCCCGCCCCGATAATGAGGAGCGGCGCGAAACCCGCCGCAAGGGCATCGAGATGATCGCCCAAGGCAAGTTCATCGGCGTCTCGCGCGGCCTGCTCGGCAGCCTCGTCGCCCCGCATCATCTGGGCACGCCGCTGGCCGAGGAAGTGCAGGCCATGTCCGAACGCGTCGGCGGCACGGTCTATATTCGGCAGCAGAAGGCGATCATGGACCGCGTGGATTCCCGGCCGCATCTGGCCGCGATCGACGTGCCGACCCTGGTGGGCGTCGGCGCACTCGACAAGATGACGCCCCCCGAGCTGGCCGAGGAAATGGCGGCCCATATTCCCGGCGCTAAACTCGTGACATTCCCCGACGCGGCGCATCTGCCGACCATGGAAAATCCGGCTCCGGTCGTGGACGCGATGCGGGACTGGCTGGGGCGTTGAAAGGCCCCCTCACCCGCCGCTACGCGGCGACCTCTCCCCCAAAGGGAGAGGTGAAGAGGGACTAGGTCGCGGAGCGACACCTCTCCCTTTGGGGGAGAGGTCGGCCGCAGGCCGGGTGAGGGGGCCTTCAGCCCCGCACGATCCGGTTTATATGCCCCATCTTCCGGCCCGGCCTTGCTTCGGACTTGCCGTAGAGATGCGGCTGGGTATCGCCGTCGATCCCGCCCGGCACGATGTCCACTTCATCGCCGATCAGGTTCTGCATCACCACGTCGGCCATGCGGCGCGGATCGCCCAGGGGCCAGCCGGCAATGGCGCGGATATGCTGCTCGAACTGGTCGGTGAGGCACACCGCCTCGGTCCAGTGCCCCGAATTGTGCACGCGCGGCGCGATCTCGTTGACCAGCAGCGTCGGCCGCTCGCCGGGCACGACGAAGAATTCGACGCCCAAAACCCCGACATAATCGAGCGCGACCACGATGACCTTGGCCAGCATCTGCGCATGTTTTTCGACGCCGGGCGGAATGCTGGCGGGCACGGTGGAGGTGTGGAGAATATGGTGCCGATGCACATTCTCCGCCGGGTCGAAGGCACGCACGCTGCCATCGAGCCCGCGCGCCACGACCACGGAAATTTCCTTTTCGAACGGCACGAAGCCTTCGAGCACCAGAGGATGGGGCGCCAGTTCGGCAAAGGCGGCCTCGGCATCGCCGGGCTCGCGCAGCACGCGCTGCCCCTTGCCGTCATAGCCGAGCCGCGTGGTCTTGAGCACCGCCGGCAGGCCCAATTCGCCAATGGCCGCCTGCAGGTCGGCCAGGCTGTGCACCGCCCGATAGGGCGCCACCGGAATATTCTTGGAGGAGAGGAAGCTCTTTTCGGCCAGCCGGTCCTGCGCGATGGCCAGCGCATTGGCACCGGGGCGCAGCGGCTTCAACCCCGCCAGCACCTCGGCCGTCGCCGCAGGGACATTCTCGAATTCATAGGTGACCACGTCCACGTCCGCCGCGAAGGCCCTGAGCGCGGCAACATCGTCATAAGCGGCAATGGTCTTGTGCGGCGTCACCTCGAAGGCCGGGCTCTGCGGATCGGGACAATAGATATGGCTCTTGAAGCCGAGCCGGGCAGCGGCCAGCGCCAGCATGCGCCCAAGCTGCCCCCCGCCCAGAATGCCGATGGTGGAGCCGGGGGCCAGGATGGAAGATTTTTCGGTCAAGGCATTACTCGAGATCGGACGGAAATTGCGGCACGGCCTGGCTCTGGCGGGCGCGATGGGCGTCGAGGCGTTCGGCCAGGTCCTCGTCGGAAAGGGCCAGAACCGAAGCCGCCAGGAGGGCGGCATTGATTGCGCCCGGTTCGCCGATAGCCAGGGTGCCCACCGGAATGCCGCCGGGCATCTGCACGATGGAATAAAGGCTGTCCAGCCCGTTGAGCGCCTTGGACCGCACCGGCACGCCGAAGACCGGCAATGTGGTCATCGCCGCGATCATGCCGGGCAGATGGGCCGCCCCGCCGGCGCCGGCAATGATGACCTTGATGCCGTCGGCCCGGGCATTGGTGGCGAAATCCACCATGCGCTCGGGCGTGCGATGCGCCGAAACGATGCGCGCCTCATATTCGACTTCGAGATTTTCGAGGGTTTCGGCCGCCAGCCGCATGGTGGGCCAGTCCGACTGGCTGCCCATGACGATGGCGACAGGTGGCTTGAGCATGGCGATTCCCCCGTCGCGCTCCGCAAAGCGCGGAACTAGCCCAATTCCGGCCACAAAACAAGGCGGCAAACCCGCTAGGCGATGATGTCGGGCAACAGGATATTCTCGAGCTGCACGATGCGATCCTTGAGCGCCAGCTTGCGCTTCTTGAGCCGCTGGATCAGCATCCGGTCGGCCATATGCGATTGGCTCAAGGTGTGGATGGCCGCGTCGAGATCCGCATGCTCCTGGCGTTTCGTGGCCAGTTCGAGCCCCAATTGGGCTTCCTGTTCCTTGTTCAGCGGCAGCATGGAATACCGGATGGTCAGGCCATAATCATACCCCTGGTTAACCGATCACGGACTGTTTTGCATCTGATTTCGGGTCCGCATCGAATCGGCGTCGACAAAGCGTGAAAGATTTGTGACGATGCTTTTGTCCAACACGCTGAAAGGAGTTATTCATGACGACTGAAGGCCACATCGCAGCGCTCGAACGGCGCCATCAGGAACTGGACAGGCAGATTCAGGCGGAGACGCAGAATCGCCTCGCTGACGATCTGATGGTCGCGACGCTGAAGCGGAAGAAACTCGAAGTGAAGGACGCACTTTACAAGCTCCAGGGCACAACGCGGCAATAGGGCCGCACCAAAAACAACCAATACCCTGGAGGGTCACGGCGCGAGCCGGGGCCCTTTTTCACGTCCGCCCATCGCCAAATTCATCAGGATTAACACCCTCTTAAGGCCCCGCCGTCATCGTCATCCCTAAACGGCACAGCACGATTCGTGTCGTTGGCATGACGGACCTGGAGTATCTATGACGCGCGTTCTGGTGGTGGATGACGATCCGGTGCAATTGCGGCTGACGGCCGAGATCGCCAATCGCGCCGGCTTCAAGCCCCTGACCGCCACCGGCGGCGAACAGGCTTTGTCCATCCTGCGCGAGGACCGCCAGATCGGCGCCATGATCCTCGACCTGGTCATGCCCGATCTCGACGGCATGGGGGTGATGGACGCCATGCGCCGGGAAGGGCTCACCACGCCCGTCATCATCCAGACCGCCAATGCCTCGCTCGAAACCGTGATCTCGGCCATGCGCCAGGGCGCGGCGGATTATTTCGTCAAGCCGGTGGCGCCCGAGCGACTGGTGGTCTCGCTGCGCAATGCCATGAAGCTCGAGGCGCTCGAAACCGCCATCCGCGCCGAGCGCGCGCGCAAGGCCGGCACCCTCGGCCGTGCGGACATGATCGCCTCGGCCCCGGCCATGGCGCGGGTGCTGGCCCTGTCCGCCAAGGCCGCCAAGAGCCCCATTCCGGTGCTGATCGAAGGCGAGACCGGCACCGGCAAGGAATTGGTGGCCCGCATCATCCAGGGCACCGGCGACCGCGCCGGCAAGCCCTTTGTCGCCGTCAATTGCGGCGCCATCCCGCCCAATCTGGTGGAATCGGTGTTGTTCGGCCACAAGAAGGGGGCCTTTACCGGCGCCCATGCCGACCAGGCCGGCAAGTTCGCCGAGGCCCATGGCGGCACGCTGTTTCTCGACGAAGTGGGCGAATTGCCGCTCGACACCCAGGTGAAATTGCTGCGCGCCCTGCAGGAAGGCGAAATCGAGCCCTTGGGCGCCACCCGGCCCGAAAAGGTCAATGTCCGGGTGATCTCGGCCACCAATCGCCGGCTGCTCAACCTGGCCAAGAGCGGGGAATTCCGCGAGGACCTCTATTACCGGCTCAATGTCTTCCCCATCTATGTGCCGCCCCTGCGCGAGCGCATGGAAGACCTGAACAATCTCGTCACCCATTTCATCGCCCGCTTCGCCGCCGAAGCCGGCAAGCGCGTCCTGGGCATATCGCCCGCCGCCACCGATCTTCTGGCCGGCTATGACTGGCCGGGCAATGTCCGCCAGCTCGAAAACGCCGTCTATCGCGCCGTCGTGCTGACCGATGGCGCCTTCCTCGAAACCCAGGATTTTCCGCAGATCGTGGCCCATTCGGGCGGCCGCGAGGAAGCCCTGCGCACCATGGCCCAGCTGGAAATGCCCGCCGCCCCCGTCCATATCGACGCCGCCCCGGCCCGCAGCCGGGTCGAGCCGGTCATGCCCGTGGCGGCGGACCGCTTCCTCGACGACGCCGGAGAGCTCCAGGCCCTGGCCGCCATCGAGCGCGCAGCCATCGAATTCGCCATCGCCCATCATAACGGCCGCATGTCGCGGGTGGCCCGGGCGCTGGGCATCGGCCGCTCCACGCTCTATCGCAAGCTGCACGAATATGGCCTGGCCGAAGGATTGATCAGCGACGCGGCCTGACGGGGCCTGGGGACAGCGGCGCCGTTAACCTTGTTCCTTACCGGCTCCTTAACATCTTGGGTTGATTTTGAGCCCGAATGTTAACCGCGAGGCCATCATGAACCGTTCCGGCATTGCGCTTCTAGCCGCTATCGCCCTTTCCACCAGCGCCCAGGCCGCCGATCTCGGCTGGAATGGTGGCGGGGGCTCGTCCCCGATCTATTCGCCCGTCAGCGCCACGCAGTGGAGCGGCTTTTACGCCGGCGTGTCCGGCGGCTTCGGCTGGGGCACCAGCGTCAACGACCCGGCCCTGCCGGGCGGCAGCGTGGACAACAATTCCAACGGTTGGACCATAGGCGGCCAGGTCGGCTACAACATGGATATGGGCGGTTTCGTGCTGGGCGGCGAAGCCGACCTGCAATGGGCCAATATCGGCTATTCCGAACCCATTGCCGGCGGCACCTTCACCGCCCGCACCGACATGTTCGGCACCCTGCGCGCCCGTGCCGGCGTGCCGATCGGCCAGGTCATGCCCTATGGTACGGTCGGCGTGGCCTATGGCCGGGGCTCGGCCACCGAGGAGACCACCATTTCCTCCACCCAGACCGCCAACCATTTCGGCTGGGCGGCCGGTGTCGGCCTCGAGGCCCAGGCCACGCCCAATCTCTCGCTCAAGGCCGAATATCTCTATGTCGACCTAGGCGCCCAGAACTATAACGGCCTCGCTGTCGGCAACCGCGAAATCGGCCAGCGCTTCGGCGTGATCCGCGCCGGCGTGAACTACAAGTTCTAAGGCCCGGGGGCGCGGCGTTGCAGCCGCGCCACAAACCCTTTTCACAAAGCTGCGAGCAATTGCTCCCGTTAAGGTTTGCAGTTTATTGAGAGCATTGCGGCGTGGCCCGGGGCGGGCCGGATTCGGCCTGTCCGCCAGCATGATCCCTCCGCGCGGCAAGGAGCAGCAATGAACAAGCTTGTGGTTGGTGTGGTCGCCCTTTTCGCCACCCTGGCGCCACCGGCAATGGCGCAGCAGGCCGTGGCCAGCCTGGAAACCAGCCGCATCGTCATCGCCCCGCCCCAGAGCGACCTTGCCCGCATCATCAAGGAAGGCCTCTCCACCGCCTATTACGGCACCAGGGCCGGGACGGCCGCGCACGACGACGCGCAACGGCTCTATTTCCTCTATGGCGCACGCCATTTCGAGCCCATCTGGCTGACCAGGGATTCCGCCGGCAAGATCGGCTTCTCGCCATCGGCCGACAAGATCATCGCGCTGTTCCGCGATGCCGAGGCCGAGGGCCTGCAGCCCGGCGACTACCTGACGCCGGCCATCGAGCTCAACCGCATTCCCCGCAATGCCACGGCCATGGCCGGCCTCGAAACCGCCTTCTCGGCGGCGGTGATGCGCTATGCCAACCACCTGCATAATGGCCGCATCCGCCCGCAATCGGTCAGCGAGAATTTCGACATCAAGCCCAAGCCGATCGACGAGGCGGCCCTGCTCGCCCGCCTGGCCGGCAGCGACGATCCGGCGGCCGTGCTGGGCGAACTCGAACCCCGCCACCCCCAGTTCCTGGCGCTCAAGGCCGCCCTTGCCCGTTTCGAGGACGACGCCGCCGACCGCCCCGCCCCCATCGCCCAGGGCCCCGTGCTGCGCCCGGGCAATTCCGATACGCGCCTGCCGGCCATCCGCGAACGGCTGAAGCTGACCGCGTCGACCTCCGCCGCCTATGACGAGGCGACCGTGACCGCGATCAAGGATTTCCAGCGCGGGCTGGGCCTGGAAGTGGACGGCATTATCGGCCCGGCCACCATCGCCGCCCTCAATGGCGGCCCCGCCACCCGGCGCGAGGACATCATCGCCAATATGGAGCGCTGGCGCTGGATGCCGGCCGATCTGGGCGCGTTCAACGTCGTCGTCAACATTCCCGAATTCCGCCTGGCCATCAATCGCGACGGGCGCGAGGAATATACCACCCGCGTGGTCGTGGGCACGACCAAGAACCAGACCCCGATCTTCTCGGACAATATCCGGCACCTGGTGGTGAACCCCTATTGGAACGTGCCCTCCTCCATCATCCGGGGCGAGATCGCCCCGGCCGTGATGCGCAATCCGGGCTATATCGACAGCCAGAACATGGACCTGCTCTATAATGGCAGCGCCGTCAGCCCCTGGCAGGTCAATTGGAGCCAGGTTTCGCCCTCCAATTTCCCCTTCCGCGTCCGCCAGCGGCCCGGCCCGGGCAACGCCCTGGGGCAGATCAAGTTCCTGTTCCCCAACAAGCACGACGTCTATCTGCACGATACCCCGTCCAAGGGCCTGTTCTCGCGTTCCTTGCGCGCCTTCAGCCATGGCTGCGTGCGGGTGGAGAACCCGATGGAATTCGCCGATGCGCTGATGGCCAACGAGGCCAATATTTCCCGCGCCTCGCTCGAAGCCATGTTCGGCCCCAGCGAAAGATGGGTGAACCCGCAGACCCAGATCCCCGTGCACCTGACCTATTTCACCCTGCATGTGGATGCCGACGGCTCGATCCGCAATTTCGGCGACGTCTATGGGCACAACGAGAACCTGATCGCCGCCATGGGCCTCGCCGCAGCCCCGGCGCCGGCCATCATCGCCGATGCCGAACCGATCCCGGACGAGCTCTCCCCCTGAGCCCGGATTAACCCCGCGTTCACACTTTCGCCTTGGTTGCGCCCGCTTTTCCGCTTAAACACGAAGCCGTGAGGGCGGGGAGCCTGTTCACAACTGGTTAGCGTTAAGAAAATCGATCGATTTTGAAGCTAACGTCCGACCATATCTGACAAGTGAACCGGGCAGAGTTTGGCGTGACGGTCTTGACTATTGGTATCTGGCGGAATTGTGCACGGCTGCTCGCGGCCGGGCTCCTGGCGATGTCCGCGCTGTTTTTCGTGGCCCTTCCGGCCGCCTCCGCCAATGAGCGCGCGCTCTATCTCTACTATACCCATACCAAGGAAACCGCGCGCATCGTCTTCAAGCGCAATGGGCAATATGTCCAGTCGGGCCTGCGGGAACTCAATGTCTTCCTGCGCGACTGGCGGCGCAACGAGCCTGCCAATATGGACCCGCGCCTGTTCGACCTCGTCTGGGAAGTCTACCAGGAAGTGGGCGGCACCCAGCCGATCAACGTCGTCTCCGCCTATCGCTCTCCCGCCACCAATGCCATGCTGGCCCGCAATTCGTCCGGCGTGGCCGACAATTCCCAGCATATGAGCGGCACCGCCATGGATTTCTTCATTCCCGGCGTGCCGCTGACCAAGCTGCGCGCCGCCGCCATGAAGAAGCAGGTCGGCGGCGTGGGCTATTATCCCACATCCGGCAGCCCCTTCGTGCACCTGGACACCGGCTCGGTGCGCGCCTGGCCGCGCATGACCCGCGCCCAGCTCAAGGAACTTTTCCCCGACGGCCGCACCATGCACCTGCCCAATGACGGCAAGCCCCTGTCGCAGGAAGGCTACCAGATCGCCCTGGCCGAATGGAAACGCTGCCACGCCTATCCCTGCAACGGCTCGAGCTCGGGCACCCAGGTGGCAAGCTCCGGCGGATCGGGCCGCACGCTGATGGACGTGCTGTTCGGCGGCAACACTGATAGCCAGGCCGCATCGGCGCCCGTTCCCGCCGCTTCGCCGGCCCCGCAGGTCCAGACCGCGGCCTTGACGCCGCAGGCGCAGGGCATAGCGCCGGTCATGCCGGTCTCCCGTCCGGCGGATTTGGCCGGCTCTGCCGCCGGCGAAACCCAGGTCGCCGAGGCCCCGGCGCCGGCCGAACCGGTCCTGCCCTTCTCGACCACGGGCAGCGCCCCGCTCACCCCCGAGGAACTGGGCCGCGCCGAAATGCGGCTGGCCAGCCTCGCCCTGCCCGTCTCCATGCCGGACGACCTGCGCGCCCAACGGGCGACCAACCTGCCCTCGGGCGACGCGGTGACGGCGCTTGCGGCGCTGACCGCGCCCACCATGCCGACGCCCCGCGTCATCATGACCGAGCCGCCCGCCGACGTGCTGAGCGCCTATGCGCCGGCCAATGTGCCCAATCCCGATGCCCAGCGGGCGCTCGAGGACATCATCGCCGGCACCGGCAATGCCGCCGAGGCCACGCCTGCGGTCTCGACCGCCGGATTGCGGCTACCCATCCTGCCCACGCCGCTGACCGCGGCCACCGGCCTGCGCACCGCCTCGCTGGGCGGCCAGGCTGCCGATCCCGTGGCGGGCCTGTTCAACCAGACCTTCGGCGCCACCGATGCCGCCGATACCGGCGACCTGGCCGACGCGCTGGCCCGCCATGTCGCCGAGCGGGCCCCGGCTTCCGGCATGCGCCAGCCCGACCTGGTGGCGCCGGACCTCGACCACGTCGCCGACATCTTCACCGCCCCCGCGGCGCTGAATTCGGGGCATTTCGCAGTGCTCTTCGACCGCGACGAGGCCGATTTCGACCCGACCCCGGAAATGGGCAACTCCGTCCTGGTCAAGACCGCCAATGCGGGCGGCCCCGGCCTGATGCGGACGCATTTCCCGCTCCCCGCCGCCGCCAATTAGGAGCGGACCCGCGCCCCCTGCCCTGCAAAAGCCGGAATGATCCGCTCCAACGCCGGGACCGGCCGGCCCCGCTCGGGGCCGCAACCATTGCCAAGCCGGAACCCGGAGCCTAAACAGGGCGCAAGACCCCCTAGATCATGAGGGCCGATTTGGCCGAACGACCCCAGACGCCGCTGCTCGACACTATCCACACGCCCGCCGACCTGCGCGCCTTGCCGCGCGAGAAGCTGGCGCAGGTGGCCGGGGAATTGCGCGCCGAAATGATCGATGCCGTCTCGGTCACCGGCGGCCATCTCGGCGCGGGCCTCGGCGTGGTGGAGCTGACCGTCGCCTTGCACGCCGTCTTCGATACCCCCCATGACCGCATCATCTGGGATGTTGGCCACCAGGCCTATCCGCACAAGATCCTGACCGGCCGCCGCGACCGCATCCGCACCCTGCGCCAGAAAAACGGCCTCTCCGGCTTCACCCGCCGGGCCGAAAGCGAATACGACCCCTTCGGGGCCGGCCATTCCTCGACCTCGATTTCGGCCGGGCTGGGCATGGCGGTGGCCAGCCAGCACCTGGAAACCCCGCGCAATGTGGTGGCCGTGATCGGCGACGGCGCCATGTCGGCCGGCATGGCCTATGAAGCGATGAACAATGCCGGGGCCATGGATGCGCGGCTGATCGTCATCCTCAACGACAACGACATGTCCATCGCCCCGCCCACGGGCGCGCTGCGCACCTATCTGGCCCATCTCGTCTCCGGCCCGGTCTATCGCGGCACCCGCGAGGCGGCCAAGAACATCGTACACAAGCTGCCGCCCTTCCTGCACGAACCGGCCCGCAAGACCGAGGAATTCGCCCGTTCCTTCTTCACCGGCGGCACCTTGTTCGAGGAACTGGGCTTCTATTATGTCGGTCCCATCGACGGGCATAATCTGGACGACCTGCTCTCCATCCTCGAAAATGTCCGCGATTTCGGCGATGGCCCGATCCTGGTCCATGCGGTGACCAAGAAGGGCAAGGGCTATGCGCCGGCCGAGAATTCGGCCGACAAATATCATGGCGTGTCCAAGTTCAACGTCATCACCGGCGCCCAGGCCAAGGCGCCTTCCAACGCGCCGTCCTATACATCGGTCTTCGCCTCCAGCCTGATCCAGGAGGCCGAGGCCGATCCGCGCATCGTCGCCATCACCGCCGCCATGCCCTCGGGCACGGGGCTGGACAAATTCGCCGAACTCTTCCCCAGCCGCATCTACGATACCGGCATCGCCGAACAGCATGCGGTGACCTTTGCGGCGGGCCTGGCCAGCGAGGGCATGAAGCCCTTCTGCGCCATCTATTCCACCTTCCTGCAGCGCGCCTATGACCAGGTGGTGCACGACGTGGCCATCCAGGGCCTGCCGGTGCGCTTCGCCATCGACCGCGCCGGCTATGTCGGCGCCGACGGGCCGACCCATGCCGGCAATTACGACAATGCCTATCTCGGCGCCATTCCCGGCATCGTGCAGATGGCCGCCGCCGACGAAGCCGAATTGCGCCATATGGTGGCGACCGCCGCCGCCTATGACAAAGGCCCGATCTCGTTCCGCTATCCGCGCGGCGACGGCATGGGCGTCGACATGCCGGCGCGCGGCGAGGTCCTGCCGATCGGCAAGGGCCGCATCGTCCGCCAGGGCGCGACCATCGCGCTGCTCTCCTATGGCACGAGGCTGGGCGAAGTGCTGGCCGCCGCCGACAAGCTGGCCGCGCTCGGGCTCAATCCGACCGTTGCCGATGCCCGGTTCCTCAAACCCCTCGACGAGGCGCTGATCGCCAACCTGGCACAGAACCACGACGTGCTGATCTCGACCGAGGAAGGCGGACTGGGCGGCTTCGGCAGCCATGTCGCCACCTTCCTTGCGTCCAATGGCCTGCTCGACGGCAAGCTCCGCTTCCGCCCGCTGATGATCCCCGACACCTTCGTGGAACATGCCAGCCAGGCCGACATGTATGCCGATGCCGGCCTCGACCGCGCCGGCATCGTCGCCACGGCCCTGACCGCCCTGGGCTACGACCAGGCCGCGATGAACGCGGCTTTGGGGAAGGTTTAAGCCCCAGAGACCAGCCTTCCCCTCTCCCCTTGAGGGAGAGGGTGGATCGCGCGCAGCGCGAGACGGGTAAGGGGTTCTTTCCTCACGTGCGGGGACAGCGTGGAAATCGCAGACCCCTCATCCGCCCCTTCGGGGCACCTTCTCCCACAAGGGGAGAAGGGAGGTACGGATGGTGTGACGAGCCCCCCCTCACGCATAATGCGTTGGCAATCCCCGCGATGCCTTCACCGTCTCCATCGAGATATAGGCCGACATGTCGAACAGCTCGATGCGGCCCACCAATTGCTTATAGACCACGTCGTAATGCTCCACATTGGGCAGCACGATCTTGATGATATAGTCGAAATTGCCGGTCAGCCGGTGCACCTCGACGATTTCAGGAATGGTGGCGACCGCGGCATGGAATTTCTCCAGCCAATCGGCCGCGTGGCTGCCGGTGCGCACGATGACGAAAACCGTGGTTGGCAAGCCCATCTTTCCCCGGTCGAGCTCCAGGGTGCTGCGCAGGATATAGCCCTCCTCGCGCAACCGCGCGATGCGGCGCGAACAGGCCGAAGCCGACAGGGCCACGGCATCGGCGATTTCGTTGACCGGCCGGTCGGCATCCGCCTGCAACAGGCTCAGAATCTTGCGATCGCGCTCATCCAGCATCGCGGCTCGTCCCTTCTGCGCAATAATCTGGCGCTAACTCTATAATTTACGCATTCTTGATGCGCAAATCCATAATCAAGCGCCCCATTGCGCCCGCCGATTGCTCGACAATCGCGCCAGACTGGTCTCCAGCACGGAGGACATGGCAATGAAGACAATCGGATTGATCGGCGGCATGAGCTGGGAATCCACCGCCGTCTATTATCGGCGCATCAATGAACAGGTGCGCCAGCAGCGCGGCGGCCTGCACTCCGCCGAGATCGCCATGCGCTCGCTCGATTTCACCCGCGTGGTCGACTTGCAGAAGGCCGATCGCTGGGACGAGGCGGGCGCGCTGCTAGGCGATGCCGCCGCGGGCCTGGCCAGGGCCGGAGCGTCCTGCGTCCTGATCTGCACCAATACCATGCATCTGGTGGCCGGCCCCGTCGCCGCCATGGCCGGCGTGCCGCTGATCGACATCATCACCGAAACCGCCGCCGCCCTGCGGGCCGATAGCCGCAAGCGTCCGCTGCTGCTGGCGACACGCTATACGATGGAACACGGCTTCTATACCGAGCGCATGCGGGAACTGGGCCTCGATGTCGTGGTGCCGGACAGCGCCGACCGGCAGGTGGTGCACGACGTCATCTTCGACGAACTCTGCCAGGGCCGGATATGCGATGCCTCCCGCGCCGCCTATCTCGACATCATCGAGCGGGCCCGCGACCGGGGCGTGGATTCCGTCATCCTGGGTTGCACCGAAATCTCGCTGCTGCTCGATCCGGCGCGCCTCACCCTGCCCGGCTATGACTCGACCGCCATCCACGCCGATGCGGCGGTGCGGTTCGCCCTGGCCGACGACCTGGAACAGGCCGCCTAGACCCGCCAACAAAAACGCCCGCTGTCGCGGGCGTTTTGCTGTTCGGTGCGAGGGGCGCTCAGCGCTCGGGCGGCGCTTCCACCATGCCCAGGGCCGACATATAGAGCTCGAGCAGCGCTTCCTGCTCCATACGCTCATTGGCGTCCTGCTTGCGGATGGACACGATCTTGCGCAGCACCTTGGTATCGAAGCCGGTGCCCTTGGCCTCGGCATAGATTTCCTTGATGTCGGCGGCGATGGCCGCCTTTTCTTCTTCCATCCGTTCGATGCGCTCGATGAATGCGCGCAGCTGATCCTGCGCGACGCTATCCTCAACGGCCATGGCAAACCTCTTCATGCAGACGACCCGGCCGGACGGCGGATCGGGAAAATCTCAAAAACCCTCGCGCCCCATCAACCCCAAGCACCGGCCCGGTTCAACCCTTTTATGGGCCAATCCACACAATGGGAAATCAGGGCCGGCACCCTGGCTGGCCGCATGCCCCCAATTCCGTCAAAGAGGCCCATTAGCCATTGACCTCGCCCCCTCCATCGGCTCAAACAATGGCACTTCCTGCAATGATTTCCGGCTTTTCCGTGCGCAGCATCCGTCTTGTTCCGACCCTGCTTGTCGCCGCCCTTAGCGGCCTCGCCGCCTTTACCGTGCCCGCTCACGCCGAATTGCGCGTCTGCAACCAGACGGCCAATCTCATTTCCGTCGCCCTGGGCTATCGGGCCGAGCGTGGCTGGATGAGCGAGGGCTGGTGGCAGACCCCGCCCGGCGATTGCCGCGTGCTCTACCAGGGCGACTTGCAGAGCCGCTTCTATTACCTGCATGCGGTGGACGATATCGGCGGCGGCGCCTGGGCCGGCGAGATTTTCATGTGCACCCGTGATGAAACCTTCACAATATTCGGGGTTGAGGATTGCCTCGCCCGGGGCTATGAGCGCACCGGGTTCTTTGAAATCGATACACAGAACCGGACCGACTGGACGCTCCAGCTCACCGAAAATGCGGGCGTGCCCAGCGTCGTCGGACCGGACCTGGAAGAAGATTTGGAAGACCCGGCCTTCCTGGTCGACCCCGACGCCCTCCCAACGCCAGACGATATGGATACCCAATGAGACGGATCAGACGCGCGAAGATCCTCGCCACCCTCGGGCCCGCCAGCCACGAGGAGAACATGATCGAGGAGCTGGCCAAGGCGGGCGCGGACGTCTTCCGCATCAATATGAGCCATGCCAGCCACGAGCTGCTGCACCAGACCGTGGCCCGTATCCGCCGCGTCGAGGAACGCCTCAAGCACCCGATCGGCATCCTGGCCGACCTGCAGGGCCCCAAGCTGCGCGTGTGGAAATTCGCCGAGGGCGCCGTCAACCTGGTCGCCGGGCAGAAATTCACCCTGGACAGCCAGAACGACGACCAGGGCAATGCCGAGCGCGTCTACCTCCCCCATCCCGAGATCATCGAGAGCGTTTCGGTGGGCGATCGCCTGCTGCTCGATGACGGCAAGCTCCAGCTCAAGGCCACCAAGGTCGGCGGCGGCGCCATCGAGACCGAAGTGATCTATGGCGGCAAGCTCTCCGACAAGAAGGGCGTTTCCCTGCCCGATACGCTCCTGCCCACCGGCGCGCTGACCGAGAAGGACCATGCGGACCTGCTCGAAGCGCTCAAGGCCGAAGTGGACTGGATCGCCCTTTCCTTCGTGCAGCGCCCCGAGGACATCATCGATGTCCGCAAGATCGTGCAGGGCCGTGCCGGCGTCATGGCCAAGATCGAAAAGCCGCAGGCCATCGAGCGGCTGGAAGAGATCGTCAAGCTCTCCGACGCCATCATGGTGGCGCGCGGCGACCTGGGCGTCGAACTGCCGCTCGAAACCGTGCCGGGCCTGCAGAAGCGCATGATCCGCATGTGCCGCCGCTATGGCAAGCCGGTGGTCGTGGCCACGCAGATGCTCGAATCCATGATCACCGCCCCGGTGCCCACGCGCGCCGAAGTGTCGGACGTCTCCATCGCCGTCTTCGAAGGCGCCGATGCGGTCATGCTCTCGGCCGAGAGCGCCTCGGGCCAGTATCCGGTCGAGGCCGTCGCCACCATGAACAAGGTGGCCATCGCCGTCGAAGGCGATGCCAATTACCGCAACATCATCCGCGCCGCCCAGACCGAGCCGGAGGCCACCGCCGCCGACGCCATTTCGGCGGCGACCCGACAGGTCGCCGAAACGCTCGACCTGGCCGCCATCCTTACCTACACCGCTTCCGGCTCCACCGGCATCCGCGCCGCCCGCGAGCGGCCCAGCAAGCCGATCATCGCGCTCTCGCCCAATCTGCGCACCATTCGCCGCCTCTCGGTGGTCTGGGGCATCCATTGCGTGCAGACCGAGGACGCGGTGAACCTGGAGGACATGGTCGATCGCGCCTGCGTCATCGCCTATCAGGAAGGCTTTGCCCGCCCCGGCGATCGCATCGCCATCACTGCCGGCGTGCCGCTCGGCACGCCCGGCGCCACCAATATGCTGCGCATCGCCTTCGTCCGCCAAGACGGCGCCGGCTCGAGCTGAACGCTTTCCGCCGAACGCGACAAAAGGCCCTCTCCCACCTGACAGGAGGAAGAGGGCCTTTTGTTCGCGCGGGTTGGCACTTCCTGGAGTGCTGGAGCGCTTCACTTCAAGAGGGAAGTTCTCTGCGGCTTTCCCGCCCCGCTACCGCACTTCCAGATAGCTCTTGAGCACTTTGAGATCGACGCGGAGCCATTCGCATTCCGAGGCGAAATGGGCGTCGTCCTCGTCGGGGCGCTGCAACAGGGTGCAGCATAATTCGGTGCCCTCGCCATTGGGAAAGACCCGTACCCGATAATATCGCTCCGCTATGTCCGGACCGCTCAGGTGGATATCGAGCACGCCGAAATCATTGGGCGGCGTGAACCGGATCGAGACGCTCTTGCCTTCATACCGGGTGGTCCACACCGCATTGCCGGCCGGCAATAGCGGCGCATGGATCAGGCCGCCGGTCCACAGGACCAGCGAGCCGGGATCGGAGAGAAAGGCATAGACATCCGGGCAGGGCCGATCGATGGCCAAGCTGATCGTCCGGCTAGGAAACATGGATAAGACGCTTGATCGGGCCGAGACGCCATCCTGGCGAAGCGACCGTAGTGACGCTTGCCGGATTCTGCCGGCGGCGGAGTCTTAACAGCTCGACGGGCCACCGCAACGCGTTGAAATCACAAGGCAATATTCTAGTTAATAGATAAAATTCCGATCAATTCCGCGCAAAGAAAAAGGCCCGCGCCGATGGCGCGGGCCTTTTTCGATATTCAAGCGCGAGCGCTCAGCCCTGGCGGGCCTTGAAGCGCTTGTCCACCTTGTTGATGATGTACACGCGCCCGCGGCGGCGGACGAGCTTGTTCGCGCGGTGGCGAGTCATCAACGCCTTCAGCGAGTTGCGGATCTTCATCTTCTTAATCCTCGGTCAAACAAAAGGGGCGCCAAGGCGCCCGAAAACTGGGCTCGTAATAGGGGAAATGACCCGCCCTGTCAACGCGCCAGCAACCGGGTTTTCCCCTTTTGCAACACGTTATCGCCGGAGCGACGGCAAGGGCTCATCTTCACGCCATTGCCGGCCCCGGCCGCTGCCGCATGCGCGGCATGGGCGCCCGGGACCGGCGGGAGCCGGCGGACGAACAGGCGATCGCTCAGGCGGTTCCGGCCGCCTCGATCACCCGCTCGCCCTGGATTTCGCGCCAGCGGATACAGGCCACCAGCCGCCCGCCCTCGATGGTTTCGAGCGGCGGCCTGATCTCGGCGCATTGCGGCTTGGCGAAGCGGCAGCGTGTGCGGAAGGCACAGCCGGAGGGCGGATTGATCGGCGAGGGAATTTCTCCCTTCAGCGCATCGATATTGCGCTGCCGCGCCAGTTTCGGATCGGGGATCGGCACCGCCGTCAACAGCGCCCGCGTATAGGGATGGCGCGGATCCTCATAGATTTCGTCGCCGCTGGCCAGTTCCACGATCCGCCCCAGATAGAGCACCAGGATGCGGTCGGACACATGCCGCACCACCGAAAGATTGTGCGAGATGAACAC
Organism: Devosia elaeis; assembly: GCF_001650025.1. Classification (GTDB taxonomy): domain Bacteria; phylum Pseudomonadota; class Alphaproteobacteria; order Rhizobiales; family Devosiaceae; genus Devosia; species Devosia elaeis. The sequence continues at coordinate 43,692 of NZ_LVVY01000090.1, read as the reverse complement.
CAGGGTCAGCCCGAACTCGTCCTTGAGCTCGGCCAGCAGGTTGAGGATCTGCGCCTGGATCGACACGTCCAGCGCCGAAACCGGCTCGTCGCAGACGATGAGCTTGGGCTCGGTGATCAGCGCCCGGGCAATGCCGATGCGCTGCGCCTGGCCGCCCGAGAATTCGTGCGGATAGCGGTTGATCATTTCCGGCAGCAGGCCGACAGCCTCCATCACCCGGACCACCCGCGCCCGCCGCTCCGCCTTCTTCAGGTCGGGCTTGAGCGCCTTGAGCGGGTCCTCGATGATCTCGCCCACGGTCATGCGCGGATTGAGCGAGGCCAGCGGGTCCTGGAAAATGATCTGGAGGTCCGCGCGACGCTTGCGCATCTGCTCGGCCGGCACCCGGGTCAGATCCTGGCCCAGCCAGAGCACCTGCCCCTCATCGGGGCTGATCAATTGCAGGATGCAGCGGCCCAAGGTGGACTTGCCACAGCCGCTCTCGCCCACAATGCCCAGCGTCTCGCCCTGGCGGACATTGAAATTGATGTCCGACAAGGCCGTCAGCGTCAGCTTGCGGGAAAACAGGCCCGTCGCGATCGAGAAGGTTTTCTTCAGATCGCGGATTTCGAGCAGGTTTGCTTGGGTCTCCATCATCACGCCACCTTACGGGTCTGGAGGGGGCCTTCGTAGAAGCAGGCCTTTTCGCGGCCGCCCGCGAGCGGCATCAGCGGCGGGCGCTCTTCGAGGCACCGGTCGAAGCAGAAATCGCAGCGCGGATTGAACGAACAGCCCTTGGGCAGGTGTTCCAGGCTCGGCGGCAGGCCCTTGATCGGGTCGAGCCGCGCCGCGCGATGGGCGATATGCGGTGTCGAATGCAACAGGCCCAGCGTATAGGGATGGCGCGGATCGTAGAACAGCTCGTTGACATTGCCCTTTTCCACCGCGCGCCCGCCATACATGACCATCATGCGGTCGGCGACGCCGGCCACCACGCCCAGATCGTGCGTGATCAGCACCAGCGAGGTGCCGAAATCGTCGGTCAGCGATTTGAACAGGTCCAGCATCTGCGCCTGCACGGTGACGTCGAGCGCCGTGGTCGGCTCGTCGGCGATGAGGATTTTCGGCTGACACAAGAGAGCCATGGCGATCATCACGCGCTGCCGCATGCCGCCGCTCATTTCGTGCGGATAGGCATTGGCCCGCTTGGCCGGCTCGGGAATACCGACCCGCTCCAGCATTTCCACCGCCGCGCGCGTCGCCTTGTCCTTGTCGAAGCCGCGATGCTTGACCAGCACTTCGGAAAGCTGCGTCTTCACCCTGAGGCTGGGATTGAGCGAGGTCATCGGATCCTGGAAGATCATGGCGATGTCCTTGCCGCGGATATGATCGAGCTGACTGGTGCGCATGCCCACCAGGTTGATGTCGCCCATCATCGCCGTGCCCGTGGTGCGTCCATTGCGGGCCAGAAGGCCCATGATGGACAAGAAGGCCTGGCTCTTGCCCGACCCGCTTTCGCCCACCACGGCCAGGGTTTCCCCCGCCTCCAGCGTGAAGCTCAGATCGTTGACCGCCCGCACTTCGGAATTGCGCAGGGCGAAGGTGACGCTGAGGTCGTTGACCTCGAGTACTTTGCTCATGTTAGCGATCCTTTGGATCGAGGGCATCGCGCAGTCCGTCCCCGATATAGGTCAGACAGAACAGCAGCGTGATCAGCACCGCCGCGGGCGCCAGCAGCAGCCACGGCATGACTTCGGCCACCGGCGCACCCGCCGAGATCAGCGTGCCCAGCGAGGTCTGCGGCTCCTGCACGCCCAGGCCGAGATAGGAGAGGAAGCTCTCGGCGATGATGATTTCGGGGATGGTCAGCGTGGCATAGATCACCACCGGCCCGGTCAGATTGGGCACGATGTGGCGCATGATGATGAAGAAGGGCTTCACCCCGCTGGCCCGCGCCGCCTCCACGAATTCCTTCTCCTTGATGGACAAGGTCTGCCCGCGCACGATACGCGCCATGGTCAGCCATTCGATGGCGCCGATGCCTACGAAGAGCAGCACCGGGTTGCGCCCGAACATCACCACCAGGATGATGACGAACAGGATATAGGGCAGCGCATACATGATATCGACGAAGCGCATCATGATCGCGTCGACCCGGCCGCCGAAATAGCCGGCGACCGCGCCATAGACCACCCCGATGCTGACCGAGACCAGCGTGGCCACGAAGGCCACGATCAGGCTCATCTGCGTGCCTTGCAGCACGCGGGCCAGCATGTCGCGGCCGTTCTGGTCGGTGCCCAGGAAATGGCCCGCATCGAAATCCGGCGGCTTGCGGATATTGCTCCAGTCGACCTGCGAATAGCCCCAGGGCACCAAATAGGGGCCGGCAAAGGCGACGACCACGATCAGCACCAGGAGCACGATCGAGAACACGGCCGCCTTGTTGCGGCCCAGGCGATAGAGCGCGTCCTGCGTCAGCGAGCGGCCCTTGGGGGCGTCCAGGCTGGCCAGCTTGTTGGCATAGGCCGTCAGCACCTGGTCCTTTCCAGTGATCCCGGGCATCAGCGATACCTCACCTTGGGATCGAGCCAGGCATAGACGAGGTCGACGATCAGGTTGAGAGCGAGAATGATGAACATGTAGAGAATGGTGGTTCCCAGAACCACGCCATAGTCGCGGTTGAGCGCGGCCGTGACGAAGTATTTGCCGATGCCGGGCAGGCCGAAGATCTGTTCGACCGCCAGCGACCCGGTGAGGAGATAGGACAGGCCCGGTCCCAGATAGGAGACGACGGGCAGCAGGGCCGGCTTGATCGCGTGGCGCGCCAGCACCAGCCGCTCACCCAGCCCCTTGGATCGCGCCGTTCGCACGTAATTGGTGCCCAGAACCTCGATCATCGAGCCGCGCATCAGCCGCGAAATGCGGCCCGCATGCGGCCAGGCCAGCACCGTGACCGGCAGGACCAGGTGCCACCAGCTGCCATTGACCCAGCCGCCGGCCGGGAACCAGCGCAGATAGACGCCGAACCAGAGCTGCAGCAGCGCCGCCATGAGGAAATTGGGGATCAGCACCCCGATCATCACCGCCAGCACCAGCACGTAATCGGGCCATTTGTTCTGGTAGACCGCCGCCACCATGCCGGCCAGCATGCCGATCGCGGTGGCGATGACGAAGGCGGTCAGCGCCATGGTGAGCGTGAACGGAAAACCGATGGCGATCAGCTGGCTCACATTGAAGCCATCGATCACCATGGAGGGACCGAGATCGCCGTGCAGCAGGCGCCAGATATAGATGAAATACTGGTTGATCAGCGGCTGATCGAGATTGTAGTGCGCGCGCAGATTGGCCAGCACGGTCGGCGGCAGGGCGCGCTCCCCGTCGAAGGGGCCGCCGGGGGCCAGGCGCAGGATGAAAAAACAGGCTGTGACGGCGATCAGTGCAATCGGGATCGCCGAGAGCACGCGCCGAAAGGCATAAGCCAACATGGATCAGGACTCCTTGGCCGGAGCGCGGGACGGGGGCCGGGCGCTGCACGGACAAAAGAACCGTGGGGGCCAGGTGGCCCCCACGGTCTCGATTTTCTTACCGCTTATTCCGACTTGGAGAGCCAGCGGGTGCGGAAGATGTTCTTGGGGTTCTCTTCGAAGCCCGAGATCTTCGGCGACACGACGTCCTTGGACACGTACCAGTAGATCGGGATCGCAGCGAACTCGTCCATGGCGATCTTTTCGGCCTGGGCGAGCAGCTCGCCACGGGCTTCCAGATCCAGCTCGGTCGATGCCTGAGTCATGAGCGCATCATATTCGGCGTTCGAATAGCGGCCGTAATTGTTGCCCCAGTTCATCGTGCCGTCCTGGCTCACGCCGGTCTTGAGCAGATCGAGCGTGTTGGACGGATCGTTATAGTCGAGCAGCCAGCCGGCACGGCCGACCTGGAAGTCGCCGGCGCGCAGCGCATCGTAATGCACGGCGGTTTCGGCGTTGAACAGCTCGACCTTCACGCCCAGCGGCTCCCACATGGCGGCGATCGCCACGGCGATGCGCTGGTGGTTGTCATTGGTGTTGTAGCGCAGCTGCAGGGTCAGCGGATTGTCCGGGCCGTAACCGGCTTCGGTCATCAGGCCAATGGCCTTTTCCACGCGCTCTTCATAGGGAACGTCGGCCCATTCGGGGTGATAGGCGTTCTCGACATAGTTGGCGGTGCCGGGCGGGACCCAGCCATAGGCCGGCAATTCGCCGGTGCCCAGGATATCGGGGCCGATCACGTCGCGAACCACGGTGGTCGAGAGCGCTTCACGGATGCGGATATCGGAGAGGACCTGGCCTTCTTCCTGGTTCATCACGTAGTAGTAGATGCCCAGGAACGGGGTCACGTGGGCCTGGCCGGGCATGTTGTCCTGCAGCCACTGATACTGGTCGGCCGGGAAGTCGGTCAGGATGTCGAATTCGCCCGCACGATAGCGGTTGAGCGCGGCGGCCTGGTCTTCGAGGACGTGGTAATAGACCTCGTCGATCTGGACATTTTCGGCGTCGTAATAATCCGGGTTCTTTTCCGAACGGACATAGGAGCCCGGCAGCCATTCCTTGACGAGATAGGGGCCGTTGCCGACGATGTTCTCGACCTTGGTCCAGTCGTCGCCGAGCTCTTCCACCAGGTGACGCGGCACCGGATAGGCGGTGTAATGGGTCAAGGCTTCGAGGAAGAACGGGGTCGATGCATTGAGGGTGATCTCAAGCGTCTTGTCGTCGATGGCCTTGACGCCCAGTTCGTTGAGATCGGTGATCTCGCCCGAATTGATCTGCTCGGCATTCTTGATGGGGAATTGCAGATAGGCATAGTCCGCGGCGGTCGCCGGGTTGAACAGGCGCTGGAAGGCGAAGACGAAATCGCCGGCCGTTACCGGGGTGCCATCCGACCACTGAATGCCGTCACGCAGATGGAAGGTATAGACCGTGCCGTCTTCCGAAATGTCCCAGCTTTCGGCCTGGCCGGGAATGGCTTCGGCGCTCGGGTTTTCGGTGAGCAGGCCTTCGATATAGTCGCCGATGACGCGGTTTTCCCAGTCGCCGGACGCCTTGTGCGGGTCAAGCGTTCCCGGATCACCACCATTGTGCAGCTGCAGCGTCACAGCCGAAGCGGCGGTGCTCATCATCAGCGCCATGGCGCCGGCGGTCGCGACCGCCTTCAGAGCTGTCGTGAACTTCATTCTCGTCCCATCTCCTTGTGGAATTCTTCGTTTCTGTGCGGCCCCACCGCCAAGGGTGCGGCTCAATGCCCTCGCCGCAGGTTTTACCCATCGGTCAAGATTGATGGACGGTATCCCGCAAATCCGTCCACTGACAAGCAAAAGATTGACCTAAACGTCACCGAACGCCCGATTGTGAACATTTCGTTTCACCGGGGTCTTCAGGTGCGGAATTGTCGGAATCCGGCGATCTTTGGAAATTCTTGCCAAAACTGGACAGCGCAGGCCCGCAGCAAGAAACAGGATCACTAAAGCAGACGTCACCGTCAGCGGCCGGTGGAGCCGCCCTGTACAAAAAAGATGATCAGCGCCAGTGCCAGGAGCACGGCAAAAGGCACCCAGCCGGGCACGGCTCCGCGCGGTTTGTTCTTCTTGGGCTCGGGCTGCTTTTCGGGCCGGCGGAACTTGATGATATTGTCGCTCATGCCGCGCTTTCTACCAGCGCGGCCACGCCCATGCCACCCGCCGTGCACACCGAGATCAGCGCTTTCTTGCCGGCCTCGCCCGCCAGCAGCTTGGCCGTGAGCCCCAGGATGCGGGCCCCGGTGGCCGCGAAGGGATGGCCATAGGCCAGGCTCGATCCCTTGATGTTGATCCTGGCTGGATCGATCTCGCCCATCACCGTTTCGCGCCCCAGCACGTCGCGGCAATAGACCGGGTCCTTCCAGGCCTTGAGCGTGCACAGCACCTGGGCGGCGAAGGCTTCGTGCAGCTCGAAATAATCGATATCGCCGAAGCCGATCCCGGCGCGGTCGAGCATTTCGGAGACGGCGATGGTGGGCGCCATCAGCAGGCCCTCGCCATGAGCGAAGTCGTTGCCGGCCACCCGGCCTGTCGTGAGATAGGCCAGGATCGGCAGGCCCCGCGCTTTCGCCCAGTCCTCGGACGCCAGCAGCACCCCGGCGGCGCCATCGGTCAGCGGCGTCGAATTGCCCGCCGTCAGCGTGCCCAGGCCACTTTTCTTGTCGAAGGCCGGCTTGAGCGTCGCCATCTTCTCCATATTGGCGTCGGCGCGCACATTATTGTCCCGCACCAGCCCGGCGCAGGGCACCAGCAGATCGTCGTGGAAGCCCTCGCCATAGGCCATGGCGGCGTGGCGATGGCTGGCCACGGCCAGGGCATCCTGCTCTTCCCGGCCGATATCCCATTCCCGCGCCATCAATTCGCAATGCTGGCCCATGGAGAGCCCCGTGCGCGGCTCGTTGACCGAAGGGGCCACCGGCGCCAGCTCGCCGAAGGAAAAGCCCTTGAAGGCCTTGAGCTTCTGCCCCGCCGTCTTGGCGGCATTGGCATTGAGCAGGCGATGCTGAAATTTGGGTCCGAAGACGATCGGGCTGTCGCTGACGCTGTCCGCCCCCGCGGCGATGCCGCTCTCGATCTGGCCCGAGGCGATCTTGCCGGCCAGCACCAAGGCGGCCTGCAAGCTGGTGCCGCAGGCGATCTGCATCGTCGTGCCGGGCGTACGCGGCGACAGGCCCGCATCGAGCAGCGCCTCGCGGGCAATGTTGAAATCGCGCGAATGGTTGATCACCGCCCCCGCGATCACCTCGTCCACCTTCTCGCCCTTGAGGCCATATTTGTCCGCCAGCCCGGCAATGGTGGTGGCCAGCATGGAGAGATTGCTCTCCTCCACATAGGCAGTGCCACCGCGCGCAAAGGGAATACGGGCCGAGCCGACAATGGCAACACGCTTGAGTTCGGTCATTTATTTGGTCTCCCACATCGGAACGTGAAGGAAATACGGCATATCGGTTCCTGCGCCTCCCTCCCCCTTGAGGGGAGGGATCGAGGGTGGGGGTTCTGAACCATCAGCAAATTTCTGGCTTTCCGAGGCGCTGGAACCCCCACCCCTAACCCCTCCCCTCAAGGGGGAGGGGGACGATCCGGCGAACATCCCGCCCATCACGCCCGCCCGTCCTTCCGCGCCTTGAGCGGCCCGCCCAGGAACGGCGCGAAACCCGTGCCCAGGATCACCCCGATATCGGCCAGTTCCGGCGAGGCGACCACGCCTTCGCCCACCACCACTTCGGTCGTGTCCACCAGCGGCTTCACCAATTCGCGGCCCAGCCCGGCCAGGTCGGCATGGGCAGGCGCCGGGCCCTTGACCGCCTTGCCCTTCTCCCACTTGTAGAACCCCTCGCCGGTCTTGCGGCCCAGCTTGCCCGCCGCGATCAGCCGCGCGAATTGGCTGTCCTCGGGCACGGCATGGCCCAGCTCGCTCGCGACCGACTTGCCGACATCCAGCCCCACCGTGTCCATGAGTTCGATCGGCCCCATCGGCATGCCGAAGGCGACGGCCGCCGCATCCAGCAATTCCTTGCTTTCCCCGCGCTCCACCCGTTCCACCGCGCCCAGCATATAGGGCATGAGCACGCGATTGACCAAAAAGCCCGGCGCCGATTTGACCACCACCGGCGACTTGCCGATGGCCTGCGCGAAGCTGGCACCCCGGGCGATGGCTTCGTCCGAATTGAAGCGCGAGCGGATTACTTCCACCAATGGCAATTGCGCCACCGGATTGAAGAAATGCAACCCGATCAGCCGCGCCGGGTCCTTGAGCGCCTCGGCGATCCGCTCGAGTTCGATGGAGGACGTATTGGTGGCCAGGATCGCGTCCGGCTTGAGCTTGTCCTCGACGCCGGCGAAGATCGCCTGCTTCACATCCAGCTTTTCCACCACCGCCTCGATGATGACATCGGCGCGCGGCACGCCCAGCCCCTGCGGATCGGCCACCAGCCGCAGCATGGCCGCATCCACTTCGTGCTTCTTCTTGTAGCGCTTCTTGAACAGCTTTTTGGCGCGATCCAGGGCCGGCTGGATGCGCGCCATGTCGAGGTCCTGCAGCGTCACGCTCATGCCGCGATAGGCGCACCAGGCGGCGATGTCGCCGCCCATGACGCCCGCGCCGATCACATGCACGCGGGCGAATTTGGCGCCCTTGAGTCCCTGCTTCTTGAGCCCTTCGGACAGAAAGAACACCCGGCGCAGATTGGTGGCGGTGGGCGAGCCCATCAGCGGCACGAAGGCCTCGACCTCGCCGCGGATCATCGCCTGCCAGTCGTCGCCATGCTGCTCGAACAGGTCGATCAGCGCGTAAGGAGCCGGATAATGCTCTTGCCGCGCCTTCTTGCCGGCCTGTTCGCGCATCTTGCTGGCGACGTAGCCGCGCAGCGGTCCCAGCGCCATGATCCGCTTCGACCATGGCGCGCCGCTCGATTTGCGCTTGGACAGCACGGCCCTGCGGCCCTCCCAGCGCAGCATGTCGCGGTGGCGCACCAGCTTGTCGACCAGGTTCAGTCCTCGCGCCGCGCCGGCGCGCAGCATCTTGCCGGTCAGCATGATCCCCATCGCATCCACCGGCCCCGCCTGGCGGATCGACCGCCCGGTGCCCCCGAAGCCGGGGAAGATGCCCAGATTGACCTCGGGAAAGCCGATCCGGGTTTTGTCGTCATTGACCGCGATGCGGTAATGGCAGGCCAAAGCCAGTTCCAGCCCGCCGCCCAGGCAGAAGCCATGGATGCCGGCCACGAACGGCACCTTGAGGTTTTCGATCCGCGCGAACAGAGCATGGGTGCGCTTCAGCGCCTCCGGCAGCACCGAAAAATCGCTCATCGCGTCGAATTCGGAAATATCGGCCCCGGCAATGAAGCCGCTCTCCTTGTCCGAAAGCAGCACCACCCCGACCAGCTCGCCGGAGGCGGCCAGGTCCTCGATCCGCGCCACCAGCGTTTCGAGCTCCATGATCGCCTCGCGGCTCAGCACGTTCACCGAGCCCTCGGGCGAATGGATGGTGAGCCAGCCGATCTTTTCGAGATCGGTATGGAAGCGCCAATGTTTCGTCTCTGTTGCCTGTGGGGCGATCATGGTTTGTCCTCAATCTCGACTTTTCGCCGTTATTTCGTCAGCCCGGCAGCCCTCACAACCACCGCTCGTCACCCTCGGGCTTGACCCGAGGGCTCTTACTGCGCGCGCCACCTGCAAGGCCCCTCGGGTCAAGCCCGAGGGTGACGATCTGTGGCAGCGGCACCCACAGCGCGCACTCCATTCGCCTATTCCGCCGCCGCGCGCGGCTTGGTCTCTTTCAGCACGTCCATTTCGAAATCATCGACATGCACGGCCCTGTTCGTCGCCTCGTCCGCCGCCCGCATGATGCCGGCCTCGTTGCCATTGAGCACGCCCGCCGCCACCGCATCCTCGATGGCGTCGCGATCCAGCCGCCGCTCGATCACGCCCTTGCGCGCCGCCTTGACGAACTTGGCCTCGACCTCCTCGGCCTCGGTCACCTTGATGAACGCATCTTCGAGAACGCCGGTCACGTCATTGGGGGCCATGGAAACGAAGATGCCCGTGGTCAGCCGGTCGCGGAACGCGCCGGGCCGCAGCACCGCGCGCACGAAACGGTAATTGACCCGGTCCGAAGCCCGCCTGGCATGCCGGCCCAGCGGGAAACACAGGAACCGCATGGCATTGGCGAAGACCGGATTGGGGAAATTGGCGAAGACCTCGCCGAAAATGCGCTCCATATTGGCTACCCGATCGGCCATGATCGCATCGACCAGCTCGCGATCCTCGGCGATCCGGCCTTCCTCGTCGAACCGCTTGAGCGTGGCCGACATCAGGTAGAGCTCGCCCAACAGGTCCGCCATGCGGCCCGAGAGCTTCTGCTTGCGCTTGAGCGCCCCGCCCAGAACCACCGTCGTCCAGTCCGCCACCAGCGCGAAATCCTGGCTATAGCGATGCAACCGCCGATACCAGCGCGCCATCGGCCCCTCATTGGGCGCGGTGGCGAAGGCGCCATTGCTCAGGCCATGCAGGAAGCTCGCCACGATATTGCGCAACATGAACCTGGCATGGCCGCCAAAGGCAGCGTCGAAAGCGACGATGCCGGCCCGGCGATCCTTGTTCTGCGCCGCCTGCACCTCGCGCAGGAGATAGGGATGCGCCCTGAGCACGCCCTGCGCGAAGGTCATCAGCGTGCGGGTGAGGATATTGGCGCCCTCCACGGTGATGGCCACCGGCATGGATTGATAGGCGCCGAACAGGTAATTGCCCGGCCCGTCCTGGATAGCCCGGCCGCCCTGGATGTCGAAGGCATCGTCCATGCTGTCGCGCATGGCCTCGGTGGTGGTGTATTTCAAAAGGCCGGCAATGACGGCGGGGCGCTGCCCCTCGTCCACCATGGAGGCGGTGAGCCGCCGGGCCGCCTCGAACATATAGGCGCGCTTGACCATCTCGCCGAGCGGCTCGGCCACCCCCTCCATGATCCCCACCGGGATGCCGAATTGCCGGCGCACCCGCGCATAGGCCGAAGTGGCCCGCAACGTCGCCTTGATCGAGGTGGTGCCGATGGCCGGCAGCGAAATGGCGCGCCCGGTGGACAGGCATTCCATCAGCATGCGCCAGCCCTGCCCGGCATATTCGGTGCCCCCGATCAGGAAATCCATGGGGATGAACGTGTCCTTGCCGCGCACCGGCCCGTTCATGAAGGCCTGCCGGGCCGGAAAATGCCGGCGCCCGATATCGAGGCCCGGGTGATCGTGCGGGATCAGCGCCAGGGTAATGCCGATATCCTCGCCCCGCCCCAAATGATTGTCCGGATCCTTGAGGATGAAGGCCAGCCCCACCAGCGTGGCGATGGGCGCCAGGGTAATATAGCGCTTGTCGAAGGAAAGCCGGACGCCGAGCACCTCCTGCCCGTTCCAGGCACCCTTGGTCACGACGCCGATATCGCGCATGCCGCCTGCATCCGATCCCGAATGCACCCCGGTCAGCGCGAAGCAGGGCACCTCCTGGCCATTGGCCAGGCGATGGAGATATTTTTCCTTCTGCTCGGGCAGGCCATAGCGCTCCAGCAATTCGCCCGGCCCCAGCGAATTGGGCACCATGACCGTGATCCCCGCCGCCACCGAGCGGCTGGCGATCTTGGAGACGATCATCGATTGCGCCTGGGCCGAAAAGCCGTGCCCGCCATGCTCCTTGGAAATGAGCATGCCGAGAAAGCCGTTATCCTTGAAGAATTGCCAGAGTTCCGGCGACAGGTCCGCGCGATTGTGGCGGATATCCCAATCGTCGATCATCTTGCAGGCCGTTTCCGTCGGCCCGTCGAGAAAGGCCTGCTCCTCCGCCGTCAGCGTCAGCGGGCGGATGTCGGTGAGCTTGTCCCAATCCGGCCGCCCGGAGAACAATTCGGCATCCCAGCCCACCGTGCCGGCATCGAGCGCTTCCTGTTCGGTACGGCTCACCCGGGGCAGGATGGATTTGACCGCCGCATAGATGGGGGGCACCAGGAGCGCCATGCGGATCGGCTTGACCGCCAGCACCAGCAGGACGACGCCGAACACGACCAGCACCCAGGAGAACCAGCCCAGCGCATAAACGGCGCCGTCCTGGGTAAAATCCAGTCCCGACAGGAAGCCGATCGCCGCGAAGGCGAGGCCCCATTGCCAGAGCGGGCTTTCCCGCATGGCCAGGGTCGCGAATATGACGAGACTGATCGCCACCAGCAAAAGGGTCATGCCCTCATCCTCCTCGGACGGCAGCGCCCCGCAAGCTACAAGGCCGATGCCCGTCATTGCCTGATGCGGACCGGCGCCGCTGGAACCGGTCTTTCCCTGCGAACGCAGCATAGCGCCGCTCCGGGACCGCATATAGGCGCACTTTACCCAAGTTTACCTATACGTCAACTAGACGCCCATTGCGTTCGCTTGGGCACGCTGTCGGCATCCCTGTCGCGGCCCCAGAGGCAACGAATTGACGCTAACGTAAACCCATGGAATAGTTTCCGGGTTCCGGTCATTCGGGACCAATAGGGGGAAAACCCGGACGCACCCGCCCTGGCGGGGCCACGAGGAGGAAACGGAATGGACGCGACGAAGGCCGGTCAAGACAGCCTGCGACCCTGGATCGCCAGCTACCCCGAGGGGATCGTCTGGGACTCGCCCATCGATGACACCCCCGTGCATGAACAGGTGCTGGCCGCCTGCGCGAAGAATCCCGGCGCCCTGGCGCTCGACTTCCTCGGCGGCAAGACCACGTTCGGCGAACTGGGCGAGAAAATCCTCGCCTTTGCCGGCGCGCTCCAGAGCCAATATGGCGTCACCAAGGGCACGCGCGTCGCGCTGATGCTGCCCAATACGCCCTTTTATCCGATCGCCTATTACGGCGTGCTGCGGGCGGGCGGCACCGTGGTCAATTGCAACCCGCTCTATACCGTGCCCGAGCTCAGCCACATCACGGCCAATGCCGGCGCCGACATCATGGTCACGCTCGATCTGCAGCAGATTTATGAAAAGGGCGAGGCCCTGCAAAAGGCCGGCCATGTCAAAAAGCTGATCGTCGCCCATTTCCCCAATGCGCTGCCGCTGGTCAAGAAGCTCCTCTTCTCCATCGCCAAGCGCAAGGATCTGGCCAGGCCCGCCTATGGCGCGACCATCGCCGCGTTCGAAAAGCTCATCGAGCGCGGCGACAAGCCCGCCGCCGCCACCATCGACCCGCACAAGGATATCGCCGTCCAGCAATATACCGGCGGCACCACCGGCATTCCCAAGGGCGCCCTGCTCAGCCATGCCAATATCGCCGCCAATGTCAGCCAGATCGACAAATGGGGCGACGGGCTGTTCTATGCCCCCTCCAAGGTCATCGCCGTCCTGCCCTTCTTCCACATCTTCGCCATGACGGTCTGCATGAACGTGCCGCTGGGCAACGGCATTCCTGTCATCATGCTGCCGCGCTTCGAGCTGAAGGCCCTGCTGGACGTCTTCGCCCGCACCCGGGCCAATGTCCTGCCCGCCGTGCCCACCCTGCTCAATGCCCTTGCCCGCGCCGACCATGTCACCGCCCGCCACCTGGAAAGCCTCCAGGTCGCCATTTCCGGCGGCGCCGCCCTGCCGGACGAGGTGCGCCACGCCTTCGCGAAGAAATCCGGCGCCCTCCTCGCCGAGGGCTATGGCCTCACCGAAGCCTCGCCCGTGGTCTGCTGCGCCGCCTTGCGCAAGCCGGGCCGGCCCATGTCCATCGGCCTGCCCCTGCCGGGCACCGATCTGCGCTTCGTGGATGTCGATAGCGGCAATGTGGTCGGCATCGGCGAAAATGGCGAGCTGCAGGTCAAGGGTCCGCAGGTCATGTCCGGCTATTACCAGAATCCCGAGGCCGACAAGGAGGCCTTCATGCAGGGCTGGCTGCGCACCGGCGATGTCGGCCACATGGACGCGGACGGCTATGTCTTCCTCGTCGACCGCATCAAGGACCTCATCATCTGCTCGGGCTTCAATGTCTATCCGCGCACCATCGAAGAGGCGCTGATGACCCATGACGCGGTCGAGGAGGTCAATGTCATCGGCGTTCCCGACGAATATCGCGGCGAGGCGCCGGTGGCCTATGTCAAGCTCAAGCCCGGCCAATCGGCCAGTGAATCCGACCTCAAGACCTTCCTCAAGGACAAGCTCAACAAGATCGAAATGCCCAAGGATATCATCTTCAAGGACGCCCTGCCCAAGACCCTGATCGGCAAGCTCTCCAAAAAGGAACTGCGCGAGGAATATGCGCAGCGCCGGAGCGCCGAAAAGTGAACCGCATCGAACCCGAAGGGCGCGATCTCTTCGCCATTGCCGATCTCGCCAGGGAATTCGGCATTTCCACCCGCGCCATCCGCTTCTACGAATCCAAGGGCCTGCTCGCGCCCGAGCGCGTCGGCGCCACCCGCATTTTCCGCCGCCGCGACCGTGCCCGGCTGATCCTCATCCTGCGCGGCAAGCGCCTGGGCTTTTCCCTGCGCGACATCTCCGACTATCTCAGCCTCTACGACGCCGACCGCACCCAGCAGGTGCACCTGCTCGCCGAAAAGGTCGACCAGCGCATCGCCCTGCTGGAACGCCAGCGCGACGACCTCGAAACCACGATCCGGGAATTGCGCGAAATCCGCAAACTGGCCGACGAGCGGCTGGTGAAATCCTGACGGCCTCCCCACTCACTGGTCGTCACCCTCGGGCCTGACCCGAGGGTCTTGCACTTTCGCACCGCCGTACTTGGCGGGTGCACTAAGGCCTCAACGCTCCCCGCGCCCCTTCACGTTCTTCGTCATCAGGTCCGGCTTTTTCGGTTTCTTCCACCCCTTGGGCGGCTGGCGCAGCGGCGCATTGGACCCGAGCCCGATCTGTCCCGGCGGCGCCTGTCCCACCGAAACTTCCACCACATTGCCGTCCGCGTCCAGGATCGCGCTGGTCTCGGCATCTTCGCCCTTGAGCCGCGCCATCTCGTCGCGCAGCCGCGCCGCCGTCTCGAAATCGAAAGCCGCCGCCGCCGCCGCCATTTCCTTTTCCAGCGCCACCAGCCGGGCGTGATTGCTTCGCGATGACATTGCTTTTCTCCTGCTTTTCGGAGACCTCATGATGAGCCTGTCGAACCATGAGGTCGGGCATCTCGAAACTGCGTGCCACGACCCCGCCCGTCGACAGGCTCAGGATGAGGTCTATTGCGAGCTACCCCACAAACGCCTCGACATCCTCGATCCGCGCCGCCTCATGCGCCGGCTTGTCCCATCTTATCCGGCTGATGCGCGGAAAGCGCAGGGCGATGCCGGATTTGTGCCGCCCGCTCCTTTGGGCGCTGTCGAAAGCCACCTCGAACACCAATTCCTTCTTCACCTCCCGCACCGGCCCGAAACTGCCGATCGTATTGGCGCGGATCCACTTGTCGAGCTGTTTCAGTTCCTCGTCGGTAAAGCCGAAATAGGCCTTGCCGATCGGCACGATCTCGTTCCCCCGCCAGGCGCCGAACGTATAATCGGAATAATAGGACGAGCGCTTGCCATGCCCGCGCTGGGCATACATCAGCACCGCATCGACCACATTGGGATCGCGCTTCCATTTGAACCAGAAACCCTTGGGTCGCCCCGGCACATAGGGCGCAGTCCTGAGCTTGAGCATCACCCCTTCATGGCCGTGCTCGTCCGCGCCCTGCCGCCGCAGCCGGGCGACGTCCTCCCAGCTATCGAACGGCAGCACCTCGGACAGGTCGAGCCGCGTCTGCGGATTCTTGCCGAACCACGCTTCCAGCCGCGCCCGTCGCTCCTCCCAGCCAAAGGCGCGGATATCCTCGTCGCCGTCGAACAGCATGTCATAGACCCGCACGAAGCCGGGCAACTCGCTCATCTGCCTGGCCGAGGCCACCTTGCGATTGAGCCGTTGCTGCAGGTCGTTGAAGCTCTTCGCCTCAAAGTCGTGCCCCACCAGCAATTCCCCGTCCAGCACCGCCCTGCCCATCGCCGCCTCGACCACGTCGGGGAAGCTGGCCGCGATGTCGTCGCCGGTGCGCGAAAACATCGACACGCCATCCCTGCCCAGCACCAATTGCACGCGGATGCCGTCCCATTTCCATTCGGCGGCGAAGTCGCGGGGATCGAGCCGCTCGAAATCGTGCTCCTCGATCGGATTGGACAGCATCAGCGGATGAAAGCGCGCATTGTGATCGATCTCGGGCCGCTCGGTCTTGCCCTCCAGCCAGGCGAACAATTCGGCATAGGGCGGCTTGATCCCGTGCCAGACCTCCTCGATGGCCTGCAAGTCCACCCCGCTCATCTCCGCCAAAGCCGTCTTGGCCAGCCGCGCCGAAACCCCGATCCGCAGGGCGCCCGTCGCCAGTTTCACCAGCGCCCAGCGCTCATGGATCGCCGCCTGGGTGAGCAAGCCGCCGATCACCCGGGGCAATTCCGCCTTGCTCGTCTCGTTGAGCAGCGCCACCACCGCGCTCAGCCGCGGCAGGTCCGCTGCCCCGTGATGCGGCCAGATCAGCGCGATGGTCTCGCCCAAATCCCCCACATAATCATAGGAGAGCGCGAACAGGGTCTCGTCCACCTCGGCCAGCACCGTTTCCTTGAGCAGCGCCGGCTTGACGTTGCGAATGTCCATTTCCCCGGTCAGCACCGCCAGCGCCAGCCCGCGATCGGGGTCCGGCACTTCGGCGAAATATTGCGCCAGGGCCGCGATCTTGCGCGTCCGCGACGACGTGAGGGCCAGCAATTCAAGCAGGTCCGCGAAGCGCTTCACTCGCCGCCCTCCCCGCCATCGTCGTCCAGCCCGGGCAGGGTCAGCGGCTCGGCCTCGAGCCCCTGCTTCTTGCACCAATAGACCAGCGCATCCTCGCGCCCATGCGTCACCCAGACGGTGCCGGCCCCGCTTTCCATGATCGACTGGTTGAGTTCGCCCCAATCGCAATGGTCCGAAATCACCAGCGGCAATTCCACCAGCGCCTGGCGCGCCCGCTGCTTGATGCTCATCCAGCCCGAGGCCTGGCACACGACCGGATCGGGAAAGCGCCGGCTCCACACATCGCGGATCGCCGAAGGCGGCGCGATGACGATCTGCCCCGCCATCGCCGCTTTGGGCATGCCCGTCGCCGGGATCAGTTCGCCCAGCGACACGCCCAATTCCTCATAGAGTTCGCATAGCCGGATCATCGCGCCATGCAGGTAAATAGGCTGGTCCCAGCCCGCATCGCGCAGGAGCGCGATCACCCTTTGCGCCTTGCCCAGGGCATAGCAGCCGACGAGATGGCAACGCCCCGGCTGGTCGGCCACCGATTTCAACAGCCGCGCGATCTCGTCCTGCGGTTTCGGATGCTGGAACACCGGCAGCCCGAACGTCGCCTCGGTGACCAGCAGGTCGCATTCCACCGGCTCATAAGCCTCGGCCGTGCGGTCGGGCAGGCGCTTGTAATCCCCCGTCACCAGCGCCCGTTGCCCTTCGACCTCGATTCGCACCTGCGCCGAGCCCAATATATGCCCCGCCGGATGCAGGCTCACCAACGCCTCCCCGATCCGCAGCGCCTCCCCGAAGCGCAACGCCTCGAAGCGTCCGGCGCAATCCTCGCCATAGCGGGTCTTCATGATGGCGATGGTCTCCGGCGTCGCCAGCACCGCCCCATGCCCGCTGCGCGCATGATCGGCATGCCCATGGGTAATGATCGCGCGCTTCTTGGGCGTGCCCGGATCGATCCAGGCATCGATGGCAGGCACGTAGAGATCGCGGGTGAGGATGGGCTGGTTCATGACGCTACCAACGTTTCTTGCAGACCTGCGGTTCAGTCCCCCTCATCCGGCCCTTCGGGCCACCTTCTCCCCAAGGGGGAGAAGAACGGGCCGGCATACGCCTCTTGTTCCTCTCCCCCTCGGGGAGAGGGTGGATCGGGCGCAGCCCGAGACGGGTGAGGGGGATGCGCCCCACCCTTGCCATCCCCGCCCCATCGCCTAGAACATCTCCAACCAAGGAGACCGACATGCGCAAGACCCATCATGCCCCCGGCACCATCCATCGCCTGAGCGTGGACAGCAAGGCCCTGGCCGGCAATCGCCTGGGCGATGCCACCACGCGTATCGTCGATGTCTATGTGCCCCATGGCCATGACGGGTCCGGCCTGCCCCTCCTCGTCGATCTCGTCGGCTTCACCGCCGGCGGCCCCGCCCACACGGCCTGGAAGAGCTTCACCGAGAACGTGCCCGAGCGCCTCGACCGGCTGATCGGCGACGGCAAGATGGCCCCGGTCGTGGTCGCCTTCCCCGATTGCTATTCGCGCCTGGGCGGCAATCAATATGTCAATTCGCCCGTCATCGGCCATTACGAGGATTTCCTCATCGCCGAGATGCTGCCCGCGGTGGAAGAGAAATTCTCCTGCGGCGGCGCCGGCCGGCGCGGCGTTTTCGGCAAGTCCTCGGGCGGCTTCGGCTCCCTGGTCCACGCCATGCGCCATCCCGATATCTGGGCCGCCGCGGCCAGCCATTCGGGCGATGCCGGCTTTGAAAATCTCTATATCCCCGAATTCCCCGCCACCTTGCGGGCCCTGGCCAAGACCGGCAATTCCATCGAGAAATGGCTCGAAACCTTCGAGGCCAAGGCCAAGATCGACGGCAAGGATACCCTGGTGCTGATGATCCTCGCCCAGGCCGCCAGCTTCGATCCGGATCCCGATCCCGATACCTTCCTGGGCCTGCGCCTCCCCGTCACCCTCGACACCTGCGAACTGATCGAAGAGCGCTGGGCCAATTGGCTCGCCTGGGACCCCGCCCGCATGATCGAAACCCATGCCGATGCCATAGCCAAGCTCAAGGCCTTCTTCCTCGATTGCGGCACCGAGGATCAATACAACATCCTCTATGGCACGCGGCGCATCCACAAGGCGCTCGAAGCCCGGAACATCGCCCATCGCTACGAGGAATTCCCCGACAATCATTCCAGCGTCGATTACCGCATGGACATTTCCCTGCCCTATCTGGCCGAAGCGCTGAGCAAGTAGGCGACAGCCCGCCCCTTTTCCATCGTCATTGCCGGGCTTGTCCCGGCAATGACGATGGGAGGAAACATCGCGCAAAACTCAGGCGAAAACGATCCTCACCCCAGGCCCCACACTTTGAGCAGCATCCAGCCCAGCGCCAGCGCGCCGCCCACCAATCCGGTCCAGGCCATGGCCAGCAGGCCGTCGCGCGCCGTGATCGCCAGGGCATAGACCGCGATGATGCTCGCCGCCCAGGTCGAGGTGAAGGGCACGAATTCCAGCAGCGGCATGATCGCGCCCACCAGCACGCACACGACCGCGCCGATCCGACGCATCACCGTGCCGGTCATGAACCGCGCCCGGCGCCGGACCATGCCGTCGGCCATCCGGCTCACCGGCCGCAGGAATTTCAGCAATTTCTGCGCATGCCTGGCCGAAATGCAGCGCTCGGTCAGCCATTTGGGCAGCCAGACCTGCTCGCGCCCCAGCGCGATCTGCCCCGCCACCAATATCGTATTGAGCCCCACCAATGTCGGCAGGCCCGGAACGATGCTCAGCGGCGACACCACGATCAGCGCCGGCAGCAGCAGCATCGGCCCGGCCGCGCGCTGTCCGGCAATGCGCTGGATCAGCCCGATCGACACATCCTCGCCGGCCGCCGCGCGCTCCTCGACCTTGCGCACGAGCCGGCCCAGCGCGCCTTCCTGGCTTCCTGTCATGTGTGGATGCGTCCTTTCGGCATTCGAAACGCTGCTAGAACACCAGCGTTCCAGTCCGCCAAAAATGGATCGCCGGGACAAGCCCGGCGATGACGAGTGTCTGGATTTTAAGGCTCGTCATTGCCCGGCTCGTCCGGGCAATCCATGTCTCCGCTCAAACCGCCTTGCTCACCGCCAACAGGCCCGGCCGCTGCTCGTTCGCCGCGTTGGTCGCCGCTTCCCCGCCCAGCACCACGACATGGCCTTCTGCCGCCACGGCCTCGATCGCCTCGGCCAGCGCCAGGAAATCGGCGCGGCTGGTGCCCAGGATTTCGTCGCGCCGCTGCTGGCGCAACTTGTCCGTCGTGCCGTTCAAGATCCGCCACATGGCCGAATAGCCCTTGGCATCGACGAATTCGGGCCGGTCGAGGTCGCCCACCACCCCGATCACCGAGCGCACCAGGTCCGTTTCCCCGATTTCGGCGCGCAGGGCCTTGGCGGCGCCGTCATAGGCGTCGAGCGTCTTGAGCAGATTGGGATCGCGATAGGAGAGAAAGGCGAAATTGCCCGAGCTGAGGTCGAACCGGCTCGATCCGCCATAGGCCCCGCCCTGCACCCGCACCTTGTCCCAGAGATAGGTGGTGTTGAGCAGCCGCAAAGCCACCGCCGAGGCCGCGCTCAGCGCGAAGCCGAGCGCCTTGAGATTGGCGCCCTTGCCGACATAATTGACCTGGGCCGGGATCACTAGGCCCTCGTTCTTCGGCGCGAAGTCATGGCGCCAATCGGCATCGGCATGCGCCGCATCCGGCAACCCGCCGGCAAAGCCGGCCAGCTCGCCGCGCGCCCTTGGCCACAAGGCGCCATCGGCGGTGAGATTGATCACCATGCGCCCGCGATTGAACAACCGGTCACGAATTCTGCGCAGCGTGGCCTCGACGCCCTCCCAATCGCTGTCGATCCGCTTGACCAGGTCCTTGAGGAACAGGCCATAGGAGACCCCGCTCATCTGTTCGGCGATCCAGCCCGCCTCGGTCAGCCCGGCCTTGATGCGCGTATCGACAATGGCATTGCCGCTGGGCACCAGCCGCGCCTCGAACCCGGCCTTTTCCTCCAGCGCCATCTGCCGGAACCGCTCGCGATTGTCCAAACGCGCATCGAGCAGCACATCGTTGAAAATGCCCAGCATGTCGCCGAACCTGTCGGGCACCGCCTTGCCGGACAGGAAGAACCAGGCCGCCGTGCCCGTGCCGTCCTGACGTGTCGCCAGCGCCCGGTGCTGGGCGATGCCGCCTGTCGTCCGCCCGATCCTCTGCGTCAGCGACACGAAATCTTCCTTGCCCGTGCCGGTCTGCAACAGCGCACGGCCGAACAGCGGCAGATAGGGCAGCAGGTCCTTGTCCAGCACATGCAGGTCGAACCCGACATCGAGATAGAGAATGCCCAGCGTCGGCAGGTCGTGATAGAGCGTCCGCACCCCGCCCACCCGGCTTTCCTCGGTCGGAACTGTGCGGATATCGCGGTCGAGATCGGCCAGGGTCAGCGTCGGGATTTTCGCCAGGTCTTCCGGCTTGTCGACGCTTTCCTGCAACGCCTTGAGCCGCTCGGTCCGCTCCAGCACGGCCCGCCGGTCGGCCTCGCTCAGCTCCGCCCGCACATGGGCGAGCTTGTCCGCCTCCGCCTTGGCCTCGCGCGCGCCCTGCTCCGGATCGGCCTCGAGCGTCGCCGTCACCCGATGCGGATTGTCGAGGAAGAGCCGGCGGATTTCCTTTTCGAAATGCCCCTGCCCCGCCTTGTCCTTGAGCGCGGCAAGCGCCGTCTCGAAGCGCAGCGGCGCCAGCGGGTCCCCGCCATGCAACCAGGTGCCCAGCGCGTTGAACATATAGCTCATGCCGCGCGGATAGGCGCCGGTATTCTGCTCGCGCAGGTTGAACTCGAAGGTATTGATCGCCGCCTCGATCTGCTCGGCCGAGAACCCCGTTTCCGCGATCTCGGCCAGCCCGTCCAGCACCAGATTTTCGATTTTTCCCGCATCGGCCGGATCGGCGCCCTTGAGCCCGAAACTTCCCATGGGCTGGCGGAGATGGGAGGCGATCCCGCCCCCGATCATGCCTTCGCCCAGCCCGCTCTCGGTCAGCTTCTTGCGCAGCGGCGCCGCCGGATTGCCCGCCAGCAGATAGCTCAGCATGCCATGGCTCAGCATTTCGTCGCGGTTTTCCGGCGGGTCCAGCATCCAGTTGACGCTGACCATGCCGTCGCGCCGCTTTTCATCGTCGATCGTGCCGGCATAGGTGCCCGAAACCTGCCGCGGCGCGTTCCAGCGCGGCTGCAATTTCACCTCGGCATCCACCGCATTTCTCTCGAACTGGCTGAAATAGCCGTCGAGAATCTCGAGCCGCTTGTCCGGCGCATCGTCGCCGGCAAACACCACCCGCGCATTGGAGGGATGATAATAGGTCTGGTGGAAGCGCTTGAACTGCTCATAGGTCAGCTCCGGGATGACCTTGGGATCGCCCCCCGAGCTCTTGCCATAGGTGATGTCGGGATAGAGCGCGTTCTGGCTCAGCGTGTGCATCACCGAATCGGGCGAGGAATAGACTCCCTTCATCTCGTTGAACACAACGCCCTTGTAGACCAGCGGCGCATCGAGGCTTTCGAGCTCGTAATGCCAGCCTTCCTGCTCGAACGTGTCCTCGGAAATCAGGGGGAACAACACCGCATCCAGATACACATCCACAAGGTTATAAAAGTCCTTGAGATTCTGGCTGGCCACCGGATAGGCGGTCTTGTCCGGAAAGGTCATGGCATTGAGGAAGGTGTGCATGGAGCCTTTCAGCAGCTCCACGAACGGCTTCTTGACCGGATATTTCCGGCTCCCGCACAGCACCGAATGTTCGAGGATATGCGCGATCCCGGTCGAATCCTCGGGCGGCGTCTTGAAGGTGATGCCGAATACCTTGTTCTCGTCGTCATTGACGAGGCTGAGCACCTCCGCCCCCGTCTTCCTGTGCCGATAGAGCCTCGCTTGCGAATTGATCTCGGCGATTGTCTCGTCACGGACGAGCTCGAAGGCAGGATGAGACATGAGGCTACTCTTCTTGGTCTTGGGTGCCCTAACCTAGGTGCGGACGGCCCGGATCGCTAGAGGAGACGGATGGATTGACAAAGTGTACACTTTTCGTGTACACAAAGATTGCGCATCGACGCTTGATACCTAACTTATCTGGCTTTCCTGACTTACTTGGCTCTCCCGACTTATCGGACAAAGCGGATGCAAGGACAAAAGCAACCGGAGCCATCGGATGGAATTCGAGTGGGACGAGGCAAAACGGCTTTCGAACATCGAGAAGCATGATGTCGACCTGCTCGACGCTTTGCTCATCTTTGAAAGCTGGGTTTTTACAGAATTGGACGACCGCTTCGACTATGGGGAGGTGCGTTTCAGGTCCACCGGCATGGTGGATGACGTTTGCTATGTCCTCATCCATGCCCGACGCGGTGAGCGAACGAGGCTGATCTCTGCCTGGCAAGGAGGCCGACATGACCGAAGAAAATATCAAGCGGGCTACGCTCGCAGAGATCAGGGCGATGAAGGACAGGGGTGAGCTCTACCACAATCCTGACGCGCCCGAGGGCCCCGACCTCCCCGACAGTTTTTGGGAGAACGCCGTTCTGATCGACCCTCAGGGAAAGACGTCCGTTCATCTGAAGCTGGACGCCGACGTCTTCTTCTTCTTTAAACGCCAGGGTAAGGGCCACATCACCCGCATGCAGGACGTCCTCAAGGCTTATGTGAAGGCCCAGAGGGCTAAGGAAGCGTCCACCCAGACGTCCGATCCGAAGCCCGCCCGCAAGGCTGGCTGATCCGCGAAACTAAACCCCGCCGCGGATTTCCGGCTTCACTTCGCTCCGATACCATTCGCCCAGCTGCATCATCAGCGCGGGGAACAGGCTTTTGCGCTCGCTGGCGGCCACGTTGTCGGCGATCTGCTCGGGCTTGCTGACCCCCGCGATCACCGTCGATACCTGCGGATGGTCGAGGATCCAGCGCAGGGCGAACTGGCTCATCGGCATGCCCTCGGGCGACAGACCCCGCAGCTCCTGCACCAGTTCCACGCCGCGCTCGAAGGGGATGCCCGAAAAGGTCTCGCCCACCGAAAAGGCAGCGCCGTCGCGATTGTAATTGCGGTGGTCGCCCGCCTCGAACCGGGTATTTTTGTCGAACTTGCCGCTCAATAGACCGCTGGCCAGCGGCAGGCGCACGATGATGCCCACATCCTGTTCCGCCGCCCGGGGCAGCAATTGCTCGGCGGCATCCTGCCGGAACAGGTTGAAGATGATCTGCAGCGTGGCGCAGCCGGGCTGTTCGAGGCAGAGCAGTCCCTCCTCGATGGTCTCCACGCTCGCGCCCCAATGGCGCACCAGCCCCTCGGCCTGCAACTCGTCCATCCAGCCGAAAATGGCCCCGTCGCGCAGCACTTCGGTGGGCACGCAATGCAATTGCGCCAGGTCCAGCCTGGTCACGCCCAGCCGCCTGGCCGAACCCATGAGGCTCTCGCGCAGGCCCTGCTTGGTATATTTGTTGGGAAACAGGCCCGCCCCGCGCCCCACCTTGGTGGCGACCGTGATGTCGGGGCCCCGGACATGCGCCCCGATCCGGCTTTCGCTCAGCCCGCCGCCATAGACATCGGCGCTGTCCCAGAAGGTGATGCCGGCGTTCGCGGCATGGGTGAGAATGGCCTCCGCCGTCTCGTCGCCCAAGGGCCCGAAATCGCCGCCGAGTTGCCAGCAGCCCAACCCGATCTCGCTCACCGCATATCCGGTCTTGCCCAGCCGCCGCGTCTTCATCCCTGCCTCCCGGTCGCAATCGTTCTCGGGCGCAACCTATGGGCCCGCCCGCACGAGGACAAGGGCAGGACCGCCGCCGGCCGGCCGCCTATTCGAAATAATCGGGAAAATCGCTGATCGTCTGGTTGAGCAGCACTTCGGCCCGGGCCAGGTGCGCGCGCATCGCCGCCTCGGCCGATGCCGGATCGGCCCGGCCCACCGCCGCGGCGATTTCCTTGTGCTCGGCGATCGCCCGCTGGCTCGACGAGACGCCCAGCGTCAGATAGCGGACCCGGTCGAGCTGCATCTTGTGGTCGTCGATCAATTGCCAGGCATATTCGACGCCTGCCAGCCGCGCCAATGTGCGGTGGAACAATTCGTCCAGGATATGGAAGCGCCGACTGTCATTGGCGGCGGAGGCTGCCTCCTGGTCGGCGATCAGCCCGTCCAGCACCCCGGCCGCATCCGGTCCCGGCTGGCCGGCGACGCGGCGGATGATTTCCACCTCGATGCTTTCGCGGATGAACCGGCTCTGCCGCACCCCGTCGGGCGAGATTTTCTTGACCACGGTGGCGCGCTTGGGCCGGATCAGCAGCAGCCCCTGCTGGGCCAGCCGGATGAAAGCCTCCCGCACCGGCTGGCGCGACACGCCATAGCGGCCGGCAATGTCGCTTTCCGAAATCACGTCGCCGGGCTTCAGCGCCATGGTGACGATCTCGTCGCGCAGCGCCGCGACGACGCGCATCGCCATGGTCTCTTCGTTTGCTTCCGGCGCCGTGACGGCCATGACTGATTCCTCTCGTCCGACCATGGAATCCCCACCGGGTCCTGGCTTCCCCTCGCTTGCGCGCGTCCACAGGATTCTGCCCGCCGCAACGCGACATTGCCAGGCCGGACACGCCGCCGATTGTAGAAAGAAAATCTGCCCTTCCGCAATCTTGTATGGTAGATACCGGAACCGAGCCCCCTGGGCCGATCTTAGTCTGACAATACCGGAGGAACTGAATGACCAAGACCTACGCGCTGGTGGGGACCGGAGGTCGTGCGCGCATGTTCTACGAGGCCATTCTGGGCCCGCACAAGGACCAATCGCGGCTGGTCGCCCTGTGCGACACCAATCAGGTGCGCATGGATTTCACCAACAAGGTCATCGTCGAGGAATTGGGCGGCACCGCCCTGCCCACCTATAAAGCCGCCGATTTCCCCCGCATGATTGCCGAGCACAAGCCCTCGACGATCATCGTCACCTCCATCGACCGCACCCACCACCACTATATCATCGCCGCGCTCGAAGCCGGTTGCGACGTCATCACCGAAAAGCCGATGACCACCGATCCGGAAAAGTGCCAGGCCATTCTAGACGCCGTCGAGCGCACCGGCCGCAATGTCCGCGTCACCTTCAATTATCGCTATGCCCCGCACAATTCGGCCCTGCGTGAGCTGATCGCCGAAGGCGCCATCGGCAAGGTCACGTCCGTTCATTTCGAATGGCTGCTCGATACCCGCCACGGCGCCGACTACTTCCGCCGCTGGCACCGCGACAAGCGCAATTCCGGCGGCCTCATGGTCCACAAGTCCACCCACCATTTCGACCTGGTCAATTTCTGGCTCGGCACCAGGCCCGACACCGTCTTCGCCATGGGCGACCTCAAATTCTATGGCCGCGCCAATGCCGAGGAACGCGGCGTCTTCACCCCCTATACCCGCACCACCGGCGTCGAGGCGGCGAAGAACGACCCCTTCGCCATCGACCTCACCTCCACCCCGGTCCAGAAGGGCCTCTACTGGGACGCCGAAAAGGAAGACGGCTACCAGCGCGACCAGAACGTCTTCGGCGACGGCATTTCCATCGAGGACACGATGAGCGTCATGGTCCGCTATGCCAACAAGGCGGTGATGACCTATTCGCTCTATGCCTATGCCCCCTGGGAAGGCTTCAACGTCGCCATCAACGGCACCGGCGGCCGGCTCGAACTCACCGTGCACGAGAATTCCTACATCAATGCCGGCGCCGGCTCGGAGACCGAAGGCGCCGCCAAGGGCGTGAAACTCTACCACTTCCCGCTGCATGGCGAGCCGCGCGTGGTCCCGGTCAAGCACGGCGAAGGCGGCCATGGCGGCGGCGACAAGATCATGCTCGAGGAAATCTTCGGCAACGCGACCCCGCGCCCCGGCTACGGCGCCAATCACCGCGACGGCGCCCTCTCCATCCTCACCGGCATCGCCGCCAACAAGAGCTTCGAGACCGGCCTGCCGGTGGACGTGAAAGGCCTGGTCCGGCTTTAGGGCACAGACATCCGAGCGTATTCGGAATGAGCCCCCGTCGATCGTCCTGAAAACCATCCCCTCCTTCGTCACCACCGGGCTTGTCCCGGTGGTCCATGGGATATCACGATATCGCGTGGATTGCCGGGACAAGCCCGGCAACGACGCAGAAGTGCCGGCACGCTGCGCCGTCGCTAATCCGCCCCCGGCACGCTCTCATATTGCGGCGCCCCGTCGCAGATCTCGTAATAATCGCCCTTGTCGGCCACGAAGATATGCTTGGCGACCCGCGTGCCGGTCGGCCCGTCGAACGATCCCAGATGCAGCCCGATCCAGTCCGCCCCCGGCGGATCGAAGAACATCGGCGACCCGCAGATCGAGCAGAAACCGCGCCGTACCGTCTCTGACGAAAAATACCAGGTCACATGCTCTGACCCGGAAATCTCCAGCGCCGATTTGTCGATATCGACGCCCATTTCGTGCGAGCCGCTGGTCTTGCGGCATGTGCTGCAATGGCAGGCCGAGGCCTCGGGCAGATCGCCCTGCACCACGAACCCTACCGCGCCGCAAAGGCACGCCCCCTTATGCATTCCCGCCCCTATCGGCTGAACGGCACCGAGGCCTTCAGCACTTCGCCGGAATTGTTGAATTCCACCTCGAAATCCACCGTGATGCTGCTATTGCCCACCAGCAGGATGCGGGCGCCGATGCGCACGTCGCTGCCGGCCCGGTCCTTCTGCTGCTCGCGCAGGTCGAAGCTGATCCGCTCGCCATTCTTCTGCCCCACGGCCAGGCCCGTATAGCCGGCATTGGAGCTCATGGCCGCCTCGTAGCGCCTGGTCTGCTCGTTGAAGGCGATGGTGCCGCTGATCGACAGGGTCGCGTTCACCAGCGTGCAGCGGCCGGTATAATTGATCCGGCCCAGATTGCCCTTGGCCACGCCCAGCCGGCAGCGGAACGGCTCGTTCCGGTCGCGCCCCACCAGCGCGCTGTCGCCCCGCCAGTCCCCGATATAGGATTCGAGCAGCGCCAATTCCCCCTGCGCCTTCACCGGCGCCATCACCATGCCCTGCAAGGCCAGAACGGCAAACAAGGCCCGCAACCATATCTTCACGCTCAGATCCCCTCTCGGCACGCGTAATCCCCAATCTCTGCCAGCAGAGTTTGCACTAGGCCAGTGGGAAATTGGCGCCGTTGACTTCTTTGTTACGAATTGCCCCCTCTCATTGGCAAAAAACATTATGCGCGCCGGACTTGGGCCGATACAACCGCCGCTCCGTCACAATAAAAGCCCTTCCCGCATCCGGCCGAAGCGGGCCAAAAGATGGGGCGCGCCGCGCTGATTCTCCGGCTTGGCGCGGCCGGAACCGAGGGGGGACGCCATGACCGACAAAGCCATCATCGATGCGCGCGATGTCGATTACACGCTCGATATCGCGGGGCGCCCGCTCCACATCCTGCGCAAGGTCAGCCTGCGCGTCGCGCCTGCCGAAGTGGTGGCCATTGTCGGCCCCTCGGGCAGCGGCAAGACCTCGCTGCTCATGCTCCTGGCCGGCCTGGAAAAGGCCAGTGGCGGTCAGGTCATGGTCAATGGGCGCGATCTGGGCGCCATGAACGAGGACGAGCTGGCCCGCTTCCGCCGCCACACCCTGGGCATCGTCTTCCAGAGCTTCCACCTCATTCCCTCGCTCACCGCCTTGGACAATGTCGGCCTGGCGCTCGAAATCGCCGAGCCCGGCCTCTCCATGGCGCAGATTCGCGACAAGGCCGCTGCCGCCCTCGCCGCTGTCGGGCTCGAGGGCCGGCTCGACCATCGTCCCTCCGCCCTCTCCGGTGGCGAGCAGCAGCGCGTCGGCCTCGCCCGCGCCTCCGTCGCCAATCCGCCGCTGCTCCTGGCCGACGAACCCACCGGCAATCTCGACCAGAAGACCGGCGCCGTCGTCGTCGACCTGATGTTCGATCTGGCGCGCCGGCAGAAGACCGCCGTCGTCATGATCACCCACGATCCAGCCCTCGCCGCCAAGGCCGACCGCGTCTACACCATGACCCAGGGCGAACTGACCGAAAATCCGGTGGCACGCTGATGCCCAAGCTCTGGCCCGCCATCCGCATCGGCCTTCTCGACATGCGCGGCGACCTGCGCCGCTTCCTGCTTCTGGTCACCTGCCTGGCCGTGGGCACCGCCCTCATTGCCGGCGTCAATTCGGTCGGCGCCAGCATCACCCGCGCCATCGAGAGCGGTGCCGCCGAGATCATGGGCGGCGATATCGAGCTGTCCCGCGCCGACCGCCTGGCTAGTGCCGAGGAACTTGCCGACATGCAGGCGCTCGGCGCCGTCGTCGGCGTCATCGACACCAATCTGCGCGCCGACAGCTTCTCCGCCGAAGCCTTTGCCGATGTCAGCGCCGTGGGCCCCGGCTATCCCCTGTTCGGCGCCGTCAACAGCCCGCACCTGCCGGAAGGCGCCAACGTCACCACCTTCCTCGCCGAAGTGGACGACCTGCCGGGCGCCCTGGTCGATGCCGTCATGCTCGATCAATTGGGCATCGGCGTGGGCGACAGCATCGGGCTCGGCGGCACCGAATTTTCCGTGCGCGGCACTCTGGGCCAATTGCCCGATGCGCCGGTGCGCGGCTTCCGCCTCGGCCTGCCGGTGCTCATCACCAGCGACGGTTTCGGCGTGGTCAGCGACCGCTCCTCGCCCCTGCCGGGCCTGGGCACCTGGTATCGCTACAAGATCGATCTCGCCGATCCCGATATCGAAGCCGGCCTTGCCGCCGCCATTGCCCGCTTCGGCGAAGGCGGCTGGACCATCCGCTCGGCCCGCGACGGGCTCGGCCAGATGGCGCGCTATTACGATCTGTTCATGCGCTTCCTGGTCATTGTCGGCCTGGGCTCGCTGCTCATTGGCGGCGTGTCCGTCTGGACCGGCATGCGCGCCTATATCGCCGAACGCTCCGGCGTCATCGCCGTCATGCGCTCCATCGGCGCCGGGCGCGGCCGGGTCTTCGCCCATTTCTTCGCCCAGGTGGCGGCCCTCGCCCTGGTCGGCGTGGCCATCGGCGTGACCGCGGGCGGCGCGGTGGCCTTTCTCATCCTGCCCTCCATCGGTTCGGCGGTCGGCATCGCGCTGGCGCCGGCCATTCATGTGCAGCCCCTGCTCATCGCGGCCGGCACGGGCCTCGTAACCGCCTTCGCCTTCGCCTATCTGCCGCTGCAACAGGCCCAGGCCATCCGCCCGGTCCTGCTCTTCCGCGCCCGCGGCCTCGATGCCCCGCCGGTCGATTGGAAAGACCTGCTCTTCTCCTGGCAGGTCCTGCCGCTCATCGCCGCCATTGCCGCCTTCTTCCTCCTCGCCTGGCTGATGACCGGCGATGCCGCCCTGGTCGCCGCCTTCGGCCTCGCCAGCGCCCTCGCCGCGCTCCTCTTCCAATTGTTCATCAGATTGGTTCAGGCTCTGCTCGCGCGCCTGCCCGAGGCCGGCCCGCGCATCCTCCGCCATGCCCTGCGCAATATCTCTGTGGCCGGCCAGAATGCCGCCGCCATCGTGGTGTCGGCCGGCATGGCCCTGGCCATGCTTATCGTCGTCCTGGTCATGCAGGCCAATCTGCAGCAGGAATTCCTGGGTGCCTCCGCCTTCGACGCTCCCACCCTGGTCGGCTCCGACCTCTTCCCCGACGAGGTGGAAGACCTCGAAATTCTGGCCGCCGCCGGCAATGGCATGACGCGCTTCGTCTCCACCCCCATGCTGCGCGGCTCGCTGGTCGATGTCGCCGGCACGCCCGCCGCCAGTTTGCGCACAAGAGGTCCGGAAGCCACTTTCCTCCTCTCCGGCGACGTGCCGCTGACCTTCCGCAACCATCTGCCCACCTCCTCGCGCGTCACCGCGGGCGAATGGTGGCCGCCCGATTATGCCGGCCCGGGCCTGGTCAGCCTGCACCAGAGCCTGCGCAACGGCCTGGGCGTCGATCTCGGCGACACCCTCACCTTCTCGATTTTCGGGGAAGCGGTCACGGTCACCATTGCCAGCTTCCGCGACTATTCCTGGCAGGGCGGCATCGACTTCCTGGCCACCTTCTCCCCCGGCGTGCTCGACGCCTATCCCACCACGCTCTTCGCCGCCGTCACCGCCGCGCCGGGCCAGGAGGAAAACGTCACGCGCCTGCTCGCCAGCGAACTGCCCGATATCCGCTTCATCTCCGTGGGCGACACCCTCAAGCAGGTCACCGATGCCCTGGGGCAGCTCTCCTTCGCCGCCACCCTGGTGGGCGGGCTCGCCGTGGGCAATGGCCTGCTCGTGCTCGTCGGCTCGCTGTCCACCGGCCGCCGCCAGCGCGAGGCCGACACCATCATCACCAAGGTGCTCGGCGCCACCCGCTTCGAGCTCATCGCCACCGCCTGCCTGCAATATGGGTTCCTGGCGGTACTGGCGGCCGTGCCCGCCCTGGTCATCGGCCTGGGCGTCGGGCGCCTGGTCTCCATGCTGATGCTGGAGGTGGAATTCACCTATCGGCCCGATGTCATCGCCGTGGTCATCGCCACCGCCATAATCATCACCGCCCTGCTCGGCGCCATGACCATCCTGCGCGCCGCCTCGGCCCGCCCGGCCAGATTATTGCGCGATCTCTAGACTGGCCCCACCACCCCACCAATCGTCACCCTCTCACCCCACCAGTCGTCACCCTATCACCCCACCGCTCGTCACCCTCGGGCTTGACCCGAGGGCTCTACCCCCTTCAGCCCGACCGCCCGCAAGCAAGGTGAAACGCCCTATCCCCGCCGCGACAGCGCCTCCGCCAGCACGTCGAAGACCAGCCGGATCCGCGCGCTGGTCCGCAATTCCCGATGCGTCACCAGCCAGGTCGAGACCGGGATCGGCTCCAGGCTCGGCAGCGCCACTTCGACGCCCGGTGTACGCCGCGCCACCACGTCCACCATCGCCCCCAGGCACAAGCCCTGCCGCACCCATTCCCAGCCTGTGACCCCGCTCTGGGTGGCCCAGGGAAAATTAGCCGGCCCCACGGGCACGCCGCGCCGGTTCAGTTCGGCGATGAAGATATCATTGCCCTCGAAGGCGCCCACGAACACGGCCCGGGCGAAATCGGCCGCGCTGTTCGGCCGCCCTTCGCGTTCGAAATAGGCCGGCGCCCCGTAGATATAGGCGGCGCTGTCGGCACAGCGCCGCGCGATCAGGCCGTCCTGGTCGGGCCGCACATGGCGGATGGCGATATCGGCCTCGCGCCGGATCAGGTCACTGATCGAATTGACCGCGGCCACCTCCACCACCAGGCCCGGCGCGCGCGCCCGCAATTGCGTCAACAGCGGCGGCAGCACATGGGCGGCATAGACATCGGAAACGGTCACCCGCACCACGCCGTCGATCGATTGCGATTGTCCGGCCGCGGCCATCGCCACCTTCTCGGCCGCCTCGCCCATATCCCGCAGATGCGCCACCAATTGCGCCCCGGCCTCGGTCAGCACCAGGCCCCTTCCCACCCGCTCGAAAATGGTGACGCCCAGGCTCGCCTCCAGCGCCGCGACCTGCCGCCCCAGCGTCGGCTGCGTCAGCCCCAGCCGCTTGGCCGCACCCGACAGCGAGCCGGCCTGCACCGTCGCGAGCAGGGCGCGCATCTGGTTCCAGTCCGGAATATCATGGGGCTTGTTCATGCAAAAACGTATAAACCTTCTGCCAATTTCTGCAATTTCGTTTCGAACCCCGCGTCGCTAGACTGCTTGCATCTTCCAGGCATGAGGGATTTCGCCATGGCCGAATTGAGCGCTTTCTGGGATCGGATGGCCGCCAGATATGCGGCCCAGCCCATTGCCGATGTCGACGCCTACCAAACCAAGCTGGCGCGCACCCGGGCCTGGTTCACGCCCGATATGGAACTGTTCGAATTCGGCTGCGGCACCGGCGGCACCGCCCTGGCCCATGCGCCCCATGTCCGGCACATCCACGCCATCGACTTTTCCGCCCGCATGCTCGACATCGCCCGCCAGCGCGCCGCCGAGGCCGGCATCGCCAATGTCACCTTCGAACAGGGCGATATCGCCACCATGTCCGTCGCACCGGCCAGCTACGACATGGTCCTGGCCCTCTCGGTCCTGCACCTGCTCGAGGACAAGCAGGCCGTCATTGCCAAGGTCTTCGACATGCTGCGGCCCGGCGGCCTGTTCGTCTCCAGCACTGCCTGCCTGGGCGACAGCATGAAGCTGCTCGGCTACGTCGCGCCCCTCGGCCGCCTGCTCGGCCTCATGCCTCCGCTCGACGTCATGAGCCATCCCCAATTGCGCGACGCCCTCACCGATGCCGGCTTTGTCATCGAGCACGATTGGCGGCCCGGGCCCAGGGCGGCGGTGTTCATCATCGCGCGCAAGCCGGCCTGATCGGCCTGTGAACGAAATCGTCACCGATTTCACGAATCGGTGCCGCTTCGTGCTAACAGTCTGTTAGCAAAGTCGTACTCGTGCGTTCGTTTTCCGGCCCGGATGTGAACGCGTCCCGCTGGAGAAGCAATGCAGGTCGCCATAGACATGGGAGAAAGCCGGGGCACCGGCGCCGCCCACATGGACCTCGAGGAATTGCTGGCCACCCGCCTCCTGGTGCAGGGCAATTCCGGCTCCGGTAAATCCCATCTCCTGCGCCGGCTCCTGGAGCAATCGGCGCAATGGGTGCAGCAATGCGTCATCGATCCGGAAGGAGATTTCGTAACGCTGGCAGACCGTTACGGGCATCTCGTCGTCGATGCCGCCCGCACCGAGAACGAACTGACCCGCATCGCCGCCCGCGTGCGCCAGCACCGCGTCTCGGTCGTGCTCAACCTCGAAGGCCTCGATGTCGAGCAGCAGATGCGCGCCGCCGCCGCCTTCCTCGGCGGCCTCTTCGACGCCGACCGCGATTATTGGTATCCCGTGCTCGTCGTTGTCGACGAAGCCCAGCTCTTCGCCCCCGCCGCGGCCGGCGAAGTCTCTGACGAAGCACGCAAATTATCCCTCGGCGCCATGACCAACCTCATGTGCCGCGGCCGCAAGCGAGGCCTGGCCGGCGTCATCGCCACCCAGCGCCTCGCCAAGCTGGCGAAAAACGTTGCCGCCGAAGCGTCCAACTTCCTGATGGGCCGTACTTTTCTCGATATCGACATGGCCCGCGCCGCCGACCTTCTGGGCATGGACCGCCGCCAGGCCGAGCAGTTCCGCGACCTGGCCCGTGGCCATTTCGTCGCCCTCGGTCCCGCCGTCTCCCGCCGCCCCCTGCCCATCACCATCGGCCCGGTTGAAACCTCGGCCCGCTCCACCAGCCCCAAGCTGACCCCGCTGCCCGAGGCGCCTGCCGACGCGGCGGACCTGATTTTTACCATGGAGCCGGAAGAGCTTAGCCGCCCGATCACCCGGCGCCCGCCGCCCCCGCCGCCACCTTCGACCAACGAGCTTCTGGCGCAGGTCGCCGAGGCCCGGGCCAAGGCGCGCGCCGAAGCGCCGGAGGAGGCGGTGTCGCTCTTCCCCGAGATCGACGAGGCCGAACGCGAAGCCCAGATCAAGGCGGTCATGGCCGAACTGCTCAGCGATCCTGATGCCGGTTTCCGCACCCATGCCGTGCTCTATCAGGATTTCCTCGTCCGCTGCCGCATCCGCCGCGTGCCCGGCGAGCCCCCGGCCCTGCCAGCCTTCAAGCGCCTCCTGGCCGTGGCCCGGGTCGCGCCCGACGACGAGATCGCCGCGTCGGACGGCTGGCAGCATGCGCTCTCGCTCTCCGAAACCCTGACCGACGACGTGCAGGGCGTCTTCCTCGTCATCGCCCAGGCGGCCCTGACCGGTGCGCCCTGCCCCTCCGACGCCACGCTCGCCCGGCTTTACGGCACGCATTCAGCCAGCCGCGCCAGGCGTTTGCTGACCTGGTTCGAGGAGCGGGGCCTCATCATCCTGCGCACCGATTTCCGTGGAGCGCGCATCGCCGCCTTCCCCGATCTCGGTGTCGAGACCGCGCCCGGCGACCCCAACGGCCCCGATGCCCTGGCCGACGAGCGCGGCGCGGCGGAGTAAACTTCAGCCCTCGAGCTCAGCCCGGAAACTATAGCGCCCGCACGCGCCCGGCCCCAGCAATTCGGCATAGGGCCGCTCGGCCAGGTCGTCCGAGCCGCCCACTTCCGCCGCCGTGCCGTGCCAGGGTTCGAGACAGATGAACCCGGCGCCCGGCTTGGTCCACAGCGCCAGGTTGGGCAGGTTTTCCCAGGTGAACCTTATGCCCGGCCCGTCCTCCGGACCATAGCGCAGCCCCGCGCCGGCGCCTTCGGGAAAGACCATGGCATCAGCGGCAAAGAGATTGTGATCCAGCACCAGGGCGCCATTCCGGAACGGCGAGGCCAGCTTTTCGGGATTGACCAGACCGCCCGAAAGCCGATGCAGCGCCGGCGCCGCGCCATTGTCGAGCACCACCATATGCGGCGCGGCCCCCGCGCCCGGCAACGGCCAGGCAAAGGCGGGATGAAAGCCGATGCCATAGGGCATCACGGCCCGGCCCAGATTGGTGACTTCGGCCGTAACGATGACCGAACGCCCATCCAGCCTGTGCTCGATATCGAGCCGGAAATCGAATGGATACATGGCCCGGCTCGCTTCGGACGCCTCCAGCCGATAGACGCAGCGATCGCTTTCCTCGACCACGAGCGCGAAATTGCTGCGCCGGGCAAAGCCGTGCTGGCTCATCTGGTAGCGATGGCCGTTGACGCTCACACTATCGTTCGGCGCCCGCCCCACGATCGGGAACAGCACCGGGGAGCGCCCGGTCCAGAACGCCGCATCGCCATGCCACATCCAATGGCGGCCGTCCCGGGTCTGGATCGATTGCATCTCCGCGCCCAGGGCGGCGACATCGACGGTGATTTCGGCATTGGCAATGCGGGTAAGCTGCATGCGCCTCTCCGGGCGTTTGTGTAGGCATCGCACCCTAGCCGCTTCCCGGGCCGGGGAGAACCCACGCGTACGGCTGTGCTGAACAAGTCCTCACCAGTGGACGCCCAGGCGCCGCATCAGCCCCCTGGCATCCCCGGGCGCCATCAGCTTGTCGGTATTGTCGAAGAACACGAAGACATCGCGTTTCCGGCCATCCGCCACCGGGTCGCAGATGAAATTCCCGTCCGTCGCGGCGCCGCGGGACCAATGGCGCACCCGTTCCGCCCAGGCTTCGAGCTGTGGATCCGAATAGCGGGATTTATAAAGCTCCGCCGAGCCATGCAGCCGGCAATAGACGAAGTCCGCCGTGACATCCATCAGGAGCGGCCAATCCACGCTGTCGGCACAGACCAGCGCCACATTGTAGCGGCGCAGCAGGGCGATGAAATCGGGGTCGCGAAAGCTCTCATGCCGGATTTCCATGGCATGGCGGATTTTCCGCTTCGCCCCATCGCCATAATCGGCGGGCGCCCGCAGGCGTTGGTCGTGCCGATGCGCCAGCCGCGCCGCCGCCGCGCTATCCTGCGGCAGCAGGGCCAGGAATTGCTCGATCCGCTCCGCATCGAACCGGAACCGCGCCGGAAACTGCCATAGGATGGGCCCGAGCTTCTCCCCCAGCACCAGCGGACCGGAGGCGAAGAAATTGGCCAGCGGCCTTTCCGGCGCCTTCAGCCGCAGCATATGGGTCAGGTAGCGCGAGCCCTTGACGGCAAAGACGAACCCCTCCGGCACCGCCTCGGCCCAGCGGCGAAACGCCTTCGGCGTCTGCATGCCGTAAAAGGTCCCGTTGATTTCGAGCGCGTTGAACTGGCCGGCGGCAAAGCTCAACTCCCGCTTCTGCGGCAGTCCCTCGGGATAGAAATTGCCGCGCCAGGGCGCATAGGTCCAGCCGGAAACCCCAATCCTTACCTCGCCTGTGCTGGCTTTGGCCTTGCTCATGCTGCCGATAACGCCGCCACGCCATCGGCGTTGCCGGCTGCGATCCCGGCGCATTCCGCTTGCTCCGCGGCCCCACCTGCCGCTATCTCCCGCTCATGTCCTGGCCCGCCCTGCCCATCGATGCCGTTCTGCCCGCGCTGGCCGATGCCCTGGCCAAGGGTAATGCCGCCGTGCTGGTCGCCCAGCCGGGCGCCGGCAAGACCACGCGCGTGCCCCTCGCTCTGCTGGATGCGCCCTGGCGCAACGACGGCCGCATCATCGTGCTCGAACCCCGCCGCCTCGCCGCCCGCGCCGCCGCCCGGCAGATGGCCCGGCTGCTCGGCGAGGATGTCGGCGAGACCGTCGGCTATCGCGTCCGCATGGAAGCCAGGGTCTCTTCCCGAACCCGCATTGAGGTCGTCACCGAAGGCGTCTTCACCCGCATGATCCTCGGCGATCCCGAACTGAGCGGCATTGCCGCCGTGCTGTTCGACGAATTCCACGAGCGCAGCCTCGATGCCGATCTCGGCCTCGCCCTGGCGCTCGACGCGCGAGCGCTCCGGCCCGATCTGTGCATCCTGGTCATGTCCGCCACCATCGACGGCGCCCGCGTCGCTGCATTGCTCGAGGGCGCGCCCGTCATCGATTCCCCCGGCCGCACTTTCCCGGTCGAAACCTTTTACGCCGAGCCCGATCCCCTGCAGCGCCTCGAGGACCAGGTCGCCGCCGCCACGCTGCAGGCCCTGCGCGAACACGACGGCTCGGCCCTGGTCTTCCTGCCCGGCCAGGGCGAGATCACCCGTACCGCCGAGCGCCTCGCCACCCGCCTGCCCGCCCATGTCGATCTCGCCCCGCTTTATGGCCAATTGAGCCCTGCCGAACAGGACCGCGCCATTCAGCCGGCTCCGGAAGGCCGAAGGAAGGTCGTCCTGGCGACCTCCATTGCCGAAACCTCGCTCACCATCGAAGGTATTCGGATCGTTATCGACAGCGGCTTCCGCCGCGTTCCGGTCTATGAACCGGCCACCGGGCTCACCACCCTGGCCACCACCCGCGTCTCCCGGGCCGGCGCCGACCAGCGCCGCGGCCGCGCTGGCCGCACCGCACCCGGCATCTGCATCCGCCTCTGGAACCAGGGTCAGACCGCCGCCCTCGCCGCTTTCGAAACACCGGAAATCCTCGCCGCCGATCTCTCCGGCCTGATGCTCGATCTGGCCGCCTGGGGCGTCAGCGATCCAACGACCCTGGCCTTTCTCGATCCTCCGCCTGCCCCCGCCTGGGCCGAGGCCAGGGCCTTGCTCACCCGGCTCGACGCCCTCGATGTCCATGGCGGCCTCACCGCTGCCGGCAAGGCCCTGGCCCGCCTGCCGCTCCATCCGCGCCTGGCCCATATGATCCTGGCCGGAGCCGAGGATGGCGATGCCCAAAGCGCCGCCGAACTGGCCGTGCTCATCGGCGAACGCGGCCTGGGTGGCGACGATATCGATCTTGGCCGCCGCCTCGAGCGTTTCCGTCTCGACCGATCGAGACGCGCCGAAGATGCCCGCGCGCTGGCGCGCCGCTGGGTCCACGCCGCCGGCGGCAAAGCCGAGACATTCCTGTCACCCGGCCACCACCTGGCCCGCGCCTTCCCCGATCGTGTCGCCCAATCGGCCGGTCCGCGTGGCCGCTTCCGCCTCGCCAACGGGCGCCAGGCCCAGCTCGATGAAACCCATGCCCTGGCCGGCGCGCCCTATATCGTGGTCGCCGATCTCACCGGCAGCGCCGGCCAGGGCCGCATCCGCGCCGCCGCTTCCCTGGACCTACCCGACCTGGAAGCCCTCTTTGCCGGCCATATCAGTGCCGAAACCAGCCTGGCCTTCGACCCTAAGACCAATACCGTGCGCGCCCGCCGCCAGCGCCGCCTCGATGCCCTGCGCCTGGCCGACGACACCGCCCCTGTCACCGATTTTGAAAAGGCCGCCGCGCTCCTTGCCGAAGCCGCCCTGAAACGCCCGGAACTGCTGCCCTGGTCCAAGGAGCAGAAGGCCCTGCGCGCTCGTTCCAGCTTCCTCCACCAGAGCCTCGGCGCCGACTGGCCCGATCTCTCGGACGCCGCCCTCGCCGCCGATCCGTCCTGGCTGGCCCCGCATCTGGTCGGGGAAACCCGGCTTGCCGATATCGACGCCAACCACCTTGGCATGGCGCTGGACACGTTGCTGCCCTGGGCGAAGCGGCAGCAGATCGACACCCTGCTCCCCAGCCATTTCCACGCGCCCTCGGGCAGTCATCTCCCCATCGACTATGCCGCCGAAAACGGCCCGGCGCTCGAAATCCGCGTGCAGGAATTGTTCGGCCTCGACCGCCACCCCGCCATCGCCAATGGCCGGGTGCCGCTGCTGCTGGTGCTGCTGTCGCCGGCACACCGGCCCATCCAGACCACGCGCGACCTGCCCGGCTTCTGGCGCGGAAGCTGGAAGGATGTCGCCAAGGACCTCAAGGGCCGCTATCCCCGCCATCCCTGGCCCGACGACCCCATCGCCGCCAGCGCCACCAACAGGGCGAAGCCACGCGGAACGTAAGGCAGGCAAGAAGCCTCTTGTTCCTCTCCCCCTCGGGGAGAGGTGCCTCGGCGAAGCCGAGTCGGTGAGGGGGAAGGTGCCACGCGCGCTGAAATGTCCCGCTCATCCGGCGCTACGCGCCACCTTCTCCCCGGGCGGAAGAAAAAAGCCCCGGACTTTCGTCCGGGGCCCGTTTCATGCATTCGGCGCGAAATTCAGCGCCACGCCATTGATGCAATATCGCAATCCGGTCGGGGGCGGCCCGTCGGGGAAGACATGGCCGAGATGGCTGCCGCAGGTGGCGCAATGCACCTCGGTGCGCACCATGCCATAGGAATGGTCGGTTTCCGTTTCCACCGAGCCGGGAATGGGATCGTTGAAGCTGGGCCAGCCGGTGCCGCTTTCGAATTTCAGCGTCGAGGCGAAAAGCGGCGTGTCGCAACCGGCGCAGGAAAAGGTGCCCTGGCGCTTTTCATGCAGCAGCGCGCAGCTTCCGGGCCGTTCGGTGCCGTGCTCGCGCATCACCTGGAATTGTTCCGGCGTCAGCTTCTTGCGCCATTCGGCTTCGCTGCGGGTCACGGGATAGGCATGGGCATCCATGGCAAGTCTCCTCTGGGCGGTGGGAAAGGTCGGGCCGCTTTTCCGGTTCGAAATGCGCCACCAGACCTATGTCCAGCTGTCATTGATCCCAGATATAGGCTTACTTGCGTTCCATTCCCAGCGCGACGCCATCAAAACGCAGGCACCATGACCACGATCACCTCCATCGACCAGCTCGAAGCCCTTTACCTGCCCGCCCCGGTGGCCGCCTCCACGGTCAAGGTCGCCCATGTCATGACCCCGCATTATCGGCGCCTGATCGAGGCCAGCCCCTTCGCGGCTCTCGCGACGGTGGGCCCCGAAGGCGTGGATTGCTCGCCGCGCGGCGACAAGCCCGGCTTCGTGCGCGTCCATGACGACAAGACCCTGATGATGCCCGACCGGCGCGGCAATAACCGCATCGACAGCCTGCGCAATATCGTGCGCGATCCGCGCTGCGCCTTCCTCTTCCTCATCCCCGGCTCGGGCACCACCATGCGCGTCAATGGCCGCGCCCATCTCTCGATCGATCCCGATCTGCTGGAAAGCTTCGCCGTCGATGAGAAGCCGCCCCGTTCGGTCATCGTGCTCGCCATCGACGAGCTCTATTTCCAGTGCGCCCGCGCCATTATCCGGTCTGAATTGTGGAACCCGGCCCGCCATGTCGATCCGGCCACCCTGCCCAGCCCCGGCGAAATTCTCGCCGCCATGACCGAAAACGCCGTGGGCGGCGAAAGCTATGACAAGGCCTGGCCGGAACGGGCCAAGGCGACCATGTGGTGAGGGCTCAAGGCTTTGCGGGCCTGTGCGCCTTGAGGATTTCGCGCAATTGGCGGGCCAGCATGCGGCCCTCCAATTGGTCCGCAAGGTAACCTTCCTTGCTCACGGCCGATTTGAGATCGGTCAAGGTGGCGTATTTGCCGCTTCTGGCCAGAGCGAACGCGCGTTCCAGCGCGGTAATTCCCGGTTTCATCGCGCAAGCCTATCAGAGCGACCGGGCCAAGGCCATTGCCCACGAAAAAGGCCGCCCGATGGGCGGCCTTCCAAATACGCGGCTTTGGGCCGGATTTTACTTGTTCAGCACGAGATTGATCGCCGACTCGCGGCCGTCACGACCGGTCTCGACCTCGTAGGTGACCTTGTCGTTCTCGTAGAGGCCGTCGACGCCCGAGCGCTGCACGGCCGAAATGTGCACGAAATGGTCCTTGCCACCATTGTCGGGGGTGATGAAACCGAAACCCTTGGTGGTGTTGAAGAACTTGACGGTGCCGTTGATGGTGGCCATTTTTCTATCCTTAAAGCTCGGAGCCGAAGCGAAACGAGCGGTTTCCCTCCGCAACATGCAAGAGGGCCTGCAAAACGTTCGCAAAGTAGATCAGTGAGCCAAGGACCGGAAATGACCGGCAGGCAGCCGACTTAGGCTGAAAACGTATGCCGGCATAGTGACAGCATTTCATGTCCGGAACAAGGCCATTGCCGACAGAAACCGCGTGCCCCGCGTTCCGGGCCCTGGCCCGAACCGGCAAGGACCATGACAAGTGCCAGAAATTCCGGAAATGGTGGGTGCGACAGGGATTGAACCTGTGACCCCTGCCGTGTGAAGGCAGTGCTCTCCCGCTGAGCTACGCACCCGCTGCTCTAGGGCAGGGAAGAGAGATGGTGGGCGTGACAAGGATCGAACTTGTGACCCCTACGATGTCAACGTAGTGCTCTCCCGCTGAGCTACACGCCCATCTCTCCGGGACGGAACCGCTTGGCGTTTCCGGTGGCGCGGATAGACCACAAATCCTTGGGGCGGGTCAAGAGGCTTCGCGCCATGCCGCGCAAATTCGCTGCAACGGCGCCATTGGCGCCCCCGCTCCTGTGGATTACTGCGCCCTAGGCGGCCAGCAGCCGCTCGACCTCGGACACCAGGTCCTTGAGATGGAAGGGCTTGGACAGCACCGAGGCATCCTTGGGCGCGTCGCTGTCG
This sequence comes from Devosia elaeis, assembly GCF_001650025.1. Taxonomy (GTDB): domain Bacteria; phylum Pseudomonadota; class Alphaproteobacteria; order Rhizobiales; family Devosiaceae; genus Devosia; species Devosia elaeis. The sequence continues at coordinate 2,460 of NZ_LVVY01000090.1, read as the reverse complement.
GGGTTGAGCGCCACGGCGGCAAAGCCGGTGATGAACATGACCTTGAGGTCGGGATCCAGTTCGGTGGCCCGCCGGGCCAGCTCGATCCCGTCCATTTCCGGCATCACGATATCGCTCAGCAGCAGCGAGAACGGCTCCTCGCGCAGCCGTTCATAGGCGGAAAGCCCATTGTCGAACGACACCACTTCATAACCGGCATTCTTGAGCGCCCGCGTCAGGAACTGGCGCATGTCATTGTCGTCTTCAGCGAGCAGAATTCGCTTCATCAATACCCCTTGGGCCGGTTCCGGCGGTGAGTCGTTTCTGCCCGGATGATTATGCCACTCGCGCGCTTTCGCAACCTTTGGCATTCACAATGCCATGCTTTTCCCGGTCGCTGCGCCATGCGGGCAACTGGACAAGCGCGCCGCGCCGCTTCACATTGCCTGTCAGGCAAATCACCAGCGGCCTTTGGCCGCCCATCGGGGGAGAGGACGTGCGGTCCGACTATTGGGATCAACCGGCGTTCGAGACGATCAGGCCACGGCGCGTCCTGGCACCGGTCTTGTTCAACTCGCCGCATTCCGGGCGGGTCTATCCCGCCCGCTTCCTGGAGATGACGCGGCTCGACCACCTTTCGATCCGCCAGTCGGAAGATGCCTTTGTCGACGATCTGTTCGCCCGGGCGCCGCATCTGGGCGCGCCGCTGCTGCGGGCGCATTTCCCCCGCGCCTATCTCGATGTCAATCGCGAGCCCTGGGAGCTCGATCCCACCATGTTCGCCGAGCCGCTCTCGGATCGGTTCAACACCACCTCGCCACGCGTGGCGGCGGGCCTGGGCACGCTGGCTCGCGTCGTGGCCGAGAACAAGCCCATCTATCGCGAGCGCCTGACCCTCGATGATGCGCGCATGCGCATCGAGGGTATCTATCACCCCTATCACGCCGCCTTGCAGAAATTGCTGGGCGAATCCCTGGCCAGCTTCGGCCTGGCCGTGCTGATCGATTGTCATTCCATGCCGCGGATCGGCCGGCATGGCGAGCGCGCCACGCCCGATATCGTGCTGGGCGACCGCTATGGAACCACCTGCGCCGGCCCGCTGGTCGATCTGGTGGAAACCGTCTTCACCGCCGCCGGCCTGCGGGTGGCGCGCAACCGGCCCTATGCGGGCGGCTTCTGCACCCGCACCTATGGCCGCCCCCAGCATGGCGTGCATGCCCTGCAGATCGAGATCAGCCGGCATCTCTACATGAACGAGGCCACGCTGGAGAAAAATGCCGGCTTCGACGCCATCAAGGCGCTGATCGAGCGGCTGATCCTGACGCTGATTGGCATCGACCTCGTGGCCCTGGCCGGCCATGGCGCCGTCATCGATCGCGAAGCCGCCGAATAGAACCAGCAACGGAGCGTAAAAAGAGGGCCGTCCCCAAAGACGGCCCCAGTCAAGGGAGGAACGATGCTGGCCGGAGCGCGGAGCCTTCGCCGCAAGTCCGGCTGCTCACCATGCCCTTCTGGGATGAACCGATTTGCCCGATCTCACAAGCAACAAGTCACCCCGCGCCTGCGGATCGATGATCTTTGTTGCAAAAAGGATTCAGCAGGATTGGGATTATTACCAATGCAGAAGGCTCTTCGCAGGCTTCAACTTCGCGCCAGCACACTATAATTGCCTTTGAACGCAAAGCTTTGCACCGAAAACCGGGAATATCCGCACTCATGACCGCCGAAATTGACTTTGCCGCTGTGGAAAACCTGCTTCTGGCCGCCGGCCGGGCCGCCGCGGAACAGACGCTCCGGCTCTTTCGCACCCCTCTGGTCATCGACAACAAGCTCGATGCCGGCTTCGACCCGGTCACCGAAGCCGACAAGGGCGCCGAATCGGCGATCCGCGCGCTGATCAGCACCGCTTTCCCCGATCACGCCATTATCGGGGAGGAATGGGGCCGGACCGGCGAGAGCCGCTATAGCTGGATCATCGACCCGGTCGACGGCACCCGCGCCTTCATTTCCGGCGCCCCGGTCTGGGGCACGCTGATCGGCTTCGCCGTGGATGGCGTGGCCGTGGCCGGCCTGATGAGCCAGCCCTTTATCGGCGAGGACTACCTGGCCGTGCCGGGCCGCTCCACCTATCGGCGCGGCGCCGCCAGCCAGGCCAATCGCGCCAGCGGCCTGACCGACCTGGCCGAGGCCCGCGTCTTCACCACCACGCCCAACCTGTTCAAGGGCGAGCATTGGGGCAAGTGGGAGGCCATCGAGGCCCATACCCGCCTGCAGCGCTTCGGCATGGACTGCTACGGCTATGCCCTGCTCGCCGCCGGCCATGCCGACCTGGTCATCGAGCCCTATCTCAACACCTACGACATCGCCGCCCTGGTGCCGATCATCCGCGAGGCCGGCGGCGCCATCGCCTGCTGGGACGGCTCCGAACCCACCGGCGGCGGCAATGTCGTCGCGGCCGCCAGCCCGGCCCTGCTGGCAAGG
>NZ_LVVY01000089.1 GCF_001650025.1 Devosia elaeis | reverse complement strand
CAAGGATATGGATGCCATACTTTGTCAACAGGACCTAGCGCGCCATCTTTCATCGATGTGGCGCGCCCTCCCGTGAATTCGACCCCATTCTAGTGGCCAGCTCTCTACGACTGCTTTCAAGACCAAGCGCTTTCGACAGGGGCGACCGCAATGGGGTCGGGATCTGCCGCTGATAAGCCTGCCATATTCGTTCTCTTCATGGCCGCTTCGGCCAGAGGAGAAATGTGATGGGTATCTCACAGTACGACCCTGCTGCTGCAGGAAGACCTGCTTGGAATGCCGGTAGGCAGGTTGGCGCCAAACGTGCATTGAAGGTCAGACAAATCTGGTCAATTCGCTTCTTCCTTGACCGAGAGGGAAGGATGCGGGACCGAGCACTTTTTGACTTGGCTATCGACAGCAAGCTTCGAGGCTGCGATCTGGTGAAGATCAAGATCGGCACGCTCGTGGCGGGACCTGCCATTCGAACTCGGTCGATGGTAATCCAGCAGAAGACAGGCAGACCCGTCCAATTCGAGATCACCGCTGACACAAGGGCCAGCCTGCTTGCTTGGCTTGAGCGACGCGGCGGGACGGTCGATGACTACGCCTTTCCAAGCCGTGTAGTGCACGATGGTCATCTGAGCACCCGTCAATACGCCAGGCTGGTGGACGAGTGGGTCACTGCAATCGGGCTGACGCCTGAGGAATATGGCACCCATTCGCTGCGCCGTACAAAGGCGTCGCTCATTTACAAAGCCACAGGCAACCTTCGGGCCATCCAGATACTTCTTGGCCATAGCAAGATCGAGAAGACAGTTCGTTACCTTGGCGTGGATGTCGACGACGCTTTGTCGTTGTCAGAGGCAACCGAAATCTGAGCAAGCGACTTCGCCGGCAGCCGGTTGTGCTTCGCCGGCGAAGCGCCCCGTTTCAGCCTTTCGGACTGCTATCACAGTTTCTAAAGAGCGGTCGGTCCGCTCTCTGGTTGTCAGGTGCAGGCCCGGGCAGAGCGAGAAGCAGTAAAGTGGACGCCGAGAACGACCCGACGCCCTAAAAAATCTTCAAGTCAGTTGGTGCCGCAGACGGCATTCAGCCTAAGATTTGATTGCGTGCAATCTGAGAACAGACGGCCTGTCGCGGCGCATATGCACGCTATTCCTTGCGACTTTCCGGCCACGGCCCTTGCCTTCGGGTTCGCCGGTATTGGGATTTACGTCAAATTTAGGGAAATTGGAGGAGGAAATATCGAGCCGGATACGATTGCCCTTCTTGAATAAATTGGCAGTAGCGAAAGCCTTGATGGTGATCTTGAAGACTTCGCCTTCTCCAACGAGTTCAGGCTTGTCGAAACCGTGCCGATAGCGGACGCGGAAGATGCCGTCGGAAATGTTGAGCGCATAGCCGCGCGGATAGTCTTCTGAAGGCGGATAGACGTCCACGAGCTTGGCGGTGAAATCGGTATCAAGGGCGTCGGTTGATGCCCACAAGTCGACTTCCACCGGTCCGATTACAGCCACATCCTCCGCAAGCGGCGCCGTTTCGAAGCTAAGCACATCCGGCCGCGCACTGAGCGGCATTCCGGGCCGTGTGCAGCCATAAAATGCCTCTGCTTCGCGCTGGTCGAACCCGCCGCCAGTGAAAATGGGCTCGCCCGAGGTCAGCGCGCCACCAATGGTCGGTACTGGATTGGCCGGATCAAAATCGTAAGTGATCGACGCGTCAGTTTGCTCTGGCGCTGAATGATCGAGCGTCATGTTTTCGTGCAGATAGAGATTGAGCGGCTGCGCTTCCGGCACAGGCCAGTCGGTGCTGGTGATCCAGCGCCCTCCGTGATCGAGATTGCCCCTTTCGGTTTTCTGACCACTACCGGTGCCCATCAGGAAGAGATGCACCTGTCCTGCCCGGTCCTCGGTCGTTTCACCCTTGAGGTGACGCGCGAAGAAGTTCTCACGATAGGTGAACCAGTCGGCATCGACATGGCCGTCGAATACGGCTTCAGGGCCGAAGTCCACGTCGCCGAAGACGGTTCGCGTTCTGTTGCCATGGGTCCACGGTCCCATGACCAGCGTGACCGGGCGGTCAGGATCGCCCTTGAGAGCGGTGAAATTCTCGAGCGTGGTTGGCACATAAACGTCATACCAGCTCGACATGAAGGTGATTGGCACCTTTGGGAAGGTGTCGTAGTAGCCCTCTGCGTAAATGCCGACCTTTTTCCAGAAATCATCGAAGGTGCCGGCCTGCCACTGTTCGAGCAGATAATCCTCATATTCGGGATTCCAGCGCACCGGCGATCGCCCCTTGCTCCATGGCATCATGGCGAACCAGTCGGCGAGGTTTTCGGCACCGACCGCCGCTGCGGTCCTGTCATCGGCGCCTTCGCGGGCGCGGTGATAGGCCCATGTGGCTTGCTTGAGCTCAAAGGCACCACCCTGACGGATACCGCAGGTATAGGCGTTAGCGAAACCGCCGGAATCCACAACCATGGCGGCAAGGCCCGGAGCATTGAGCGAGGCCAGCGCCATTTGCGTATGGGCATTATAGGACATGCCCTGGGTCCCGATTTTGCCATTGGTCCAAGGCTGGCCCACGATCCAGGCCATGCTGTCGAAACCGTCTTCGCCTTCGGACAGGTATTTGGTAAAATGTCCTTCGCTTTCGTAGCGCCCCCGACAATCCTGCCAGATGACGATATAGCCCTTGCGGACGAGCCGGATCGCATATTCCGGCCTCGACAAAGGCCGGGGATCGGCAAATGTGAACTCGGTCCGTGGCGTGCCCGACTTGTCATAGGGCGTGCGCTCGAAAATGACCGGCAGCGGCGTCTCAATCGGCACACCATTGACGGCAGGCCGATAAATGTCGGTTGCCAGATGCACACCATCGCGCATGGCGATCATCACGTTACGATGCACGACAACGTCGTCAGCTACCGAAGTAGCTGACGGGAGTTCATTTGCAGGAATAGTCATTTTTCCAGTCTTACATCCTGGGCAATAGTGCGCTCAGCGAGGTTGGGCGTGAAGTCGATGCCGTCACGCGAAGCCCAATAAATCTTCTGGAAGAAGAGCGGCACGATGGCCTGATCGTCCATGGCGATCCGCGTCGCTTCCTGAAGCTTTTCCATCCTTGTGTCGTAGTCAAACTCTTCCATCGCCGAGCGCAGCATCGCGTCGAATTCAGGGTTGGAATAGCGCATACGATTGAAGCCGCCCGTGCCCGCTTCCTGATCGTAGGTCTGCAGCAGGGAGCGCAGGTTGGATTCAGAGTTTGGCGTGGAGGCCCCCAGCGAGAAGATAAAGGCACCGTATTCGCCCTTGGTCGCCGCAGCGGCATAGACGTTGTAGGGCTGGGTCTGAACGGCGTTGACCTGCAGACCGCCGCGCGCCAGCAACTGACCCATGGCCTGTGCAATTTCACCATCGCCGGGGAAACGGTCATTGGACGAATAGAGCGTGATGCCGAAGCCATCCGGGAAACCGGCCGCTGCGAGAAGGCGCTTGGCTTCGGCAGGGTCGGCTGGGGTCGGCAACAGGTCCGGTACATAACCGCCTAGAGCAGATGGCACCACTTGGGCAGAGGGAACGCCCGAGCCGCCCAAAATACGGTCCACAAGCAGCGAGCGATCAATCATCGCCGAGACAGCTTTGCGCACATTGGCGTCGCGGAACGGGTTGGGATTGATCGGCTGGCCTGAAGCGTCGACAACACCCGGCGCAGTGTCGTCACGCATGTTGAGCGCGAGATAGACAAGGCGGCCCGATTCAATCGGATAGACCTTGATATTGGCTTCCTGTTCCAGCCTTGGCACGTCGGACGGCGCGACCAGATCGATCAGGTCCACCGAGCCGGACAGCAGGGCGGCAGTGCGCGCCGCATTGTTGGCGATGAAGCGGAATTCGACATTCTCGAAATCTGGCTGCTCGCCCCAATAATCGGGATAGGCTTTGAGGGTCAGCGACTCTGCTGGCTTCCACGCCACGAACTGGTACGGCCCGGTGCCAATGGCCGCTTTACCGGAATTGAAATCGGCAAGCTCGGCGCCTTCTGCCGCGGCCTTGGACAGCATGAAGACGCGACCAATCTGTTCCATCAGCGCAGGATTAGGCTGTTTAGTGGTCACGCGGATCGTGTAGTCGTCGATCTTTTCCACTGTGTCGACCGAGCTTACCACGTCGCTAAACGGCGCCGGGCTGTTGGGAACTTTGTCGGTGCGGTCGAGCGAGAACAGCACGTCATCTGCAGTGAACGGGCTGCCATCGTGGAATGTTACGCCTTCGCGCAACGAGATTTCCCACGTCAACGGATCGATATTGGTCCATTCGGTGGCCAGATGCGGATGCATCTGCAGATTTGCATCGGTCGACAACAGCGTTTCGAACATGTTGTCGGCAGTCATCTGGTTGTTGCCAGTCCGCGAAAACTGCGGATCGATGGCCGACGGTTCGGTGGACCGGCCAATGACGATATCGGCGGCCAGCGCGGTCAGCGACAGGCTGGCCAGCAATGCCGATGTGATTGCCACTCGGGCAATGGAAGCTCTCCAGGTCATACTCGTCCCTCTCCTTGTATGGACATGTTGAAATCTGGCCGCTCAGGCAGCTCATTGAGATGACAGGCGCTCTGGTGCCGCCCGCCGAGATCGACAAGCGCCGGGCGCTCGATGCGGCAGCGCTCGAAGGCATGGGGGCAGCGCGGATGAAAATGGCATCCGGACGGCGGACTGACCGGCGAGGGTATTTCCCCCTTGATCGTCGTGAAGGTCCGGTGGCGCTTGTCGATGCTGGGCACTTCGGCGAGGAGCGCAGCGGTGTAAGGGTGGTTCGGGCGCTCGAAAATGTCCTCGACGCGCCCACTCTCGACCACGCGGCCGAGATACATGATCACCACACGGTCGGCGATGTGATTGACCACGCCCAGATCGTGACTGATGAACAGATAGGTGAGATCGAAACTCTTGCGCAGATCCATGAAGAGATTGATGACCTGCGCCTGAATGGAAATATCCAGCGCCGCGATGCTCTCGTCGCAGACGAGGAATTCGGGCTTGACCGCGAGCGCCCGGGCGATGCCGAGGCGCTGGCGCTGTCCGCCGGAAAACTGGTGCGGGTAGCGGTCCGTCATGGAAGGATCGAGGCCCACGGTTTCGAGCAGGTCTTCGACCAGCTTGCGCTTCTCGCCGCGCTTGATCAGCCCATGGGCGACCGGAGCCTCTCCGACAATGTCGAGCACACGCTTGCGCGGGTTAAGCGAGGACATCGGGTCCTGAAAGATGATCTGGGTTTTAAGGCGCGCTTCCCGCGCGGCCTGGCCGCGCAGGCTGTCGCGCTTTTCACCTTTGACAAGCACGTCGCCTTCCGTGGCCGGGATCATGCCAGCAATGATGCGGCCGAGCGTGGACTTGCCACAACCGGACTCTCCGACCAGCCCGACGACTTCACCCTTCTCGATAGTGAGATCGACACCATCGAGCGCGTGAACGACCTTGCGGGTAGAGACGGCCCCGAGCTTGCTCGCGATGCGCTCGGCAAAGTCGGGTTCATGGGTAAAGCGCTTGGAGACGTTGCGTGCTTCGGCAAAAATCTCGCTCATGACGTGGCCTCCGTCGCCCCAAGGGGATTAAAGCAACGCCACCTATAGTCTGCGGCGCCAATGGTTTCGGTTGGCTCCTGCAGGCAGGCATCGGTGGAGAAGTCACACCGGGTACGGAACGCGCAGCCTTCGGGGCGACGAAGGGGGTGAGGTGCGGAGCCTCTGATCTGAGTCAACCGCTCACCCCGCCGGTTGGCGGCAGGCGCGGAGCCGATCAGCCCCGCAGTATAGGGGTGCTTGGGGCGGTCAAGGATTTGATCGACATCGCCCTGCTCGACAATACGGCCCGCATACATGACCGCGATGCGGTCGGCGAGGCCGGCGACGACACCCAGATCGTGGCTGATCCAGATCAGCCCCATGCCCAGCTCACGGCAGAGCACCTGCACTTCGGACAGGATCTGGCTCTGGATGGTCACATCAAGCGCGGTAGTCGGCTCATCGGCGATAATAAGATCGGGCTTGTGCAACAGTGCAATAGCGATGGCTACCCGTTGGCGCATGCCGCCGGAAAACTCATGCGGATAGCTCTCGATGCGGGTTTCAGGCTGAGAGATGCCCACCATGCGCAGCGCCTCGATGGAGCGGCGCAGGGCTTCGGCCCGCGACACGCTCTCATGAGCCAGCACGGTTTCGACCATATGCGTCTTGACCGAAAGGACCGGGTTGAGCGTCATCATCGGGTCCTGGAAGATCATCGCAATGCGATTGCCACGCAGCGTGCGCAGCTGTTTCTCGGACGCCGCCAGCAGATCTTCTCCCTTGAAGAGGATGGAGCCACCAACATTGCGCCCCGGAGGATCGACAAGGCCGATAATGGAAAAGCCGGTGATCGACTTGCCGGAGCCGGACTCCCCCACAAGCCCCAGGATTTCGCCACGACGCACGGAAAAACTGACGCCATCGACAGATTTCACTTCGCCAGCCGGCGTCGCAAAATGGGTCTTGAGATCGGTGACTTCGAGCACGATTTCGGATGTCTCGGAGGGATTGCTCATTTCGCCAGCCTCGGATTGAGTACTTCGCGCAGGCGGTCGCCGACGATGTTGATGGAAAAGACCAGGGCGAGCAGCAGCAGGCCGGGATAGACGCTGATCCAGTAGAGACCAGCAAGCAGCACCTGATAGCCATTGGAGATCAGCAGCCCCAGCGAGGGCTGGGTGATCGGCAGGCCGATGCCGAGAAAGCTCAGCGTCGCTTCGGTGGCGATGGCCTGTGCGATCTGGATGGTGCCGATGACGATCAGCGGTGGCATGCAATTGGGCAACAACTGACCAAACAGGATGCGCGGCCGACTAAGGCCAAGGCAGCGCGCGGCCTCCACATAGTCCTTGTTCACCTCAACCAGCGCCGCGCCGCGGGCGGCTCGGGCAAAATAGGCCCATTGCACCAGCACAAGCGCAAAGATCACCTTGCCGGTCCCCTGCCCCAGCACCGCCAAAACCAGCAGCGCGATGAGAATGGTCGGAAAGCCCAGCATGAGGTCGACGATACGCATGATGAAGGCATCGAGCCGGCCACCAGCATAGGCCGCCAGAAGGCCGAGCGAGGCCCCTATAATCAGCGCCAGAAGTCCGGCGGAAAGACCCACCATCAGGCTGGTTCGCAGGCCATAGAGCATGGCCGAGAACATGTCGCGGCCCTGCGTATCGGTGCCCAGCACATAAAGCATGCCATTATAGCCCTCCGACATTGGCGGCAGACGGGCATCGAAAATGTCGATCTGCAACAGATCATAAGGGTCCTGCGGAGCGATCAGCGGCGCAAAGATGGCGGCGAGCACCAGCGTGATGCAGACAATGAAAGCGACCACGGCTTTAGGGCTGCCAAAAATGCCGTTGACGGAGCGGGCAACCACCCCTTCTCCAAAAAGGCGTTGGGTGAGCGCGCTCATCGGGCCTTGCTCCTGATCCTGGGATCGAGGAGCGAATAGAGAATGTCCACGAACAGATTGATGAGAATGAACATCGTGACCACCACGAGGATGTAGGCGACCACGATCGGCCGATCGAGAATGTTGATGCTGTCGATGATCAGTTTGCCGACGCCGGGCCAGGCGAAGATGGTTTCGGTCACCACCGCAAAGGCGATGAGCGACCCGAACTCGACGCCGATGACGGTGACGATCGGGATCAGGATATTCTTGAGCACATGCACGAAGACGATGCGCCGCGACGACAATCCGCGCGCCTTGGCAAATTTGACGAAGTCGAGCGGCATGGTTTCCTGCACGCCCGTGCGCGTCAGCCGGATCACCAGCGCGATCTTGGCCAGCGACAGATTGAGCGCCGGCAGGATGAGGTGGCGAATGCCATCCCACGTCGCAAGGCTGGTTTCGATGCCGAAAATCGTGCCGGTCTGGCCGCGCCCGGTGGACGGCAACCAGCCCAAGTACACCGAAAAAATCATGATCAGCATCATGCCCTGCCAGAAATTGGGCAGGCTGAAACCGAGTATCGAGCCGGTCATGATGGTTTCATCGGTCGCCGAACCAGCTTTGAGCCCCGAGATCAGGCCGAGCGGCAGGCCGATAATGATGGCGAGTACGAGCGCGCAGAAAGCGAGCTCAAGCGTCGCTGGCAGACGGGCGAGAATGACGCTGATCGAGGGCTGGTTGTAAACGAAGGAGGTGCCGAGATCGCCCTGCAGCGCGTTCCAGAGGAAATGGCCGTATTGGATGGGCAGCGGCTGATCGAGGCCCAACGCCTGGGTCACCTGAGCGCGCTCAGCCATCGTCGCATCGGGCGGCAGCAGAATTTCGAGCGGATCGCCGATGGCATATACGCCGACGAAAACAATGATCGAGGTCACGAAAAGGACGAGCACGGCCTGCAGGAGGCGCCGGATTACGAATGCCGTCATCGCGTGCGCCTGCGGGGCGACAGACACGCTTTCAATGTCATGGTTTCACTTTTCCCTTTCCCTTGGCAAAGATCATGCACGCGGGGAAGACACTTGCAATCTTATGAAGAAAACAGGATGACTTATGCGAATTTCGCATAGGGCAGGCGAATGAAGATCAAGAATTTTGAGGCTTACCAGGCCGTTATCAGCACGGGATCCACCCAGGGTGCCGCAAACATGCTGGGCATTTCGCAATCAGCGGTCAGTCGGCGCCTCTCGCAGCTCGAACAGGAACTCGATCTTGAACTCTTTTACCGCGAAGGGTCGCGCCTCGTGCCGTCGCGTGTCAGCGGGCTGGTTAGTCCGCATATCGCCGATGTGCTCGAGCGCATGCATATCCTGCTCGATGCAGCCGCCGAATTGCGGGAGGGGCACCATGCCCAATCCCTTTTGCGAATTGCCGTTCCACCCGGGATTTCACGCCGCATTATTCCGCAGATCGTCGCCAAGTTTCTGAAGATCCAGCCACATGCCCGCTTCGAAATCCTACACGGCACCTATGAGGTGATCCGCAAGATGCTCGAGGACAAACAGGCGGAGGTCGGCTTTCTCCGATTGCCGCTGACCGAGGATTATCTGTCGAATGCCTCGGTCATTCAGGCGCGCTCTGTCTGCGCTATTGCGCCGAGCCACCCTCTGGCCCAGCGCGACGCCATCCGGCCAGAGGACCTGAAAAATGAACCTCTCGTTCTGCTCGGCTGGAAGCGGGCGCCGCGGCATGACCTCGACCTGGTATTTTCCGCCCATAGCCTAAGACCGAACATTCGTCTGGAAGCCCATTCCGTCAGCTCGGCATGCGGTTTTGCGGCAGAAGGTATCGGCATCGCCATCGTCAATTCGCTGCTGATCCAGGATTGTCTGGACCTGGACGTGGTAAAGCGCCCCTTTTTCCCTGACGTTCCGCATTATTTTGCCTTCGCCTATCCGGCAAAGCCGGAAATCTCGGACGTTGCGCGACAGTTTGTAGATTTTGCCACAGGCGAACTGCAACAGCTTGCATCAAGTGCGTGAGCCGATCGCGCTCAATCACCATCAGTCCATGCCCAGAACGTCCACCACATTTGTAGTGTGTGACAACTGACACACTGCCTGCCATTTGCTGTCGCTACCCCCTTTCTCCATGCCTGCCCAGGCCAGGCAGTCCATGAATTTCTGATAGCGGTCATTTTCGTCCATCGGCGCCTCAATGGCCCCCTTGGCGTGCAGTCGCTCGGTGACCAGATGCTGGCCGTCTCGCGTGATGACCGTAACGATGTGTGGCAAGCGTTCCCAACCCCGCTCGTCCTCGGGCGTATATGACACCATCTCGATACGCCCCATAAGCGGCGCACATTTCCTCTGCCGGACGACCTCGGGCGTAAAGTCCGACAGAGCCAGTCTTCCGGTCGTGAACGCGGTCGCCAGACAATATTGCATGGAAAACCGCGCCTGCATCTCATCCTCCGGATCAGGATAGGCCAGGTTTTTTGCGGCCGAGACCCCGACCTTGGCGACAATCCGGTCGATGTCATTGAAGCTCAACTGATGGTCTTGTTTCAGATCGAGCAATGCGTCGACGGCGCGATGCGTCGATGCGCAACAGGGGTGGCGCTTGGTCACCAGCCCTCGCGTTTCAATAACGTGTTCTGGGCCAAAGGTAAGACCGTCCCAACCTCTGGCCTCAGGGCCTCCTGTGAGCTCCAGAAACCCCTGCTTACCTTCCAGAATATCCGCTCTTCCGCGAAGGCCGGCCTTTGCCAGCAGTGCAGAATCCACGGCATTGCGGGCGGCAAAGCCAGCATGCACCGGCTTGACCATGGTGCCAAATTGCCCCTTCGGACCGCAAGCCAGACTGGTGGCTATACTCATCGCATGGACCATCTCTTCCAGCGACAATCCCAGCAAGTGTGAAACGCCGGCGGCAGCGCCGATGGACCCGATCGTCGAAGTGCCGTGCCACCCAAGATTGTAGTGAGAGGGCACGACGCCAAAGCCGACCGCCGCCTGCGCTTCGAGGCCAGCCAGATAGGCAGAAACCAGTTGGCTCCCACTTGTGGCACCTACCAGACGAGATGCCGCCAGTAGTGCCGGCACAAGCACGGCTGAGGCATGGGCGCGGGCGGGATGAAAATTGTCGTCGAAATCAAGACTATGGGCTGCGGTCGCATCCACCATCGCACGGGTCGATGCCGAATAGTACGTTGAGATATCAGCAGAAAAGGCAGCCCTGACAGCCTGCGTGGCCGCTTCCGCTTTGCCTGCCACCATGACGGCGTAAGTGTCGGCAATGGCCTCTTGCGCGCGCTGGATAGCGGTTGGACTAAAGCTCTTGCGCCCTTCGATCTGCTGGGCAATGGTTTGGATGACAGATGACATGGTTGGCCTCGATTTCGGACCCATAGTCATCCTAGCGAGGACGGATTCAATCTTATGCGTGTAGCGGGTAGCGTTACCGAAAAGTGCGGACGGGCGTATGGCCAATAAGAAGGTCCAGCCGATCAGCGTCAAACACATCGAAAACTACGATGCAATCGCCGCGACCGGCTCGACGTCGGCCGCTGCCGCGGCACTTGGGCTGTCCCAGTCCAATGCAAGCCGCATGTTGCAGCAACTCGAAGAGTATCTGGGTGTCGAGCTGTTCTATCGCGACAAGAATCGTCTTTCGCCGACAAAGGAGGGCACCCATCTTGGCCCCGAAATTCGCGCGATAGCCGATCGCCTGCAAGCGCTTCGCACATCGGCACGTGAGCTGGAAGCGGGGACGTCGAAACAGATCCGCCTGCGTATCGCCTTTCCGTCCAGCCTGACAGTCAGTCTGGTGCCGCCCATGCTGGGCCAGTTTCGCCAGAGCTTTCCAAACGTTTCCGTTGAGATTTTTGCAGGCCCCTACACCGCGATTGAGCGCATGGTCGTCGATGGCGTGGCCGATATTGGCTTTACCCGGGTGCCACTCACCCTTTCCGGCTTGCGACGCGAATTTGAGATCGGGTCGCGCAATGTCTGCGCGCTGCACGAGGATCATCCTCTCGCCTCGCGCAAGAGCCTGACCGTTGCCGAACTTGAGGGGCACGACATGGTGCTGCTCAACCGCGAGCGCCCCGCAAGGCATGAGCTGGAAGCGATATTTTACAAGGCAGGACTGAGGTTAAAGCCAGTTGCAGAGGCGCATTCGGTTGCTTGCGCCTGTGCCCTCGCAGCCGCAAACCTGGGCATCACCATTGTCAGTGAATTACTGGCAAGGCCCAACCTGGCTGCCAACTTGAGGCTGGTCCCGCTCGAACCCATTCTGCCAGTGAACTACGCAGTCATCATGTCGGAAAAAACTGCTGCACCGAAGGTCGCAACGCTTTTCGTGCGCCATCTTCAGGAATGGCTGGAGAAGAACGCATTTGGGTCCTGACCAAGAAGGCACCGGCAAAGCACTTAGAAGTGGATCTGCCTCAATACGACCACTTGGGCATCTATGCGCCCTCATTCCGGCCATTCAGCCTGCAACCACGACCTTCCGAGAGCTGACGGTCTGCTTGCCCAATCCAGGCGGTGGCAATTGGGTGGGATGTCGACAGGCGTCTTTTTGGTCGCAGCGGACACACCGCGCACACAAACCGCCTGTGCTTGCGAACAAAGAGCGGCTCGTTCTCACAACTGAACGTTAGGGTAGGCAACGCGCCCCGGTCAGTCGTCCAGGCGTCAACCGCGACTCCCTGAATGCTGCCTGACAGTGAGATGCTGCCGGTGCTTTCTGAGCGGCGATGGGCCGCTACGCGAAGACACCCATAGGCGCGACGATCGTCAAACTAACGCTCCAATGTAGCTCTTTCCGTGGGCACCGGTCGAGATCCAAACCCCAGACCACAGAGCTTTCAGCTCCTGAAGACCGGTAGGCAGAGTCGCCTCGCCACAAATCTTTCAACCGCAACCATGCGCAAAACGCAAATCAGGCTTGCAATAGAACTTCATAAATGCAATACAATCCGTGAAGTTATGAAGAGGCCTCGTTTTGACCGATCTGCGTTTCGCTACCCGTCTGAATTCCTTTGCTTCCGCAGCGCACTTGGCCTGGCCCGACCAGGTCGGCAGGCCTTCGATGATGCAAATGGCAACACGCGCCGCATCGGTTGATGGCCTGACGGATCTCGATCTGAATTACCCCGACCACGTTGACGGCGCACCGAAGCAGATCGCCCGCGAATTGGCTGATTTGGGTCTGTCGATCAATGGCTTTGCCATGCGTTACTACACTAACCCTGCCTTCAAACTCGGCGCTTTCACCAACCCCGATGCTGCTGTGCGCAGAGAAGCCATTGACCTGACCAAAAAGGGAATTGATGCCGCTCGTGAATGCGGCGTGTCGCTGATGACCCTTTGGTTGGGACAGGACGGGTTCGACTACGCATTCCAGGCGAATTACGACACCCTCTGGCAACACGAAATTGACGGCATCCGTGAAGTTGCCGCTCACGATCCTGAATGCCAAATCAGTCTTGAGTACAAGCCTAACGAGCCGCGCTCCTACAGTCTGATGCCCGACGCGGCTACAACGCTACTCGCCATCAAGGAAGTGGGCCTTCCCAACCTGGGTGTGACGCTAGACTTTGCGCATGTGCTCTACGCAGACGAGCAACCTGCCTATGCAGCCGCCTTGATTGCACGCCACTCCAAGGTGCTCGGTGTCCATCTCAATGACGGTTACTCCAAGCGGGACGATGGCTTGATGGTCGGCGCTGTCCACACGCTTCAGACCATCGAGATGCTGCGCCAGGTTCGCAAGGACGGCTACCAGGGCGCAATCTACTTCGACACATTCCCAGACATGACGGGCCTGGACCCTGTGCGGGAATGCGAAACCAACATTGCCACGGTCAAGCGAATGTTCGCCGTGGTCGATGCTCTCGATCGCGACAACGGGCTGGCCGCCGCGATCGAGCGACAAGATGCCGTTGAGGCCAATGCCATTGTGCAGAACCTCATGCTGCGTCGCAACGCCTAAGCCACCCGCCAAATCACACTCATTGGGAGGACCCGAATGACCATTGCCTTCAAGATATCGATCGCTGCTGCTTTGATTGCCACCAGCCTAGGCGGCGCCTTCGCTCAAGGCCTTGCTCCCCTGAACTCTGACACAGAGGCTGACCGCCTCGACTGGTCAGAACTCGACAGTACCCTCGGAGCTCTGCCGACATTGCCAGAAGGGCTGCGCGCCGGTGGCGTCTCCAAGACCCTAACCAATGAATACTGGCGCTCGCTTGGCGAAGGATATCAGAAGTTCGCCGATGCCAATGGCGTCAACCTTGCCTACCAGGCCGCTCAGAGTGAGGGCGACCAGCTCGGTCAGCTGACTATCGCTGAAGGCATGGTCACTCAGGGCTACAACGTGCTGCTGCTGTCGCCGCAGACCGATGCCAACTTGCAGCCCGTTCTGGAGCAGGCCGCCGCGGCCGGAATACCCGTCGTCAACGTCAACGACGCCGTTATCCCCGGCGCCGAACACTATGTTGGCAACGTACAGCGGGACAATGGCGTGCGTGTCGCCAACTGGTTCATCGAGAATTACCCCGAAGGTGGCAAGGTTGCGGTCATCGAGGGGCAGCCCGGCGTCTTTGCTGCGGTCCAGCGGACGGATGGTTTCACTGCGACCATCGAAGCAAGCGGCAAGTTCGAAGTCGTTGCCAGCGTGCCTGGCAACTGGGATCGTCAGCTCTCCTACGACGCTGCCACCAATATCCTGAACCAGCACCCCGATCTCATTGGCTTCTACGCTAACAATGACGGCATGGCTTTGGGCATCGTCGAAGCCGTAAAAGCTGCCAACCTCAAGGATCAAGTAGCTGTGTTCGGAACCGATGGCATTTCGGATGCATATGCCTCGATCCGCGCCGGCGATCTGACCGGCACCGTGGATAGTTTCCCGGTGCTCACCGGTGAAGTTGCCATGGAGGTTGCCCTTCGTCTTGTCGGCGGTCAGGACCTGCCGCGTGTGGTGGCAACTCCCCAAGCCCTCATCACAGCGGACAATGTCGACCGTTATTCCGGCGAAGGCGTGGATGTGCGCGCCGTCCTGCTTGAAGACGCTACCAAATAGGCTCCTCCCGACGCCGGCGGCCACTTGGCTGCCGGCGTCAAAATCTTCCGCGGAGTTTAAGCATGACCGTCTCCCGCCTCGCCTTCGACGGCGTCACGAAATCCTTCGGCCCCCTGCAAGTCCTCAAAGGTGTCTCCTTCGACGTGGCACCAGGTGAGGTGCACGGACTGCTTGGTGAGAACGGTGCAGGCAAATCCACACTCCTCAAAATCCTGTCCGGCGTGTTCAAACCTACGGACGGACGGGTGCTGATTGATGGCCGGCCCATCGATGCGCATGGGCCGGTGTCTGCCAGACGTGCCGGTATTGCAATGATTCATCAAGAGCTGCAGCAGGTGCCGCGTCTGACGGTGGCGCAAAACATGTTCTTGGGCCGCCCTCTGACCCGTTTCGGTGTCATTGTCGACCATCGCGAACAGGAAAGTTTGGCCGCGCAAGCACTGAAAGTCATCGATCCCCACATCGATCCAGCCGCGCCGATTGGGTCTCTCAAGGTCGCGCAGCGTCAGATTGTAGAGATCGCCCGGGCTTTGCTCGAAGACGCAAAGATCATTGCGATGGACGAGCCCACATCAAGCCTTACTCCCAGTGAGTTCGACCGCCTGGCCGAGATCATTCTTGATCTCTCGGGACGCGGCGTTTCAGTCGTCTACGTGTCCCACAAAATGGAAGAAATCTTCCGCATCTGCACACGTTCAAGCGTGATGCGCGATGGGAGTTTGGTGGGCCTCGTGAAGATGAGCGAGACCGATCAAAAGACGGTGGTGCAGATGATGGTAGGGCGCGAACTCTCCCAGCAGGTTCACACCAGTTTTGCCACTGAACAGGTAGTTCTTGAAGCCAGGAACGTATCCTCGGACAAGGTGCGCGATGTTTCGCTAACTCTCCATCGCGGCGAGGTATTGGGTGTTGCAGGCCTCGTGGGGGCTGGTCGAACAGAATTACTTCGTTTGCTTGCCGGCGCAGACGAGCGCAGCACGGGTGAGGTATTCATCGACGGCGAGAGCGTAGCTTTGCGGTCACCAAGAGAGGCCATCGCCAGCGGAATTGGTCTCGTTCCGGAAGAACGTAAGCGTGAGGGCATCGTCCCGCTTCGATCGGTTCAGAACAACATCGTCTTGGCATCAATGAGCCGCTTTGCGCCACGTGGGATTATCAACGGTGGCAGGCTCAAGTCTATATCGGCCGTCACCCTCAAGGAGACCGGTCTGCGCCCATTTGCCCCGGAGCGCGAGATCCGTCGCTTCAGCGGTGGGAACCAGCAGAAGGCAATCATCAGTCGCTGGCTGGCCGCCGAAACCCGGATTTTCCTGTTCGACGAACCAACCCGCGGCATTGATGTCGGCGCCAAGGCCGAAATCTACGCGCTGATCGAAAAGCTGGCCAAAGAGGGCAAGTCGGTCATCGTGGTCTCATCAGAGCTTCCAGAAATCATTCGCCTCTCCGACCGCGTGCTGGTCATGAGAGAAGGCCGATTGGCTGCGGAGCTTATCGGCGACGAAATCACCGAGCACGCCATTGCTGCCAGTGCCATTCCCCAATCCACCGTGAACGATGCGGCCGAAGAGGCCGCGATCGTGACAAATACGAGCCTGTGATCATGAGCCAAGCGACTTCCAAGCCCGAAACGGGTCTCTTCCAAGCCACCATCTCACGATTCTCGGTGCGCGATGCTGGTACGCTTATTGGCCTCATTGTCATCATGGCGGTCTTCGCCATTCTTGTTCCGGGTTTCCTGTCAGAGCGCAACCTTCTGAACATTCTGCAGCAATCGAGTATCAATGCTTGCCTGGCACTGGGCATGACCCTGGTTATCATCTCCGGGGGCATCGACCTGTCCGTAGGTCCGACCGCTGCACTGTCTGCGGTTCTGACTGCGACACTTCTGGTGATTGGAATCCCTGCTCCCGTTGCCATTGCAGTAGGCTTGGCCATGGGTGCTGCGTGTGGCCTCTTCAATGGCTTCATGGTGGCCATCGTCGGACTCCAGCCTTTCATCGTCACCCTGGGCACGCTCAGCACCTTCCGCGCCTTGGCTCTCATCTACACGGGTGGTAACCCGGTTCTGGGCATTCCAGACGATTTCCGAGCGATCTTTAATGGCTCCATCTTCGGCGTTCCAACGCCGGTGGTCATAGTTGGACTGGTGGCATTCGTGGCCTGGGCCGTTCTCAAGAAGACTCCCTTTGGCGAATACCTGCTTGCCGTGGGCGGCAACGAGGAGGCGGCGCACATAGCCGGCGTTCCGATCGCGCGTACCAAGATCGCGGCCTATGCGATTTCGGGCACCTTGGCCGCTCTTGCAGCCATGATCCTGATCGGTCGACTTGGGGCGGCCGAGCCCATACTGGGTAACCTCTGGGAACTCGATGCAATCGCGGCAGCTGCGATTGGCGGTGCTTCTCTCATGGGCGGAAAGGGGAGTGTGGTCGGCACCATCCTTGGCGCCATCATCCTCGGCGCCATGCGCAATGGCTTGACCTTAATGAATGTGCAGTCCTTCTATCAGCTCTTGGCGACGGGCCTCATCATCCTGGCTGCTATGTTGATCGATCGAGCAACGCGAGGACGCGAATGAGTTTGGACGGACTGGACCTGAGAGCGATTGGCCCCAGGATCCGGATGCGCTTGCCGGAGTTGACACCATTGGAGTTGCGCGTGGTCGAAACGGTTTTTGGCCTACGGCAATTTTCGGAAAAAACTGCACTGAGTCAGATCGCCAGCGATGCGGGCGTGTCAGAGGCTCTGGTGGTCAAGATCGCAAAGAAGCTAGGATTCTCAGGTTTCCGCGACTTTCGCTCCGCCGTGGCCGAATACATCCGGTCGCCTACTGCAGAAATGCATGAAGAACTATCGGTCGATGACAGTTCCGAGGCGATCCTGCACAAGGTATTCCGTACATCGATCCAGGCCTTGGAAGAAACGCTGGCCATTATCGACATCGCCGCGTTCGATCGTGCCGCCGATATTATCAAAACAGCACGCAATCGCGACTTCTATGGTGTGGGTGGCTCAGCCCAAATTGCGCGCGACGTTTCTCACAAATTCCTGCGTATCGGGGTTCGAAGTACCGTTCAGGATGACGCACATATGATGCTGATGTCAGCGTCATTGCTCGGTCCGGAGGATGTCGCTGTAGGCTTCTCTCATTCCGGCCGCACCACTGCGGTCATCGATGCAGTCCAACTTGCGCGCCGCAATGGTGCACGAACCATTGTTCTGACCAATTACAATTCGTCACCACTTGCCGAACTTGCAGACATCGTCCTCTGCTCCACGGCCCAGGGCTCCCCGCTCATGGGTGAAAATGCGGCTGCCCGCATCGCTCAACTCAACATTCTTGATGCGCTCTTCGTCGCTGTAGCGCAGCGCGACTATAGTGCCGCCGAAACAAACCTTCAGCGCACCATGGCAGCCGTCACAACAAAGCGCAAAGAACGCTCCTGATGCCTCATTCCTCGTCAATCTTTGTCCTGGGCAGCCTGCACTATGACATTATCGTTCATGGCCCCGGCCGCCCACGTAAGGGCGAAACAGTGACGGGTCGCGCATGGGCGCCCAAGTGTGGCGGCAAGGGTGGTAACCAGGCAGTGTCCGCATCCCGCGCCGGCGCCCCCGTGAAGTTCATAGGTGCAATCGGTGACGATGACTTCGGAGCCGCGCTCGCCGCCAATCTCGTTGCCAACCAAATCGACACGAGTGCACTGAGGATTGTTCCGGACGAGAACTCTGGCATGAGCGTCGCCATCTTCGATGACGAGGGCGACTATGGCGCCGTCATCGTTTCGGGATCGAACCTCAGGATCGATCTGGATGCCTCCGCCTCGGTGGATTTCGCTCGGGACAGCTGGCTGGTTCTCCAGAGCGAAATTCCCGAGCACATCAACCTTGCTGGTGCATCAAAAATGCGGGTAGCGGGCGGCAAGGTCATTCTTAATGCCGCCCCCGCTCGCCCCGTCTCCCAAGCGCTCCTGGATCAAGTCGATATCCTAGTAGTAAATGCGATCGAGGCCGAGATGTTGGCTGGGGTTCCAGTGGTGGAATCTTTGGATGGAGCGTTGAATGCTGCAAAGAAGCTAGTTGAACGGTGTCGCTCGGTAGTTGTTACTGCTGGTGGCGATGGTTGTGCCTACGCCGACAATGATGGACACCAAATCAAAATGACGGCGAAGGACATTGTCGTTGCCAGCACACACGGCGCAGGGGACGAGTTCATAGGAGCTCTTGCCGCTGCCCTTTGGCAGGGCAGCGCAATAGACGTTGCACTCGCCCGCGCCACCGATGCAGCGGCAACTCTTGTGAGCACGCCGGAGCACTTGAGGTAGGAGTCGTCAGCTTCTTGAACTCCGTGTTCGTCATTGGACAGACCTTCAGCGTGGTAGCGCTATGACGCCAATGCCCGCGTGTCGACGGCCGCCTTGGACTTTGCAGGGCGTGGTTGGCCGTCACTTGTCCCCGAAGAACTGTAAGCCTCCGGCGGAGGCCGCCTTGCGATAGCGGTGCTTGGAACCGATGCTGCGCTCATAAGGACGCACATAAGAGCGCAGCATAGTGCATATGACGGTTATTTCGGGGCCCGAGCGACGGCGTCGCTGGAGCGCGGCGGAGCGAGAGGAGATCGTGCTGGCGTCGTTTGCGCCGGGCGCGGTTGTTGCCGAGGTGGCGCGGCAGTTCGATGTGTCGACCAGTTTGATCTACCAATGGCGCCGCAACGCTCAGCAGTCCGAGACGATGTTTGTGCCCGCCGTCGTGGCCGCGGACGAAGTTCCTGTGGCAGCGGCCGCGTCCGGGGATGGTCGTGCAGATAGTCCGGCGATCCGGCTCGAGCTGGCTGGGGGGAGGACGGTGAACATTGCGGCGACGGCGCCCGCTCGGTTGGTCCTGGCGGTGCTGCGGGCATTGCGATGATCCCGGTTCGCTCCGATGTTCGCGTCTGGCTGGCCAGCGGCCATACCGATATGCGCAAGGGGATGGGCGGTTTGGCGCTGCTGGTCCAGGAAGGGCTGGGGCGAGATCCGTTCGCCGGGGACGTTTTCGTATTTCGGGGGCGCAATGGGTCGCTGATCAAGGCCCTCTGGCACGACGGTGTGGGTCTGTCGCTGTACGCCAAGCGCCTTGAGCGGGGGCGCTTCATCTGGCCCTCCACGGTGGGTGGCGTCGTCCATTTGACGGGCGGCCAGATGAGTTATCTGCTCGAAGGGATCGACTGGCGCAACCCGCAGCAGAGCTGGCGTCCGACACGGGCGGGATAGGGTATATTTTCTTCGGCCATGGAGCATTTTCGGCTTCACGCCGGGGGGAGGCTATGATTCCATCATGGTCATGCAAGCCAGCGTTTCGCCCATGCCCGATGACGTAGAAGCCCTCAAGGCGGCGCTGGCGGCTGCGCGGATCGAAGTTGCGGAAGCCAAGGCCGAGGCAGCAATGGTCCGGGCTGAGCGGTCTGACGACCAGGCGCTAATCGCCCATCTCAAGCTGCAGATCGAGAAGCTCAAGCACCAGCTTTTCGGCAGCAAGTCCGAGAGCAGCCGCCGCCTGCTGGATCAACTCGAGCTCCAGCTTGAGGAGTTGGAGGCCACGGCCAGCCAGGACGAAGCGGTGGCCGAGATAGCGGCCCGCAAACTCGCCGATGCACCTGGCTTTAAACGCCGCCGGCCATCACGCCAGCCCTTCCCCGAGCATCTACCGCGTGAGCGCCGTGTCATTGCAGCGCCCTGCGCCTGCCCGGCCTGCGGCGGAACCCGGTTGAGTCGGATCGGTGAAGACGTCACCGAGACGCTTGAGGTGATCCCACGCCAGTGGAAGGTCATCCAGACAGTGCGCGAGAAGGTCGCCTGCCGGGACTGCGAGAAGATCAGCCAGCCCCCGGCGCCCTTCCATGTGGTGGCCCACGGCTGGGCTGGGCCCGGTTTGCTGGCGATGATGCTGTTCGAGAAGTACGGGCAGCATCAGCCGCTCAACCGGCAGGTCGAGCGCTATGGCCGCGAAGGCGTGCCGCTTAGCCTGTCGACCCTGGCCGACCAGGTGGGTGCAGCCGCGGCCGTGCTCGAGCCCTTGCACCATCGGCTTGCCGCCCATGTCATGGCCGCCGAACGGCTGCACGGGGACGATACCACCGTGCCGGTCTTGGCCCGGGGCAAGACGGCAACGGGCCGGATCTGGACCTATGTCCGGGATGATCGACCCTTTGGCGGCCCGGCGCCGCCGGCGGCACTGTTCTACTATTCGCCCAACCGCGCTGGTGAACATCCACGGCAGCATCTGGCCGACTGGTCCGGGATACTGCAGGCCGATGCCTATGGCGGCTACGCCCGGCTCTATGACGCTGGCCGCCATCCCGGGCCGATCACCGAGGCAGGATGCTGGAGCCATGCGCGCCGCGCCTTCTTCGTGCTGGCCGATATCGAAGCGAGCGCCCGCCGCAAGGCCGATGGCAAGAAGCCGGCGCCGATCTCACCACTGGCCCTCGATATCGTGCAGCGCATGGATCGCCTGTTTGAGGTCGAGCGGTCCATTAATGGCCAGTCATCACCTGAGCGGTTGACGATCAGGCGCGAGCTGAGCGCGCCATTGGTGGACGAACTCGAAGCCCTGATGCACAAGCACCGCCCCGGCTTGTCGCGGCACGACGATCTGGCCAAGGCCATGGACTACATGCTCAAGCGCTGGCCCGCATTTACCCAGTTCCTTCAGGATGGCAGGGTCTGTCTGACCAACAATGCCGCAGAGCGGGCTCTGAGAGGTATCGCACTTGGAAGGAAGTCCTGGCTATTCGCCGGCTCCGACCGTGGCGGGCAGCGGGCCGCGTTCATGTACAGCCTCATCGCCACCGCCAAGCTCAACGATGTTGACCCGCAGGCCTGGCTCGCCGATGTCCTTGCTCGTATCGCCGATCATCCCAGCCGCCAGCTGGACGACCTGCTGCCATGGAACTGGGTGGCCCAGCATCAGATCAGGAAGACCGCGTGAACAACGACCATATTGTCCGACTCCACATCCAGCTCGACGATGTGGAGCCCGCCATCTGGCGGCGCGTCGAGGTGCCCCTGACCAGCACTCTCAAGGCAGTGCACGATGTTATCCAGGCCACCATGCTGTTTGAGGACTACCATCTCTTCCAGTTCGAGGTCGGCGACCGCCGCTATGGCTATCCCGATCCCGACTGGGGCGACGATATGCGCGACGCGCGCTACATCCGTCTCGGCGCTATCCTGTCCCGCGGTGAGACCCGCTTCACCTACACCTACGATTTTGGCGACGACTGGCGCCATAGCGTTGTGGTCGAGGAGGTTGTCGCTGCAGACCCGATGGTCGACTACCCGCGCTTTGTCGACGGCGCCCGTCGCGCCCCACCAGAAGACGTTGGCGGTCTGCCGGGCTTCGAAGAGTTCCTCGAAGCCATTGCAGATCCCGAACATCGTGAGCACGACAGCGTCATGACCTGGTATGGACGTCCCTTCGATCCGACCGACATCGGACTGGACGTCATCACCGCGCGCCTCGCCAAACTCGCCCGCAGGCGCGCGGTGGGGAAGGCCGGGTTTGAGAAGTTCAGGAGACGCATCAACTAACCCGGTTCACACACAGAGTCCCATGACCACCCAACTGAACAAGGAAAGCTCCGTCAAAACCATCGACCGTGTTGCGGTCGAAATTGGGGAAGACGTCAACTGGCTTTTGGAAATCGCTATCGAGATGGAGCCTGGGGATGGCGTCATCTGGGTCTTCAGCCTGGACGACAAAGACGGCGTCATGGCCTTCACCCCTAACGGCATCGAGTGCTTGCACGACCTCATCCGCGAACACAGGCGACCCTGATTTCTGCGGCCTTCACCGGATGCTTACGAAGAACTTGGCGAGAAGGGAGGAGTTTCCGATTTCCGCCCGGCAACAAGGCGCCCTCGTTCTTGCCGTACGGTCCGCGATCTCGCTTTCCCGAAACCCGCCATTGCTTACGACGGGCACGACGACGGTTTGGGGTTGAGTGGTCGTCCGCTGCCGCTGAGGCTCCGCCTCCCATCATTAAGCTTGCAGCCTATCACCAAGGTTGCCGGGAATTGACGTCTCTTTGTGAACTGATATATCAATGCATATCAACAGGAGGAGTTCAACATGAAACATTTGAGTCTGCTTCGCACCAGCGTGGTGATAGCTGCGGGTCTGGTTGCGATGCCCGCAATCGCCCAGCAATGGCCGGAGCGGCCGATTACGCTGATCGCGCCCGCCGGTGCGGGCGGCGGCACCGACGCTACCGCGCGGCTTTTGGCGTTGGGCCTTGAGCAGCAGCTCGGTCAGCCCGTCAACGTGGTTAATCAGGGCCAGGGCGGCGGTGTCGTCGGCTTCACCTCGATCACCACCGCCGAGCCGGACGGCTACACACTCGGTGTGATCTACAACTTTGCCCATTACAGCCCGATGGGGCAGGGCGATTTCGATGCCGCGGATATGACGCCGATCGGCCAGTTCAACTTCGACCCGGCCGGCTTCCACGTCCGTGCCGATTCCGAATGGACGAACATCACTGAGGCGCTTGATGCCATCAAGGCCGATCCCGGCGCCTATGACATCGCCTGCGGTGGCGGTTGCGGTGGTTCCTGGCCGCTGGCCTTTGCCAGCCTGCTCGATGCCTATGACGTTGACCTGTCCCAGGTTCGGATGATTACCGGCCAGGGCGCTGCTGCGGCCCTCCAGGAAATGGTGGCCGGCGGCTTCGACGTGGTGCCGAGCTCTGTGCCCGAAGCCGGCTCGCTCATCGAGGCCGGCCTGGTGCGCGGCCTCGCCGTGTTTGGTTCGGAACGCCTCGCGGCCTTCCCTGACATTCCCACCCTCGAGGAAGAAACCGGAATGGTTCTCGAGCTCGGCGCATGGCGCGGCCTGGTCGGCCCGGCCGGATTGCCTGAGGACGTGACGGCCAAGCTCGTCGCGGCGCTTGAGGCTGTCTATAACGATCCGGAATTCCAGAGCGCCATGACCGATCGTGGTTTCGGCCTTCGCTGGCGCGATGCGGAAGACTTCGGCGCCTTTATGGCCGAGGAAGAAGTCAGCGTCCGCGAACTGGTTCGTGTTCTCGGTCTATAACGCAGCCTTTGCAAGCAACTGATACAGCTCCGCCCTTTGGGCGGGGCTGTCCGGAAAGTGCATTGAGGAGGAACGGCGATGCAGCTCAGTCAACTGGGCGTTGCGGGCGGCTTTGGGCTGCTCGGGGCGACCATCATCGTCAATACTGCCGGCCTGGCGCCAGTGGCCCACATTGAATTCGGTCCGGCCCTCTTTCCCACCATTGTCGGCTGGATCATGATTGCCCTTTCGGGCCTGGCCGCATTCGATGCCGTGCGCGGCCCCGCCGTCGAGACCCCTGCCGAGGGAGAGGAGCCCGCGGAACCGCTCAACTGGCACCGGCTTGTCCTTTTCGCCGGCTTTGCCGCCGCGCCGCTGATCTATGTCCTCCTTGCGCCCGTCCTCGGCTTCCTGCTGACCATGCCCGTTATCGTGGGCGGCCTGGCCTTCATCGCCTCCGGCAAACCAGTGCGTTCGCTGCTGCTCGGCGTCGGGCTGACGGTCCTGCTGCACATCGTTTTCTACCAGGTACTGCGCGTCACCCTGCCCTGGGGCGTGCTGACCAACTATGCGGGTATTCTCACATGGAAGTGATTGGTCAGGCATTTCTGGAACTGCTCTCGCCGCAGGTCCTGCTCATCATGCTCGGCGCCGGCGTCTATGGCCTGACAATGGGCGCTATCCCCGGTCTCAGCGCCTCCATGGCGGTGGCCCTGGTCATCCCGATCGCCTTCTTCCTCGATCCGGTTCCGGCGCTGGCCGGCGTTGTGACGCTGGCGGCTATGGCCATTTTCGCCGGCGACCTGCCGGGCGCCCTACTGCGCATCCCCGGCACGCCGGCCTCGGCGGCCTATGTCGATGATTCCTACCTTATGGTGCGTCGGGGACAGGGCGGGCTGGCCCTGGGTCTTTGCGTGATCTGCTCGGCCATCGGCGGCGTCGTCGGCGCACTAGTCCTTATGGGGGCGGCTCCGGCCATCGCTCGGATTGCGCTGCAATTCTCGAGCTATGAGAAATTCTGGCTCGCCTGCCTCGGCCTGACGGCTGCCGTCGCGGTGAGCGGCGGCAAATGGTACAAGGGCGGCATTAGCCTGATGCTCGGTCTGGCTATTGCGCAGGTGGGTCTGGATCCGGTTTCGGGGCAGATGCGCCTGACCTTCGGAAGTCGTGAACTCGTCGGCGGCCTGGCATTCATTCCGGTTTTGATCGGCATGTTCGCCATTCCCGAAGTGCTGCGTTATGCCCTGGCGCCGCGGGAGATCGCGCCGCCGCCGATCCAGGCGCTCGGCAACCTGCTTGCCGGTGTCGGCTCCACGCTGCGCCGCCTCAAGGGCGATCTGGTCCAGGGATCCGCCGTCGGTGTGGTGATCGGCGCCATTCCCGGCGCCGGGGCGGACATTGCCGCCTATATTTCCTATGCGATTTCCAAGCGCTTTTCCAAGGTCGGCGACCAGTATGGCAAGGGCGTTCCCGATGCGCTGGTTGCGCCGACGACCTCGAACAATGCCGCGGTCGGAGGTGCCATGATTCCGGCGACGGTCTTCGGCATTCCCGGCGATAGCCTCACCGCGATCATCATCGGCGTGTTCTTCCTCAAGGGGCTCAATCCCGGGCCGACGATCTTCATCGAGAACCCGCTGCTCATCAACACGGTGTTCATGGCGTTCCTCATCGCCAATATCCTGATGGTGCCGCTCGGCCTGTTTGCGACCAGCGTCTTCCAGCGCATGATCCGCGTTCCGCGTTACATGCTGATGCCTGCCGTGCTCGCCTTCTGCATCATCGGCGCCTTTGCGGTCGAGAATACCCACTTCGCCATTGTCACCATGCTGGTCCTCGGTCTCGTGGCCTTCGTGATGGAAAAGCATCAATATCCCTTGGCGCCGGCCATTCTGGGACTGGTCCTGGGGCCGATGCTCGAAGAGACTTTCCTCAATTCCCTCATTCGGGCGCGCGGGAATATCTTCGCCTTTGTCGAGCGCCCGCTTTCCATGGGGCTGGCGGCGCTGACGCTGGTGATCTGCGTTGCGCCCGTCGCCATGTTCGTCTGGCGCAAGGCTCGGGGTGCGCGGTCCGCATGAGTCCGGGCTATTTGACCGAAAGCCTGGCGGACGCCGCCTTCCAGGTGATCGAGGAACAAATTGTCACCTTGGAGCTGGCGCCGGGCAGCAAGGTCACAGAACGTGCGCTGTGCGACCGGACCGGTTTCGGACGCACCCCGGTTCGGGAAGCGCTGCTGCGGCTCTCACAGGGCTTCCTGATCGAAATCCTGCCGCGCAACGGCATTCTGATCGCGCCCATGGATTTCGAGGTGATCGTGATGACGCTCGAAGTGCGCCGTCACGTCGAGCGGCTGATCGTCGAACGCGCCGCGCGCTATTCGGACGATCGGGACAGGCGCAAGCTCGACGGCTTGCGGGCCGCCTTCCAGGACGCGACGGATCGCGGGGATGCGCTGGCCTTCATCCGCACTGACAATCTGCTGAACCAGACGCTCAATACGGCCGCGCGGCATCCGGTAGCGGCAAAGGTCGCTCAGCCGCTGCACAGCGTCAGCCGGCGAATGGGATTCGCGCTGGGGCGGGCCAATGGCGCCGGATTCAATGTGACGGGACCGACCCACCAGAAGCTCATCGAAGCGGTTGTAGCGGGCGACGTGCCCGCCAGCATCGCGGCGCTCGACGAATTGCTCGATGCCGTCGACGCGCTCAAGCAGATTTATGCAGCAATGGGAGAGCCGCGTGCCTTTTGATCCGGCATCCGTGCCCAGACGCATCGCCTTTTACGGCGCTGCATTCGCCGACCGGCTGGACCAGGTTCACGCTCTGCTCGGGGATGGCTTTGAGATTGTCCATGTGCCCGCCGATCTCGGCCAGGACGCGATGGCACAGGCCCTTGCCGACGCCTATGCTGTGGTTGCGGTCAACACTGTCAAAGGGCTGCCCCTGCCGCGGGGGCTTGGCCTGTTGCAAGTGCCCGGCATCGGCTGGGACGGTGTAAGGGTCGAGCATGTGCCCGAGTCGGCTAGCATTGCCAATGTGGCTGGCCATGAAATTGCCGTGGCCGAATATTGCCTGGCCCAGTTGCTTGATTGGTGCCACCGCCTGCGGGAGGCCGATGCCAAATTTCGCGCCGGGTCATGGGCGCGGTCGAGCCGGTTTGGCGCCGCGCCGCATCGTGAGCTGCGCGGGGCGACGGTGGGTATTGTCGGCTATGGTGGCATTGGGCGCGAGCTGGCGCGAATGCTCAATGCCCTTGGCGTGCGGGTGCTGGCGGCCAATCGGAGTGCTTCGGCATTCGATAGTCAGGTCGAAAAAGGCTTTGCGCTTGGCGACATCCCCACAATGTTCGAAAATTGCGATTTTGCCATCGTCGCGGCGGCGCTGACGCCGGAAACACAGGGCCTCATTGACAGGGAAGCGCTCAGTGCCCTCGGTCCCGACGGGGTGCTGGTCAATGTGGCGCGGGGTCCGGTGGTCGCCGAAGAGGCGCTTTATGCGGCGCTTGCCGAGCGGCGGCTGGGGGGCGCGGTGATCGACGTCTGGTATCGCTATCCCGAACGCCTCGGCGATCCCGATTCAGCGCCCTCGCGGTTCGACTTCGCCGCCCTGCCAAATGTGGTGATGACGCCGCATATATCGGGATGGACCAAAGGTACCGCGTCCCGGCGCGTTGCCATTGTCGCGGAAAACCTGCGTCGCGCCGCGGCCGGCGATCCTCTCCTCAACGTCGTCGCCAGAGGTACGCGCAAGGCGTGATCCAATAAGGCGCCCCATTGGGCAGCCGCATCAGGAGGTAAAAAGTGTCGTTGTTGCCTGGGGGTATTCATCCCATCATTTACGCCCTGTTCGATGCTGAAGGACGCCTCGACCGGCAGATGATGCGGCGCCAGATCGAGGTTTGCATTGCGCAGGGCGCGGTGGGGATTGCGACGCTTGGCCTGGCAACGGAGGTGCGCTTCCTCAGCGATGAGCAGCAGCGCCAGGTGGTGGAATGGAATGTCGAGGATGTTGCCGGTCGGGTGCCACTCGGCGTTACAATATTCGCCCGGACCCCGGACGAGCAGATCGAGCGCGTTCATCACGCCGCTGCGGCCGGCGCCGACTGGGTGATCTTGCAGCCACCCGCCAGCGCGACGAACGAGACGGAGCTGGTTGCGGCATTTGCACGGGTTCTCGGGGCCACTTCGATGCCGGCGGCCCTTCAGAATATGCCGCAGTTCATCGGCGTTGGGCTGGGCGTGGAGGCCACCACCGACCTGGCAACCCGCTATTCGCGCGTCATCGGGGTGAAGCAGGAGGTTTCGGCAACCGAAACCGCCGACCTCGTCACGAGACTCGATGGCCGGGCGCAGGTTCTGTCCGGGCGGGGCGGCATCGAGCTTGTCGACTGCATTAAAGCAGGCGTCGCGGGGAATATTCCGGCGCCTGAATATGCCGACCATCTGGTGTCCTTGTGGGGTCACATGCGCGCCGGCCGCGAAGAGGAAGCACGGGAGCTCTATCGGCGCATATTGCCGATGGCGACCTTCGTACTGCAATCGCTCGAGGCGTTGACGACATATGGCAAGCTTCTGTTCTGCCTGCGCCATGACATCCCCTTCCACCAGCGCGCCGGAGCCATGGCGCCCACCGCCTTCGGGCTGGAAGCGCTCAAGGGCCACGCGTGCGGATTGGGGATGGACACATCCGGCTGGGACGCACAACTGGCATCGATTCAGGGCATCATGCCGAAAGGGTCGCAGCAATGAAGATTACCGCGCTCCGCACTTTCCTTGTCGCGCCACGCTGGCTGTTCCTCAAGGTCGAAACCGACGAGGGCATATCGGGTTGGGGCGAGCCTGTGCTCGAGGGTCATGCCGAGACGCTGGCGGCCAAGATTTCCGAACTTGCCGATTTTGTCGTCGGCCTCGATACGCGCCGGATCGAGGATATCTGGCAGATGCTCTACCGCAATGGCTGCTATCGCGGCGGACCGGTGCTGATGAGCGCGATTTCCGGCCTCGACATGGCATTGTGGGACATCAAGGGTCGCGCGCTGGGCGTTCCGGTCCATGAATTGCTCGGCGGGCCGGTCCGCGACCGGGTCCGCACCTATTGCTGGATCGGGGGTGACCGGCCCCAAAACCTGATCGAGGGCGCCCTGGCGCTGCGCGACAAGGGATATGACGCCTGCAAGTTCAACATCTGCTCCGAGCTGCAGATTGTCGACAGCTACGCCAAGGTCGATGGCATCATCCGCAACCTCTTCGAGCTGCGCGAGGCCGTGGGCGCCAGCATGGATCTGGCCTTCGATTTCCATGGTCGCGTCCATGCCCCCATGGCGCGGGTGTTGCTGAAGGAGCTGGAGCCCCTGCGCCCAATGTTCGTCGAGGATGCGGTTGTTTCGGCCATGGTCGAAACCATGGCGGACCTGGCGCGCGCGACCTCGATCCCGCTCTGCATCGGGGAGCGCCTGCACAGCCGTTACGATTTCAAGCGCGTGTTCGAAACGCGCGCGGCGCAGGTGATTAACCCCGATACGGCCCATGTCGGTGGCATTTCGGAAATGGTGCGGATCGGCCATTGGGCGGGAGCCTATGACATCGCCCTCGCACCTCATTGCCCCCTGGGACCGATCGCACTGGCCGCGTCGCTGCAGGTTGACGCCATCTGCCACAATGCCTTCATCCAGGAGCAGAGCCTGGGAATTCACTACAATCAGCAGGGTGATCTGGGCGACTACACGCTGCCAGGTCGCGGCTTCAGCTTTGCCGATGGCATGTTGGAGATTCCCGCGGGTCCCGGCTTGGGGATCGAAGTGGATGAGGATGCCATCATTCGTGCCGCCCAGACCGGCCACCGCTGGCGTGCCCCGGTCTGGCGGCACAGGGACGGCTCTATCGCGGAATGGTAGCGACGTTCGAAACCTTCGGCATAGAAGCGGATAGCCAGCTTGGCCCGAGATTAAACAGCGGTTGCGCAGGTGTAGGGTGTTCGCCTTCGACCACTATCGCGTGAAAGGTGCGAGACGCAAACAGCGCCATTTTGTCCCGGGTGGCATTGACGCTGTCACATTGGCAGCTTACCGAGGGACATCACAAAGAGCCGACAGACCGCTCCCGGCCCCAAGTGAGCCATTTCCATGACAAAGCGCCATAGGACGGCTTCATCGGCGCACCTACGCGGAGCGCAACGATTGCCGTCCCCAAACCGCTAGTCGCGCGTCGCTTGAGGCTTACAATTAGCTAGATCGCCAAGCCCGGCCCAAGTGCCTAGGTCCTGTTGACAAAGTGGATTCCCAAATCGGCTT
>NZ_LVVY01000088.1 GCF_001650025.1 Devosia elaeis | reverse complement strand
AACCTGATCCGGGTAATGCCGGCGAAGGGACGGGATCGTATCCGCCACCAGAGCTGCGCCCGGGTTTCCGTTTTCACGAGAAAACATGGAGACCCATCGTGAACAAGACCATCAACGCCGAGGCGCTGAGCGCCAATGGCATATCCACCACACCCCTTTCCGCATCGCGCAAGGTCTATGCGAGCAGTCCGCTCGCCACCGATATCCGCGTGCCCTTTCGCGAGATCGCTATCGACGATCCCAACGCTCCGGCGTTCCGGGTCTACGACACGTCCGGTCCCTATACCGATCCGGCGATTGCCATAGACCTCAAGCGCGGCCTGCCGCGCCTGCGCGAAGACTGGATTGCCAAGCGCGGCGACGCAGAACCCTATGCGGGTCGCGCCATCAGGCCCGAAGACGACGGCCATGTATCTCCGGACAGGGCCGTCGCGCATTTCCCCCTCGCCCATCGGCCGCTCCGCGGCCTCGCCGGGCGGCCAATCACCCAATTGGACTATGCGCGCGCCGGGATCATCACCAAGGAGATGATCTTCGTCGCCGAGCGGGAGAATCTGGGGCGCCAGCAGGTGCTGGAGGGCGCCGAGGCCCGCCTCGCGGACGGGAACAGTTTCGGCGCAGCCATTCCGCCCTTCATCACTCCGGAATTCGTGCGCGACGAGATCGCCCGCGGCCGGGCGATCATTCCGGCCAATATCAATCATCCCGAAATCGAGCCGATGG
>NZ_LVVY01000087.1 GCF_001650025.1 Devosia elaeis | reverse complement strand
CTCGGGGCTTCCATCGACGTTTCAAACCCGGAGGTTTTTGAGCCGTCCGGCGAAAGGGCCTGCCCGAAGGGACCGGCCACGCAGCCCCGGCGCTTTCACCCGGTTCGCCCTTGCGATCTGGCGCGAGCGTCACAAAATATCTACAGACAGCGAACGCAAATCATCCTAGCGTCGTTACAGCATGGGCGACGCGCTCCGCTTCGCCC
The DNA here is from genome assembly GCF_001650025.1 of Devosia elaeis. Taxonomy (GTDB): domain Bacteria; phylum Pseudomonadota; class Alphaproteobacteria; order Rhizobiales; family Devosiaceae; genus Devosia; species Devosia elaeis. The sequence goes on along the minus strand of NZ_LVVY01000087.1, from coordinate 28,081 downwards.
CCTTCGGGAGCCGAGAAAGTTTGAGCAGGCACTTGCCACCAACCGCCGATAACGCCCTTGCATCGCAACTCGAACTCGCCTTTGAAGACAATCGCCTGGCAGCCCAGCTCTATGGCGATTTCGACCAGAACCTTGCCCTGATCGAACAGCGCCTCGCCGTCTCGGCCACGCCGCGCGGCAATCATGTGCTGCTCAAGGGCGCGGCCTCCAAGGTCGATCAGGCGCGCCGCGTGCTGGAATCGCTCTATGCCAATCTCGAGGAAGGCCGCAGCATCGACATTGCCGATGTCGATGCCGTCATCCGCATGATCGAGACCGAGGACAGCCAGCTCACCCTGCCCACGCTGGAGCGCAAGGGCAAGGTGCGCATGGCCCAGATCGCCACGCGCAAATCCACCATTGTCGCCCGCACCCCGGCCCAGGACGCCTATATGCGCGCCATGGAGCGGAGCGAGCTGGTCTTCGGCATCGGCCCGGCCGGTACCGGCAAGACCTATCTGGCCGTCGCCCATGCCGCTTCCCTGCTCGAACGCGGCGACATCAACCGCATCATCCTTTCGCGTCCGGCCGTCGAGGCCGGAGAGCGCCTGGGCTTCCTGCCCGGGGACATGAAGGAAAAGGTCGATCCCTATCTGCGCCCGCTCTACGACGCGCTCTACGACATGATGAAGCCGGAAAATGTCGAGCGCTGCATCACCTCGGGCATTATCGAGGTCGCGCCCCTGGCCTTCATGCGCGGGCGCACGCTCTCCAATGCCGTGGTCATCCTGGACGAGGCGCAGAACACCACCTCGATGCAGATGAAGATGTTCCTCACCCGCCTGGGCGAGAATTCCAAGATGATCGTCACCGGCGACCCCACCCAGGTCGATCTGCCGCGGGGCGAGAAATCCGGGCTGGTCGAGGCCGTCAACCTGCTCGACGGGGTCGAGGGCGTGCATGTGTCGCGCTTCGGCGACAAGGATGTGGTGCGCCACGCGCTTGTCGGACGGATCGTGCGGGCCTATGAGCAGGATGCCATGCGCCGGCTCGCCCGCAAGGAGGGCGATACCGAGGGCCTGGCGCGGACATTGGGCACCTTGCCCCGGAGCTGAGCCGCCGATCCATGCCGTCATCGCCCCCTTTGGAAATCGCCGTCATCCGCAATGCGGAGGGCTGGCCCGATCACTTCGACAGCCTGGCCGAAAAAGCCGTCCTGGCTGCTTTTGCCGGCGCGGGAGCCAGGATCAAGGGCGCGGCCGAAATTTCGGTCCTCCTCACCGATGACGCGGAGCAGCGGGAGCTCAATGCCCAATGGCGCGGAAAAGACAGCGCCACCAATGTGTTGAGCTTTCCCCAGATCGAGCCTTTCGGCCCGGTCATGGGGCTGTTGGGCGATATCACCCTGGCGCGCGAAACGCTCGAGCGCGAGGCCGCCGATCTCGGCAAGAGCCTGGACGATCATTTCACCCATCTCATGGTGCATGGATTTTTGCACATTCTGGGTTATGATCACCTCGAGGAAGACGAGGCCCTTCAAATGGAGGGCCTGGAAACCCAGATATTGGCGGGGCTGGGGATAGATGATCCCTATGCCGATTGACAAAACCGTCAGGAACCCCTGACCTTCAGGGGCATTTTCGTCCCAATGGACACCAAGAGCCGTGATTTCGCGGCACGAGATGATGACCGACAGCGACAGTAACATGGCCCCGCGGGTGGCCGAAAACCCAGAACCTCCCTCTAGTTCCGCCCCCGCCGCGTCGCGGGGGCCGAGCCTCTTGCACCGGATCAAGGGCCTCTTGGCCCTGCGCACGGTCTCCCTGCGCGACGATCTGCAAGTGGCTCTGGAGGACAATGGCAGCGCCGAAACCGGCGATTTCTCCGAGAGCGAGCGCGCGATCCTGCAGAACGTGCTGAAGCTCTCCAAGGTGTCGGTCGACGACGTGATGGTCGAGCGCTCCGACATCCAGGCGGTGCAATCCGACATCAATCTGGGCACGCTCCTGGCCAAGTTCCGCCAGGTCGGCCATTCGCGCCTGCCCGTCTATGACGAGGGCCTGGACGACATCAAGGGCTTCATCCACATCAAGGATGCCCTGGCCCGGATCACCGAGCCGGTCAACGACCCCGAAAAGGAAGTGCCGGTCAAACTGCTCTCGGCAACGCTGCGGCAGAAGATCGGCAAGCTGGGTATTGCCCGGCCGGCCATGTTCGTGCCCACCTTCATGCCGGCTGCCGACCTGCTCCAGCAGATGCGCGCCAGCCGCACCCATATGGCCATCGTGGTCGACGAATATGGCGGCACGGACGGCCTGGTCACCATCGAGGATCTGCTCGAAGCGGTGGTGGGCGAGATCGAGGACGAGCATGACGTGGCCGAGGCGGCCCTGATCCGCCGCGTCGGGGAAGGCGTCTATATCGCCAATGCCCGGGCCGAGCTCGACGATGTCCGCAGCCTGATCGGTCCGGATTTCGATCCCGGTGAATATGGCGAGGACGTCGATACGATCGGCGGTCTGGTCTTCAATCTCGCCGGCCATGTGCCCAAGCGCAGCGAGCGCATCGACGGGCTCGATGGATTCGAGTTCGAGATCCTCGCCGCCGACAGCCGCCGCATCAAGCGCCTGCGCATCCGCCGCAAGAAGGATGGTCCGGCCGAGCCGCTGGCCATTACCGACCAGCGCAGTGAGCAGGAAAAGCAGGCGGCCGAATAGGCATGGCGACCCTCGGGCCCGGCCCGGGGGTCAATCCTGCCGCGTTTCCAGTTCCGCCATGGCATTGTCCCGCTGCCGGGCAATGCGCAAAGCCTTCTTCTGCTTGGGGCAGGAGGCGCACAGCGTCTCCGGCATGGCCAGGTAATCGAGGCAGCATCCCTTGCGGTTGACGATGGCCACGTCTCGCCCGTCGGGCAGCGCGATCACTTCGAGATCGCCATGGCCCGTGAGCCCCATGGCCTCCAGCCACAGGGCGCAGAAGCGTTGTTGCTCGCCAAGGCCCAGATGCGGCTGGAAATGGCGCAGCCGCACCATCAATCCCAGCATGCGCTCGGCGAGCAGGCGCAGCGCCGGCACCGGCCTGAGCCGGGTGACCGCATTGACCTCGGTGAAAATGCCGTCGGCAAAGGCGCGCAATTCCGCCCCGGCCCGGGCGATCAGCGCCTCCGTCTCGTCCCGGTGCTGTGGCCCCGGCGCCAGCCGATAGCCGTCGACATAGATGCCGCGCTGGTTCTGCGCCAGGCTCCCGAGATCGGGCAGGGCGCCATGCAGATGCACGGCGATGACCGCCAGATAGGCCGGTTGCCAGGTGAGATTGGTATAGAGCCGAACCGCATAGAAGGGCGGCCCCGCTTGCGGATAGCTGGCTTCGAGCCGGCGATAGAGCTGTTCCAGAAAGCCGCGATTGTCCTGGCCCGGCCGGTGCCAGCCGGGCAGGGGCTCGCCGGGCGCCCCCTTCATGAAGCCGGTGGCCTTCTCGGCGGTGGCGATCAGCCGCGTCAGGGCAGTGTCGCCCTGGCTGGAGGAAAAAAGATAGTCGCGCGCCATCATCAGGGTCTTCGTAACGCTGTGCCGCCGGCACGATCCGCAGGCAGATAGCACACAAATGCCTGCCCCCAAATAATCCCGAGCACTAAGTGTCAATACGTGGCGTAACCTTTCATGAAGTGTTCACGAAGCGGGAGAAGACTGCTCGCATCAAGTAAAACATGCGGGAGGTCTAGATGATCTTGCGCTCCAGGGAGTTGTGTCGCGATATTCGTGGCACGGCCGTCATCGAGTTTGCTATTCTGACGCCGGTTTTTTTGCTGATGCTTACCGGCATGCTCGCCTACGGTATCTATTTCGGTGCCGCCCATGCCTTGCAGCAATTGGCAGCCGATGCCGCCCGCACCGCCATTGCCGGGATCAACGTGGCCGAAGGGCGGCGATTGGCTGCGGATTATCTCAGCCGCAATGCGGCCACCTATATGCTGATCGATCCGCAGAGGCTCGATTTCGATATCGCGGTGGCCCCGGACAATCCCGACCAATACCGGATCGAGCTCCGGTACGATGCCGGCGATCTGCCGATCTGGAACCTCTATCCGCCCCTGCCGCTGCCCAGCACGCAGATCGTGCATGGAGCGACCATTCGCCGGGGCGGCCTATGATCTGGCATCGGTTCCGGCGAGACGAGCGGGGAAATATGGCCCTGCTCTTTGCTTTCGGTTTCACCCTCTCCGCCCTGGTTTCGGCCCTGGCGGTGGATGCCGCTTCGCTCTACCACGCGCGGCGGCACTTGCAGGCCGGGGTCGACCTGGCAGCCATCTCGGCGGCGTCCGATCCCTCCCGGGCCGCCGAGATCGCCCGCTCCGTGCTGGCCGAAGCCCGGCTCCTCCCCGAGGCCGGCACGGAGGGGCTCCGCGTCACCACTGGCCATTACGATCCTGCCATCGCCGATATCGGCCAGCGCTTCCGTCCCGGCGCCACGCCCCTCAACGCGGTGGAAGTCCAGCTCGAACGGCCGGGCGAGCTCCATTTCGCCGCCAGTTTCGCGCCATCGCTCCGCATCGGGGCGCGGGGTGTGGCGGCGGTGACGCCCCAGGTCGCCTTTTCCGTCGGCTCCCGCCTCGCCAGCCTCAATGGCGGCCTGGTCAATTCCGTGCTCTCCTCGCTCCTGGGCACGACGATCTCGCTCAACGCCCTCGATTATCGCGCCCTGGCCGATGCGCGGATCGATGCCTTCTCGTTCCTCGACGCCTTGGCCCAGCAATTGGGCGTCACCGCCGGCTCTTACGATGATCTCCTGGCCATGCGGGCCGGCGCCGGCACCATAGCCCGGGCGCTGGCGAGTCTCACCAATGGCACCGCGCGCACCGCTCTCGCGGCGCTCGGCGGCTCGGGTCAGGGCAATATGGTGTCGATCGGCAAGCTGATCGCCCTGGGCACGATGGGCCGGCACCAGATCGGCTCGGGCGGCGCGGGCATCAATTTTTCCGTGCTCGACCTGCTGACCGGCGCCGCCGCCATCGCAGATGGCAAGAACATGATCTCGCTGCCGCTCGGCGCCAGCCTGCCGGGCCTCGTCAAGCTGGAGCTTTCCCTGCGCGTGGGGGAACCGCCCCAGGGCGGCGGCTGGGCCGCCATCGGCCCCCAGGGCACCGTGCTGCGCACGGCCCAGCTCCGCCTGCGCCTGCGCGTCGAATTGCTGGGCGGCACCATTCTCGGGAGCGCCGGGGTCAAGGTGCCGCTCTGGCTCGATCTCGCCCATTCCGAAGCCATAGTCGCGGCTGCCATCTGTCCAACGGCTGCCGCGCCCAAGGGGAAGGCCAGCATCGCGGTGCGCCCCGGCGCCCTGCGCCTGGCCCTGGGAGAGATGAGCGATGCCAGCCTCGCCAATTTCGGTTCCACCCCGGCCCTGGCGCCGGTGCGGCTGATCGATGTCTTGCTGCTGTTGCGCGTCAATGCCGCCGGCATGATCGAGATTGCCCAGTCCAATCCAATCCTGCTCGATTTTTCCTCGCCCGATATCGCCGTCGGCGTGCTTAAGACCGCGCGCACCACCACGATTGCCTCCTCGCTTTTCGGCTCCCTTTTCAGCAACCTGCACATCGAGCCGCAAATTCTCGGCATTAGCCTCGGCCTGGGATCGGAATCGGCCATCGTCAAGGCCCTGGGCGCGTTGCTGGCCCCGCTGGGCCCCGTTCTCGACCTCACCGTCAATGGCGTGCTCGCCACCCTGGGCCTGGGCATCGGCGAGGCCGATATCCGCGTCCACGCCGTGCGCTGCGACAATCCCGTCCTCGTGGGCTGATCCCCCCGCCGACCCGCTCTTGACATACTGTCATGGTGTGCTAGGTATACAGCACACTATACAGGCAAAACACATGGATGATTTTCACACCAGCCAGCCGATCTTCGTGCAGATCCGGCAAAGGCTGATCGGGATGATCCTGCGCCGGCAGGTGGGGGAGGGCGATGCCCTGCCCTCGGTTCGCCAGATTGCGGGCGAACTCTCGGTCAATCCTTTGACGGTCACCAAGGCCTTCGAGGCGCTGGTCGATATCGGCGTGGTGGAAAAACGAAGGGGTCTGGGCATGTTCGTCACCAATGGCGCGCGGGAAAAGCTTCTGGCGCATGAACGCGACAAGTTCCTGGCGGAAGACTGGCCGCGCATCGCCGCCCAGATCAAGACGCTGGAACTGGACCTCCAAAGCCTGCTCAGTTCAGCACAAAAGCCCCAAGAGGCGCAGAAATGACCGATCTTTCCCCCTCCGCCGAGCCCATCGTCTCCGCGCGCGGCCTCAAGAAGAGCTTCGGCCGCAAGCAGATCCTGCATGGCCTGGATTTCGACATTCCCCCCGGCCGCATCTATGGCCTGATCGGCCATAACGGCGCCGGCAAGACCACGACGCTCAATGCCATGCTGGGCCTCACCTCCTATGAGGGCACTATCCGGGTGCTCGGCGAAGATCCCTTCGCCCGCCGCGCCCAGCTCATGGAAAATGTCGCCTTCATTTCCGATGTGGCCAGCCTGCCGCGCTTCCTCAGGGTGCGCGAGCTCTTCGCCCTGCTCACCAATATCCACCCCAATTTCAGCCCGGAAAAGGCCCGTTCCTTCCTCGAAGGCACCGATATCCGGCCGGAAATGAAAATCCGCACCCTGTCCAAGGGCATGATCGCGCAATTGCATCTGGCGGTGGTCATGGCCATCGACGCCAAGCTCTTGGTGCTCGACGAGCCGACCCTGGGCCTCGACATCACCTATCGCAAGCGTTTCTACCGGCGCCTGCTCGAAGATTACATGACCGAGGAGCGCACCCTGATCATCACCACCCACCAGGTGGACGAGATCGAATTCATGCTCTCCGACATCATGTTCATCCGCGATGGCGAATTGATTCTGCACATGCAGATGGAGACGGTGAGCGAGAAATTCTCCCAGCTCGTCGTCAACGAGCCCGAGCATCAGGACCAGGCGCGGGCGCTGGGCCCGGTCTATGAGGAAACCCGCTTCGGCCAGACGGTGATGATCTATGATGGGGTCGATCGCGCCCTGCTCGAGCCGTTCGGCCGGGTCTCCACCCCCACCATGTCCGATCTCTTCGTTGCCCTGATGCAGCGATCCAGCGCCAATCCGGAGACCGCCCGATGAAGGCCTTCTTCGCCCTCATGCACCGCGAATATATCGAGCATCGCGGCGCCTTTCTCATTGCTCCGCTGGTTCTCGTGGCCATCGTCTTCGCCCTGACCCTGCTCGCCTTCAGCGTCGACCGGCTCGATACCCGCTTTTCCGGGCAATTGCTGACCGTGGTGCCCACCTGGGTCTTCGAGGCCGGCTTTGCCGGGCTCGCGGCGGCCTGGCTGGCCTATCTGGGCTTCGTGCTGTTCTTCTATTGCGCCGATGGCTTCGCCGCCGACAAGCGCAACAATGCCATGCTGTTCTGGAAATCCATGCCGGTTTCCGATCTCAAGGTGCTGCTGAGCAAGCTGGCGGCCGCGCTGACCATCCTGCCCGGCTCGATCTTTGCCGTCGCCCTGCTCAGCATCCTGCTGATGTTCGGCGTCGCCTATGTGACCACCATGGTGGCCGGGCTGGGCAGCGCCACGCTCCTGGGCAGCATCGCAACCATCTATCTGCAGATGGCGCTGGTCTTTCTCGTCATCATGGTCTGCGCCCTGCTCTGGTACCTGCCCTATATCGCCCTGGTCGGCGCCATGGGCAGCGTGGTCGGCCGCTGGGCCATTCCGCTGACGCTGCTGCTGCCCACGGTGATCTCGGCGCTGGAATGGGTGACGCTGGGCGGCGTGCATCCCTTCGCCACCAAAACCTCGGCCTATCTCGAATATCGCAGCCAGATGCCGGTATCCCTCGATCACCTCGACCGCGTCTGGGAAGGGCAGGAAGCCTTCAATTCCACCCTTTTCGTCACCGATTTCCTGCAGAAATTCGACTGGATGCAGGTCGGTATCGGCGCGCTCTTCGCCTTCCTTACCATCTATCTGGCCTCCGAATATCGCCGCCGCGCTCCGGCCAATTGACGGCGATACCCCATGCATGGCCAGCCACGCCGCGCTTTCCGGAGCGCGGCGTTTCCGTTTCCGCCGGATCGTGCTAGAGCCCGGCAAACTGGTCCCGAGGCAACATGACCCTTCCCCCCATCGTCAGCTTCTGGCATGGCCCGCTGAGCTGGCTGGAAGTGCTCTGCATCCGCTCCTTCCTCCGCCAGGGCCACGAGGTCCTGGTTCATTCCTACGACCCCCTTGCCGATCTGCCTGCCGGCGCGCAATGGCGCGATGCGGCTAGCCTGCTGCCGCGGGAAAAGCTGGTTTTCTACAAGGGCCGCGGCACGCCCGGCGTGTTTTCCGATCATTTCCGCTATGCCGCCCTGCGCGCCGGCCTGGGCATCTATGCCGATCTCGATGTCTATTGCGTTCGTCCCATCGCCGGGCCACCCGATTATCTGATGGCCTGGGAACGCCCCGGCTCGGTCAATGGCGCGGTGCTGCATATTCCCGCCGATGCACCCATTCTCGACGATCTCGAGGCCGTCTTTGCCGACGGGCCGCGCCCGCTGGTCGAGCCTTACCTGTCGCCGCTGCGCCGCGCCGAAGTGGTGCTGCGGCGTCTGTTCGGAGACCGCGTCACGCCCGAGCACATGCAATATGGCGCCACCGGCCCCATGGCGCTGACCCATTATGTCAAGCGCCACGGCCTCACCCATCTGGTCCGGCCCTCGCCCACCTTCTATCCCGTCCCCTATGAGGATATTCCCGGGCTGATGCGCGCCGGATCCAGCCTGGAGGCGGCGGTGACGCCCGAAACGCTCGGCATCCATCTCTGGCGCAGCCAGCTCACCGACCGCGGCCGCGCCGAAATGCCCCTGCCCGAACCCGGCAGCGCCCTGGCCACGCTCTGCGCCAATGAAGGCCTCGATCCGGCATCGCTTTTCTAGCGACCCAATCTCAGTCGCTTTTTCCACCATTGTTTCCAGCGATGCCGTGCGAAGCGATAGAAGAGTTCGTTGGTCATGACGTGCCGATAGAGCCGCGCATAGGCGACCGATTGCAGCATGCCAGCGAAGATACCCCAGGGCTTGTTTTCCCCGGTATAGTGCAGGATGGCCGGATCGAGCCCTTCATGGGCGTGGCGGGCGTCGATAGTGTTCCAGCGCCAGTCCAGCTTTAGCCACTGGTCCTTGAAGATCAGGTTGAGCAGATCCTGGTCGTAATAGATGCGCTGCATGACGCCGGTTGCATAGGCCTGTTCCATCTGGCCGATAATGTCGGCCTCGCGCCATTTTGCGACATCGATGAGCACGAGGCCGGCATTGAAATAATAGTCGGCGGGATCGAAGATATCGCGGTTTCGCTTAAGGTCGCGACCGCCGGTGATAAAGGCGCCGATAGTGTCGCGTACAGCGGCTATCGCTTTGTCCCCGAGGTCGAGCTCGAAGAGATAGCCGATATCGTCGCGCACCAGCATGTCGCAGTCCAGATAGAGGATGCGCTCGACCGCCGGCCCGACCAGCCGGTCGAGCATCAGCCGCGCATAGACGATATTGGACAGACGCTTGTTCTCCGGCATGCGTGCCGCGATATCGCGGAACATTTCGGACTGGTCGAGGTCGTACCAGTGCAATGTCACCGGGAACTCGGATGTAATCCTTTCGATATCGGCGCGATGTTCGGGCGTTAGCGTGCGGTGGCACAGGTGGAAAACCAGCGCTTCGCGGCGATGGGCGAACAGGCATACCGAGCGCATCGTGGCATAGGCCGGCGCCCAGAAATTGTCGTCGAAGGTCAGGGCGATATGGAATCTGGCGGTCATGTCAGGTTCGCTTTTGGGCGCTGGCGGGACGGGACGTCAACGCAGAAGCCCAATAGGGCCGCGGCGCAGACCGGTCCGAAGCCGAGCAGGACTTCCATGGAAAAGCTGGTGTCGAACAGGCCAAAAATGGCGTAGCACAGGGCCAGCACCGCGGCGCCGTACAGACGCGGCAGGTATTGACTATCTCGAGGCGAACGGGTCGCGCCGATGATCGGCGTGACCATGTAGAGGAGGTAGGCAAGAAGGCCCATGACGCCGGCCAGGGCGGCGAAATTCACGTAGTCGTTATGCAAATGCGACCACCTGACCGTGTCGGCTTGCACCTGCGGACTCATATAGGGCCGGGCAGCCTCCACGTGGTGCCACCATCCATGCCCGAAGATCGGGGATTCAAGGAAGGCCTGCAGGCCCCCGTAATAAAGGTTGAGGCGAATTTCCGTCGAATAGTCGATTGCCTCGCCCTGCCCGAGGAAAACGGCGATGGTGTTGAAGGCCGAGAGCGCCCGGAGATCGTCCGCAAAGACGACCGAGACCACAATCGCCAGGATCAGTCCAACAAGCACCGTGCCTGCGGCCAGAAATCGGGATCGGCCCTTGAGGGTCCATATCCAGAAAGCCAGGAAAAGCACGCCTAGCCCGGCCAACATGACCACGGCGGAGCGCGTTCCGGCCAATAAGGCCGTCCCCGTAGCCAGAACCGGGCCGAGCAGGAACACGAAGCGGGATATCCCCCTGCCGGCAAAAAAACCCATCGTGGCCAGAAAACCAAGCATGACGGCGGCCATGGCATACGGGTTGGTTAAGTTGACGAAACCAACCACCCGGGCCACCCCCAGGATGTTCACCTCGTAGATCGCCCATATCAGCGCACACGCCGCACCCAGCAGCGCCAGACTTGCAAAGATCAGGCTGGACTTCGGCCCGGCATTGGCCGCGAGCAGGGACACAGCGGGCATGAACATCAGGAAGAAGAGGAAATTGCCAGCATATTGCACATCGCTGGCCGCCTGGGCCGATAAGACGAAGGCGGTCAGCAGCAGGAGGAAGGCCAGCAGATAGGACACCGATTCTAGCCGCATCATGCGGCTGCGTCGGTCCCGGCTGGTCAGCATCAACGGAAGGCTGGCCAGGAGAATAATGCTATAGCCATAGGCTGACAGATTGCCGATCAGGTCTGCACCGATCAGCAGCAGTCCGAGTACGGCCCAGGCAGCCAATTTCTCAAGCCTGTTCACCATGTCTCGGCCCTGCTCCGCACAATCCGGCGGACCGGGCCCGCCTCAGTTACAAAATGAGGTTGCTTAGGACGTGAGGCTGATCGCAGCAAGAAAATTGTGCCATCGCCACCCCCTCTGGCGCAGCTCCGGGGGCGCTCCTCACTTGCCTTCGAACGCATCCACTTGCGAATGATTTGCAATTGCATTATCTCTATCATCGTTTCGACCGGAGAGTTTCATGCATCGTCGTTTGTTCGCCTTTCTGCTGCTGTCCACCACGCTGGTTTTTCCCGCTGCCGCCCAGGAGCGGGTCAAGGCGGTGACGTCCTTCACTATCCTGGCCGATATGGCGCGCAATGTGGCCGGCGATGCGGCCGACGTGGTCTCCATCACCAAGCCCGGCGCCGAGATTCACAATTACCAGCCCACCCCCGGCGACCTGGTCGCTGCCCAGGACGCCGATCTGGTGCTCTGGAACGGGCTCAATCTCGAGCAATGGTTCGCGCAGTTTCTCGATAATCTCCCCGATGTGCCCAATGTCGTGCTGACCGAGGGCATCGAGCCCATCGGCATCGGCGAGGGCCCCTATGAAGGCCGGCCCAATCCCCATGCCTGGATGTCGCCTTCCGACGCGCTGATCTATGTCGAGAACATCCGCGCCGCCTTTGCCGAGGTCGATCCGGCCAATGCCGACATCTATGCCGCCAATGCCGCCGCCTATGCGGCCGAGATCACGGCGACTGTCGAACCCATTCGCGAAGCCCTCGCGGCCATTCCCGAGGAACGGCGCTGGCTGGTCACCTCCGAGGGCGCCTTTTCCTATCTCGCCCGCGATTTCGGCCTCAGGGAACTCTATCTCTGGCCCATCAATGCCGATCAGCAGGGCACGCCCCGCCAGGTACGCCAGGTGATCGATGCGGTGCGCGAGCACGATATTCCCGTGATCTTCTCCGAATCCACCATTTCCCCCAAGCCCGCCGAGCAGGTCGCGCGCGAGACCGGGATAAAATATGGCGGCGTGCTCTATGTGGATTCGCTCTCCGAGCCGGATGGCGAAGTGCCGACCTATCTCGATCTCTTGCGCGTCACCACCAGCACCATAGCCGCGGGGCTTGCCGAATGAGTGAATTGCCCGGCATCGCGGTCAAGGACATCACCGTCGCCTATCGCAACGGCACCACGGCTTTGCGCCATGCCAGCTTTGCCTCGCCGCGCGGATCCATCACCGCCCTGGTGGGCGTCAATGGCGCGGGCAAGTCCACCATTTTCAAGGCCATCATGGGTTTCGTGCCGCTGGTTGGCGGGGCGATCACCATTCTGGGCCAGGACGGCCGCAAGGCCCAGCGGCGAAACCTCGTCGCCTATGTGCCGCAATCGGAGGAAGTGGACTGGAATTTCCCGGTCCTCGTCGAGGATGTGGTGATGATGGGCCGCTTCGGCCACATGAACCTGTTCCGCATCCCCCGGCCGCTCGATCGCGACAAGGTCGCCGCCGCCCTGGCGCGGGTCAACATGACCGAATTCGCCAGGCGCCAGATCGGCGAACTCTCGGGCGGGCAGAAGAAGCGCGTCTTCCTGGCCCGCGCCCTGGCGCAGGAAGGCGAGGTCATCCTGCTCGACGAGCCCTTTACCGGCGTCGACGTCAAGACCGAGGATGCCATCATCGCCCTATTGCGCGCCCTGCGCGACGAGGGCAAGGTCATCCTCGTCTCCACCCATAATCTGGGCTCGGTGCCCGAATTCTGCGACCGCACGGTCCTGGTCAAGGGCACGGTCCTGGCCCATGGTCCCACGCCCGAGATTTTCACCCGCGACAAGCTGGAAGAGGCCTTTGGCGGCGTGCTGCGCCATTTCGTGCTGTCCGGCCCCGGCCTGCATGACGACGACGATCCGCGTCATCTCTCGGTGCTGACCGACGACGAGCGGCCCCTGGTTCTTTACGGCGAGAAGGGCCGCGAAACCCACCAGCAATCGAGCAATGGCAAATGATCGATTTCCTGCTCGAACCCTTTGCCTATCACTACATGATCAACGCCATGTGGGTCTCGGCGCTGGTCGGGGGCGTCTGCGCCTTCCTTTCGGCCTATCTCATGCTCAAGGGCTGGTCGCTGATCGGCGACGCCCTGTCCCATTCCATCGTGCCCGGCGTGGCCGGGGCCTATATGCTCGGCCTGCCCTTTTCGCTGGGCGCCTTTCTCTCGGGCGGCATGGCGGCCGGGGCCATGCTGTTCCTGTCCCAGCGCAGCCGGCTGCGCGAGGATGCGGTGATCGGGCTGATCTTCACCAGCTTTTTCGGGCTCGGCCTGTTCATGGTCTCCATCTCGCCCACCGCCGTCGATGTGCAATCGATCGTCCTGGGCAATATTCTGGCCATCACGCCCGAGGATATCGTGCAATTGGTGCTGATCTCGGTGGTGACGCTGGCGGTCATGGCGGTGATCTGGAAGGATTTGATGGTCACCTTCTTCGATGAAAGCCATGCCCGCTCGATCGGGCTGCGCACGACCTGGCTCAAGGTGATCTTCTTCACCCTGCTCAGCGCCGCCACCGTTGCCGCCATGCAGACCGTGGGCGCCTTCCTCGTCATCGCCATGGTCGTCACCCCGGGGGCCACGGCCTATCTGCTCGCCGATCGCTTTCCCCGTCTCATCCTCATCGCCATTGCCATCGGCGTCTTCTCCTCGCTCATCGGCGCCTATCTCTCCTATTTCCTCGATGGCGCCACCGGCGGGGTCATCGTCGTGCTGCAGACCCTGGTTTTCCTGGCCGCTTTCGTCTTCGCGCCCAAGCACGGCCTGCTCGCCGCCCGCCGCCGCATTGCCGAGGAGACGGCCTGATGGAATGGTATGAAATGGCCCTCTGGCCCTTCCAATTGCCTTTCATGGTCCAGGCCATGATCATCGCCGTGCTGGTCGCCCTGCCCACGGCGCTGCTCTCCTGCTTCCTGGTGCTCAAGGGCTGGTCGCTGATGGGCGACGCCATTTCCCATGCCGTCCTGCCCGGCGTGGTCCTGGCCTATGTCGTGGGTCTGCCGCTCGGCCTGGGCGCCTTTGCCGCCGGCATGGTCTGCGCGCTCTCGGTGGGCTTTCTCAAGGAACATAGCCGCATCAAGGAAGATACGATCATGGGCGTGGTCTTTGCCGGCCTCTTCGGCCTCGGCATCGTCCTCTACACTGCCATCCGCACCGATGTGCATCTCGACCATATCCTGTTCGGCAACATGCTGGGCGTCGGCCAGGACGATCTGCTCACCGCCGGCATCATCGCCCTGGTCGCGGTCGCGCTGATCGCCGCCAAATGGCGCGATCTCATGCTCTTCATCTTCGATCCGCAACAGGCCGGCGCCATCGGCCTGCCGGTGCGCCTGCTGCATTACGGCCTGCTCGCCCTCATCTCGCTCACCATTGTCGGCGCCCTGCAGGCGGTGGGCATTGTGCTGGTCATCGCCCTGCTCATCGCGCCCGGCGCCATCGCCTTCCTCATCACCCGCCGCTTCGGCGTCATGCTGCTCCTGGCCAGCGCCATTTCGGTCACCTGCAGCCTCCTGGGGGTCTATCTCAGCTTCTTCCTCGACAGCGCGCCCGCGCCCACCATCGTGCTGCTGATGAGCCTCAGCTTCATCATCGCTTTCATCCTCACCCAGCGGCGCAGCGTGGCGATGGTCTAGGCGCACTTATCCCCGCCGCCCCAATCCGGTTCCACACTGGGCTCCAGCAGAAACCTGGAGCCCTTTCATGGATCACACCGCCCGCCTCGACCTGCCCTTCATCATGGCCGGACAGGCCCTCAAGCATATCACCCATAACGAGGCGCTCGACCGGCTCGATATTCTGGTCCAGCCCATCGTCCAATCGGCCAGCCTCGCCACCCCGCCGGCCGCGCCCCTGCCGGGCGAAGCCTGGATCGTGCCTGCCGGCGCCACCGGCGTCTGGTCCGGCCATGGCGGGGAAATCGCCGCCTTCCAGGCCGGGGCCTGGCGCTTCTACGACCCGGCCCAGGGCTGGCAGGTCTTCGACCGCGCCGCCGAGGCGCTGCTGATCTATTCCGGCGCCGCCTGGGTGGCCGTGGCCGCCACCGGGGCGGGACTGCCGCAATTGGGCGTCAATACCTCGGCCGATGCCACCAATCGGCTCGCTGTCGCCGCCGAGGCGACGCTGCTCACCCATGCCGGCGCCGGCCATCAGGTCAAGGTCAACAAGGGTGCTGCCGCCCAGACGGCCAGCCTGCTGTTTCAGTCCAATTGGTCCGGCCGCGCCGAAATGGGCCTGATGGGCGACGACAATTGGCGCATCAAGGTCAGCCCCGACGGCTCGACCTGGCGCGATGCCATCACCGTCAATGCCGCCACCGGCGCCGCCAGCTTCGTGGCCGCGCCGCGCCCGGCCGCCGACAATACGCTGAGCCTGGGCGCCAGCTCTGCCCGCTGGTCGGCAATCTGGGCGGCCACCGGCACGATCCAGACCTCCGATGCCCGCCTCAAGAAGGATATCGCCCCCTCCGATCTCGGCCTCGATTTCGTCCGCGCCCTCAATCCGGTGCGCTTCGCCTGGATCGAGGACGACGGCCGCATCCATTACGGCCTCATCGCCCAGGAAGTCGCCGAAACCCTTGCGGGAAAATCCTTCGGCGGCCATGTCCTCGAAAATGACCGGCACGCCCTGCGCTACGACCAGTTCATCGCCCCCCTGATCAAGGCGGTGCAGGAGCTGGCTGCAAAGATGGAGGACCTGGCCGAGGCGGTGGAGGAACTGGAGCGGCCCTAGCCGCTCGCCGGTGCCCGCTATTCGTCGAAGGCCTGCGTCTCCACCGGGGTCACCGGCGTCGGCATGGGCGGCGGGCTCTTTTCCGCCCCCAGCGCCGACAATGTCTCCTGCAATTGCATCATCAGCGCCAGTTTCTCGGCATCGGGCAGTTCATGCAGCCTCTGGCTCAGCCTTATGGTGAAATCGGAAAACAGGTTGTGCCAGTCCTGCGGCAATTGCCGGAGATCGACGCGCCGGGCCGCCGGCTTCAGCGCCGCCTTTATGCCGGCCGCGGTCAGTTCGAAATAATCGTCCAGTTCCGGCAGGATCACCTGGTCGCCGCCGAGCTTGCCCGCCGCCACCAGCGCCTCGCGCAGGGCGTGCCGCTCCTCGTTCTCGCCATGGGTCAGGAACAGCGCGCCATGCGCCGGCAGGCGGGCAATTATCCAGTCCATCAATTCGGAATGGTCGGCATGGGCCGAATAATTACCCATGGACTTTATGGCGGCGCGCACCGGCACCAGCGTGCCATGGATGCGCACTTCCTTGGCGCCCGAAAGGATGATCTGGCCCAGCGTGCCCGGCGCCTGGTAGCCCACGAACAGGACCGTGGCATTGGACCGGATGAGATTGTTGCGCAGGTGATGCTTGATGCGCCCGGCATCGGCCATGCCCGAGGCGGACATGATGATGGCCCCGCCCTTGATGGCATTGAGCGCCTTCGAATCCTCCACCGCCTCGATGATGCGGAATCGGGGATCGCTGAACAATTCGTCCGCCGACAATTCGGTGTCTTCGAACAGCTTGGAATATTTGCGGTAGACGCCCGTCACCTTGCTCGCCAGGGGCGAATCCAGCACCACCAGCTTGGGGTCGATCTCCCCGTTCTTGATGAGCACGCCGATATCGTGCAGCAATTCCTGGCTGCGCTCCACCGCGAAGGCCGGGATGATCAGGTTGCCGCCCCGCTGCATGGCCTGGACGATTTCTGCCTTCAGCGCCTCGCGCCGTTCCACCAGGGTGTAATCGGCGCGCTCGCGCCCGCCATAGGTGCTCTCGCACAGGATATAGTCGAACCCCGCCGGCCCTTCGGGCTCGGCATAGAACACTTTCTCGTCCGGCCCGATATCGCCCGAGAACATCAGCCGCACCAGTTTGCCGTCCCCATTCATCACCTCGACCTCGATCGAGGCCGAGCCGATGATATGGCCGGCATTCCAGAATCGCGCCCTGACGCCCGGCCCCGGCGCGATCCATTCCTTGTACTGGCAGGTGTGCCGGTGCTGCAGCGCCTCCTCGGCATCGGCCATCGTATAGAGCGGCGGGGCGGGTTCGTCCCCACGCCGCCCGCGCTTCTTGGTCTCGCGCTCGGCCTCGCTTTCCTGGATGCCGGCGCTGTCGGGCAGGAGATATTCGAGCAGGCCCGCGCTCGGCTCGGTCATCCACATCGGCCCGCGCCAGCCCTCGGCATAGAGCTTGGGCAGAAGCCCCGCATGGTCGATATGGGCGTGGGTCAGCAGCAGGAAATCGATGTCCTTGGGATCGAAAGGCGTCGGCTTGAGGTTGAGGTCCCGTACGCTCTTGTTTCCTTGAAACAGCCCGCAATCGACGAGGAATTGCCCTCCCGGATGCACCACCCGATAGCACGAGCCGGTCACCGTGCCGGCCGCGCCGTGAAAATGGAGGGTGACGCTCATGGCTCAAATCCTCTTTTTTGCCGATGGGTGTCGAGATTAGCCCTGCCCATCCGTCAAAGTCGAGGCAGGGGCGTGCAAGAGCCAGGCCCCGCCCTGCGTTCAACCAGCCAAATGAGGAGATCGAAAATGGCTTATGTCGATGGTTTCGTTGCCGCCATTCCCAAGGCGAACAAGCAGCTTTATCAGGAGCATTCCCGCGCCTCCGCGGAGCGGATCAAATCCTGGGGTGCCACCCGTGTCGTCGAGAATTGGGGCGATGACGTGCCCAGGGGCGAGACCAATGATTTCTACGGCGCCGTTTTGGCCAAGCCCGATGAAGTGGTCGTCTTTTCCTGGATCGAATATCCCGACAAGGCGACCCGCGATGCGGTCATGCAAAAGATGATGTCGCCCGAGGGCATGGAAGGCATTCCCGAAATGCCCTTCGACGGCAAGCGCATGATCTTCGGCGGCTTCGAGACCCTGTTCTCGGTGTAATGAGGATCGGGACTTCGTGTGAAGTCCCACATCCGCCGGCCTGACGCCTCCCCGTGGCGGGGGAGGCTGTCCTTGACGCTTCCATTCCGCAGGCCTACCCAGAGGCCCTTCGCCACCGGACCCAACGGGTGCTCCATGACCACGCTTTCCGATTTCACCCTGCCTCTGCTCGATGGCCGGGAACAACCCCTCTCTGCCTATGACGGCAAGCTGGTCCTCGTGGTCAATGTCGCCTCCAGATGCGGCTTCACGCCCCAATATGCCGGTCTCGAAGCGCTTTACCGGCAGTACAGGGATCGCAATTTCGTGGTCCTGGGCTTTCCCTGCAATCAGTTCGCCGGGCAGGAACCGGGCACGTCCGCGGAGATCGCCCAATTCTGCTCGCTGACCTATGACGTGACCTTCCCCCTCTTCGCGCGCATCAATGTCAACGGCCGCTGGACCCATCCGCTCTACAAATGGCTCAAGCAGGCATTGCCGGGTGGATCGGGCGGCGCCATCGAGTGGAATTTTGCCAAATTCCTCGTCGGTCGCGATGGCAGGGCCATGGCGCGCTATGCCCCGGCCACCGAGCCGGCCGCGCTTGCGCCAGACATCGAAAAGGCGCTGTAGCGTCGGCGCCACAGCCATTCATCACATTCCTTCCGGGCCGGAACGATTTCCGGGCGCTGCCGTTCGTTCGGCCAAGGGGCGGATAATCCTGCCGCAATGCGGCGATCCGCAAGCCTGGCGGGCTGGCTGCCAAAGCCGTCCGCAATGGAAAGGAATAAGAAAATGCAGAAACTGCTTCTGGCCTCTGTGGCCACGCTTTCGCTCGCACTGATGCTGCCGGTCCATGCCCAGGATGGCGGCACGGTCGATCCCGAGGCCGGCGCCACCATCGGCGCCACGGGCGGCGGCGCCACCGGCGCCGTGGTCGGCGGTCTGGTGGGCGGTCCCGTCGGCGCGATCATCGGCGGCTTTGCCGGCGCGGTGATCGGCGCCGAAGCCGGTATCGAAACGTCCACCATCGATTATGTCGCCGCCAATCCCGTCGCCCCGGTCGTCATCGATGGCACCCTTGATGTCGGCTATGTGCTGCCCTCCGACATCACCGTCTATCCGGTGGCCGACGATCCTGCCTATGGCTATATCTATGCCAATGGCCGCGTCTGGCTGGTCGATATGCAGACCTCCACCCTGGTCTATTCGCCCGGCTATGTGGTGAGCCAGTCGGCTGCCGATTTCGCCATCGCCAATCCGGTCGATCCCATCGGGGCCCAGGGTGATGTCGTGGTCGGCTATGTCCTGCCCGACGACACCGTGGTCACGCCGGTGCCCACCGATCCCTATTACGGCTATGTCTATATCGATGGCCGCCCGGCCCTGGTCGATATGTCCAGCCGCACCGTGGTCTGGTTCCAGTAAACCGGCCTCTTCTCGACCGCCCGGCCTTGCCGGGCGGTCTTGCTTTGCCCGCGCCATGGATTACCCTGGGTTTCGCCGCGGGGATTTCGCACGCTCATGACTCAAGCCAAGCCAGCGATCGCCATTGCCTATTGCACCCAATGCAACTGGATGCTGCGCGCCGCCTGGATGGCGCAGGAATTGCTGTCCACCTTCTCGCTCGAGCTGGGCGCGGTGACCCTCATCCCCGGCACCGGCGGCATTTTCGAGATCCGGCTCGACGGCGATCTCCTCTGGGAGCGCAAGCGCGACGGCGGCTTTCCCGATAGCCGGGTGCTCAAGCAATTGGTGCGCGACCGCATCGATCCGGACCGCGATCTCGGCCACCTCGACCGGGTCCGCACGGACAAATAATCCCTTTTCAATTGCTGACTTTGGGATAGTCTTTTCGGACCAGACTCAGGGAGGCCAGCGTCATGGCACACAAGTTCAATATCACCAATGCGGCGAACGACCAGTTCAAGTTCGACTTCTCCTACAATTCGGAAAAGATTTTCTGGTCGGAGAATTACAAGGCCAAGGCCAGTGCCAAGAACGCCATCGAATCCCTGAAGAAGAATGCGCCGGATGCCTCCGTGGCCGATCTTTCCAAGGACGAGACCGGCTCCGGCTACCGTTTCGAGATCGTGGAATCCAAGGACGGCCAGCATTTCGTGCGCTTCGTGGCCAGCAATGGCGAAACCATGGTGCGCACCGAAACCTATGCCTCCAAGGCCAGCGCCAAGAATGCCATTGAATCGCTCAAGAAGAACGGGCCGGGCGCCGACGTGAGCGACCACGCCTGATCTATTTCCAAAGCCGATCCGCTTGGTCTAGTCTCCCGGCGAAACATTCCGGGAGACCGCCGCCTCATGATCAAGATCACCGCCCTTCTTGCCAGCGCCACCCTGGTCCTGGCCGCCGCGCCCGCTTTGGCCCAGGACCTTCCCGATCTTGGGGGCCGGGTCATCCACGCGGTGACCGAGAACGCCTATTACCCGCTCAATTTCGCCGGGCCGGACGGCAATGGCATCGGGCTCGAATATGACGTCATCAACGAGGTCGCCAGGCGCCTCAATGCCAGTGTCGAATGGGACCTGACCGCCTGGGACGTGATGATTGAATCGGTGCGCAACGGCCAGTTCGACATCGGCGCCGACGGCATCACCATCACCGAGGAACGGGCCCAGCAGGTCGATTTCACCGAGCCCTTCATTACGGTCGAGCAATATTTCCTCGTCCGCGCCGATGAGGACCGCATCACCAGCCCCGAAAGCTTCGCCGAAAACCCCGATCTGCTCTTCGGCGCCCAGGCCGGCACCTCGTCCTTCTATACCGCCATCTATGACGTGCTCGATGGCGACGAGGCCAATCCCCGGGTCAAGACCTTCGACAGCTTCGGCGCCGCGGTCCAGGCCGTGAAGGCCGGCGACGTCGACGCCGTCATTGCCGACCAGGCCGCTTCGGCGGGCTATATCGGCGCCGATCCGGGGGCCTTCAAGCAGGCGGGCGAAGCCATCAAGTCCGATCCGTTCGGCTTCATCCTCACCCCCGGCTCCGATCTCGTCGAACCCTTCAACCTCGCCCTCGACCAGCTCCGCGCGGAAGGCTGGCTCGACGAGCGCATCAATTACTGGTTCTTCGAATATTCGGCGGACTAGGGCCACCAAGTCATGGTTCTTTCGCCCCCTCCCCCTTGAGGGGAGGGCAGGGTGGGGGTGGTCCAGGCAGCCACCGATGGACCCCCTCCCTCATTCCCTCCCCTCAAGGGGGAAGGAGGCGCAGGAGCCGCCCGGTCTGTATAAGCCGGTGGTCCCGCCATATGCTTGCTTATGACCCCACGTCCACCCCGACCATCCCTGTTCGCGCGCCTGCCCTATTGGCTGCTGGCGATCCTGCTGCTCTTCGTGCTCGGCCTCTGGGCGATCACCACCGATCAGACCTATGCCAATATCTTCCGCACGCTCTCCGGCGGCGTCCTCACCACGCTCTGGGTCACGCTTCTGGCCTTCCTCGCCGCCACCCTGCTCGGCCTGCTCGTCGCCCTGGCGCGCACCTCCAATATCCGGGTCCTGCGCGAAATCGCCACCTTCTACGTGGAGATCATTCGCGGCATCCCCATCCTCGTCTTCCTGTTCTACATCGCCTTCGTCGCCGCCCCGGCCATGGTCGGCGCCTACAATTGGGTGCTGGCGCCGCTGATCGACCTGGGCTGGATCGCCCCCGCCACCGTGCGCGGCTTCGATTTCGTCTGGCGCGCCATTTTCGCGCTCACCATCTGCTATTCCGCCTTCATCGCCGAGATTTTCCGCGCCGGCATCGAGGCGGTGGGGCGCGGCCAGATCGAGGCGGCGCGCTCGCTCGGCCTGTCCCGCTGGCATTGCTTCCGCTTCATCATCTTCCCCCAGGCCCTGCGCACCATCCTGCCGCCGCTGGGCAATGACTTCGTCTCCATGGTCAAGGATTCGGCGCTGGTCTCGGCCCTGGGCGTGCAGGACATCACCCAATTGGGCAAGCTCTCCGCCTCGTCGAGCTTCCTCTTCTTCGAAACCTACAATGTCGTGGCCTATCTCTACCTCACCATGACCATTTCGCTGTCCCTCTTGGTGCGCTGGCTGGAACGGATCATGGACGACCGGCTCCGGCGCTAGCGGCACTTGCCTAATGGATCGCGCAATCCCATCTTTGCCGGGCTAACCCGGGAGCCCGCCATGAACAATATTGCCCGCCTCGCTCTTGTCGCCACCGCCGCTTTCGCCCTCGCCGCCTGCGGCCGCGGCGGGGAAGTGGGCAATGTCGGCGTCGACTGGACCGGCAACGACATTTCCATCGAGGCGGTCGCCGATCCCGATGTCGAGGGCGTGGTCTGCCACCTGGCCTTCTTCAACCGCTCCTTCATCGACCGGGTCAGCCAGGGCAATTGGTTCGAGGACCCCTCCTATTCCGCGCTCGATTGCTCGGCCATCGGCCCCATCACCATCGGCAATATCCGCACCAGTGCCGGCGGCCAGGAAATCTTCCAGCAGGGCCGCTCGCTGATCTGGAAATCGCTGCGCGTCACCCGGATTTACGATGCGGCCAACAATGCGCTGGTCTATCTGGGCCATGCCCGCGAAATCCAGCAGGGGTCGGGCAAGATGAGCCTGTCGGTCGTCCCGCTCAACGGGCTCGACGTCACCTGGACCAATGGCGCCCCCGAGGCCCGGCCCATGCAGGGCTCGGTCATGGTCACCGGCGAATAGGGCCCGTTCTCGCGCCGCCGCCCACAGGGGCAAGCCTTGCCTTTGTCCCGGCAAACAAGGCAAAAGCGTTTCGCCCCACGCCGTTCCAACGGACGCGCGGGAGCACGATATTCTTCTGACAAGCGAATGGACCCGCCCCGGCGGGCAAAGGAAGACGATATGGCGATCCTGATTGGCGATACCGCCCCCGATTTCACCCTCGAATCCACCGAGGGCAATATCCACTTCCATGATTATATCGATGGATCCTGGGCGGTGCTGTTCAGCCATCCCAAGAATTTCACCCCCGTCTGCACCACCGAACTGGGCTATACGGCCAAGCTGAAGCCCGAATTCGAGAAGCGCGGCGTCAAGGTGCTGGGCCTGTCGGTGGACAAGCTCGAGGATCACGGCGGCTGGGCCAGGGATATCGAGGAAACCCAGGGCTCCGCCCTCAATTTCCCGCTCCTGGCCGACAGCGAAGGCAAAGTGGCCCGCCTCTACGACATGATCCATCCCAATGCCGACAACACATTGACCGTGCGTTCGGTCTTCGTCATCGGCCCGGACAAGAAGGTCAAGCTCAAGATCGAATATCCGGCCTCCACCGGCCGCAATTTCGATGAGGTGCTGCGCGTCATCGACAGCCTGCAGCTCACCGCCAAGCACCAGGTCGCCACCCCGGTCAATTGGCAGAGCGGCGAGGATGTCATCATCGTGCCGGCCGTCTCCAACGAACAGGCCAAGACCAAGTATCCCGAAGGCTGGAAAGAGCTGAAGCCCTATCTGCGCATCGTGCCCCAGCCGCAGGACTGAGCGCACCGATCTCCCTGATCGACTGGGCGATGGCCAGGCCATCGCCCTTTTCTTTTGGCCGTGCCCCCTCCGGCACTCCGTTTCGTCGCAAAAACGCGCCACATTCCCGCCCCAAAGCGGGCCGCGCAGGCCCGATTTCCGGCCCTTTTTCCCGGGGAACCCGCCCGGCAAGCCCGTTTGAGTCATCTTGCCTGCAACCGTTGCCCATCGGCCACAGGTCGCAAACTGGTTCCCCTCCTTTGCTGATTCTGGCCGTCTTGAGGCGTTGATTCGGCTTTGTCGTGGATTCCCTTTCCAAGGTTTCCAAGACTCTACCGGGCATGGTTAACACTTTTCTTCGTGTGCCCTGCGGCAAAACCGCAACAATCGCCCCGCCCGGCCGCAAAGGCCCGGAATTGCTCACATTGTGGCCGCCGCCCCCCTCTATTCACCGGCCATCGACAACTACAGTGAGCTCAGGATCATTGAATAAGAAAGCCGTTATCGCCGCCATCTGTGCTGCAAGTGTTTTGAGTTTTTCCAGTGCAGCCTATGCCCAATGCGGCGGCGCCTCCTGGTATGGTCCTGGCTTCCACGGGAAGACGGCCGCATCGGGAGAAACCTTCAACGAGAACGCCATGACGGCGGCGCATCGTACCCTGCCATTCGGCACCAAGGTCGAAGTCGTCGACCAGCGGACCGGCAAGTCGGTGGAAGTGACCATCAACGATCGTGGCCCTTTCCACGGCAAGCGCATCATCGATCTGTCCAAGGCCGCCGCGACCGCCCTCGGTTTCCGCAATCGCGGCGTCACCACGGTCTGCATCGCCCAGGAATAGGCCTGGGCCGAACCATTCGTCTCCTCCCGGGACGTTGAAGGGCCGCCCATCGGGCGGCCCTTTCCTATCGCAGCTTCAGCGCCTCGATATCCGCCACCCGGTCCGCCTCCAGCGGCCCCCGCCGTTCGGCCGCCAGGGCCGCCGCCAATTCGGCCCGGTTCTTCACGCCCAGCACCAGCGTATCCACGCCCTCGATGCCCAGCGCATAGCGATGCGCGATCTCGGCCGGGTCCTCGCCCCATGCCGCGCAGAGATCCCGATAGGGCAGGGCGCGCTCGAAATCCCGGCTGGTGGCGGAATTGTCCGCCCGGTCGAGCCCATGGGTCAGCGCCCCGGCCTGCACGGCCCGCACCCCCATCACCCCGCTTCCGGCGGCCCTGGCCGCCGCGATCACCTCGCGCGGGCGTGGGGCAAGGCCGGTGCCGTTCATCTCGCCGGGGCTGTCCAGCAGGTTGGCGATGGCCTGGACCGCCGCCGGCACGGGATCCGAATCCAGCGCCGCGATTGTCGCCGCCGCATGGTTGATCCCGGTAATGCCCCAATCCCCGATCAGCCCCTCGGCCACCAATTGCGCGAAGGCCGGCCGCACCGCTTCGCGATAGAGCGACAGGCTGGTGGAGCGCTCGTCCCTGGGCGGCTGGCCCGGCGGATAGTCGAAATCGTCCGGCCGGATTTCGCTGTGCAGCAGCATCATGTCCACCCGCTCCAACCGCATGTCCTTGAGGCTCTGTTCCAGCGAGGCGCGCAGGCGCGGATAGACCATCTCCGCCGGCACCGTGCCCAGGCCGTGCTTGGTGGTCACCCGCACCCCCTCGGGCAGACGCCCCTCGAAGGCCCGCCCGATCATGGCTTCGCAGATCTTGTAGCCGGGCGCGGCGTCGATCAGGCTAATGCCTCCATCCACCGCCGCTCGCAGCGTGGCCACAGCCTCCGCTTCCGAAGTCGGGCCCCAGACCTGGCCAATGCCGCCACCCCCCAGGGTCAGCCGGCTCACGGGCCCGAAACGGCCCAGGTTCTGCATATGCATGTCTCTTCTCCTCTGCGTGCGGGGTTCAGGCGGCGCCGTCCAGATGCGCCATCTGCTCGGCCGACAGGGTCAGCCCGGCCCCCGCAATGTTCTCGGCCAATTGCGCCGGGGTCGATGCAGCCACCAGCGGGATGATGGCGGGCGTGGAGTGCAGCAGCCAGGCGATCACCACCTGGCTGGGCGTGGCCCCGGTCTCGCCGGCCACCGCCTCCAGCGCCGCCCGGCGCTTGTCATTGTCCTCGGTCCGATAGGCCGGCTCCAGCCGGCTGGGATCGGCATAGGCGCCGCGCAGCATGGGCGTATAGGCCACCGCGCGGAAATCGGGATTGAAGCGGATATAGTCGAGATGCTGGCCGCGCAGGCCGGCCTCGGTGCCCCAGCCGCCGCGCAGGCCCATGACCGCATTGCGCTTGAGATCGCTGTCCGGCCGGGGCCGGAAATAGGAAAAATGCTGTTGCAGGCCCGCATATTCGGCCCAGCCATGCTGCCGGCTCAATTGCCGCGCCCGCTCGATGCGCCAGACCGCCATGTTGGAACAGGCAATGGCGCGCACCTTGCCCGCCTGCACCAGCGCGTTGAAGGCCGCCAGCGTTTCTTCCAGATCCGTGGTCCGGTCGTCGATATGGGCATAATAGAGATCGATATAATCGGTCCCCAGCCGCCTGAGCGAGCTGTCGATGCCCCGCATGATGGCCGTACGCCCCAGCCCTTCGATATCCTCCAGGCCCGCGCCCGCCCGGTTGGGCAGGGCGCCGACCTTGGTGGCGATCACCAGGTCGTCGCGCCGCCCCCGGTCCTTGAGCCAGCGCCCCAGCAGGTCCTCGCTGGAGCCCGCATAGGCGGTCCAGAACGAGTAATTATTGGCCGTGTCGATGAAATTGCCGCCCGCGGCCACATATTGGTCGAGCAATTGCCGGGACAGGCTCTCCTCGACATTGCCGCCGAACAGCATGGCGCCCAGCGCCAGCCGCGATACCGAAAGCGGTCCCAGATCGGTCTTGTCCAGCATGGTCAGCATCCTTCCGTTTCGTCGGCGCGGCGGGCGATGAAATCGCCGATCGTGTCGCGCTGCGTCCCGATATCGGCCAGCAGCCGGTCGTCCAGCATGGCCAGCTTGCGCCGCGTCGCCTGGCGCAGCCGCCAATTGCGCAGCCTGAGGGCAAGGGGTTGGAACATTTTTCTCTCCGTCGATGCGGACAATCCGGCGAGCGCGGAAGCGATATCCTCGTTGCAGAATTGTCGGTATTTGCTGTGTTTGAAGACAGGCCTCGCCGTCTCCGTGCTCCAACAATTGCGCATTTGCAGGCATCTGCGCTACAATCGAGACTGCAACGTGCTTTGCAGAAATAAAAATGGACTTCTCCTGGGACGATCTCCGTCTGTTTCTCGATGTGGCGCGGTTGGGCGGCCTCAGCGCCGCGACCCGGACCAGCGGGCTTTCCGCCGCCACTTTGGGCCGCCGTGTCACCGCCCTGGAGCGCCAGGTGGGCGAGCCGCTTTTCCTGCGCAGCCAGACCGGTTACCGCCTCACCCCGGCCGGCGAGGAATTGCTGCTCCGCGCCGAAGAGGTGGAGGCGGCCATGCTGGCGCTCAAGCGCTGGAAGGACGGGGCCATCGGCGAGCGCGTGGTGCGGGTCTCGGCCGGGCCCTGGACCTCGTCCTTCCTGGCCCGCAACATCGCCGCCATCTGGACGGCGGCGGATCGCTTCGGGCTCGAATTGGTCACCGCCAATCACAAGGTCGATATCGGCCGCCGCCATGCCGATATCGGCATTCGCAACCAGCGGCCCACCGAGCCTTTCCTCGCCGGGCGGCTGATCGGCCGGGTCGCCTATGGTCTCTATGCCCGTCCCGAGCTGGTGAGCGGCGTCGCTGCCGGCTATTTCGTCGGCATGGCGGGCGAGGGGGCCCAGACCCAGTCGGCCCGCTGGCTGCATGCCCGCCACGGCGACCGCATCGCCACGCGCGGCAATGATGCCATGAGCCTGTTGGACCTGGTGGCGGCGGGGGCCGGCATTTCCGTCTTTCCCTGCTTCATCGGTGACGCCGATCCCCGCATCGCCCGCATGGCCGGCACCATAGCCGAGCTGGAAACCGAGCAATGGCTGGTCTGCCACCACGAGGAACGCCACAGCCCCGCCATCCGCACCGTCACCGACCGCATCGCCACCCTGATGCGCAACAACGCCCCCCTCTTCCGCGGCGAAACGCCCCAGGCATGACCAGCGCGCCAGGGGTCGTGATCATGCGGCAAACGCCGCCATGAGCGCTAAGCGCGAATGGCGGGCAGCCGCCCCAAACGCCGGCCCCCCACCTCCCCCTTGACGGGGGAGGTAGCGCAGCTTGGCCGAAGGCCTAGCGAAGCTGGGAGGGGGTGCCGGCAGGCGCAGGCGTTAGAAATCAAACACCCCGCCGCCCATCCCCCTCACCCGTCTCGGGCTTCGCCCGATCCAGCCCTGCCGGGCCTTGCTCGCTGAAATCGCTCCACCGGAGCGATTTCAGGGCGCTTGCAAGCCTCTCCCCGACGGGGAGAGGAATAAGAGGCGAACGCCGGACCAATTCTTCTCCCCCTCGGGGAGAAGGCCATGAGCGCTATGCGCGAATGGCGGGGAGCCTTCCCAAACACCGGACCCCCACCTCCCCCTTTGACGGGGGAGGTAGCGCAGCTTGGCCGAAGGCCTAGCGGAGCTAGGAGGGGGTGCTCCCACACACCGGCGCCTGATTTCGGCACCCTGCCGCCCATCCCCCCACCCCAGCCCTCCCCGCAAGGGGGAGGGTGCTGCATCGCGTCTTCCCGGAAAACTTATCCCCACCCCCATCACCCCACATTACTCTCCCCCCATCAGCCGGGT
>NZ_LVVY01000086.1 GCF_001650025.1 Devosia elaeis | reverse complement strand
CGCCATCATCAAACAATCCACAGTTGCTTGACCCGAGGGTGTTCACAGGGTTGAGCCGGCGCCATGGTGCGTGTGGTGGTTCGGCCCGGGGGCAGCGCGGTGTGTGGGGAGGCTTCGGCAAGGAAGAGCCCTCGGGTTAAGCCCGAGGGTGACGATTTGTGGTTGGGGCTGGATCGTTCGGCAAACGCGATGCGGCACCCTCCCCCTTGCGGTGGGGGCTAGGTGTCGTCGTCTTCGTGGGGTTCGTGATCTTCCATGGCGTGGGCGATCATGTCGGTGAGCATGTTGGCGATATGGGCGTCGGCGGCTTCGTAGAAGACCTGCTTGTTGCGTCTGGTGCCGCGGACGAGGCGGGCGGCGCGGAGCAGGCGGAGGTGGTGGCTGACCAGGGACTGGCTGGCGCCGGTGGCCCTGGCGATGTCGCCGACGGCGATGGGGCCTTCGAGGCAGGTCAGGACCACTTTGAGGCGGGTGGGGTCGCCGAGCAGCCGGTAGGTCTCGGCGATGACGGCGAGGTGATTGTCTTCGGGCAGGGGCAAGGCTGGTGTCCCGTTGGGCTTGCTGTGCCTATTACGTAAGGCGGTTCGGCCGAATTGGCCAGTTTGGTCCTCAGCGGTAACCGGCGGCCTGGAGTTCGAACAATTCGGCATAGCGGCCGCCCAGGGCGACGAGTTCTTCGTGGCTGCCCGCTTCGAGAATGGCGCCGTTGTCGAGCACCAGGATGCGGTCGGCCATGCGCACGGTGGAGAAGCGGTGGGAGATGATCACCGCGCTCTTGCCCTGGGCCAGGCCCTTGAAGCGGGCGAAGACCTCGGCCTCGGCCTTGGCGTCGAGGGCGGCGGTGGGCTCGTCGAGAATGATGAGCTCGGCGTCGCGCATATAGGCGCGGGCAATGGCTACTTTCTGCCATTCGCCGCCCGACAGGTCGCGGCCCTGCTTGAACAGGCGGCCCAATTGCTGGTCGTAGCCCTGGGGCAGTTTGGCGATGACGCTGTCGGCCAGGCTCTGTTCGGCGGCCTGGTCGATGCGGGCCTGGTCGGCGCGCGCCTCGATGCGGCCAACCCCGATATTGTCGCGGGCGGTGAAGGAATAGCGGATGAAATCCTGGAAGATGACGCCGACATGGGCGTGGATATCCCTGGGATCCATGTCCTTGAGGTCGATGCCGTCAATGGTGATGCGGCCTTCGCTGGGATCGTAGAGGCGGGTCAGCAGCTTGGCGATCGTGGTCTTGCCGGCGCCGTTTTCGCCCACCAGGGCCAGGGTTTCGCCGGCGGGCAGGGTGAAGGAGAGGTTGCGCACCACCCAATTGTCGGTCTCGGGATAGCGGAAGCCGACATTGTCGAAGGCGATCCCCTGGCGGATCGGCACCGGAAAGGGCCTGGGCTCGGCCGGCGGCAGCACGGTGGGCTCGATCTCGAAGAAGGAAAAGAGATCGTCCAGATACATGGATTGTCCGGCGATCTGGGTGAAGCCGAGCAGGATGCGCTGGAACAGGCCGTTGAGGCGCAGGAAGGAGCCGGACAGGAAGGCCAGGTCGCCCAGGGTGAAGGCGCCGGTTATGGTGCGCCAGACGATGAAGGCATAGGCGGCGTAATAGGCGAGACTCGCAATGCCGGCAAAGAGCGCGCCCCAGGAGGCGCGCAGGATGGCGACGCGGCGGTTTTCGAGGAAAATCTGCCGGGCCAGCGTGCGGAACCGGTCGATGAGGTAATCGCCCAGGCCGAAGAGCTTGACCTCCTTGGCGGTTTCGGCGCTGGCCCCGATATGGCGGAGATATTCGATCTCGCGCCGCTCGGGCGTGCGCCAGCGGCTGAGCATATAGGCCAGGGTATTGAAGCGGGTCTCGCCCCAGATGGAGGGGATGAAGCTCAGCGGCAGGAGGAGGATGAGCCAGGGCGCGTAGAGGAAGAGGCCCGCGGCCAGGGTGATGACGGTGAGGATATCCTGGGCCTGGCCGAACATCTGGCTGAGCAGGGCATTGCGGCCGGCGGCCTGGCGGCGGGCGCGCTCCAGCCGGTCCTGATATTCGGCGCTTTCGAAATGCTGCAGGTCGAGCCGGGCGGCATGGGCCATGAGCTCGATGCTGACCTGGTTGGAATGCAGCTCGGACAGTACCGAATCGACCAGGCCCGTGGCGCGGGCAATGATGTCATTGGCGAGCACCAGCGCGAGTTCGAGCAGCAGGAAGCCGATGACCGGATTGAGCAGGCCGGCATTGAACCAGTCCGGCAGGGCGGGGCCGGGCGGCTCGATGGCGGTGAGGCGCACCACTTCGTCGACGATGAGCTTGGCCGTATAGAGCACGGCCACCGGCTGCAGGGCGGCGATGAGGCGCAGCCCGAGGGAGGCCAGGGTCAGCCAGCGGCTGGTGCGCCAGATCTGGGCGATCAGCCGGCCGAGATGCACCAGGTTTTCGAGGCGCTGCCGGAGGCTGGGATTTTCATCGGGGAGGGGCGGCGGACGACGCCCGGGAAGGTCGGTCATGGCGACCAATGTAGTGCTCCGGCGGCCCGCCGGGAATAGGTCCGTTACGGCAAATTGCGCAGGAAGCCGGCGAGGTCGCCGGTGACGTGATGGACATGGGGGCCGGTGGCGCGGCCCAGTTCCCATGCATCGACCTGGTCATGGGCAAAGCCCTCGCCGGGCACGACCTGTACCGTGGCCATGCCCATGTCATGGGGCACGACGAGGTTCTTTTCGAGATCGTCGAACATGATGGCGCGCCTGGGATCGATGCCGTAGCGGGCGAAGAAGCCGTCATAGGCGGCGCGATGCGGCTTGGGCACGAAGGTCATGGCGCGGATGTCGTGCACCTCCTCGAAGAGATCGCCGCCGCCCAGCCGCGACAGGACCGAGCGGGCATGGCCGACATCGCCATTGGTGAGGATGAACTTGCGGCCGGGCAGGGCGCGAATGGCCTCGACCAGGGCCGGATGCGGATCGACCGGGCTATAGTCGATGGCGTGGACATTGCGCAGGAAATGATCGGGATCGATCTGGTGCCGCTGCATCAGCCCGTTCAGCGTGGTGCCGAAATCGCGGTAATAGTCCTTTTGCAGGGCGCGGGCGGTGTCGAAATCCAGCCGGGTGATATCCATGACATATCGGGTGATGCGGATATCGATCTGCGCGAAGAGATTGCATTCGCGCGGATAGAGCGTGTTGTCGAGGTCGAAGACCCAATCGGTGACGTGGCTGAGGCGGGATGGCGCTGACATGGGCCGATGATGGCAGAAAAAGATGAAGCTTTCATCAGCCGCGATGCGGGGGCCGGCGGCCGGCCCCCGCAAGAAGGCGTTACTGGTTGGCGGCGACCGTCAGGCCGAGGGCGGAGATCAGGCCGGCCGGATTGGCGGCCGCGGCAGCCAGGACCAGGAAGCTGGTGGGGCTGGGCGGCGCCACCTTGACCTCGAAGCTCTGCGGATCGTCCAGGAAGGCATTGGCGGCGGGAACCACCAGTTCGGTCAGGGCCGGAATGCCGGCCTGGCCCACCATGGCGGGAACCATGGGCTTGATGGTTTCGACGAACTGGGCGCGCTCGACGCCGGACTGGGCGGCGAACATGTCGAGCAGGCGGCCGGCAATGCCGGCATCGTCATAGCGCACCGAGGCGCCCACAATGGACAGGGCCTGGGCCATTTCCATGCCCATCATCATCTGCTGGGCCTGGCCTTCCTCGCTTTCCGGATCGAGGTCGCTGGACTGCATGGCGTAAATCTTGTCCAGCACGTCCATGGTGAAGCCGGTGAGGTCGAAGGTGAGGTTGAGCGCGCCGATATCGGCGAAGTCGAACAGGGCCTCGTCGACCACCAGGTGCCCGTCGGCCATGGTCCAGTCCATGGACTGGCTGATATTGCCGTTGATCGTGCCCAGGCCCAGGGCCTCGATGATGGCGGCGCTTTCGGCGTCGTCTTCGCTGAAGGTGGCCAGATCGGCCCAGATATTGGTGATCGAGAAGTCGGACTGCACCGATTCCAGGGAATCGTCGTCGGCGAAGGTGAAGTCCGAGGTCATGTCCATGGCGTCGAGCTTGATCACCTCGACCCCGTCGCGGGTGACCACGAGCGGGCCGGTGGCGACGCGGCCGATGGTCTGGACCAGGGCGGCGGCGCTGGTATCGCCTTCGGGCGGCAGCCAGAGATCCTGCGCCACGATGCCGGTGAGGCTCAGATGGCCGACCGGATCGGTGGCGAATTCGGTGTCGATATCGGGAATGGTCAATTCCTCCATCGTATAGCTGCCATCCTCGTATTCGACGACTCCGCTGAAGGTGAGGACGGTGTCGATCTCGGAGGGCTCCTCGTCGAGACCCACGACGGCCATGGTCGCGCCGTCGATGGTCACGGTGTCGCCATCGACACTGGCCGGGCCGAAGGTGAAGTCGTAGCCCATGGCCTTGTAGACCGTCTCGATGCGATCAACGAAGGCCTCCGCGTCCAGCGCCATGGCCGGCTGCATCATCGCCAGCGTCGCCAGCCCGGTGGCCAGCATGAGGCCCGTCGTCTTCATCGTCTTGATCATCGTTCTGAGTGTCCCTCGGATCATGAAAGCGCCCGGGTGCACCCCCGGCGAGATTATCAGCAGATTGCGTCTTGGCCGGTCAATTGCAAGGACATAGGGGCCAAAATGCGTCGCTTGTGGTAGACGCGGTATATTTCAACCTAATGTCGCAACACAGCGCGGGTTTCACGGCAATTCGAGAAATTGCCGGTAGGCGGGATTTTCGGTCTCGTCCCAATAGGGGAAGCCGATGGCCTCGATATGGGCGAAGAAATCGGCGCGCGTCTCGGGCGGCACCTGGATGCCCACCAGCACGCGGCCGTAATCGGCGCCGTGATTGCGATAGTGGAACAGGGAAATGTTCCAGGCATCGTTGAGCCCTTCGAGGAATTTCAGCAGCGCGCCGGGCCGCTCGGGAAACTGGAAGCGGAACACCATTTCATGGGCGATGCCGGCCACGCGCCCGCCCACCATGTGGCGCACATGCAGCTTTGCCACCTCGTTGTCGGTCATGTCGGTGACAGCCAGGCCATTGGCTTCGAGCATGGCGATGAGGTCGCGCTTTTCGCCATCGCCGCCAGAGAGCTTCACCCCCACGAAGATATTGGCATTGGCGCCGGGGGCGTAGCGATAGTTGAACTCGGTGATGGCGCGCTGGCCAATCATGCGGATGAAGGCGCGATAGGAGCCGGGCCGCTCGGGAATGGTTACGGCCAGCAGGGCCTCGGCGCGTTCGCCGATCTCGGCCCGCTCGGCGACATAGCGCAACCGGTCGAAATTGACATTGGCGCCCGAATTGATGGCGATCAGCGCGCCCTGGGGCGCATTGCCGTTTTCGATATCGCGCCGCAGGCCGGCCAGCGCCAGGGCGCCGGCCGGCTCGGTGATGGCGCGGTGGTCGTCGAAAATATCCTTGATGGCGGCGCAAATCTCGTCGGCGCTGACGGTGACGATATCGTCGAGCAGGTCGCGGCAGAGGCGGAAGGTTTCCTCACCCACCTGGCGCACGGCCACACCATCGGCGAAGAGGCCGACCTGGTCGAGGGGCACGGGCTTGCCCGCCGCGATGGCCGCCTTCATGCTGGCCGCTTCCTCCGGCTCGACGCCGATGACGCGGATGTCGGGGCGCAGGAACTTGACGAAGCTGGCAATGCCGGCGGCAAGGCCGCCGCCGCCCACCGGCACGTAGATGGCGCCGATCGGCTCGGGATGCTGGCGCATCAGTTCGAGCCCCACAGTGCCCTGGCCGGCAATGACGTCGGGATCGTCGAAGGGATGCACGAAGACATAGCCATGCCGCTCGGCCAGCGCGGTGGCATGGGCACGGGCGGCGTCGAAGCCGTCGCCGAACAGCACCACTTCGCCGCCCAGGCGCTTAACGGCATTAACCTTGATCAGCGGTGTCGTGGTGGGCATGACCACGACCGAGCGGATGCCCAGCCTTGTGGCGGATAGGGCCACGCCCTGCGCATGATTGCCGGCCGAGGCGCAGATGACGCCGCGGGCGCGTTCTTCGGCGGTGAGATGGACGATGCGGTTATGGGCGCCCCGGATCTTGAAGGAAAAGACCGGCTGCAAATCCTCGCGCTTGACCAGAATGTTCCGCGCCAGCCGCTCGGACAGCAGTTCCATCTTTTCCAGCGGGGTCTGTTCGGCCACCTCATAGACGGAGGAAGTCAGGATCTTGCGGACGTAAT
The DNA here is from genome assembly GCF_001650025.1 of Devosia elaeis. GTDB lineage: Bacteria > Pseudomonadota > Alphaproteobacteria > Rhizobiales > Devosiaceae > Devosia > Devosia elaeis. The sequence continues at coordinate 210,862 of NZ_LVVY01000086.1, read as the reverse complement.
CGGTCATGGCTGGCTCTTTGTCAGCGCGGGAATGGTCCGGTGATGGACGCCTGCTGACGCCAAATGTCAACCGGGGCGCGCAATGGTGCAGCCATTCCGCATGGCGGGTGGCTTTTTGCCCCGCCAATGCTTTATGACCTGCCGGAGCATGCCGCTTCCCGACGTGACCGATCCCGAAGGAAAGTTCATGTCCAGCTTTGCGGCCGAAACGGCCACGCCACCCGATCCGCGCCGGTGGCTGTCGCTGGCGATCCTGCTGATCGCCAATTTCATGAACCTGATCGACGTCACCATCGTCAATGTGGCGCTACCCTCGATGCGCGACAATCTGGGGGCCACCGACAGCCAGATCGAATGGGTGGTGGCGGCCTATGTGCTGGCCTTCGCGCTGGGCCTGCTACCCTTCGGGCGGCTGGGCGACATTGTGGGCCGCACGCGCATGTTTCTTTGGGGCGTCGCCGCATTCACCGCCGCTTCGGCGCTGTGCGGGCTGGCGCATAATATCGAGATGCTGATCGGCGCCCGCGTGCTGCAGGGCATTGGCGGAGCCATGATGACGCCGCAGGTGCTGGCCATCGCCACCGTGACCTTTCCGCCGCAGGAACGGGGCCAGGCCTTTTCGCTGTTCGGGCTTTCGGCCGGGCTCGCCTCGGTCTGCGGGCCGATCCTGGGCGGCGTGCTGATCGATGCGCAATTGTTCGGGCTCGACTGGCAGCCGATCTTCCTGGTCAACATTCCCATCGGCATCGCCGCCATCATTGCCGGCTGGATGCTGATCCCGCGCCTGCCGGGCCACAAGACGCTCAGCAACGATTATGTGGGGATCGTCCTGTTCGGGCTGGGCATCGTGGCCCTGGTCTTCCCGATCATCGAGGGGCGGGCCTTCGGCTGGCCGGCCTGGAGCTTCGTGATGATGGCGGGGGGCCTGGTGCTGCTGGCGGCCTTCTATTTCTGGCAGGGCCGGCGCGCCGCGGCGGGGCGGCCGCAATTGCTCAATTACGACCTGCTGCGCAATCGCGACTACATGTTCGGCGCCTTCGTGGTCACCGTATTCGCCTCGGGCATTCCGGGCATGTTCCTGGTCATCTCGCTGCTGCTGCAGGCGGGATTCGGGTTCACGCCGCTGCAATCGGGGCTGACCAATACGCCTTTCTCCATCGGCGTGCTGATCGCCTCGTTCATCGCCGGGCGGTTCGGCGCGCATTATCTGCGCAGCCGCCTCGCCAGCGCCGGGGCGTTGCTGGCCGGCGGCATTCTCTGGCTGCATTTCATCATTGCCGGGACGGGCGGGAGTATCGACGCCTGGAGCCTGCTGCCGCCGCTCCTGGTGGCCGGCGTGGGGCTGGGCACCGGCTTTTCCTCGCTGTTCCAACTGGTGCTGCGCAATGTGCCGCCGCGCGATGCCGGCGCCGGCTCGGGTGCCTTGCAGGCCTTCCAGCAGGTCGGCGGCGCGCTGGGCGTGGCGCTGGTGGGGCAAATCTTCTTCTCGCAGCTGGCGGGCAATTTTTCCGCCGGCCTGGGCCCCAACCGGGCCTTTGCCGACGCGGCGGCGCTGTCGCTCTGGTATCAGGTGATCTCGTTCGGCCTGGTGCTGCTGCTGGCCTTCCGCTTCAAGGCCTCGGGAAAGCAGCCGGGCGGCCAGGGGGCGCCGGTGGTGGCCGAGGCGTGAGGCATTCTGCCGGCTTCGTCATTGCCGGGCTTGTTCCGGCAATCCAGTCTTTGCTTCCATATCGCATGGACCACCGGGACAAGCCCGGTGGTGACGGGCATGGCAAGCCTTTGCCTGAGCGCGGCGTAAAACGCCTCAGCTCAGCAATTGCCAGGTCTGGAAGATGGCCAGGGCCATGACCAGGCTGCCGACCAGCATCATCAGCTTCTGCGGCGGGATCATGCGGACCACGAAGCCTGCCAGGGGCGCGGCGAGCACGCCGCCGGCGACCAGGCCCGCCACCGACCAGATATAGCGGTCGATGCCCTCGGCCTCTTCCCAATGGCCGGTAAGCAGGGCGGTGACGAAGGCCACCGATACGGCGGTGGTGACGAAGAATTCCACCGTGTTGACCGTACCCACCACATAGCGCGGGGCGCCGCCCGAGCCGATGAGGCTGGAGGTGACGATGGGCCCCCAGCCGCCGCCGCCGGCGGCATCGACGAAGCCGCCGGCCACGCCCAGCGGCAGGACCAGGCCGGTGCGCGGCTCCTTATAGGCGGCGCGGATGCGGAAGGCGCGATAGAGGATGTAGACGCCGAGCAGGCCGAGATAGATGGTGACGAAGGGGCGCAGGACCGCCCCGTCTATAGCGGTCAGCACATAGGTGCCGAGCACGCCGCCCAGGATGCCGGCCGGGGCCAGCCGCCAGAACAGGCGCCAATTGACGTTGCGATGGCTGACATGGCTGGTGGCCGAGGCGGCGGTGGTGAACATTTCGGCGGCATGGACGCTGGCCGAGGCGGCGGCGGGCGGCACGCCGACGGCCAGGAGCATGGTCGAGCTGACCACGCCATAGGCCATGCCGAGCGCGCCATCGACGATCTGCGCGAAAAAGCCCACGGCTGCGAAGATGAAGAACTCTGTTCCCAAGCGGTGCGCGCTCCTGGCCGGGTCGTGATGTCAGCGGAGACAAAGCGCCAGAGGGCGCCTCGTTCCACTCAGCGAACGATCAGCGTGCCGGCGCCGTGCTCGGTGAAGAGCTCGACCAGGACGACATGGGGGGTCTTGCCATTGAGGATGACCACGCCTTCCACGCCATTGTCCAGCGCCTCGAGGCAGGTCTCGACCTTGGGGATCATGCCGCCGGAAATGGTGCCGTCGGCGATCAGCGCCTTGGCTTCGCGCACGGTCAGCTCCGGCATCAGCTTGCCGTCCTTGTCGAGCACGCCGGGCACGTCGGTGAGGAACAAGAGGCGCTTGGCGCCGAGCGAGCCGGCAATGGCGCCGGCAAAGGTATCGGCGTTGATATTATAGGTATTGCCGTCGCGGCCGGGCGCCACCGGGGCGATGACCGGGATCATCTCGGAGCGCGCCAGCAGGTCGAGCAGGGTGCGGTCGACCTCCACCGGTTCGCCCACATAGCCCAGATCGAGCACGCGCTCGATATTGGAGCCGGGATCCTTATAGGTCTTCTCCGCCTTCTTGGCGAAGACCATGTTGCCGTCCTTGCCGCAGAGGCCTATGGCCCATTCGCCCTCGGCATTGATCAGGGCGACGATTTCCTTGTTGATGGAGCCGGCCAGCACCATCTCGACGATTTCCATGGTGCGCTTGTCGGTGACGCGCAGCCCGCCCTCGAACTTGGATTCGATGCCCAGATTCTTGAGCATGGAGGCGATCTGGGGACCGCCGCCATGGACGACGATGGGATTGACTTTGGATTGCTTGAGCAGGGCGATATCGCGGGCAAAGGCCTGGCCCAGCGCCGGGTCGCCCATGGCATGGCCGCCATATTTCACCACGACCGTCTTGCCCTCGTAGCGCTGCATATAGGGCAGGGCCTGGGCGAGAATGCCCGCGTCGTGGCTGAACCGGTCGGTGGACGGCTTATCGTTGGACATGGGTTCGGCGCTCCCTGGCACGGCAATCGGGGAAAGGGTCTAGTCGATTTTCAGCATGGATGAAATCGCCTTTGCCGACATTTTCAAGACGGGGCCGCGTTTTGTCCCCCATCTAGTCGATCAGCAATTCCACCTGGACCCGGGTGTCGAAGGACCAGCCGCCCAGCGCCAGCACGCCGCCCTCGGCATCGCGGACCAGGGGCGCGGTGCGGATGGCTTCGGCGGGGGTGGTGACCTTGAAGCCGAGCACGTTTTCCAGCCGGTGGCGCGGCATGAAATCGGTGGCGCCGACGATGAGGTCGCCGGCATCGGACATATTGGCGATGCGGAAGCGCTCGTCCCAGATCAGCGCGCTGCCCGGCGGCAGGGGCGCTTCGGGCGGCAAGGCGCGGCCGGGCTCGCGCGAAACGGTGAGGGTCTCGTCCTTGAGGCGGATGACGGCGCCCAATAGCGTGGCGGCGCGGGGCAGGCCGTTTTCGGCGATCTGGTCGTAGAGCCGTTCGACCTGGCCCAGGGCGCGCGGCTTCTGGCGGCCGCCCACGATATTGAGGACGCGGCCCAGCACCCGCCGGCCGATGGCCGGGCTCAAGGCCCGGAGCGCCGCGACAGGCAGGCCGGCGGCGCCGAAACCGTCCAGCGTCACCAATTCCTCGAAGGCGGCCTCGGCCATCTGCGCCAGGGCCAGGTCGGCCTCGGCCATGCGCGTGGCGAAGCGGGCGAGGGCGGCGCTGTCCAGCCCCTCTGCGGCGAGCACGGGCAGCAGCTTGCGCCAGCGCACCCGCTCATAGGCCGGATCGTGGTTGGACGGGTCCTGGGCGGCGACGAGCCCGGCCTGCTCGACCAGGGCGGCAAGGCTGGCCGGCTCGACATCGAGCAGGGGCCGGAAGATGGCGATCCCCTCCACCGTGGAGAACGGCGTCATGGCCTTCAATCCCTCGATGCCGCTGCCATGGGCCAGCCGCATCAGCACGGTTTCGGCCTGGTCGGCGCGGTGATGGGCGGCGAGCAGCATCGTGGCGCCATCGGCCTGCATGGCCGCCCCGATCAGCCGGTAACGGGCCTGGCGCGCCGCTTCGGCCAGGCCGGTCTCGGGCTTGGCGCCCGTCCAGGCGAGGCCGCGCGCGGCCAGGCCCAGGCCCCTGGCCGCCTCGAGCACCATGGCGACTTCCGCCGCCGCTTCCGGGCGCAGGCCATGATCGAGGCTATAGACGTAAAGCGCGGGGGGATGGTCGAGGGTGGCGGCCCATCTCTGGGCCAGCAGCATCAAAGCCAGGCTGTCGGGCCCGCCCGATACGGCAAGCCCGATGGCCTTCTGGCCGGCAGCGGGCGCGAAGAGCCGCGCCAGGACCGCCGGATCGTGCAGGTCCGGGGTCAGGCCGGTGGACATTCGGCCCTGGTCTTCTCCTCGGCCAGCCGCGCCTTGAAGGCCGGGATGGTGTCGGTATAGCGCCGGTCGATCTCGGCAAAGGTGCGGCAGGCGGTTTCGCGCTCGCCCACCTCGGCCAGCGCCGTGCCGAGCTTGAGCAGCAGGTCCGGCGCGCGGCTGTGATCGGGATATTTCTGATAGGCTCCCACCAGCACATCGGCCGCCTCGGCATAGGCGGAACGGGCCATCAGCGCCTCGCCCAGCCAATTGGCCGCCTCGGGCGCCTGGGCATTGTCCGGGTAGAGCTCGAGGAACTGGCCGAATTGCTGTTCGGCGAATTCGTAATCGCCGCCTAGAAGGGCCTCGTAGCCGGCGCGGAACTGGGCGTCGGCATCCGGATTGCCGCTGGCATCGGCGCGGGGATCGTAGCTCAGGTTGAGCGGCTGGCCGGTCACCAGGTCAATGCCGCCGGACTGGCCGGTGCCGACCAGGGGATCGGAGGATTCGCCGACCGAGCCATCATCGAAGGACGGATCGAATTCCTGTTCGCCGGGCAGGGGCTGCACGCCCTGCTCGGGGATGATGGTGGGCGGGGCACTATCCTCGCCGGAAGGGGCCGGGTCCTGCGGCAACGCCTCAGGCTGCGTCGCGCCGCCTGGTTGGGTTGCCGCCTCAGTTTTTCCCCCAGCACCGCCTTCCAGCTGCTGGAAGCGGAATTCGCTGTCCTCGGACAGGCGGTTGAGGATTTCCTGCAATTGGGTGAGCTGGAAGGTCAGGCCCTCGACCTGGCCGTTCATGACGCGCAATTGCTCTTCGAGCTGCTGGATGCGCACCATGAGCTGGGCATTGTCGGCCTGGGCGACCAGGATGCGGCCGCCATTGTTGTTGAAGGTCAGCCCGCTGAGCTCGCCCGGGGGCAGGCTTTGCGCCTGTGCGGCGCCGAGGCCAAGGCCAAGCGCGCAGAACGCCGCCCGGCTCCATTTTGAAAATCGTCCTAACGTCAACACATCGTCTCCAATGTTGCCTGCCGGCCAAGATGGGTGCTTTCCCTGCGCCGATAAAGAGCAATTTTGGTCAAAAGAAAGCGCCCGGGCCTTTTTAGGGGCTCCGGGCGCTCTTGCCTCCAGTTTGCACTGGATGAAATGGGCCTTCCGGGGAGAAGGCCGATTCTGTCTACTGGACCACAGTAACCGCGCGGCGGTTCTGGCTCCAGCAGGAAATGTCGTTACAGATGGCCACCGGGCGCTCCTTGCCGAAGGACTGGCTGGTGATGCGCTGGGCATTGACGCCGCGGCTGACCAGGTAATTGACCACGACCGAGGCGCGGCGGGCGCCGAGGGCGATATTGTATTCACGGGTGCCGCGCTCGTCGGCATGGCCTTCGATCATGATGCGGTAATTGCCGTATTGATTGAGCCATTGGGCCTGCTTGTCCAGGGTGGCCATGGCTTCGGTGGTGAGCGAGCTGGAATCGGTGGTGAAGAAGACGCGGTCACCGACGGTGACGATGAATTCCTGCTGGCTGCCGGGGGCGCCGGCCCCGGTATTGCCCACGCCGGTCAGGCCGACATTGTCATTGGCGGAACGGGAACAGGCGGCGATGACAACGACAAACAGCATCATCGCGGCGGCGCGCAGGGCAGAATTGATGGGTGCGGGGATAACCACGTGAGGCTCCTGAAAGCTAAAATCTTAGGCGCAGCATTTACCGCGCTTAATCTTAAAAGCCGGTGTGCCAACGTGGTTAATCTTTGGCTATTGGGGCGCCGATGTGGCAGAAATCCGGGCTTTTTTGTGACGTTGCCATTGGGCCACAGCAGTTGTGATCGGCCGCGTTAAGGTTAAGGGGGCGTGGGATGTGCCCCACGCCTTCTTCCTCTGTCGTCATTGCCGGGCTTGTCCCGGCAATCCATCTCGCGGGGCCGCGTGGACCACCGGGACAAGCCCGGTGGTGACGATCATCGAGGGTTGTCCGTTGCTGGCATCCGCCGTCGCCCCGGGTTTCGCAAGGCTCAACCTGATCACCCCTCCGTCAATTTGAACTCTATGCGGCGGTTTCTTCGATAGGCGTCGTCGTTGTCGGCGGGGTCGAGGGGAGCGAATTCGCCGAAGCCGGCGGCGACGAGGCGGGCGGGGGGCACGCCGCGCGTGACCAGGTATTGGGCAACGGAAATGGCGCGGGCGGCGGAAAGCTCCCAGTTGGAGGGGAAGCGCGCATTGGAAATGGGCCGCTTGTCGGTATGGCCGTCGATGCGCAGGACCCAATTGATATCGGGCGGAATTTCCTCCTCGAGCTGGAGAATGGCATCGGCCAGGGCATCGAGTTCGGGCAGGCCGGCGGCGGCGATATCGGCCTGGCCGGGCGCGAACAGCACTTCGGACTGGAAGACGAAACGGTCGCCCACCACCCGCACATCGGCGCGCCCCTCGAGAATCTGGCGCAACCGGCCGAAGAAGTCGGAGCGGTAGCGGCTGAGATCCTGCACGCGCTGGGCCAGCGCCAGGTTGAGCCGGCGGCCGAGATCGGCGATCTGGGTGCGGCTCTCGCTGTCGCGCGCCTCGGAGGCTTCGAGCGCGGCTTCCAGCGCGCTGATCTGGGTGCGCAGGGCGGCCAATTGCTGGTTGAGCAGGGCCACCTGGGCATTGGCCTCGTCCGAGAGGCGTTCGGCCGCCATCAGGTCCGATTGCAGGCCGGAAATGGTGGCGTCGCGGTCGCCCAGGCCGGTTCCGATGCCGGCCAATTGATCCTGCAGGTTCTGGTTCTCGGCTTCCGCACCGGCCAGGGTGGCGGTGAGATTGGCCAATTGGGCGGTGAGGTCGTCGGAGCCGGCGCGCTCGAGCTGCAGCAATTCGGTCAGTTCGGCGATCTGGCTGTTGAGACGGGCGAGCGCGGTATCACGGCCCTGGATTTCCTGGCCCAGGAAAAACTGGGTCAGCATGAACAGCGACAGCATGAAGATGATGACGAGCAGCAGGCTCGACAGCGCATCGACGAAGCCGGGCCAGTAATTGGCCTCCTGGCGGCGGCGGGAACGGGCTCCCGGCATGGGTCAGTTCCGCCGCTCGTTGTCGTCTTCGTTGAGCATGGCCTCGATCAGGTCGCGCAGCTTCTTGTTGGTCTCGCCCTGTTCGGTGATGTAGCGCCGCAAATCCTCCTGCTCGGTGCGGATATGCTTGACCAGCCCGTCAATGCCGCGCGCCAGCTCGGCCATGGCGCGAATGGCGTTCTGGGAGGAATTCTGGTTCTGCATATTGGCGCCCATGCGCTCGATCATGGCCTGCATGTCGGCGCCGGCCACGCCCATGGAATTGGCCTGCATGGCGGTGACGGGGTGATCCAGCTCGGTCATCGAGGTCATCCAGTCCTCGAGATCGGTATAGAAGGCGTTCTGCGCCTGGCTGGTCTGCAGATCGAGAAAGCCGAGCACCAGCGAACCGGAAAGGCCGAACAGCGAGGAGGAAAAGGCTGTGCCCATGCCGCCCAGCGGGGCGACCAGGCCCTCGCGCAGATTGGAGAACAGGGTGGCCGTGTCGCCCTGGGTCACGTCCAGCGCATTGATGACGGTGCTGACCGAGGTGACGGTTTCGAGCAGGCCGTAAAAGGTGCCGAGCAGGCCGAGAAAGACCAGGAGGCCGGTGAGATAGCGCGAGGTGTCCTTGGCCTCGTCGAGCCGATTGCCCACCGAATCCAGGATCGAGCGCATGGAGGACGGCGTGATGATCGCCTCCCCGATGCGCTCGCGCAGGATGCCGGCGACGGGCGCGAGCAATACGGGCGGGCGCACATTGGTCTGGGTGCCGTCCTGGAGGGAATTGACCCATTTCACTTCCGGGAACAGCCGGAAAATCTGGCGGAAGCTGAGAAAGATGCCGACCGCCAGGGTGAAGAAGATCAGCGAATTGATGAAGGGGTTGGCCCAGAAGAAGGTGACGATCGTGGAGAACAGGATGGCGGCCACCAGCGCCACCAGCACCAGGAAGATCAGGATCTTGACCAGGTAAACCGCGGGGCTGGCGAGGTGGTAGGGATCGTAGCCTTGCGTCATCTTTGCCGAACCTTGCCCCTCTGCCGCAAATCAAACCGCCCCGAGTCTAGAGGCGGGCGGGAGGCGTGACAATAAGGTTAACGAGGCGGTGAGGCGGGAATGTGATGGCGGAAGCGGCCCGGCCGTCAGCTGATCGGCTTCAGCGCCTTGAAAAGCTGGCCATGCAGGGCCTCGTTGCCGGCGACGATCTGGCCGTTCCACACCGAGCCGGGCTGGCCGGCATAATCGGTGACCAGGCCCCCCGCTTCGCGGACCATGAGCAGGCCGGGCGCCACGTCCCAGGGCTTGAGGCCGGCTTCCCAGAGCGCGTCGTAGCGGCCGGCGGCGAGCCAGGCCATGTCCAGGCAGATCGAGCCGGAGCGGCGGATGCCGGCCACGGCCGGATTGATGCTGGCCAATTGACGCAATTGCAGGGCGTCATTGGCGGTGCCCTGGGTCTTGATGCCGGTGCACACGACCGCGTCGGAGAGGTGGCGGCGGGCACCCACGCGCAGGCGCTTGCGGTCGGCCAGCCAGGCGCCACCGCCCTTTTCGGCGGTGAACAACTCGTCCATGACCGGGTTGTAGATCACCGAGGCGACGATGTCGTCGCCACGCTGCAGCGCGATGGCCACGGCAAAGAGCGGTATCGAATGCAGGAAATTGGTGGTGCCGTCGAGCGGATCGATGATCCAGGTATGCTGGCCGTCGGTGCCGGCCACCTCGCCGCCTTCCTCCATCAGGAACGCATAGGTGGGCCGGGCCTTGCGCAATTCGTCATAGACGATCTGCTCGGCGCGCAAATCCGCCTTGGAGACGAAATCGGCCGGTCCCTTGCGCGAGACCTGCAGGTTCTCGACCTCGTTGAAGTCGCGGCTCAGCGACTTGCCGGCCTTGATGGCGGCATTGACCATGACGTTGAGGAGGGCGGAACGCGCCATAGGTAAAGTGCTCGCTGGCTCATGCGGCCCGCCGGGCGCCATCGCGTTTGCGCTGCCGCCCGGCCAGGGATCGTGGCATCCCGCCGCTGGTTTCAAGTGTGGCAGGCTTATTGCCCCAGAAAGGGGCCCGGTTCAAGGGGCTTGCGTTTCCGGCGCGTCCACGGCGGGGTCGCCGGCAGCTTCTTCGGCCGGCGCCGGGGCATTTTCGGCGTTCATCGGGCTGGGCAGGATGGGCTCGTCGATCGCCGGCAGGTCGGTCGGATCCGCATTGGCGCTGGCGGTGCCCGGCGGCTCGGAGGGCCAGAAGCGGGCGCGTTCCTCGGCCCGGGCCAAGGCCTCGGCGGGAATGGAGACCAGCATGCGGTCGAGCGCGGCGTCGGACAGCCCCTGCCGGCGGGCCAGCGAGCGCCACATGGCCGCATCCTCCAGGTTCAGCGTCACCCCTTCGCCCGCGGCCAGCAGCTTGGCATAGCGGTTCTGCGCCACGGCATTGCCGCCCTCGGCGGCGCGGCGATACCAGGAGGCGGCGGCGTCGAGATCGCGCGTCACGCCCTGGCCGAGATAGAACAGGGTGGCATAGTCGATCTGGGCGGCGATCAGGCCCTGCTCGGCGGCCAGCGAAATATAGCGGGCGCCCTCGGCCGGATCGGGCGCCACGCCTGCCCCTTCGAGCAGCATGACGCCGTAATCGTATTGCGCCTCGGCCAGTTCGGCCTCGGCCGCCTCCCGCATCAGCGCGGCGGCGCGGGTCAGGCTGGGTTCGGCATAGATGCCTTCCACATGCAGCAAGGCCATATTGTACTTGGCCGGGATATAGCCGGCATCGGCGGCGCTCTGGAACAATTGGGCGGCGCGCGCGCGGTCGCGCGGCACGCCCAGCCCGTCCTGGTAGAGCATGCCCAGTTCGAACGTGGCCAGCCGGTCGCCATTGCGCGAGGCCAGTTGATACCAGCCGGCGGCGCGTTCGGGATTCTGCGCCACGCCCTGGCCCTTGGCATAAATCTCGGCGATCAGGGTCTGGGCGGCCGCATCGCCCTTTTCGGCGCGGGGGAGGGCCAGGTGCATCGCCGTGAGGTAATAGCCCATCTGATAGGCGCCATAGGCCTCGTCCACCGGATGGCGCGGCCCGAAAATATCGGTGCTGATCTGCTCGGCGGGATTGTCCTGGGCCAGCGCCGGCAGGGCCAGGCCGAGCAGCAGGACGGCGAGCAGGGGCGGGATCCTGGTCATGCCTGCTCCCGTGCGGCCCGGTCGAAACCGCGCAGGGCGGCGGCCGGGTCTTCCGTGCTCCAGATGCAGTCGGACAGGGCGACGAATTCGGCGGGGCTGCCCTCGATCAGCGCGATATCGGCGTCGGGCGTGGAATGGACGGCGGGGATTTCGAAGGTTTCCGCCCACCATTGGGCGAGTTCGGATGCCTGCGGGTCGGCCGCGCCGCCCAGGGGGCCGAACATGACGTAATCGACGCCCAATTCGCCAAAGCTCATGGCGTCGTGGCGCGAGCGGATATTGCCGGTGCCGACAATGGCATCGGGCTTGAGCGCCGCGATGGCCTCGCGGATGGCCTTGACGCCGCCCCGGGTGACATGGACGCCATCGGCGCCGAGGCGGCGCACCAGGGCGACATCGTCTTCCAGCAGCACGGCGGCGCCGGCGGCCTGGCCGACCTGGATCAGCCGCTCGGCCAGGGCTTCATAGCCCGCATCGTCCAGCGTCCCGCGCCGCACCAGGAGCGCGGCGATCTCCGGGCCGGTCAGCACCGCCATCAGCAGGCGGGGAAACTGAGCCGGATCGGGATCGGCCGGGGTGATGAGATAGAGCTGCGGCGCCATGGCGTTTCCGAATTGAAGGCAATGCTCCCTATTTGGCCATTTTGGCGACAAAGGGACAGACCCAAATAGGGCCTGCGTCCGCCGGACGCAATGGCGGGCCTCCGGCATGAAGAAGGCGCGCCTCCGCGAGGAAGCGCGCCTGCCGCGACGTTGGGAGGCGTCGGGATGGACGATCAGGCGGCCCGGTCCACCGCATTGGACCATTGGCCCAGGGCGGCGAGCGAATTCATGTGGGCGCGGTGGGCAAAGGCTTCGCGGGCGGCGTTGAAATTCTCGCGCCGCCCGGCCCAGGCCCGCAGGGCCACGTTCTGCAGCGCCCGGCCATAGGAGAAGGTCAGCGGCCAGGGCTTGCCGGAAATCTGGTTCATGGCCGACAGATGCGCGGTGGCTTCCTCGTCGGTCTGCCCGCCCGAGAGAAAGGCGATGCCGGGCACGGCGGCGGGCACATGTTCCTTGAGCACCGAGACGGTGCGGCGCGCCACTTCCTCGACCGAGGGCCGCTCGCGCGAATTGACGCCGGGCAGCACCATGTTGGGCTTCAGCAGCATGCCGGCCAGGTCGACGCCGGCCAGGCGCAGTTCCTTGAACACGTTTTCCAGCACGTCGCCGGTCACCTGGGCGCAGCGCTCCATGGAATGATTGCCCGGCTCGCCGTCGCCTACCACTTCCGGCTCGACGATGGGCACGATGCCCGCTTCCTGGCACAGCATGGCATAGCGCGCCAGCACATGGGCATTGGCGCGGATATTGTTGCGGGTGGGGGCGATGTCGTTGATGGTGATGACGGCGCGCCACTTGGCGAAACCGGCGCCCAGCGCGGCATATTGCTCGAGCCGCTGGCGCAGGCCATCGAGGCCCTCGGTGATCTTCTCGCCGCCCTCGCCGGGCATGGGGAAGGCGCCGCGATCCACCTTGATGCCGGGAATGCAGTCGGCATCGGCGAGGATGGCGCGGAAGGGCGTGCCATTGGCCGCTTCCTGCTTCAGCGTCTCCTCGGTGAGGATGACGCCGGAAATGTAATTGCGCATGGCCTCGGAGGCGCCGAACAGCATTTCGCGATAATCGCGGCGCAGGTCGAGCGTATTGGGCAGGTTGATCTTGGCAAAGCGCTTGCCGATCGTGCCTTCGGATTCGTCGGCGGCGAGAATGCCCTGGCCGGGCGTCATCAGCTTCTGGGCGATCGCATTGAGCGATTTGGTCATCGGTCTGGCCTCAAAATGAACTGGCGCCAGATTAGATTTTCGTCAGCCCGGTTGCGATTAGACCTGCGTTTATGCGACGAAAGGCTGACCTTGTATGGAAGAAGGTCCGGGAACCTTTTGCCGCTTTCGTCCATCGTCAATTCACGATAGGGACGACATTCCATTCGGCGCGAGGACCATATGAGCAACCAGCCCCACCTGACCTTCAATGACGGCCTTTCGATCCCCCAGATCGGGCTGGGTGTCTGGCAGACACCCAATGACGTGGCCGTGCAGGCGGTGGAAACCGCGCTCAAGACCGGCTATCGCCATGTCGATACCGCCGCCGTCTACCAGAACGAGGCCGGCGTGGGCGAGGGGCTGCGCGCCTCGGGCGTGGCGCGGGGCGAGATTTTCCTCACCACCAAGGTCTGGAACGACGACCAGGGCTATGACCAGACCCTGCGCGCCATGGATGCCAGCCTGGACCGGCTGGGCACCGATTATGTCGATCTCTATCTCATCCACTGGCCCTCGGCCTATCGCGGCAAGTTCGTCGATACCTGGAAGGCGCTGATCCGCCTGCGCGAGGAGGGCAAGGCGAAGTCCATCGGCGTCTCCAATTTCGAGGGCGATTATCTCGAAGAGATCATCGCGGCCACCGGTGTCACCCCGGCCCTGAACCAGATCCAGCTCCATCCCCGCTTCCAGCAGCGGGCCATGCGCGCCAAGCACGAAAAGCTGGGCATCCTGACCGAAAGCTGGAGCCCGCTGGGCCAGGGCAAGCTCCTGGACAATGCCCTCGTCGCCGATATCGCCGCCCGCCACGGCAAGAGCCCGGCCCAGGTCATCATCCGCTGGCATCTCGACATGGGCTTCATCGTCATCCCCAAATCGGTGACGCCGAGCCGGATCGTGGAGAATTTCGACGTCTTCGATTTCACCCTGAGCGAAGAAGACAAGGCGGCCATTGCCGGGCTGGATGCCGCCGACGGACGGATCGGGTCGGACCCGCTGACGGCGCAGTTCTGAGCTCTTCACCTCTCCCCAAGGGAGAGTTTACTTGGGGCTTTTCGGCAGGCGCAACGAACTCGGTTCTTGCCCCCCTCCCCCTTGAGGGGAGGGCCGGGGTGGGGGTTCTGGAGGTGCAGCGCGCTCAGCGGCTGCAAGGATTGCGGACAGGCCTGAACCCCCACCCTCATTCCCTCCCCTCAAGGGGGAGGGAGGCGAAAGAACCACCAGATCAATTGTGTGAGAAGTCCGAAGTGAACACTGCCCCCGTCAAGGGAGAGGGGGCGATAGAGCCCGGCTATAGCGGGTTGCGCCCCTACTTCTTCAGCGCTTCCACGCCCGGCAGGGGCTTGCCTTCCATCCATTCGAGGAAGGCACCGCCGGCGGTGGAGACATAGGTGAGCTGGTCCTTGACCCCGGCATGGGCCAGGGCGCTGACCGTGTCGCCGCCGCCGGCCACCGAGATCAGGTTTCCGTCATGGGTGCGCTTGGCGACATGCCTGGCGATGGCGACGGTGCCGGCATCGAAGGGTTCCATCTCGAAGGCGCCGACCGGGCCGTTCCAGACCAGGGTATGGGCGTCATCGATGGCGGCATTGATGCGGTCGATCGAGATCGGGCCGATATCGAGGATCATGCCGTCTGGGTCGATGGCGTCCACGCCATAGAGGCGGGTGGGCGAATTGGCCTTGAAATGCCAGGAGACCACGGCGTCGATGGGCAGGATGATGGCGCAATTGGCCTTGTCGGCCTTGTCCATGATGCGCCGGGCGGTATCGGCCAGGTCCTTTTCGCAGAGCGACTTGCCGACGCCCAGGCCCTGGGCGAAGAGAAACGTATTGGCCATGCCGCCGCCGATGACCAGGCCATCCACCTTGGTGACGAGATTTTCCAAGAGGTCGATCTTGGAGGAGACCTTGGCGCCCCCGACAATGGCGACCACCGGCTTCTTGGGCTTGCCGAGGCCGGCTTCGAGCGCCTTGAGTTCGGCTTCCATGGCCAGGCCCGCCGCTGCCGGCAGGAGGCGCGCCAGGGCCTCGGTCGAGGCATGGGCGCGGTGGGCGGCCGAGAAAGCGTCGTTGACATAGACGTCGCCCAGGCTTGCCATGCGCTTGGCCAATTCGATGTCGTTGGCTTCCTCGCCGGGGTGGAAGCGGGTGTTTTCCAGCACCAGGACCGAGCCGGCGGGGGCCTGGTCGATGGCCTCCCGGGCGGCATCGACATCGACCCAGTCGGTGGCGACGAAGCCGACCGGATGGCCGGTCTCGTTGGCCACGGCCTCGCAGACCTGTTCGAGCGAGAATTCGGCGCTCACCTTGCCCTTGGGCCGGCCGAAATGGCTGAGCAGGATGGCCTTGCCGTCCTTCTTGACGATTTCGCGGATGGTGGGCACCAGCCGCTCGATGCGGGTGGCGTCGCTCACCTTGCCGTCGGCCAGAGGCACGTTGAGATCGGCGCGCAGCAGCACGCGCTTATTGGTGAGGTCGAGTTCGTCGAGGGTCTTGAAGCCGTCGCTCATGGTGCTGCCTCCGGGCGTGGATGTGTGGCCGTGGGGTAGCAGAGTGGCACGAAGGGCGGAAGCGGGGGAGCGAAAAAACTATGGCTGCATCAGCAGCCCTATCCCTGCCGCGCGAACAATCCGGGATAGTCCGTCACCAATCCGTCGCCATCGACCGCCAGCACCGCTTCGAAATCGGCGGACTGGAAGCGGAAGCGGGTGTCGTCGAGTTTGGTATAGACCTGCTCGGCGCGCCGGACGCTCATCTCGGTGGCGTCGATCCAGGCCATGGCGAAGCGGACGGGCTGGTCGGTCCAGGCCGTGCGCCAGATGGGCAGGGCATTGGTGAGCGGGGTGGGCCAGATATCGACATCGATGCAGCCGCGCAAAGCCGGGAGGGGTTCGGCGCGGTCGTCGGACCAGCCACCGGCGCCATCGGCGAACAATTCGAGCACATGCCCATCGGCGCGTTCGATGCGGACCGTGCGGGTATGGCCGTTCTCGTCCAGCTTCAGCCGGTAGAACAGGCCGAAATCGGGGCCGATAATGGCGCCGCGAATGCGGGTGTCGCGGTCATTGGCGATGATATGGGCGTGTTCGAGCGTTTCGAGCTCGAGACCACGCCAGCGAATGGACCGGTTGAGAAGCATGTGATGGTCCTACCCGAGAGGAAACTTATCCTCGCCGTCGTCATTGCCCGGCTCGTCCGGGCAATCCATCTTGCCGCAGCATGGACCGCCCGGACAAGCCGGGCGGTGACGAAAGAAGGATGGTCGGGGCGCACATAAAAAGGGCGCCCCGAGGGACGCCCTTCAAAACGCATCTCAATCCGCTCAGAGCGTCTTGGCCAGGGCCGCGGTGGTGTCGGCCATGCGGTTGGAAAAACCCCATTCGTTGTCGTACCAGCCCATGATGTTCACGAAATTGCCGTCCATCACCTTGGTCTGGTCGAGCAGGATGGTGCAGGAATGCGGATCGTGGTTGAGGTCGGACGAGACCAGGGGGTGGCGGGTGAAGGTCAGCACGCCCTTGAGCTTGCCCTCGGCCGCGGCGATCAGCGCGTTGTTGACTTCCTCGGCGGTGGTATTGCGGCCGGCCAGGAATTTCAGGTCCACCAGCGAGACATTGGGGGTCGGCACGCGGATGGAGATGCCGTCCAGCTTGCCCTTGAGTTCGGGCAGGACCAGGCCGATCGCCTTGGCGGCGCCGGTCGAGGTCGGGATCTGGGACAGAGCCGCGGCGCGGCCGCGATAGAGATCCTTGTGCATGGTGTCGAGCGTGGGCTGGTCACCGGTATAGGAATGCACCGTGGTCATCATGCCCTTTTCGATGCCGACCAGCTCGTTCATCACCAGGGCCATGGGCGCCAGGCAATTGGTGGTGCAGGAGCCGTTCGAGATCACCACGTCGTCCTTGGTGAGCGCGGCATGGTTGATGCCGAAGACGATGGTCTTGTCGGCGCCTTCGGCGGGAGCGGAGACGATCACCTTCTTGGCGCCGGCCTGCAGATGGGCCGAGGCCTTTTCCTTGGAGGTGAAGATGCCGGTGCATTCGAGCACGATGTCGACGCCCATTTCGGCATGCGGCAATTCGGCCGGGTTCTTGACCGCGGTGACCTTGAAGGTCTGCCCGGCGGTCTTGATGGTGTCGCCATCCACCACGACCTCGTGCGGGAACCGGCCATGCACGCTGTCATAGCGCAGCAGGTGGGCATTGGTCTCGACCGGGCCGAGATCGTTGATGGCCACCACTTCGATATCGGTGCGGCCCGATTCGATGATGGCGCGCAGGATGTTGCGGCCGATGCGGCCAAAGCCATTGATGGCGACGCGAACTGCCATGGTAGAGGCTCCTTCGGGAGGGAGTTTGGAAAAGGGAGGCGCGGCTCTCTTACACTTGGGCGGTGACGGCTTCAACAACGGCCTTCGGCGTAATGCCAAAGTGGCCATAGAGCGCGTCGATCGGGCCGGACGCGCCGAACGAATGCATGCCCACAAAGCGCCCCTTGTCGCCGAGCAGCTTGTTCCAGCTCATCTCGATGCCGGCTTCCACCGCCACGCGCGCCTTGGCCGTGCCGATGATCTCGGCCTTGTAGGCGTCGGATTGCTGCGCGAAGAGCTCCATGGAGGGCACCGAGACGACGCGGGCGGAGATGCCCTTTTCGGTCAGTTCCTTCTGGGCCTCGACGGCGATGGCCACTTCCGAGCCGGTGGCGAAGATCACCGCATCGGCATCGGTGGGGCCGACCAGATTGTAGGCGCCCTTGGCCGACTTGTTCTCGGCCGAATATTCGGTGCGCAGCGCCGGCAGGTTCTGGCGCGACAGGGCCAGGATGGAGGGATGCTTGGCTTCCATCGCCAATTCCCAGCATTCGGCGGTTTCCATGGCATCGGCCGGGCGGAAGACCAGCAGGTTCGGGATGGCGCGCAGGGCGGTCAGGTGCTCCACCGGCTGGTGGGTGGGGCCGTCCTCGCCCAGGCCGATGGAATCGTGGGTCATCACATAGATGACGCGCTGTTCCATCAGGGCGGAGAGGCGGATGGCCGGGCGGGCATAATCGGTGAAGACCATGAACGTGCCGCCATAGGGGATGAGCCCGCCATGCAGGGCCACACCGTTCATGGCCGCGCCCATTTCGTGCTCGCGAATGCCGTACATCATGTAGCGGCCCAGGCGATTGTCGGCCTGGAAGGGTACGGTTTCGGGCGTGTTGGTGAGGTTGGAATGGGTGAGGTCGGCCGAGCCGGCCAGCGTCTCGGGCACATTCTTGTTGATGATTTCGAGCGCCATCTGGCTCGCCTTGCGGCTGGCCACCTTGGGCTTGTCCTCGGCGAGCTTGCGCTTGTAATCGGCCATGGCCCTGGAGAAATCGGCCGGCAGCTTGCCGGACATGCGGCGGGTGAATTCGTCGCGCTTGTCCGACTTGGCGAGGCGGGCTTCCCATTCGCCGCGCAGGTTCTGGCTGCGGGTGCCGGCGGCGCGCCAGCTTTCGAGGATGGGGGCCGGAATTTCGAAGGCCGGATAGTCGATGCCCAGGGCCGCCTTGGCGCCGGCCAGTTCCTCGGCGCCGAGCGGGGCGCCATGCACCTTTTCGGTGCCGGCCTTCTTGGGCGCGCCAAAGCCGATCGTGGTCTTGGCGGCGATCAGGGTGGGCTTGTCGGTGGAGGCCTTGGCGTCGAGCAGGGCCTTCTCGATGGCACCCTGGTCATGGCCATCGATCTCGATCGTGTTCCAGCCGACGGCCTTGAAGCGGGCGATCTGGTCGGTGGAGTCGGCGTTGGAGACCTTGCCGTCGATGGTGATGTTATTGTTGTCCCAGATGACGATCAGCTTGTTGAGCTTGAGATGCCCCGCCAGCGAGATGGCTTCCTGGGAAATGCCTTCCATCAGGCACCCGTCGCCGGCCAGCACATAGGTGTGGTGATCGACGAGGTCAGCGCCGAATTCGGCGGCGAGCTTGGCCTCGGCCACCGCGAAACCGACCGAATTGGCCAGGCCCTGGCCCAGCGGGCCGGTCGTGGTCTCGATGCCGGTGGCATGGCCGAATTCGGGATGGCCGGCGGTCTTGGAGCCGAGCTGGCGGAAATTCTTGACCTGGTCGATGGTCATGTCGCCATAGCCCAGCAGGTAGAGGCTGGAATAGAGCAGCATCGAGCCGTGGCCGGCCGAGAGGATGAAGCGGTCGCGATCGGCCCAATGGGGATCGGCGGGATCGAACTTCATCACCTTGGTGAACAGCACCGTGGCGATGTCGGCGCAGCCCATGGGCAGGCCCGGATGGCCGGAATTGGCTTTTTCGACCGCGTCCATGGACAAGGACCGGATCGCATTGGCCAAATCGTTCTGCTGGGCTGTGTTCGTCATGAATGGACCGCTCTCTCGGAAAGGCTGTAATTTCGGGGGAGCAGCGCCTGGCGGCCTCCTCCCAAAGGCGGTTCGAGGCATAACAGGTTCGGCTTTCCTGTCAATGTCGCCAGCCCGGTTTCGCGTTCGGTCGCTGCCGGATTTCCGGGGGTTTGCCGCGTGATGCTGTTGCAATGGATTGCGGGCTGGGGCAGGCTGTCGCAGCTGGAATCGATGCGTCTTGAGGACGATAGCGGCCATGAGTGAGACAGAACTTGAAGAGGGGCTGATGGCAGCCTCGGCGCGGTTCGACCGGGCGCTGGCGCGGCTCGAAACCAGCGCGCGCGAGCTGTCCGGCCGCATGCAGCGCCAGCAGCGCATGGAGGTGGATACCCAGCGCCTGGTGCATGAGCGGGCCCGGCTCGCCACCGAACTCGACAAGACCTCGGCCCGCGCCAAGCGGCTCGATGATGGCGCGCATGAAGTGTCGCGCCGGCTGGTCGAGGCGATGGAAAATGTCCGCGCCGTTTTGCAGAAGACGGAGAGCTGACGTGCCCGAAGTCAATGTCGAGATCAATGGCCGCAAATATCGCATGGCCTGCGAAGAGGGCCAGCAGGGGCACCTGATCGGCCTGGCCGAGCGGTTCAATACCCAGGTGGAAGGGCTCAAGGGCGCGGTCGGCGAAATCGGCGACAATCGCCTCACCGTCATGGCCGGGATCGCGGTGCTGGACGAGCTGGCCGAGGCCGAACGCCGGATCGCGGCTCTGGAAGACCAGGTCAATGCCCTGACCCAGGCGGGGCAGGACATCGCCGCGGAACTGGAAAATACCGAGGCCCAGTTCGCCAGCAAGCTCATCGATGCGGCTAAGACCCTGGAAGGGGTCGCCGAAAGCCTGGACGGCGCCGTGCTACTGCCGTAATCTTTGGCAAAGATTGGCAATCTTTGCCAATAGAGCCCGGAGGCGATCATGGCCACGATGAATGTTTCATTGCCCGATGCGATGAAGGACTGGGTCGAGAACCGCGTCGGCACCGGCCAATATGCCAATGCCAGCGATTATGTACGCGACCTCATCCGCATGGACCAGAAACGGGCGGAAGCCCAGGCCGAATTTGATCGCCTGGTCGAGGAGGGGATCAATTCGCCGCGTATCTCCATAACGGCTGAAGACCTTCTGGAACGTGTCATGGCCAAGGCCGAAGCGGCCGTGGGAACAAGGAAAAGCGCATAGCGTATGGCTTGGGAAACAACCGAAGCGGCAAGCACTGACCTATCCGATATCGCCTTGGCCAGTACATTGCAGTTCGGCCTGCCTCAGTCGCGCAGCTATGTTCGGCGGTTGATTGCCATGTTCGAAACACTGGCTGAAAATCCCAAAATGGCACCGCTCCGCCAATCATCATCCGGACTGGTCCGGATGATGCCGTGCCAATCCCATCACATTGTCTATCGGGAAGAAGGGGACGACATCGCGATTTTGCGCGTGTTGCACCATTCTCAGAGCTGGCCTGACGAAATCTAGACATATTCCAAAGAACAGGCTGGAGCTCTCGCCCGTCGCCTCTAACCCTCCGTCACGCTGTCCATGAAGGCCTGTTCCAGGTCGAGTTTTTCCAGCATGTCGCGGACGATGGTGTCGTCGAGTTCCATATTGTCGCGGGCGGCGACCAGCCGGGTGCGGCGGGCTTCGAGCAGCAATTTGCCGATGGCCAGGGCTTCGGCGGGGGCGATGCCGCTGGGTTTTTCTATTTTCTGTTCGCTGCGGAAGCGCTGGCGCATGATGGCGACGAGCCGGGTGGATTCGGGGCCGGGATTGTCCCGGGCATAGGCGTCCAGGGCCTCGTTGGTGGCGCTGCGCGTCAGCGTTTCGGCCAGGGCGCGCTGCGCCGCGACGAAACGGTCATGGCCGGGGTCCTCCAGGTTCAGCCTGCCGATCAGCCAGGGCAGGGTCAGCCCCTGGATGAGCAGGCTGGCAATGGTGACCAGGAAGGCCAGTGAGACGATGGCCTCGCGGCCGGGGAAGGGGGGGCCGCCGGCCACGACCAAGGGCGTGCCGGCGGCGGCTGCCAGGGTCACCACGCCGCGCATGCCGGTCCAGGCCAGGACGATGTTTTCCTTCCAGCTCAGCGGCGGCTGGGGCGGCATCCTCTCCCGGCCCCTATGCCGGGCGGGCCGGGCCGGCTTGTTCATCAGGGCGCGATAGCGCCAGCGCCCGAGCGCGGCCGAGCCGAAGACCCAGAGGAAGCGCATGGCCACCATGGCGAGGAAGATCACCAGGGTGGCGCTGGCCAGTTCGATATCGTCGAAGCCGGCTTCGTTGGCATCGGCGATGACGAAGCGCAATTGCAGGCCGATATAGGCGAAGACGAAGGTTTCGAGCAGCGTGTCCACCGTGCGCCAGAAGCCGGCTTCCTGCATGCGCTCCTCATATCCGGACTGCACGCCGTGATGGCCCATGGCAAAGCCGGCGGCGACTACGGCCAGGACGCCCGAGGCATGGAATTCCTCGGCGGTGAGATAGGCGGCGAAGGGGATGATGACCGAGAGCGCGGTGGCCAGGGCCGGGCTGGCCAGAAGCCGCCGCGCCCATTGGGCCAGATTGCCGATGACCAGCCCCACCAGGATGCCGATGCCGGCGGCATAGAGGAAGTAGAGCGGGATATTGTCGATAAAGGCATGGGTGCCCGTGGCGACGGCGACCAGGACCGCGAACATGGTCAGCGCGGCCGCGTCATTGATCAGGCTTTCGCCCTTGAGCACCGTCATCAGGCCGACCGGCAGGCCGGCGCGCCTGCCGATGGCGATGGCGGCCACCGCATCGGGCGGGGCGATGACCACGCCCAGGATCAGCGCGGTGATCGGCAGCAGGGCCGGCAGGACGCCCAGGGCCGCGACGCTGACTCCCAGGGTGGAGACGAAGACCAGGAACACCCCCAGATTGACGATGGAGCCCATGCGGCGGCGGAAATCGGCGAAGGAGAAATCGCGCGCCGCCGAGAACAGCATGGGCGGCAAGACGATGGTGAGGATGAATTCGGGCTCCAGTTCCAGCGGCGGAATGCCGGGCAGGAAGGAGGCAGCCAGCCCCACCATGACCACCAGCAGGGCCGGCTGCACGTTGCGCCGTTCGGCCAGCGCGCTCACCGCCAGGGCAATGGTGACGACGATCAGCACATGGGCGAACATGGCAATTTCCTTGGGCTGGCGGCGAAGCCGGTCACAGGGCTGTGCAATCTCATCATAAGTTGCGCCGCGCTCTTTGCATGGCAAGGGGGAAGCGCCTATATCTTGCACGCTGCCCGGTGCGTGAGGACTTTCATATCCCCGGGGCCTTAATCGATCCTAAGGGAGCTGTCCCTGACCGGGCCCGTGGGCTCGGACATACGGCGCCCACCTACGTGAGTAGGTTCCCGGGATCGCATGTCCCACGGCCAGGGCGGCGTCTGAATTTCTGTTCCAGAGGGCGCATGGCGGACCTTGCAATCGAAGAAGCCAAGGCCGGTCTGCGGAAACAGGCCCATGCCGCCCGGGCGGGCCTGTCGCCCGGGGAACGGCAGGACGCCGCCGCCGCGGTCGCCGCGCTGTTCTTCGAGCAGGTCGCCTATAATCCCGAAGACGTCATTGCCGGCTATTGGCGCATTCGCGACGAGCTCGATTGCCAGCCCATCCTGGTGCAATTGCTCGATAGCGGGCAGAAAGTGGTGCTGCCGGTGGTGCAGGGCGCCGATGCGCCGCTCGATCTGAGGCTCTGGGAGGCCGACCAGCCGCTTTACGAGGCCGGTTTCGGCACGCTGGCCCCGTCCGATCTCGCGCCCCGCGCCGAACCGGACCTGGTGCTGATGCCGCTTCTGGGCTTCGACCGGGCGGGCACGCGGCTGGGCTATGGCGGGGGCTATTACGACCGGACCCTGGCCGCCCTCGGCAAGAAGCCGCTTCTGGTGGGGCTGGCCTTTGCCGCCCAGGAAGTGGATCACATTCCGCGCGAACCCCATGATATTCCCCTCGATGCGGTGATTACCGAGCAGGGCGTGCGCTTTTTCGGGACTTCCGTATGAGATTGCTGTTTCTGGGCGATGTGATGGGCCGCGCCGGCCGCGATGCCGTGGCCGAGCGCCTGCCGGGGCTGATCGCGCGGCATGGCTTCGATTTCGTCGTGGTCAATGGCGAGAATGCCAGCCACGGCAAGGGGCTGATCGAGAGCCATTTCCAGGCGCTGCGGGATGCCGGCGCCGATATCGTCACCCTGGGCGACCATGCCTTCGACCAGCGCGAGGCGCTGAGCTATATCGAGCGCGAGCCGACCCTGATCCGACCGATCAATTACGCGCCGGGCACGCCGGGGCGCGGCGCCATGCTGGCCGAGGGTCGCAACGGCCATCGCGTGCTGGTGGTCAATGCGCTGGGCCGGGTCTTCATGCCGCCCATCGACGATCCCTTCCGCGCCGTCGAGGCGGCCATCGCCGCCTGTCCGCTGGGCGAACAGGCCGATGCGATCATCGTCGATTTCCACACCGAGGCCACCTCGGAAATCCAGGCCATGGGCCATTTCCTCGATGGGCGGGCGAGCCTGGTCGTGGGCACCCATACCCATATCCCCACCGCCGATCACCGCATTCTCAAGGGCGGCACCGCCTTTCAGGCCGATGCCGGCATGTGCGGGGATTTCGACTCCATCATCGGCACCGATACCGAAGAGCCGCTCAATCGCTTCCTGACCGGCATTCCCAATGGCCGCTTCAGCCCAGCCGAGGGCGAGGCGACCCTGTGCGGGGTGATGGTGGAGACCGATCCGCGCACCGGCCTTGCCGTCAAGGTCATGCCGCTGCGGCTGGGCGGGGTGCTGGCCCAGGCCGAGCCCGGCTTCTGAGGATGATCTCCATGCGCCGCTTCCTTCTCGCCCTGCTGGCCGGCCTGCTGTTGACAATTGGGGCCATGGCGGCCGAGCCGATGGCGATTGCGGTCGAAAGCGCCGAAGCGGGCCTGGATGAATTCACCGGCCAGCCCCTGGTCAATGTCCGCTGGTCCGCCGAAGGCCAGCGCGCCTTCGCCCTGTTCACCGCCGACCATGTCGGCAAGCGGGTGGACCTGATGGTGGGGAAGGAGGTGGTGACCTCCCCGGTGGTGCAGACCGTTCTCGACATGCGCGACATCCAGATCACCGGCCTGGTCTCGCTGGCCGAGGCCCGGGACATTGCCGGCCGCCTCACCGGCAAGAAGGCGCGGCTTTTCGTGCGGCTGGCGCGGGATTAGCCGCGTGCGCTCGGCTTCACAAGCGGGCCGCTCTTGCCTATAAGGCGCCACCATACCGAGAATTCAATCAGAGCGGAGTGCGCGAATGGCAGGCCATTCACACGCCAAGAACATCATGCACCGCAAGGGCAAGTCGGACGCGATCCGGTCCAAGATCTTTTCCAAGCTGGCCCGCGAAATCACCGTGGCGGCCAAGATGGGCCAGCCCGATCCGGCCTTCAATCCGCGCCTGCGCCTGGCCATCGCCAATGCCCGCGCCCAGTCCATGCCCAAGGACAATATCGAACGCGCCGTCAAGAAAGCCGCGGGCGGCGATGCCGAGAACTATGACGAAATCCGCTACGAGGGCTATGGCCCCGGCGGCGTCGCCGTCATCGTCGAGGCGCTGACCGACAATCGCAACCGCACCGCCTCCAATGTGCGCTCCTATTTCTCCAAGAATGGCGGCGCCCTGGGTGAAACCGGCTCGGTCGGCTTCATGTTCGACCGGGTCGGCGAGATCACCTATCCGGCGAAAGCCGGTTCGGAAGACAAGGTGATGGAAGCGGCCATCGAGGCCGGGGCCGACGACGTCGAAAGCGACGAGGACGGCCATTACATCTATACCAGCTTTGAGAGCATGGCCGAAGTCGCCGCCGCGCTCGAAGCGGTGCTGGGCGAGGCGGAATCGGTCAAGGCCATCTGGAAGCCGCAGAATTCCACCCCCATCGACGCCGAAAAGGGCGCCACGCTGATGAAGCTGCTCAATACGCTCGAAGAAGATGACGACGTGCAGAACGTCTATTCCAATTTCGACATGAGCGACGAAGACGCGGCCAAGCTGGCCGGCTGACACGCTTCGCTCCGACGAGCCCCTGCCTCATCCATTGGGTCATTCCCGCGCAAGCGGGAACCCCTGTTCTGACGTTGATATCGTGAACGGAGGTCCCCGCTTTCGCGGGGATGACGCCTCGGGATGGGGATCCGCCCCAGAGCGTTTCACTATCCGCCATCGTCACCAGCGGGCTTGTCCCGGTGGTCCATGTCGCGGCGCGGCGCCCCTCCACACCCCGCTGCGGCATCCCCCTTATCCGGCGCTGCGCGCCACCTTCTCCCCGAGGGGGAGAAGAATTGGTCCGGTGTTTGTTTTGGCACAATGCCTCTTATTCCTCTCCCCGTCGGGGATAGGGTGGATCGGGCGCAGCCCGAGACGGGTGAGGGGGATGCGGCCGCCCCTCACGCCGCGTCGATCAGCGCCACCCGGTCGCGGCCGGCGCTCTTGGCCTGGTAGAGGCAGGCATCGGCCATTCTGTAGAGGGTGCGGAAATCGGTGGGGCCATGCATGGTGGCGCCGCCGATGCTGATGGAGAGCGGGCAGATATTGCCATCGGTGGCCACGGCCAGCCGCCCTACCGCCAGGCGCAGCTTTTCGGCCAGCCGGGCGGTTTCCCCTGCCTTGGCGCGCGGCAGGAAGATGCCGAATTCCTCTCCGCCCAGCCGCCCGATGGGCAGGTCCGGCCCGGCCGTCTCGCGCAAAGTGCTGGCGATCAGCCGCAGGGCGTCGTCGCCCCGGTCATGGCCGTGATTGTCGTTGATAGCCTTGAAATGATCGACGTCGATGACCAGCAGCGCGCAGGGCGCGTTGGCGGCGTTCAGGGCCGCGCTGACATCGGTGGTGAAGGCGCCGCGATTGAGGCAATCGGTCAGCCAGTCATAGGTTGCCAGCTTGCGCAGCCGCTCGTTGACGATCCGCAATTGTTCCTGGCGGAAGATGATGAAGCCGATCGAGGGGCCGCCCAGCATGGCCGGGGTGACGATCGAGACGATCAGCCCCTGCACATTTATCCCCTGGGAGAAGGTTTCCATGATCACATTGGTGATGACGATGGAGAGCACGATGGCGATGGCGGTGAGTAGGCCCGTGACCCGGAAGACACGCTGCCACGCCTGGCGGCTGAGCGTGTTGTCTGCTCCATGCATCTCGTTTTTGTCCCTGCGTTCCGGGGGCGAACCTATTGGCGCGTTGTGAACAGAAGGTGTGCGCGGTCCGTAAGAATTAAAATATCGCGCCTGTTGCCTCTTTGTTCACTTTGGTCTTGTAGGTTCGCCCGGTCTCTCTACAAGGTAGATCATGAGCGAACCCGTACGAATCATCGGCATAGATCCCGGATTGCGGCGCTGCGGCTGGGGCCTCATCGAGGCGATGGACAACAGGCTGCGCTTCGTGGCCGGCGGCACGCTGACCCCGCCGGTGGAGGGTGCCCTGGCCGTGCGGCTGGCCGCGCTGGCCGGAATGCTGGGCGAGGTGCTCGATCAGCACCGGCCCGATGAGGTGGCGGTGGAGGAAACCTTCGTCAATGCGGGCGTGCGCTCGGCGCTCATCCTGGGCCAGGCGCGCGGCGTTGTGCTGGTGACGCCGGCCCTGCGCGGCCTGCCCGTGGCCGAATATGCGGCCAATCTCATCAAGAAATCGGTGGTGGGCACCGGCCATGCCGCCAAGGATCAGGTGGCCCTGATGGTCAAGACCCTGCTGCCCGGCGCCATCGTCAAGGGGCCAGATGCTGCCGATGCCCTGGCCATCGCCATCTGCCATGCCCATCATCGCGTCTCGGCCAGGCGCATGGGGATTTTGGCGTGATCGGCAAGCTCAAGGGATTGGTGGATCAGTTCGGCGACGATTGGGTGCTGATCGATTGCGGCGGGGTCTGCTACGAGGTCTTCTGTTCCGGCCGCACCCTGCAGGCGCTGCCGCGCGTCGGCGAGGCGGCGGTGATCTTCATCGAGACCATCGTGCGCGAGGACCTGATCCGGCTCTATGGCTTTGCCAGCGAGGCCGAGAAGGGCTGGTTCAACCTCCTGACCAGCGTGCAGGGCGTCGGCGCGCGCGTGGCCCTCGCCATTCTCTCGGTCATGGGCCCCGCCGAACTCTCCAGTGCGGTGGCCCTCCAGGACAAGGCCATGATCGGCCGGGCCAATGGTGTGGGGCCCAAGCTGGCGCTGCGCGTCGTGACCGAACTCAAGGGCAAGGTGCCCGCCATCGGCGCGGTGGATGCGGGCACGCTGGGCCTACAAACGGCTTTGGGCGAGGGGGTTGCGCGCAGCAATGTCGCCGATGCCGTGTCCGCCCTCACCAATCTGGGCTATTCCAGCGCCCAGGCCTCGGCGGCCCTGGCTCGCGTCGTGGCCAAGGAAGGGGAGGATACCCCCACCGAGAAATTGATCCGGCTGGGATTGCGGGAATTGAGCCAGTAGCCTTGTTTCTGGACACTTTCCTTACTACTTTGAGAAAGTAAGGAATTGGAGGTCGTTATGGCCACAGCGACATTGACGAGCAAGGGGCAGATGACTTTGCCCAAGGACGTGCGGGACGATCTCAAGCTGGAGCCCGGCGACAAGGTGGATATCGTCAAGGAGGGCAATCGCTATGTACTGGTGCCACGCAATGTCCGGGCAGAAGATCTTTACGGCATTCTGCACCGGCCCGGCGATCGCCGTATGACGCCTGAGGAAGAAGACGAGGCCAACGCCGCGGCTCTGGCCGAAGAGGATGAGCGTATTCGTGCTGGGCGTTGACACCAATGTGCTGGTGCGCTTTTTGACGCGGGACGATGCCGTTCAGTCGGAAATTGCCCGCAATATCCTCACGTCACGTGAAAATCAGCCCATCCATATTTCTCTCGTCGCGCTGGTGGAACTGGTTTGGGTGCTGACCAAACTCAAGCGCTGGTCGAGAAGGGACGTATTCGAGGTCTGCCGTGACCTTCTGCGCAGCGGGGACTTCGTCATAGAATCCGCGGCTCTGGTCGAGCAATGCCTGCTTGAGGCCGAAAATGCGAAATGCGACTTTGCCGACGCGCTGATCGCGGCGGTCAATATGCGCGCCGGTTGCGCGACGACAGTAACTTTCGATCATGATGCACGCACCCTCGCCGGGATGACGGCCGCGGAGACCTTTTCTTGACCTCCCTCACTTCCGCCGCCGCCGGGCGCGATGACAATCTCGATGTTTCCCTGCGCCCGTCCGGCTTTGCCGATTTCGTCGGCCAGGCCGATGCGCGGGCCAATCTCGAAGTCTTCATCAAGGCGGCGCGGCAGCGCGGCGCGGCGCTGGATCATGTACTGTTCGTCGGCCCGCCCGGCCTGGGCAAGACCACGCTGGCGCAGATCATCGCCCGGGAATTGGGCGTGGGTTTCCGCGCCACCTCCGGCCCGGTCATCGCCAAGGCGGGGGACCTGGCGGCGCTGCTGACCAATCTGGAAGAGCGCGACGTGCTCTTCATCGACGAAATCCACCGGCTCAATCCCGCCATCGAGGAAGTGCTCTATCCGGCGATGGAGGATTTCCAGCTCGATCTCATCATCGGGGAAGGCCCGGCCGCCCGCTCGGTGCGCATCGATCTTGCCAAGTTCACCCTGGTTGGCGCCACCACCCGCGCGGGCCTCCTCACCACGCCCCTGCGCGACCGTTTCGGCATTCCGGTGCGGCTCAACTTCTATACGCCGCAGGAACTGGTGCAGATCGTGACGCGCGGCGCGCGGCTCATGGGCATGCCCATGGCGCCGGACGGGGCCATGGAGATCGCCCGCCGCTCGCGCGGCACGCCGCGCATTGCCGGGCGGCTGCTGCGCCGGGTCATCGATTTCGCCATGGTCGACGGCGCCTCCGAGATCGACAGGGCCGTTGCCGACAAGGCGCTGATCCGCCTCGATGTCGATGCGCGCGGGCTGGACCAGCTCGACCGGCGCTATCTCACCACCATCGCCGATTTCTACAATGGCGGGCCGGTGGGCATCGAGACCATTGCCGCCGCGCTCAGCGAGCCCCGCGACGCGGTGGAGGAGATCGTCGAGCCCTACCTCCTGCAACAGGGTTTCATCCAGCGCACGCCGCGCGGCCGCATGCTCACCGCCATTGCCTTCCAGCACCTGAACAGGAGCGTGCCGCAGGGTTTCGTCGGCATGCAGGCCAACCTGTTCGAGGAGGACGGGGAGTGAACCGTCACGTCATCAGTTTTCCCATCGAGGGCAGCCGCTTCAATTATCGCGTCGCCGCCATCATCGTGGTGGATGGCCATGTGCTGGTCTGCCGCGAGGATGATGACGCCTATACCATGCTGCCGGGCGGCCGGGTCGAATTGGGTGAGCCCAGCCGGCTCAGCCTCGAGCGCGAGATCGCCGAGGAGCTGGCCATGCCGGCGGCGATCGGACCCCTGGCGGCGACCTCGGAAAGCTTCTATCGCCGCGAGGGCCAGGATTTCCACGAGCTGGGCTTTTTCTATAGAGCCGAGCTGACGGGGCAGGGCCCGAACGGACAATCGCCCTGGCTGGTGCGGCAGGACGAGGGGCACGATCTCTCATTCCATTGGGTGCCGCTGGCGGGCGCAGCGCTGGAGGGCTTCAACCTCCTGCCGGCCTGGCTGCCCGCTTTCCTGCGCGATCTGCCGGCGGGGCCGGTCCATATCGTCGACGGCGCCCGATGAGCGCGCACCGCTTTCCCGTCCGCATCTATTACGAAGACACCGATTTCTCGGGCAATGTCTACCATGCGGCCTATTTGAAGTTCCTCGAGCGGGGCCGCACCGAATTCCTGCGCGAGGCCGGCATCCATCATTCCGAGCTGGCGACCGAGGGCATCGCCTTTGCCGTCCGCTCGATGAACATCGACTTTATCGCCCCCGCCCATATCGATGATATGCTGACCGTCCTCACCGAGCCGGTCGAGGCCAGTGGCGCGCGGCTCAAATTGCGTCAGACAATTCTGCGTGAAGATGTTCTGCTGATAAAGGCGGAGCTGACCGTGGTTTCGATCAAGACCAGCGGCGGGCCGGCACGCCTTCCGCTATCCATAAGGGCTCTGGTGAGGCCCTGAACGTTAGCAGTCTGCTAGCGAAGTCGCCGTTTCGGATTCGGTTTGTTAACCCTTTGGTGACCATAAAGAGGCCAAAGGGAGCTTTGCGCCGTCTCGGCCGGTCAACGGCCCGGAATACGGGGCATTTCTCTTAATTTTGACAGATTTGGTCCCCATCGCACCGACGATGGGGCCGCTTATGTGAGCCGGGCCGAGAAGGAATTTTCATGGAAGCCATGGATGCAGTTGGAGCTGCCGCTCCACATACCGATCTGTCCATCTGGGGCCTGTTCTGGATGGCCGACATCGTCGTCAAGTCGGTGATGCTGGGCCTGCTTGCAGCCTCGGTCTGGTGCTGGGCGATCATCATCGACAAGACCATCGCCTATCGCCGGATGAAGGATGAGATGAACCGCTTCGAGCGCACGTTCTGGTCCGGCCAGTCGCTGGAAGAGCTTTACCAGCAGCAATCGGAGAAACCCTCGGGTGGGCTGGGTTCGGTCTTCGTGGCGGCCATGAAGGAATGGAAGCGCAGCCACGAGCAGAACGCGGCCAGCTTCGTGGGCATGCAGCAGCGCCTCGACAAGGTGCTGGACGTGGCCATTGCCCGCGAGAGCGAATATCTCGAAAAACGCCTGGGTTTCCTGGCCACTGTCGGTTCGGCCGGGCCCTTTATCGGCCTGTTCGGCACGGTCTGGGGCATCATGAACGCCTTCACCAATATCGCGGCCTCGTCCGATACCAATCTTGCCGTCGTGGCCGGCCCGATCGCCGAAGCGTTGTTCGCCACCGCAATCGGTCTCGTCGCTGCCATTCCGGCGGTTATCGCCTATAACAAGCTCTCCTCCGATGCCGGCAAGATGATCGGCCGGCTGGAAGGCTTTGCCGACGAATTCTCCACCATCCTGTCCCGCCAGCTCGAAGCGCGGAGCCGCTGACATGGGCATGGGCGCAGCATCGGGCGGCGGAGGCGGCGGCGGGCGCCGCGGCCGTCGCCGCAGGAAAACCGGGGTCATGAGCGAAATCAACGTGACGCCGATGGTCGACGTCATGCTGGTTCTGCTCATCATCATGATGGTGGCCGCGCCGATGATGACCTCCGGGGTCAGCGTGGATCTGCCGCGGACGGCGGCCGGCGAAATGCCGAGCCAGACGCGGCCGATCACGGTGGCGGTGACGCCGGAAGGCGCCATTTTCATCGACGAAAATCCGGTCGCCGAGGCCCAGCTCGTAACCACGATGGCGGAGCTTGCGACGCCGGAGGACCGCATCTACCTGCGCGGCGACACCACCGCCAATTACGGCACCGTCATGCGCGTCATGGGCATGCTCTCGGCGGCGGGTTACACAAAGATCGGGCTCGTCACCGAGCGCGAGAGATAGGCCGGACTGATGCGTACGGGCCTGACCGTTTCGATCTCCGCTCACGTGCTGCTGCTGGTTCTGGGTCTCATCAACCTGGGATCCACGGAGCCGCTGCAGACGAGCGTGCAATCCATTTCGGTCGATCTCGTGCCCATCGAGGAATATTCCAATATCCGCATGGGCCAGCTCGACAGCGACGTAGTCGAGACCGATACGCCTTCCGTCGTGGATACCGATATTCCGGCCGAACTCGCCCAGCTCACCGGCAATACCACCGAAGACCAGGTCACGCCGTCGCCGGCCGATGTCCCCACGCCCGCCCCGGTGACCGAGACGGCGCCGGCGCCCGAGCAGCAGCCGGACCCCGAACCGGAGCCTGAACCCGAGCCCGAACCGGAACCAGCGCCCGAGCCGGAACCGGCGCCTGAGCCCACCCCGACGCCGCCGGCCTTGCCCGAAACCCGGCCGGCCGACCTGGTGCCCACGCCGGCCCCGGAACCCGAGCCAACGCCGGAGCCCGAGCCGGAGCCTGCCCCCGAGCCCGAGCCGGAACCGGCCCCAGAACCGACACCGGAGCCGGTGCCCGAGCCGACACCCGAACCCGAGACGCCTCCGGCGCCGCAGGTCAATGTCGCCATGCCGACATCGCGGCCCAACGACCTGGCGCAAATCCGCGAGCAGGCGCTGGCCGCCGAGCGCCGCCGCCGCGAGGAGGAGCGGCAGCGCCAGGCCGCCGCCGCGGCCCAGCAGCCGCGCCCCACGCCGTCGACCGCGCCCACGCAGACAGCGGCGGACCAGATCAACAATATCATCAACAACGCGCCCACGACGGGCGGCACGACGGGGCAGGGTGGCTCGACCACGCTGGGCGACACCACCGGCACCTCGGCACGGCTCAGCCAGACGGCCATCGACGGGCTGGTGGCGCGGATCAAGACCTGCTGGAACCTGCTGCCGAGCGATTTCAACAGCGGCATGAACGTCACCCTGCGGGTGTCCATGAACCGCGACGGCAGCGTCAACGGCACGCCGCAGGTCATTGCGGCGGATCCTTCGCCTGCGGGGCAGGGCATCGCCCGGGCGGCGCAGCGCGCGGTGATGCAATGCGGACCCTATTCGATGCTTTCCGCTGACGCCTATGACCAATGGCGCCAGATCGAAGTGGAACTTAGACCCTGACCTTGAATTTGCCTGTTTGCTGGCCAAAGAACGGCCCGAACGGCGAAACTGGAGACCGAACCGAGATGACTCTTGTGAACCGGCGCACTGCGTTGAAACTGGGACTGGCGGGCGGCGCCCTGCTGGCAACTGCCCCGATGTCCCTGGCCCAATTGCGCATCGTGGTGGAAGGAGCCAATTTCCAGCCGCTGCCGATCGCCATCCCCGATTTTGCCTCGTCCGACCCCACTTTCGGGCGCGAGATCGCCGATATCGTGCGCAACAATTTGCGCCGTTCGGGGCTGTTCCTGCCGCTCGATCCGGCTTCGTTGCCCGTGCAGGTTGGCGACGTCAATGCCACGCCGGACTTCAATGTCTGGCGCACGGCCAATGTCGATGGCGTGGTGATGGGCTCGGTGGAGCGGGGCGGGCAGGTCAATGCGTCGGTGCGCGTCTGGGATACCCAGCAGGGCGCGCAGGTGGTCGGCAGCAGCTATTCCACCGATCCCAATTCGGCCCGCCGCATCGCCCATATGGTGTCCGACGCCATCTATTCGCAGCTTTCCGGCGGCACCGGCTATTTCGACACGCGGGTGGTCTATGTCGCCGAAAGCGGGCCCAAGGCCAACCGCACCCGGCGCCTGGCCATCATGGACCAGGACGGCGCCAACGTGAGCTATCTGACCGATGGCTCGTCCATGGCCCTGACGCCGCGTTTTTCGCCCAATGGCGACCTGCTCACCTATATGAATTTCGCCGATGGCAATCCGCAGGTCTATCTGCTGCAATTGTCGACCGGCCGCCAGCAGCGCCTGGCCTCGGTGGGCGCCATGACCTTTGCCCCGCGCTTTTCGCCCGATGGCGGCACCGTGGCCTTTTCGGTGGAGCAGGGCGGCGCGACCAATATCTACGCCGTGTCCACCGGCGGCGGCCAGCCGACCCAGCTCACCTCGGGCGCGGCCATCGATACGGGCCCATCCTATTCGGCCGATGGCAGCCGCATCGTCTTTGAAAGCGATCGCGGCGGGTCCCCGCAGATCTACATGATGGGTGCCGGCGGCGGAAATGCCCAGCGCATCAGCTATGGCCAGGGCAGCTATTCCACCCCTGTCTGGTCGCCCACCGGTGATCTCATCGCCTTTACCCGTCAATCCGGCGGGCAGTTCCATATCGGCATCATGAGCCCGGACGGTTCGGGGGAGCGCCTGCTCTATTCGGGCTATCACGCCGAGGGGCCGACCTGGGCTCCCAATGGCCGCGTCATCATGTTCTTCCAGGATCCGGGCGGCAATGACGGCCCGCGCCTGATGAGCGTCGATATCTGGGGCCGCAGCGTGCAGACGATCCCCACTGAAAGCTATGCCTCCGACCCGGCCTGGTCGGGCCTGCGCAGCTGATTATTGCTTCACGGCCGTTCATCAAGGTCATCCTGGCTTCGCCAGGGTGACCTTTTTATTGCGCCGTGTCCGCTGCAAGCCGTTGCCGCTCCGCGGTCCTCAATACGGCGTGACCGGCTGGACGGTGCCTTGGACTTGTGGTCACGTCCAATATCCGGCGTCGGCTGCTCTATAGCCGGCGACGGAGCCCGATCCGAAGGAGACGGTGTCATGATCCTGTCGCGTCGCGCCCTCCTGGCTGCCGGTGCCCTTGCTGGCCTGGCCACCGCGCTGGGCCTCAACCGGGCGCAGGCCGTGGAAGGCGATTTCCCGTTCAAGCTCAGCGATGCCGAATGGAAGGCCCGGCTGGAGCCGGCCGCCTACCAGGTGCTGCGCCATGAAGATACCGAGCGGGCCTTCACCTCGCCGCTCAACGACGAAAAGCGGGATGGCATCTTTCATTGCGCCGGGTGCGATCAGGCGCTGTTCGAATCCGCAAAGAAATATGACAGCGGTACCGGCTGGCCCAGCTTCTGGGATTTCATCCCCGGGGCCGTCGGCACATCGGTGGACAATTCGCTCTGGATGACCCGGATCGAAGTCCATTGCGCCAATTGCGGCGGCCATCAGGGTCATGTCTTCGAGGACGGGCCGGAGCCGACCGGTCTGCGCTATTGCATCAATGGCGTGGCGCTGCGCTTCGTAGCCGCATAGCTGGGCTGCATGCGACGGGCCGCGCCGGCCTTGCCAAGAATGGCTTGCACCGCCTAATGGGAGGAACGATCAGGTTCTTTCCCATGAAGCTTTCGATTCTCCTTACCGGTGAGGTTCCCGCGCCCTTGCGAGGGCAGTTCGCGTCCTATCCGGTCATGTTCCAGAAGATGTTCGAGAATGCGGGCGGCGATTTCGAGTTCGAGGTCGTTCCAGCCGTGGGCGGTGATCTGCCCGATCCCGCGGGATTGGACGCCATCGTCATCACCGGGTCGGCGGCGGGGGTTTACGACGACCTGCCCTGGCTCGACCCCATGCGGACGTTCATCCGCGGCGCCTATGCGGCGCGGACGCCGATGCTGGGCATCTGTTTCGGGCACCAGATCATGGCCGATGCGCTGGGTGGCGACGTCCGCAAGTCCGAGAAGGGCTGGGGCCTGGGACGGCACACCTATCGCGTCGTCGGGCGCCCGGGCTTCATGGCCGAGGCGCCGGACAGCCTCTCCATCGCCTGTTCGCATCAGGATCAGGTGATCGTGCCACCGACCGAGGCGGAGGTGATCCTGGCCTCCGATTTCACTCCCAATGCGGGACTTGCCTATAGGTCCGGACGGGCGCTGAGCTTTCAGCCGCATCCGGAATTTGCGGACGACTATGCCCTGGCCCTGGCCCAGATGCGGCGCGGCCTGGCTTCCGAGGAAGTGGTCGACAAGGCGGTGCAGTCATTTGCGACACCGTCCGACAGCCTGCTTGTCGGCGGCTATGTCACGCGGTTTTTCGCCCAATAGGGCTCAGCTTTCGAGCAGCAGGGCGATTTCGGTGCGGAGCTGATTGAGGCCGGTGCCCTTCTCGCTCGAGGTCTGGATAATGTCCGGGTGGGCGGCCGGGCGCTTGGCGATGGTCGAGACCGTGCGGGCAAGCGCGCTTTCCAAATCCTTGGCCGAGGGCTTGTCCACCTTGGTGAGCACGACCTGATAGCTCACCGCCGCCCGGTCCAGCTCGTTCATGACGCTGATATCGTTGTCCTTGGGACCATGGCGGCTGTCGACCAGGACATAGACCCGGCGCAGGGTGGCGCGGCCGGTGAGATATTGATGGATGAGCTGGGTCCAGGCCTTGACCTTGGGCTCCGGCGCCTTGGCGAAGCCGTAGCCGGGCATGTCGACGATGCGCAGGTTCTCGCTCTGGCTCTCGAAAATGTTGAGTTCCTGGGTGCGCCCGGGCGTATTGGAGGTGCGTGCCAGCCCGGAAGTACCGCACAGGGCGTTGATGAGGCTGGACTTGCCGACATTGGAGCGGCCGGCAAAGGCGATCTCGATCCGGTCCATGGGCGGCAGGTCGGCAATGCGCACGCAGCCCTTCACAAAGGCGAAGGGCCGCGCGAACAGCAGGCGGCCGCGTTCGACGATATGCGGCGAGTAATCTGGCTGGCTCATGGTCCTACCCCATAAAGATCGGGCCCGCCGGGGAAGGGCGGGCCCATTTTCGTTCGGTTCCGGCTCAGCTCTTGCTGGCTTCGTCCGCCGGCTTGGGCTTGCGGCGGAAGCTGTCGAGGATGTTGCCGAGCAGGTTAACCTCGACGCCATGCCGCTTCATGATGAACCATTGCTGGGCGATCGACAGCGTGTTGTTCCAGGCCCAGTAGATCACCAGACCGGCGGGGAAAGTGCCCAGCATGAAGGTGAAGATCACCGGCATCCAGTTGAAGATCATCGCCTGGGTCGGATCGGGCGGCGGCGGATTGAGGCGCATCTGCACCCACATCGTGATGCCCATGATGACCGGCCAGATGCCCAGATGCAGGAAGGCGCCAAGGATCGGAACGGCGGTCGGGTTCCAGGGGATCAAGCCGAACAGGGTGAAGATATTGGTCGGATCGGGCGCCGCCAAATCCTGAATCCAGCCGAAGAAGGGCGCATGGCGCATCTCGAGCGAGATGAAGATGACGGTATAGAGCGCGAAGAAGACCGGAATCTGGATCAGGATCGGCCAACAGCCGGACAGCGGATTGATCTTTTCCTTGCGGTAAAGCTCCATCATCGCCTGCTGTTGGGCGGGGCGATCATCCTTGAGCCGTTCCTGGATGGCCTTCATTTCCGGCTGCACCCGGCGCATGGCGGCCATGGAGGCGTAGGACCGGTTGGCCAACGGGAAGAAGATGGCCTTGACGATGACGGTCACGGCCAGGACGGCCAGGCCGAAATTGCCCAAAATGCCGTAGAGGGTCACCAGGAGCCAGTGCATGGGCTTGGTGAGGAAGTGGAACCAGCCCCAGTCGATCAGCAGCTCCAGACGGTCGAAGCCGTATTGCTCCTGATAGCCGGTGATGACGCGATCTTCCTTGGCGCCGGCAAAGACATAGGCCTCGTGGCTGACCGAGCCGCCCGCCGGCACGATGACCGGCTGCGTCTCGACATAATTGGACTGGTAGACATGGGTGCCGGCCGGGGCGCTGTAGGCGAAGCGCGCATTGATGGCGGTGCCGGCCTTGGGCAGGACGGCGGTGGCCCAATATTTGTCGGCCATGCCGAGCCAGCCCGTGGTGGCGCTGAAATCCACCTGACGCTCGTTCTGGAGGTCGTGATATTTGCGGGCGACATAATTATTGGTGCCCAGGACCCCGATCGGGCCTTCATGCTGGATGAAGAAGTTCTGCACCTTGGGATCGCCATGACGCACGACGCGGGCGAAGGGGAAGAGGGCGATATCGCCCGAGCCATTGTTCTCGACCGTCTGGGTGACGGTGAAGAGATAATAGTCATCGACCGCGAAGGTCCGGCGGAAGACCAGGCCCTGGCCATTGTCGTAGCGCAGCGTGACCGAATTGTCGGCCGTCAGCGTGGTGGCGTCGCCTTCAACCGTCCAGATCGTCTGGCTGTCGGGCAGGGCGACATTGGAGCCGGCGGCGGCAACCCAGCCCTGTTCGATGAAATAGGCATCGGGCAGGCCGGCGGGCTTGAGCAGGGCGATGATCGGCGAATCGGGCTCGACCGTCTCGCGATATTGCTTGAGCTCCAGGTCGTCGATGCGCGCGCCGGTGAGGCTGATCGACCCTTCGAGATCGAGCGTCGAAATATCGACGCGCTCGCTGGCGGCAATGGCGCTGTCGCGGTCGGCAAAGGTCTGCGGGCCAGTGGCGGCCGGCGCGGCGGTGCCGGCTTCGGCGCCGGCCTGCGGCACGGCGAGCTGCTCGGCCTCTGCCTGCTGTGCGGCACGGATCTCTGCCTGGCGCTGGGCCTGTTCGAGCTGTGGACCGGCAATGAAAAACTGCCAGCCAAACAGCACGAGCATGCTGAGCACCACGGCCAGGATCACATTGCGATTATCAGAATTCATGGTCTCGAGTTCCGTTGGCCGTGGCCGGGACTATTGCGTTTGTCTGGCGCGTTCTGGTCATGCACGCGGGCGATGAGGCCGCTCAAATCGGCGACCATTCTGGCGAAGGGCAGGCTGAGGGCCTCCCGCCGCGCCAGAAGGACATAGTCATGTCCGGGGTGAAAGTCACGCGCGCAAGCTGCCGCAGCCGCCCTGAGGCGCCGTTTCATGCGATTGCGCTCGGGCGCGTTGCCGACTTTCTTGGTGACGGTGAAGCCGATGCCCGGCTCGGTCTGCGGCGCAGGGGCGACCTGCAGCCCAAACGCAGAGCGCCCGGCGCGATTGCCCCGGGCGGCTCTCAGAAATTGCGAGCGCCGCTTCAGGCGGCGCAATGTCGCTTCAGGCTGGGAAAGATCGGCCGTCATCCGGCCAATAATCCCTTAGGCCGACAGCTTCTTGCGGCCGAGGGCACGGCGGCGATTGAGAATCGCGCGGCCGTCCTTGGTGGCCATGCGGGCGCGGAAACCGTGACGACGGGCACGCACGAGCTTGCTGGGCTGGTATGTACGCTTCATAACATCAGACCGCGCTTATGCACGGTTCCTCTTTTTGATACTGCTTGCGCAGAAATGGTGGTGGAGGCGGACAAGCCGCGCCGCCTTCGGGTTGGGGCGTCTATAGGGAAAAGCCGCCGCCAAGTCAACGCGCCTTACCGGCATGAGCGAGACCCGGGCAGCGGTTGTCAAGCGCGGCTTTCCCTCGCATAAGTGCGCAAACCATTCCGGCCCAGGCGACCATGGCTGACCATTCTCGACCCGATCTTTGCGTTGTGGGCGCCGGTGCGCTGGGAATCGCGGTGGCGCGGCATGCCAGGGCGCTGGGCGCGCGGGTGACGCTGGTGGACCGTGGCTTGCCTGAGCCCGGGGACGGCCCCCAGCAGGCGCTGCGGCTTGCCGCCTTGCAGGCCAGCGCGGCGCGCGCCCATGCGCTGCGCCAGGCCGCGGCGTTCGGCATGGCCGGCGTGGAGCCGAAAATCAGCATGAAGGCGGTGCAGGAGCGGGCCGCGGCCTTGGCCGCCGACCAGGCCCCGGCGACGGACCGAAACCGCTTGGCGGCATTGGGCATCGAGGTCGTTGGCGGCGCGACGCGCTTTGTCGACCGGAACAGTCTCATGGTCGGCGACAGGCAGATCCGGCCGCGCAATATGGTCCTGGCCGTGGGAGCTTCGCCCATCGTTCCGGCCGTGCCGGGCCTCGAGCAGATCAATTATTTCACCCCCGACACGATCCTGGGCAATAGCCGCAAGCTGACCCATCTGCTGGTTGTCGGTGGCGGCGCCTCGGCACTGGGCCTGGCGCAGGCTTTCGCCCGGCTAGGTTCGGCGGTGACCCTGGTGCCGCAAGGCACGCTCCTCGCCGGCTGCGATCCCGAACTGGTCTCCATCCTGGCGCGCAGCCTGGCCGCCGAAGGGCTGCGCATTCTCGACGGGGCAAGGCTCAGCGAAATCATACCCAGGGCTCAGGGTATCGGCGCGGTGGCGAACCTCGCCGATGGGCAGCAGGCCGTTCTGGACGTCTCGCATGTGCTGCTGGCGGCGGGAAATGGCGCCGATCTGGACGCCCTCGACGTCGCCGCAGCGCGCCTGCGTCCTTCGGAAGGGCAGGGGAGCCATTATGCGAGGGGGCCGTTGGGGGAGACCGGCAATCGGCGGGTTCGGGTCGTCGGCACAGCCGCAGGGCTGGACGATTGGCCGGCCGCGCTGGCCCATGGCCGGGCCGTGGTCGAAGCCCTGGTGTTGGGCGCGCCTGTGGAAAAACCAGTGTCGCAACCGGTCCTGGTGCCGACCGAGCCGGCCCTGGCGCAGATCGGCGGGCCTGCCGGATTGGGCGGGCCGGCGCGGGCCGGACAGAAGCTGCTGCGCACCAGCCTGGTCGAAAATGAGCAGGCGCGCGCCATGGGCTCGGCCGAAGGGTTGGCCAAGGTGATGACGGCCGCCGACGGCAAAATCCTCGCGGCCGGCTTTGTCGGGCCTGGCGCGGCGGAAATGGCCGCCTTCATGACGCTCGCCATGGAAAAGAACATCGCGCTCGACAGGCTCGCCCGCCTGTCGCTGCCGCGTCCGAGCCTGCTGGCCGCGGTGGTGGCGCTGGGCGAGGCGGCCGCGGCGGCACGGCCGGGGCCGCCAGGAAACCGGCGTCTAGCTGCGGCGCGGCAGCTGCTTTCGTTCTGGCGGCGATGATCTGCCGTCCTGCTGCTGCGTATCCTCGATAGCGCATGACCAAAGCGCTTTCTCCGGCCATGGGGGCTGACGCCAAAGGCGCGCCTGACATATGATCGAGGCGATGAAAGACCAGATCCCAGCCATCAACAGCCGGTTTTCCGGTCTGTCCAGCAAGCTGATCATCACCATTATCGGGGTGATCATGCTGGTCGAGATCGTCATCTATCTGCCCTCGCTCGCCTCCTTCCGCACCACCTGGCTCGAAGACCGGCTGCGCGTCGGCATCGTGGCGGCGCGCGTGCTGGACGCCGTGCCCGATGTCATGGCGCTGCCGCGCGAGCTGACCGATCGATTGCTGCTGTCGGCGGGGGCCGATGCCATCGTCTATCGGCGGGAGGGCCAGAGCCAGCTCATCGAGTTGACCGAGCCGGTGACGCCGGAGCGGGCCGTGACCGCCGATTTGCGGCAGCGGGACCTGCCCAGCCAGATCGCCGGGGCACTGGACACCTTGCTGGCCGGCCCCGGCCGCACCCTGCGAATCGTGGGGGAGGGCGACATGAACGAAAGCCTGCTCGAGCTCCTGATGCCCGAGGAACCGCTGCGCCGGGAGATGATCGATTATTCGCGCAGTATCGTGCTGGTCTCGCTCGGCATCGCGGCGGTGACCGCCTTTGCGCTCTATATGCTGGTGAGTACGCTGTTCATCGATCCGGTGCTGCGCCTGACCGCCAATATGCTGGCCTTCCGCAAGGCGCCCGAAAACGGCGCGCTGATCCTCAACCCGTCGCTGCGCCGCGACGAGATCGGTATTCTCGAGCGGGAATTGGCGGCCATGGAAAGCGAATTGTTCGCCATGTTGCGCCAGCGGCGGCATCTGGCCGATCTCGGCCTGGCCGTGGCCAAGATCAATCACGATCTGCGCAATACGCTGACCGCGGCGCAATTGCTCTCCGACCAGGTGGCTACGCTCGACGACCCCAAGGTGCAGCGGCTGGCGCCCCGGCTGGTCATGACCCTGGACAAGGCCATCGGCTTTGCCCAATCGGTGCTCGACTATGGCCGGGAGGCGGCCAAGCCACCGCAATTTACCCCCATTCCGCTGCGGGCCCTGGTGGAGGATGCCGGGTTCGAGGCGCGGGTCACCAATAATCCGCTCATCGCCTTCGACAATCTGGTTCCAGAGGATTTCCAGATCGTGGGCGATGCCGGGCAGATCGGGCGGTTGCTGGTCAACCTACTCAAGAATGCCCGCGAGGCGCTGGAAACCGTGCCCGGCGAGGGGCAGGACCGGCTCATTTCGGTGACCGCCGAAGCGCAGGCCGAGAACGCCGTCATTTCCGTTATCGACAATGGACCGGGCCTGCCCCCGCGCGCCCGCGAAAATCTCTTCGTCGCCTTCGAGGGCTCGGTACGGTCCGGTGGCACGGGGCTGGGCCTGGCAATCGCGCGCGAGATTGCCGAGGCGCATGGCGGCCGGCTGGAGCTGGGGGAAACCGCCACTGGCACGCGCTTCGATATCACGCTGCCGCTCCAGCAAACGATCGCCTGATCTTCCCCCGGAAAATCTCACCGGGCCGCTTGCAATGGTCCCGACACCCATGTATGGGTTGCCGCGCTTCAGGAGAAGACGGTTTCAAGTCCGCTCCCTGCAAGCCCGCCGCATCGTCGGCCTGCGCGCCCGTAGCTCAGCTGGATAGAGCACCAGACTACGAATCTGGGGGTCAGAGGTTCGAATCCTTTCGGGCGCGCCATTTTTCTTCAGCAAAATCAGAGACTTGCCAAGGCGTGATTTGCGCGCGATAGTGCTCACGTCGCGCTGAATCGCCACGGAGTCGCCACCGCGAAGCAAATCGTCCCCGTTGGGCAGCTTCCACTTCCCCGGCATTCGCCTGTGGTCAGGTCAGGCCGTGGCGGTTATGAGATGGAAGACTCGGGGGCGCTACACATGCCAACACTGGACTGGATCGGCAAGAAGGCCGTGGTGAATCATCACCGCGATGTGTCCTATCGGTTGATCCATTGCGACAAGGACAAGAGCGTCGGCGACCCGGACGCGGGCAACCTTCTCGTGCAGGGGGATAACCTTGAAGCGCTAAAGGCGCTGTTGCCGTATTACGCGGGTAAGGTGAAGTGCATCTACATCGACCCGCCGTACAACACGGGCAATGAGGGGTGGGTCTACAACGACAACGTGAACTCGCCGGAAATCAAGGCGTGGCTCGGCTCTGTGGTGGGCAAGGAAGCCGAAGACCTGTCACGCCACGACAAGTGGCTTTGCATGATGTATCCGCGCCTGCGGTTGCTGAAGGAGTTCTTAACCGGAGATGGCGTGATTTTCATCAGCATTGATGACAACGAACTTCATGCTCTCATTATGCTATGTGATGAAATCTTAAATGGTCGGAACTGGGTTGGAACTATCGTCTGGAAAAATGCGACGGATAACAATCCGACCAACATCTCGATTGAGCACGAATATATAGTGTGCTTCGCTCGCGACAAAACGAAGCTTCCGAAGGAATGGAAATCCAGTGCTTCTCCGGTTCGTGAAAAAATTCAGGAGAAAGCTGCGCAATTAATCGCAGAGCATGAAGGCGATTTGCTTGGGCTGAAGTCGGCCTATTCGGACTGGTTTCGAGAGAATAAGCCCTATCTTTGGCCGTTTCAGGAGTACGACGAGATAGACACAGATGGTGTCTTCACCGGGAGCCGCAGCGTCCACAACCCCGGCAAAGAGGGATATTTTTACGATATCCCGCACCCACGGACCGGAAAGCCATGCAAGATGCCCTTAATGGGGTACAGATTTCCAGAAGAAACATTCTTGGAGTTGAAAGCGAAAGATCGCATAATCTACGGAAAAGACGAAAACAAAATTATTGAGCTAAAGCTTTATATAAATGAATATAAGTCTAAACTTCCAAGTATCTATGAGCTGGATGGCAGGAGAGGAGCGAACGAACTTCGTTCAATGTTTCCTGATGCCAAAAGGACATTCAATAATCCGAAGCCAATTGAACTAATTTCGGAGCTAATATCTTTTGTCACCAGTGGTGATGACATTGTCATGGATGCATTTGCAGGCTCGGGCACAACAGGGCACTCCGTTCTGGATCAAAATAGTAAGGACTCTAGTGATCGTCGGTTTGTCGTTGTCGAGATGGATGCCGGGATTGCATCCGATATTACCGCCAAGAGACTGAAGAAGGCGGTCGAAGGATACGAGAGGACCGGTCGGAACGGGAGCAAAACAAGCATTCCGCCGCTAGGCGGTGGCTTTCGCTTCTGCACGCTCGGCGAACCGCTGTTTGACGCCGACGGCAATGTAAGCCCGGCCGTCACCTATCCCGATCTCGCCGCCCACGTCTTCTTCTGTGAGACGGGCTCGCCCATCCCGCGCCGGGCCGATGGTTCCTCGCCGTTGATCGGCACGTTTCAGGGCCGGGCGATCTATCTGTTGCACTCGGCGGACGCCATCGGCGTCGCCAGCGCTAATGCCGGCAACGTGCTAACAGCCGCCATGCTGGACAGCCTGCCCATGCCTGAGCCTGATTTCGCGGGCGCGCGGGTGGTCTATGCCGAAGGTTGCACCGTGCCCGATGACCGGCTTTCGCGCCACGGCGTCACCTTCAAGCAAATCCCCTATCAGATAGAGGGGCTTTGACCATGGCCGACAAGCCGACGCCGCGCGAGGGCGAAATCCTGCTTTATACCGGCACGGAAGGCGATATCCGGGTCGAGGTGCTGTTCGAGGACGACAGTTTCTGGCTCACGCAAAAGCGCATGGGCGAACTCTTTGAGGTGACGGTCCCGACAATCAGCTATCACCTGAAGGAGATTTTTGAGTCCGGCGAACTGGTGCGGGAGCGAACGGTTCGAAAATTTCTAACAGTTCAAACTGAAGGCAGCCGCGAGGTGGCTCGCGAAGTCGAGTTCTACAATCTCGACGCCATCATTGCCGTCGGCTACCGCGTCAATAGCCGGCAGGCGACGCAATTCCGAATATGGGCCACATCGGTCCTGCGGGAATACATTGTCAAGGGCTTCGCGCTCGACGACGAA
Organism: Devosia elaeis; assembly: GCF_001650025.1. GTDB lineage: Bacteria > Pseudomonadota > Alphaproteobacteria > Rhizobiales > Devosiaceae > Devosia > Devosia elaeis. Next base: position 166,324 of record NZ_LVVY01000086.1, on the reverse strand, counting down.
CGGCTGAAACTCAATCGGCGGCTTGGCAAGGACTATTTCGACGAACTCCTTGAACGCATCCGCGAGATTCGGGCGAGCGAGCGCCGGTTCTACCTCAAGATCACCGATATCTACGAACAGTGCAGCATCGACTACAGCAAGGACGCGGAAGTCACACAAACCTTTTTCAGAACCGTGCAGAACAAGCTGCATTGGGCGATCACCGGCCAGACGGCGGCCGAAATTATCAAGGATCGCGCCGACGCCTCGAAACCGAACATGGGGCTTCAGACATGGAAGAACGCGCCCGACGGCAAAATCCTGAAATCGGACGTTTCCATCGCTAAGAACTACATGCGCGAGGAAGAGATGAAGGCGTTGGAGCGCGTCGTCTCCATGTATCTCGACTATGCCGAGAACCAAGCGGCGCGGCAGATTCCCATGCGCATGACCGATTGGGTCGGCAAGCTCGACGCCTTTCTCACTTTCAATGAGTACGAAATCCTGAAGGACGCCGGGCGGGTTTCCCATGCGGTCGCGAAAGCCTTGGCAGAGAAGGAATATGATGTTTACCGGCCGATTCAAGATCGCGCCTTCGAAAGCGATTTCGAGCGCGAGGCTACACGAGCGATAGAGAAGGCCAAATCTAGCCGACCACGGAAGCGGAAGGAGGGCGAGGAATGAGCCTGCCCCTCTTCAAGCTCAAGGACTATCAGGTCCAGACACTCGCCAGCCTGCGGCGATTTCTCGAAAAGGCGGTGGAGCTAAACGACGCCGACACGGCCTTCTACGCCGTCACCAAGCGGCCGTTTACGCCACCGCCAAACCTTCCGGGCCTGCCATATGTGTGCCTGCGCATACCGACCGGGGGCGGCAAGACAATCCTCGCCGCACATTCGGTGGAGGTCGCGGCCGACAGCTTCCTACGCACCGATGCACCAACGGTCCTATGGCTCGTGCCGTCGCAGACGATCCGCGACCAAACGCTTGCGACATTGCAGGACCGTGCGCATCCGAACCGCCGGGCGCTTGCCGAGCGGTTCGGCGAGAATGTCCGGATCATGGGCATCACCGATGCGCTCTACGCCAAGCGGGCCGACTATGACGGCGGTGCGGTGGTGATCGTGTCTACGATCCAAGCCTTCCGCGTGGAAGAGACCGAAGGCCGCAAGGTCTATGAGGCCAACGGCGAACTCATGGACCATTTCAGCGGCCTCGCCGACGGCTTGCGCGATAAGCTCGAAACCGGCCCGTCCGGCGACCCGCTGCCGTCGCTCGCCAACGTGCTGCGGCTACGCCGGCCGATGGTGATCGTCGATGAAGCCCACAATGCGCGGACGAACCTTTCTTTCGATACGCTCGCCCGTCTCAGCCCCTCGCTCATTGTCGAGTTCACGGCAACGCCGGTGACGCCCGACGAAGCCAATCCGACGAAAGGCATCTACGCTTCCAACGTGCTGCACCATGTCTCGGCCGCCGAACTCAAGGCCGCCGACATGATAAAGCTGCCGGTCATCCTGCGCGGGCGGCCGGAACCGAAGGACACGATTGGCGACGCTATCGCGTGGCTGGACGAACTCGTCTCGCTAGCCACCGCCGAAGAGGGCGAGACCGGCGAGTTCGTGCGGCCGGTCATGCTCGTGCAGGCTGAGCAAAGATCGAAGGACAGGCCGACCCTTCATGCCGAAGAGGTCAAGAAGCTGTTGATGGAAGATTTCCGGGTGCCGGAAGAGCATATCGCGATTGCCACCGGCGACGCGCGCGAAATTGACGGCGTGGATCTGTTCGACCGGGATTGCAAAATCCGCTTCATCATCACGCAACAGGCGCTTCGCGAGGGGTGGGATTGCTCCTTCGCCTATGTCCTGTGTTCGGTCGCCGAACAGAAATCGCCGCGCGCGGTCGAACAACTACTCGGCCGCGTGCTTCGCCTGCCGCACGCCACGCGAAAGAAGCGCGAGGAATTGAACCGCGCCTATGCCTTCGCCACCACCACGAGTTTCCAGAACGCCGCGAATACGCTTCGCGACGGGCTCGTGAACAATGGTTTCGAGCGGGTCGAGGCCAAGGCGCTCGTGCGCGTCGCTCAGGATACAATCGAGGGCTTGGAAAAAGGCGGCTCGGCTTTCGTCTTCGAAGAGCCCATGCCGGAAGGAACGGACGCCGTAGCGCTCAAGGCGAATATCGAGAACGCCACCGGCGGCCGCGTCGAGGTCGATGTCGAAAAGGGCACGATCCGGGCGCGCGGCGCGCTTACCGACTATGACCGCACCGCCCTGTTGCTCGCGATGCCCGAAGCCGCCGCGACGGCGGTGGAAGCGCTCGTGCACAGGTCGCGCGGCGCGCGGCTGAAGCCCGCCGATGTCGAACAGGACGCGGTGCATTTCGCGGTTCCGAGATTAGGCGTGCGCTCGGCCGCCGGCCTCCAGCTTTTCGACCGGGCTCATTATCTCGATATCCCGTGGAAGCTGGAAGACAGCGATCCGGCTCCCGTCCTGGACTTCTTCGCGCCACCGAAACCGGGGGCCGATGAAGCCCATGTGGACGTGGACACGGGCGGTCACGTAACGCTGGCCTTCGTCACCGACCTGCACGAGCAATTGGCGCTCGCCCTACAGGAGAAGGGCTGGACCAAGAATGCGCTCGTGAATTGGCTCGACCGGCGACTGCCGTTTTCGTCGCGCCGCGATATCACCCGCGTTTCATCGACCCTGTTCATCGCCAAGGCGCTGGACGTGATTGACGCCAAGTTCGGCCTCGGCATCGAAGGGCTGGCGCGCGCCAAGTTCCGGCTCGTGGAAGCGCTCGTGAAGGTCATCGCCAAGCACCGCGACACGCGCGAGGCGACGGCATTCGAGCGCGCGCTTATCCCGCAAAGCGGCCTCGATTTCGAGACGAGCGCCGATGTCGAACTCGTGTTCGACGAAAGCCGCTACGGCTACAATTCGCCTTACCGGGGCGGCACCGATTTTCGGAAGCACCTGTTCCGCGTCATCGGCGACATGGAAACGAGCGGCGAGGAATATGAATGCGCCGTCTATCTGGAACGCCATAGGGACGTGAAGGCATGGGTGCGCAACACCGCTCGGCAGCCGCATTCCTTCTGGCTGCAAACGGCGTCCGACAAGTTCTATCCGGATTTCGTGGCGCTGTTGAACGATGGCCGCGTGCTCGTGGTCGAATACAAGGGCGGCTATATCTCGACCGCCGCCGACGCCAAGGAAAAGCGGCTCGTGGGCGATCTATGGGCGGACCGTTCGAACGGCCGTTGCCTGTTCTTGATGATAGAGAACAAGGAGTTCACCCGCATCGACCGCGCTATCAGTGGGTAGGCAACCGCCGGTCGTCAACGGACAACAGGGTCGCTTAGCTACCTTACGGGTGGGGCGTCATACCGGGGCCAGCGCTGAGCCCCGGTATAGGACAATTTTCCTGCTTGTCCGCAAATCATCATCTCATTTTTCTGGTCGCCAACTCCCGGTTGCGGGACAAGTGGGGCATGTGCTCCGCATAGAGCGCTACATGCGCGCGCGCGTAAGGCGATAAAATCGGAAGACATGCCCCACTTGTCCCAAACAACGCAAAATCAATGGGTTAGATAAATCGCTCGTCGTCACCTTTCGCATCGGCGCGCACGCGCAAGCCCTTGAAGCCACGGTTGCGGGTCGGGCCGACCTTCTTGGCCGAAACGAATCCACGTTGAGAAAGCGTCTCTGGGAAGGTGCGCATCTTGCTTCCGGGGTCTTCACCAAGGCCGTGAGCGTAGCTCTGCCATGACCGCCAAAGCTCTTCAGTCGTGTCTGCGAACTGTGGGCCGACCTCGCAACAGTCCTCCATCCACTGCTTGAACGTATCCTGTTCGTCGAAATAGGCGTTGGTGGCTTCTTCCACGACGGCAGGGCGGACCAAACCGTTTTCCTGCCAGTCGAGACAACCCACGATCAACCACGACAGGATTCCCGGCCATTCCACCTTCAACTTCTCTGGCAAGTCGGTATCCTTTTGCTCGGGCGGATGATCGAACGGCAAGATGATGAAGCGGCGCTTGACCGCACCGTCAACGTCCCTCAGGGCGGGCCGGTTATTGCCGAACACGGTGAGCTTGAACTCGGGCAGGAACGTGAACTCGTCTTGCCGCATGAAGCGCGCCTTAAGAGTGTCGCCGCCGGTCAGGAGCTTGATCCGGTTTTCGGCCCACGCGCGCCCCTTCTCTGTCTCCGATGCCCAAACCATACGCGCGCCACGAAGCGCGGCGATCTCGGTCGGATGGCGGTCATATTTCGAGGCGGTGAGAACTTCCATGGCGACTGGCGTGCCGTACTCACCCAAGAGCTTGCCGATTGTCTCTACGGCCGTGCTCTTGCCGGAACCGCCCGGACCATACGGAAACAACAGCGCATGTTCCTTGATCTCGCCGGTAAGGCTGTAGCCGCCCCATTGCTGAAACAATCGGATCGCCCCAGCGTCGCCGGCCAGTGCTTCGTCGAGGAATTTCAACCAACGGGGGCAATCGCGCTCAGGCTTGAACTTGTCGAGCGGAATCGGCGCGACCGCTGTCACCTTGGAGATAAAATCCTCCGGTCGGCCCGGCCGAAGCTCGCCAGTCACAAGCTCGACAGTTCCTCCGGGCGTGCCGAGAAGCATCTTGCCAAGATTCCACACGTCGGACGTGACGGAAAATTCGCGAACAGTCCTAGCGCCGCGCTCCACCGCCTCCCATGTGGGGACGCGCTTCAACGCTCTGACAAGCGCGCCGTCTTCCTCTCCTTCCGCCATTGCCAGCGACGATTCGCGGGCGAAGTGGTGGGCGAGCTTGGTGTTGTCGCGCCGCCAGCAGTTCCCGTCGTATTGGAACCATTTTCCTGCGTCGTGATCGAACTTCAGTTCGTCGGCATGGCTGGCGGTAAACGCGCGGATCACGCCATCTTCGTTCAACTCGAAACCGTCGAGCGTCGAGTCCTTCTCGGCAGGTTCGGGCTGTTTCTCCCATGCGCGATTAATCGCCCGGTCGCCCTCTTTGGCAACATGGGCAGATGCCGCGTCGTCATCGGGAATCGCTTCCTCGAAATCCTCGCGCGTGCCGCCCGCCCGCTTGATGTAGCCAGCGAGTCGGAAAAGTGCGCCGGAACCGGACTTGTCACGTTCGGCCGGTTTTCCACGTTTCCAGTCCGGCCCGCCCTCGAATATGAGCCACAACAGCGGCGCGAGGCCAATCACGCCAAGGTCGTCGTTGGTCGCGACAAGTTCGCAGATGTTGGCGTCTTGCCCGTAGCCGATACCGGTCACGGCGAAATAGCGATTAGAAAGGTGCAGGGCGACTTCCTTGCCTTTGCCGGGCGACCACGATTTGCCGTGCGCCGTCTTGCCGTCCTGCGTCCGGCCAAGCGCCTTACGCACTATCGGCATGTGCACGGTGCGGATGCGAAAATAGAGCTTCACACCGTTGCCGCTCGGCGAGATTTCGGGGTATGCGGTCGCAAAGCGCTGCACGATCTCTGCGGCGTGCGGTGCCAACACGCCGGTTTTCGAGAGGCAGGCGTCAAGGTCTATGCCGATTAGGGACGTTCCGTCACCAAGGTCGGCAAACATGACGCCGACGCCACCCTTGCCCTTCTTGGCGACGATCTTTGCCCCGATCTCTGCTTTGGATCGTACGGCCCATGTGGCCGGGTCGTCAGACTTGGCGTCGTGACCGCGATTGTTCGGGTCACGCGGAACCTTTGTCGCGTTACCATTGCGCATGACCTGCTTCCAGTAGACCCAGATCGGTAGGTCTGCGAGGCTGGTCAGGCTCACGGAATCGCCTTGCCCATCATGGGCGTTTGTGGTATCAGAATGCCACATCCCTGAGTCCTCTGCTTGGGTATGAAAACCATTTGTTCGAAGTGAGCGCCCGCCGGTTTCGTCCCCGGCGGGCACTTCTTTATTGTGCAGGTGAGAGGTGATCGAACAGGAATGCCCGAACGGCCGAGCGGCGCTCGGCGGGCACCAAGGCTGGATTGATCAAGATGAGAGGACGGCCATTCCGGAACACGATTTTTCCATCTTCGGCGGCCGCAGCGCCGGTCATTTTCGCGACCCGCGTTCGCCCCTTGGCCTCAGCCATTGCATAGGCGCGAGCAGTCGTCCGTGACATACCCGCTCCCCGCAATTCGGCCGTGCGCCGTCGCCGCCATTCTTGGTCAAATGCGGTCATTTCACCCGGCCGTAAATCGACCGCATGTCGGCGAGGAAAGCGGCGTCGGCCGAGTCGGCCAAGACCGCACAGCCGAGCCGGGAATACTCGGCGGCCTCTTCGGCCGTCGCCTCAAAAGTCGAGCCGTTGGCGATGGTCTCGGATATAGGCTGATACTTCAAATTCCCGTTGGCGTCGGTCTGTCCGGTGGTCTCGTAGCCGACGGCCCGCACAATTTGCGACGTAGCAATCAGGGTGATTTTCTCGTTCATTGTATTCTCTCCTTTGCTTAGCGACCAACGCGCTGCACGAGCGCCGGAACTTCGATCACGCCCTGCGGCGCGAGGACGTAGTGACGGTCGAATCCGTGATCGGTTGCCACAATGAAACCGGCACAAGAATCAGGATTGGATTCGAACATCCGCCTGATCCTGCCAATGTCCCGCGTGGCGAGGCCCCACCCACCGCGACCCGGACCGGCTTCCGCCGAGACGGGAACGAAAGTCGCACCCGAGCGCACGCACGGCCAGACACGAGCACCGGCCGCGACCGCCATTTCGGCGGCAGCGATACGCGGGGTGCCCGGCGCAATCTCAAGCAGGGTCTCAATCGTCTTCATTATCATCTCCTTCAATCTCGGCGGTCCAATCCTCCGCCAATCGTAGGGCGGCCTGATCCACGGCCGCCGGCCAATCCGACGGCGACCATCGCGCGAGCGCGCGCATCGCCTCGCCGGCAATCCAAGCGCCGTTGATGAGGTCGCCGTGCCGGGAGGGATCGTAGGAAAAGCGATTTCCGGCGAGCCGATGCCGCAGAAAATCGGCGGCAATCAACCGTGCGAGCGGCAATGCGAGTTTCGGAATGTCAGCGCTGATCTCGGCAAGCGCCTCGCGCTGAATCTCGGCCGACGCCAGTATCGCGGCATCGGCAATACGCGTCTCGATGTCCGGAAGAGAACACCGCGCCTCTTCTGCCTTTCGGCGGGCAATATCGGCAGCGCCACGATGGGCGACGACTTTCCGCAGAAGGTCGCCATGACGCCGGTCGAGGCGGCGCGCACCGGGAGCCTCATACCCTGCGTATGCGGCCTCAGCCTCACGTTCGGCGATCTCAGATTTGATTTTGTCGGCCTCTACGGCAAAACGGTCGGCTTCATTCTCGGCGGTTTCGCCCCGGGCTTCGATTTCGGCCACGGTCGCGAGGCAAGCGGCTTTCCGTGCGGCGAGCACGCGCAACTCCGTAAAAGCGGCGCTCATTCTGCACCACCTGTGCGATGAGCCGCCGCCCACGCCTCAAGATCAACCAGACGGTAGCGGATTGCCCTGCCGATCTTGATATAGGGCGGACCATCGGCATCGCCGAAGAAGCGTTTCTTTTCCAAAAACGAGCGCGAAACACTCAGACGCCGAGCGGCCTCGGGAGTATTTACGAGCAACGGCGGAGAGGGATTGATTTCCAAAGCAACCTCCATTTTGGTCATGGAGGGAGGCTGCCGGATTTAGATGGCGCTATCGACGGACATGCAAATTTGCACGTTCAAAGTCGATTTGCACGTTCACAGCTTCAGGATGCCGTCGGTGATCCAGTCGTAAATCGTGCGAGGCCCCACATACGTGCCGGACCAACTGTTTCTAATCCTACGAATGATTTCGGCCTTCCATGGCTTCTCACCACGCATGAGATTGGGTGGAAATTGGCCATCGACCATCAAGTCGGCGATCACGGCGCGAGCGTGAGCGACCATCGCAGCCCGAAACTGTTCGTGTCGCTCTCTTGTTTTCATGTTGCGTACGGCAATCCCCTCGGACGCCCGCCGCCGCTTTTCTTCTTGCTCCCTTAGGTCATCCGGTAGCCCTCTCCGGCACTCTGGGTCATCCAGCGCATAAAGCAGCCACGGGATTATGAGACCGGCGTCGTACGCCGCCTTGATCGCTTCGGGTGGCTTCATTGTAGCTAGTCCAAGCCCTGCCGTGGCCTCGATGCGTTGCTGCATCTCGGCGTCGTCTAGGTCTCTATCGTCGGGCTCTGCGGCGATCCGGGGTAGTAGCCACCAACCGCCTTTGCGAATATCTCCGGTGAGTTCCGGATCGAGCCCGGCGAGAAGCAGGTGCGACTCGTATGGAGTCCAGCTTGGCCGAGCAAGCCAATCGCGCAAGCGCTCCCGCCGGCGGTCTTCCATTGTCAACTTGGTGACAGGGCTGCCGCATAGACCGCTGATTACGTCATCCGTCATGCCCGTCTCCGCTCGTCGAAGCTCACGACGTTGCCGTGCAGTACGCCTGCAATCGTCTCAGCCGTGGCGTTGGCCGCGCGCCGGAGCGGATCGCTCGCGAGATGCGCATAGCGCTGCGTGGTCTTCACGTCGGCATGGCCGAGCAGCCCGCCTAGCAACGGCAGCCCCACGCCACCCCCAACCGCAAAGCTAGCGAAGGAGTGTCGAAGATCGTGAATCCGCAAGCCTGAAAGTCCGGCCCGGCGAGTCACGAGCGCCCACGGCTTTTTCAGGTCGTGGCGGGGTTGTTCCTCGGCCGTGCCAGCGCTTTCGCTGGCAATGACGAAGCTCCCGACGCGGGGCAGGCTTTCAAGGATTTCCACCGCCGGAGCCGACAAGAGCACGGTTTTACGGCCGGTCTTGCTATCGGGCAGGAACAGCGCGCCCCGTTCTAGGTCAACGTCGGCCCACCGCAGATTGAGGATTTCCCGGAGCCGAGCGCCTGTGAAGATCAAGAGCCGGAGCGCCGCGACGACGTGCGGGGTCAGCATCGTCGAGCGATTCTGCTTAGGAGTGTGCTTCGCCTTCGGTTTGGTCTCGTCAACTTCCCACGGGATGCCCACCGTCTCGGCCTCGTGAAGCGCCGCGCCAAGGCGTGCCAGTTCTTCGCTTGTCAAATAGCGCTCGCGCGCTTGCTCGCGGAACTTCTCAATCCCCAACGCTGGGTTACGATGCCCGTCGGGCAGCAAGCCCGCGTCGGCGGCCCAATTAAAGGCGGCCGACAGAAGCGCGACCACGCGATTAGCGACATACGTTCCGCCGCGTGGGGTTACTCGGGAGGCACGCGGCTTCGCCTCGGCCTTGCGCTTCTGCTTGCCCTTGGTGGCAACGGCCTCGTGCAGCCGGGCGACCTCCTGCTTGGTGACTGCAAGCGCCCGCTTCGTGCCGAGCGCCGGAATAATGTGCGTGTCTATTATCTGCCGATAGAGCGCGGCCGTGCTCCCCTTGCGCTTCGTGTCAACGTGCCGCCGAAGCCATGCGTCCAAGATTTCTTTCACCGTCTCGGCCCGGCGTTCCTCGGCGCGCTCGGCAGCCGGGTCCTTGCCCTTGCGAACGTCGGCAAGCATGTCCTTGGCTGCCCGGCGAGCCGTTTCCGGCGTCATCGTTTCAGGATCGCCGATAACAAGCCGCCTCTTCGACACGCCGCGACCGCCCGCGCCGGGGCGGTATTCAAGAATCCATGAGCGCGCACCGCTCGGCCGCACGAGCAACCCGAAGCCCCTCACGTCCGTGTCAAAGAACGTAGTCGGTCTCGCTGCCGGTTTAATCGCGGCAAGTGTGCGGCGGCCAATCTTGATTGTCGGCATGTCTGCTTCCTATCCCGGCTTCGGTGGCGACTCGGAAGCCGGAATCGCCACCGAGTCGCCACCGTGAACTGAAACGTCAAGATAGAGGCTGAATGTTGAGATAGCAATATACAAACAAAATCAGTTGGTTAATGAAACTCAATGCAAAGTGATGAAGGTTGGTGAAAGCCAAAAATTAAGACTACGAATCTGGGGGTCAGGAGTTCGAATCTCTTCGGGCGCGCCATTTGTTTTCAAGCACTTAGGTCTGTCGGGCCGTAGCCCTTGATATTGGTTTGCCACACTGGTGCCACAGTGAGACAACCGATGGCAAATATCCGTAATCGCAACGGCCGCTGGCAGGCGCAGGTCCGCCGGCAAGGCAGCGATACACTTACCAAGACATTTCCGACTCGAAAGGAAGCCCTCGCTTGGGCGAGGTCTCAGGAACATCAGATCGACAACGGTCGTGCCGTCGTGCGGCCGCAGTCAGACAAAGCCACCTTGGGCGATCTCCTCGATCGCTACCGTAGCAACATCACGCCGAATAAAAAAGAGCCGACGTGGAGAGGTATCGGATCGGCAAGATGCTGCGCCACCCGGTCTCTGCACTAGTGGCGACTATCTGGCATCCTATCTCACGGACGAACTCCTGTTGATCTCCGTGATGTCGACCGCAAGGACGGACGCGCTCGCTCGGGAAGTGTGGACCTTTGCGAAAGAGCAGTTGGATTGGACAGGCTCCGGTCACCGCTGCAAATGCTCTGCCAGCTGCGCGAAACATGCTTTGGGATTTGGGCAATGCAAGTCTCCATCTGAGCGGGTCGGACGGTCTTTCACTCCTACTGGAGTGGTGGTCCCAATCTGACATCGGCGAGTTCGCCGATATCGCGTTGGCGATGGCTCAGGACGAAAGCATCAGCCTAAGTCCTTGGCGCGACGGCGCAAGGCTATTGACGTTGATATTGGAACTGCATGGCAGCGGTTACTTCGATCCGGTCCGGCGGGCTAACGAGCTGATCAATATGCTGGACGATCTCGTGGCTGGTCTATTCGACGACTCCGACGATCTGCGTGCAATGTCCGATCTTCGAAGGCGCGAAATTCTACTCTCCTAAGCTGCGGTCGGCCTCGCACAAGGCGATCATGCAGGAGTTCAGCAAGGCGGAGAGGTCATCTCCGAAATCAGTTCCGAGTCCAGTATCGAGGAGCATGCCGACGCTCTGAGGCGACTGGCGACCCATGCCCTTGTTCCAAATTCCGTGTTGTCGCTGGCACTGAGCCACGTGGACGATTGGCTGGACGTCGATGCTGCCATGGAAATGGCTTTGGCCGGCCAGCGCAAGGGCAGTATCGAAACCATTAAGGACGACGGGATGATCCTCGCGACGCAAACCTGCAGCGCTATGATGTTGGATATGTTCGACGTCGATGTGGCGCGTATCACGCCAGCCGCAGTTGAATCGACTGCCTGTCAGCTGCGTGCGGCATTAAAAACAAGCGTAAGAAGAAGTAGACATCTCCGCGATCGAAAGCCTTGGGCTCCTGCCCGTCAACCTGACCGAGCCCGTGCGCTTGCCGATCAAGTGTTCCTTTAGACATCCATACAGGATGGGATGCATCACCCGTTGGGAGCCTCGATCATCTAGTCGCATGAGATATGATATCAATGCCCGATCGCTGATGCCTGAGTTCTTGGTGAAGCTGCTTCATCCTTCCAGATTATGGATCCCTTCGAAATCTCTGGAGAGATCAGACACTGTTTCCACTATGGCCTGCAGAAATATCTCTGCTTCGGCACTCATTTCCCCGCCCTTTTCAAGCAATAGTCCGAACTGGTTGCGAATGGCCGGGCGAAAGGGACGGATGACCAGGTTCGAGTCAGGGTATCCTCGCGCCACTATGGCATCGAGTACGGTTACGCCCAAGCCAGCCGAGGTGAAGGCGCAAGCCCCTGTCAGGGCGCCTGTCTCGACCAACCCGATGAGATCGACGCCAACTTTGCGGAAGCTGTCCACGATCTCGAAGCGCTCTTCATGGCGGCGGGAGAGCAGGATGACCACCTCATCGCGCAGGTCGGCCGGATCGAGACTGTCAAGCGCCACCAGCCTGTGCCCCTTGGGGAGCACGCAGACATATTCGCTGGTCATCAGCGGTTTCACATCTAGGCCGCGATGCGTCGCCGGAAGGCGGGCGATCGTGAGATCCCATTCCCCAGATGCGGCATAATCTATGGCGTCGCGCGTGGGCAGAAATTCGAGGGTGACGCCGATGCCAGGATGGCTCTTGCGCAAGCGGGCCAGCGCCTGCGGCACGATGTTGACCACAAAGCTCTGCGGCAGGACCACGTTGAGCCAGGCGCTCGACTTAGTGTGAAGGCGATTCGCCGTACTCGACAATTGCTCGATTGAGTTGAAGGTGCGATCCACCTCGGCGAAAAATTTCCGGGCATCCTGCGTGGGCACGAGCCGCTTGTGGATTCGCTGAAACAGCGTCACGCCAAGTTCGTTTTCGAGGCCTATGATAAGGTTGCTCACCGTGGGCTGAGACAGGCCCAGGGCATGCGCCGCCGAGGTGATCGATCCATTGCGAACGACTTCGCGAAATGCTTGCAGCTGCCGGATTTTAATCCGCATGACCGCAGTTCTCCCCATGCTTTGCAGGGCCTGCCGCCGGCCGGCCACCACAGGCATTTTACACATTTCTCCACCCGCGCGGAAATGACGGAAAATCTTAGGTCGAGCCTCCGCAGAAACCCTTTTTCAGTTCTCAAATGATGTCATTTGAGAAATAAATGATTGATCCAAAAGGACTTTTGGATTTCACCCTTCAGCAGGAAGGGAGAATTCCGATATGAATAAACTTGTTGCAGCCTCGTTGACCGCCCTCATGCTTGCCATGGGTTCGTCGTCGGCAATGGCCGAGAAGATCACCTGGTCTTATTCGGCCGACCTCGCGTCCCTCGACCCACACGCCTACGACAATACTTTCAATCTCGGCGTGCTCGGCAATGTCTACGAGGGCCTGATCGAGCGTGGTCCGAACATGGAGATCATCCCGGCCCTGGCGACGAGCTGGGAAGTGGTCGAGCCGACCCGGTGGCGCTTCCACCTGCGCGAGGGCGTGACCTTCCACGAGGGGCAGGCCTTCACGGCCGATGACGTCGTCTTCGCCGTCGAGCGCTCGCTGTCCGCCGGCTCGGTGATCAAGGGCTCGAAGATGTCGAGCGTCATCGGTGCCGAAAAGGTGGATGACTACACCGTAGACATCCTGCTCAATGCGCCCAGCCCCATCCTCATCAACAATTGGGGCAATTGGTACATCCTCTCCAAGAGCTGGGCTGAAGAAAACGGCATTTCCGCATCGCCGACCACGGAAGAGATGCAGAAGGCATATTCGGCGACCCATGCCAACGGCACTGGTCCCTATAAGGTCCAGTCACGCCAGCCCGACGCAAAGACCAGTTTCGTGCGCAATGACGATTGGTGGGGCGAGTTCGAGGGCAATGTGACCGAGGTGGATTTCCGCCCGATCGGCTCGGCGGCGACGCGCACGGCAGCCCTGTTGTCCGGCGAGATCGATCTGGCCATCGGCCTGCCGATCCAGGATCAGGATCGTGTCGAAAGCGCCCCGGATGTGCATCTGCTGTCCGGTCCGGAACTGCGTGTCGTCTTCCTGGGCTTCGATGTCGATGCCGAGGCCCTGCCCGAGAGCAATCTGGACACGAACCCGCTGGCCGACCGCAATGTGCGCGAAGCGGTCTATCGCGCCATCAACACTGATGCGATCCAGCGCGTGATCATGCGCGGCAAAGCCCTGCCCACCGCCGCCATGGTGCCGGCCGAGTTCCACGGCTTTCCCAAGGATCTGGAGCGCTATCCGTTCGACCTCGACCGCGCCAAGGAATTGATGGCGGCGGCGGGCTATGCCGATGGCTTCTCCACCGTCATGGAATGTCCCAACAACCGCTATGTAAACGACGAGGCCATCTGCACCTCCATCGTCTCGATGCTGCAGAAGATCGGCATCACGGTCGAACTCGACACCATGCCCATGGCGCAATATTCGCCGCGCATTCAGGACAAGGACGTGCGGCGCGGAATTTATTTCCTGGGCCTCTCCCCCGGCAATATCGATGCCAATGGGCTGATGCAGGAACTCGTCCATACGCGCGAAGGCAATTGGGGCACGTTCAATGCCGGCCGCGTCGCCAATGACGAGCTCGATGCCATCATCGAGGCTGCCGTCAGCGAGGGCGACATCGCCAAGCGGGATACGCTTCTGGCTCAGTCGCAGCAGATCCTGCACGACGAGGTCTATTTCGTGCCGCTGCACCAGCAGACGCTGTCCTGGGGCGTCAAGGACGATATCGACCTGATCCAGCGCCCCGACGATGTGTTCGTCTGGAAATACGCCACCGTCAACAACTGAGCCAGGGCTCAGGCGCCTCCGCCGCGCATGCGGCGGAGGCGCGTTGCTTGAGAGGAAGAGCAATGCTCCGCTATACGCTGCGCCGCGTGCTGCAGGCCATTTTCGTCATGCTGAGCGTTGGATTCATCTCCTTCAGCATGTTCACCTTCGTGGGTGACCCCATCCTGCACATGATCGGCACGGAAGGCACTGCCGCCGACCGGGAAGCACTGCGCAATGCGCTGGGCCTGAACGATCCGCTGATCGTTCAATATGTATCATTCCTGGGCAAGATGCTCACCGGCGATTTCGGCATCTCCTATCGCCTCTCCATGCCGGTGTCTGACCTGATCGTCGAGCGCCTTCCGGCCACGTTGGAGCTCGCCGCCTGCGCCATCGCGCTGTCCATCATCATCGGCATTCCCCTAGGCATCTTCACGGCCATCCGCCGTAAAAGCTGGGTGTCGCAAGGGATATTGATGGGCTCGCTGGTGGGAGTGTCGCTGCCCACCTTCGTCATCGGCATGTTCCTGATCCTGATCTTCTCGGTCAATCTTGGCTGGCTTCCCGCCTTCGGTCGAGGCGAAACGGCGATGGTCGGCAACTGGTCCACGGGCTTCCTCACCACAAGCGGCTTGCGCTCGCTGATCCTGCCCTCGATCATGCTGGCCTTCTTCCAGACCACCCTGATCATCCGCCTGGTTCGGGCGGAAATGCTCGAGGTTCTTGAGCAGGAATATATCCGCTTCGCCCGTGCCCGCGGCCTTTCGGACCGCGTCATCTGGTTTGGCGAGGCGCTCAAGAACACGCTGGTGCCGGTGATGACCATTGTCGGGCTGCAGATGGGCTCGGTCATCGCCTTCTCCATCATCACCGAGACCGTGTTCCAGTGGCCGGGCCTGGGCCTGTTGTTTATCCAGGCGGTCGAGAACGCCGATATTCCGGTGCTGGCAACCTATCTTGTCCTCGTCTCGGCCTTCTTTGTCGGCCTCAACCTCCTGGTCGATCTCCTCTATTACCTCGTCGATCCCCGCCTGCGCGGCGGCCAGGGAGCCCCCAAATGAGCGACGCCACTTCTCCGCGCCGCGGCCCGGCCGCTGCCTTGTCCCGCTTTTTCGATGGCGATTTGTGGTACAATTTCCGTACTTCGCCGCTCGCCGTCATCGCTGCGATCATCTTCTTCGGCTTGAGCCTTGCGGCGATTTTCGCGCAGTTCGTCGCCCCGCATAATCCGTTCCTCGCCCCCGACCTGATGGACGGCATGATGCCGCCCATGTGGGAAAGCGGCGGCAGCCAGACCTTCCTCCTGGGTACCGACGATCAGGGACGCGACGTCCTTTCCCTGATCCTGCATGGCATGCAGGTCTCGCTCTTTGTCGGCCTCGCCGCCGTTCTTCTGTCTGTGGTGCTTGGGGTGACGCTGGGCCTGATCGCCGGCTTTTTCGGCGGGGTGGTCGATGCGGTGATCATGCGTATCGCCGACATCCAGCTCAGCTTCCCCAATATCCTTGTCGCCCTGTTGATCGACGGCATGGTGAGCGCCAGCTTTGGGCGCGCCACCCAGGCCGCGCTGGCGCTGCCGGTTCTGGTCCTGGCCATCGGTCTTTCAGACTGGGTGCAATATGCTCGCACCGTGCGCGCCTCGACTCTGGTGGAGCGGCGCCGCGAATATGTGCAGGCCGCCCGCATCATGCATATTCCATCCGTCATCATCCTGTTCCGCCACATCCTGCCCAATATCATGGGACCGGTGGTCGTCATCGGCACGCTCGGCCTGGCCCACGCCATCATCGCCGAAGCTACCTTGTCCTTCCTCGGCGTAGGCCTGCCGCCGACCCAGCCGAGCCTGGGCACCCTGATCCGCACCGGCAACGATTATCTGTTCTCCGGCGAATGGTGGATGACGGTCTTTCCGGCCGTGACCCTGGTTCTGTTGTCGCTGTCGGTCAATGTGTTCGGCGACTGGCTGCGCGACGCGCTCAACCCGAGGATCGGCAAATGAGTGCCTTGCTCGAAATACGCAATCTCTCCGCGACCTTTGCGACGCGACGCGGCATCGTCAGCGCCCTGTCCAATATCGATCTGTCGCTGGCGCCCGGTGAAATCCTGGCCTTGGTCGGAGAATCCGGTGCGGGCAAATCCCTGGCCAGTTCCTGCATCAACGGCCTTTTGCCGCGAAATTGCCGGATCAGCGAAGGCGAAGTGCTGCTGGAAGGCCAGCGCATCGACAATCTCTCCAACAAGCAGATGGAGAAAATTCGCGGCGCGCAGATCGGGACCATCTTTCAGGACCCGCTGACCAGTCTCAACCCGCTCTATACTGTCTGCCAGCAGATCACGCGCACGCTGCGGGCGCACCGTTATATCTCGGACGCCGATGCGCAAAAGCGCGCACTCGAGCTGCTGGAGGAGGTCGGCATTCCCGGTGCCGCGCAGCGGCTCCACGCCTATCCGCATGAATTCTCGGGCGGCATGCGTCAGCGGGTGGTCATTGCCATGGCCCTGGCTCTACGCCCGAAACTGATCATCGCCGACGAGCCGACAACGGCGCTCGATGTCTCCATCCAGGCGCAGATCCTGGAATTGCTCCGGCGTCTCAGCAAGGATCACGGCGCCTCCGTTATCCTGGTGACCCATGACATGGGCGTGGTGGCCGAGACCGCCGACCGCGTCGCGGTGCTTTATGCCGGCCGCATTGCAGAAACCGGTCCGGTGGCCGACGTGCTGCTGCGCCCGGCGCACCCCTATACGCAAGGTTTGTTGGGCTCGATTCCCTCTATGGAACGCAAGCTGGCCCGGTTGCCGCAAATTCCCGGCTCCATGCCGGGCCTCACCGCCATTCCCCAAGGATGTGCCTTCAATCCGCGCTGCCCACGCACAGCCGATGTGTGCAGGCAGGTTCGACCAGAAGCACATCTTGCCGGCGCGCGTCGTGTGTTCTGTCACTTTGCCGAGGAGTTGGCGTCATGACGCAAGCCGATCCGGTGCCGACCGGCTTTGATCTGCAGGCTTCGGGCCTGCGCAAGACCTATGACCTCGCGCCTGGCCCGGGCCGCCCGAAGGGGCAGCAGGTGCACGCGGTTCGCGACGTATCCCTGACCCTGCGACCCGGCCGGACCACCGCATTGGTGGGCGAGAGCGGCTGTGGCAAATCGACTATTGCCAAGATGCTCGTTGGCCTCGAGAGCATTTCCGGCGGTGCCGTCCGGCTCGATGGCGGCCCGCTCGACAGCCAGGCGGCGCGCAAGAAGGCATGGGATGCCAAGCGGCGCATCCAGATGGTGTTCCAGGATCCCTATGCCAGCCTCAATCCGCGCTGGCGCGTTTCCAGGATCATCGCCGAAGCCCTTGCGGCCTCGGGTCTCAGGGGCGGTGCCGCGATCAAGGCGCGGACGCTGGAAATCCTGTCCCAGGTCGGGCTGCCCGAAGTGGCGGCGGACAAGTTCCCGCACGAATTCTCCGGTGGCCAGCGCCAACGCATATCGATCGCGCGCGCCCTTGCCTGCGAACCGCAATTCCTGATCTGCGACGAGCCGACATCGGCGCTCGACGTTTCGGTTCAGGCGCAGATTCTCAACCTTCTCAAGGATTTACAGGATCGTCACGCGCTGGCTTACCTGTTGATCACCCACGATCTCTCGGTCGTCCACCACATGGCCGATCACGTCGGGGTCATGTATCTGGGAATGCTGGTGGAGGATCGCTCGGCAGCCGACCTGTTTTCACAGCCGCTGCATCCCTATACGCAGACGCTGCTCGAAACGATCCCGCGCGCCGATCAGCCGGGCCGTGAGCCGCCTCGTCTCAGCGGCGAAGTGCCCAATCCGCTCAATCCGCCCTCGGGCTGTCCATTTCATCCGCGCTGTGCTGCCGCCAATGACCGCTGCCGCGCGGAGCAACCCCAAGCCATTGCCGTTTCCGGCGGGACCGTGTCCTGCCATGCCGTAGAAGAAGGCCGTCTTTGAATGTGTGATCACTGCTCCACCCAATTCGTATTCGACCCGCAGGATCTGCATTTCAACCTGATGGAAGTCGCCCCGCGCCGGTTGGCTTTCGATGGCCAGGACGCCTCGGATGAATGGGCATCCGCCCTGCGCGGGAAGGTTAGCGAATTGCTGCGCATGCCTGCCTATCCGCACGATGCGCCGGCGATTTCTTTCCGCGGTGAAGCGCAGGATATGGGCGATCACATCCGGCGCGAACTGGTGTTCGAAGCCGAGCCCGGCGCGCATGTCCCCGTCACCATGCTGACGCCCAAGGATGGCAAAGGTCCCTGGCCGGTCATGATCTGCCTTCAGGGGCATACGACCGGCCGCCACATCTCGATGGGCGAGGCAAAATATCCCGGCGACGAGAATTCGCTTGGCGGCGACCGCGACTTTGGCCTGCAGGCCGTGCGCCGCGGATTTGTGGCGCTGGCGCTCGAACTGCGCGCCTTCGGGGAACGCAATGACAGTCGCCCCGACCCGGTGCGCCGCACGCATGAGCTGGCGCGCAACGACGACAACCGCACGTGCAAGCACAGTGCGATGACCGCATTGCTGCTGGGGCGCACGCTGTTGGGCGAGCGGGTTTTCGACGTGCGCCGGATATGCGACGCCATTGAACAGATCCCGGAACTGGATGCCGATCGCATCTATCTCATGGGCCAGTCCGGCGGTGGCACTGTCGGATGGTATGCCGCAGCCGTGGAGCCCCGCCTCAGAGGCGTGATGCTCGCCTCGTTCTTCGGAACGGTCACCGGCACGATCGGCCGTATCGACCATTGCACCGACAATTACCTGCCCGACATGCTGACCTGGTTCGATTTCCCCGATATCGCCGGCGCTTTCGGAGACACCAAGGTGCTGGTGGTCATGGGACGCCAGGACCCGCTATTTCCCCAAGCGAGCGTGAAACAGGCAGCAGAACACGTGCGTTCGATCTTTTCGGCGCAGGCGCGCAGCGATGCCTTCGATCTTCGCTTCGGCGAGGAAGGCCATCGCTTCTACGCCGCCGTTGGCTGGCCAAGGTTTCTTGAAATGGTCAAGTAACCAAGCTCTCATCGGCAGCAGTTGGCGTTCGAAATGGGCGCGTTCCTGATCGGCGGCTCACTACCCATTGCCGTCTTCGATCTGCTCAACGATGCATCAGTTCTTCCGTTGCCAGGGCATGGACCTGTTCCGATGAACCGCGTGGCCTCGCCTGTTCGACCCGCCGCCCGGCTTGGACGACGAACTGGCCCAGCAGGTTGTGGATTGGATGGATAGCCGCAAGACGCAAATGCGGGTATCGAACCTGCCGGGATCAACCCGTTGACCGACGATCTTGGATATAGGGACAGGCTGCCATGACTTCGAATAACCAGCAATCGGTGGTGATCGTCGGCGGCGGCGCCAGTGGTGTTCTGGTTGCATCGCAATTGTTGCGTAGCCCCGATCCGGATCTGCGCGTAACGCTGATCGAACGCCAGGGCCGTTTTGGGCAGGGTCTCGCTTATTCGGCTCAGCATCGCAATCATCGCGTCAATGTTCCTGCACGCGGCATGAGTGCCTTTCCCGACGATGCGGAGCATTTCTGGCGCTGGCTGCAGCGCAAGGAGCCCGGCCAACACCCGTCCTCATGGACCTTCGTGCCGCGCCGGCTCTATGGCGTCTATCTTGAAGATGTGCTCCGGGAGGCCGCGGACCGCATCCCCGGCCGGCTTGTTGTCCTGTCCGAGGAGGTCCTCGCCGTGAACGAGACGCGAAAGGGCGTCGAGGTCGTTCTGGGCAATGGCGCGAGCCTGGCCGCCCGCACTGCAGTCCTCGCGGTCGGTCACGAGACGCAACCGGCGCGCGGCAAGGGCATCGCCGTCCATGCGGGATCGGATCGCGATACGCCGCTCGATCCGAGCGCCCATGTGATGATCCTGGGGTCCGGGCTCAGCATGGTCGATGCCTGGGTTTCCTTGTCCGACGCCCGGCACACGGGACCCATTACCGTTGTGTCCCGCAATGGGCTCGTGCCGAGAGGTCACCTGGACGTTGCTCCGCTCGATATCGATGCGGCGGTTATTCCTTTCGGCGCCGGCCTGGCCTCTTTGACGAGATGGTTCAGGTCCCTGATCCGTGCGGCGGAGAGCCAGGGGCAGGATTGGCGCAGCGCGGTAGATGGACTTCGCCCATATAATCAGCGCCTTTGGCAGAGCTGGCCCGAGCGGGAAAAGCGTCAATTCCTGCGCCACGTGCGGCCCTGGTGGAACACGCACCGTCATCGGCTGCCGCCCGAATTGCAGGAGGGATTGCTGCGTTCCATTGCCAGCGGTCAGGTGAAACTGGTCGCCGCTGAATTCATCGACATCGAGCGCGCTGACGACAAGGTTCGCGCCATTATCCGCCCACGCTCGACGAGTCTGCGCCAGGTCATGGACGTCGCCCGCGTCTATGATTGCGGCGGCGTGACGGTCGATGTCCGCGCCAGTGCCAATCCCGTCATCCAGCACGTCATTCGGACAGGCATGGCCCGGCCCGATGCGATGCGTATCGGGCTCGACGTCGATGAACATTGCGCCCTGATCGGGGCGGATGGCGCGGTGTCGAGGCGCATTCACGTTGTCGGTCCTCTAACCCGCGGGCGCTTTTTTGAGATCGAGGCGATCCCGGATATCCGCGTTCAGAGTGCCGCCCTGGCCCAAACCATTCTTCACCAGGAAGCGGGCTCGGGCGAGACCTGAGCCGGTTCTCCTCGTTCGCCAGTCGACTTGCCTAGCTCTGCAAAATTTAATGATTTCAAAGGCATCCGTAATGTTCGGGACAAGGTTCACGCAATGTTGGGGGATTACATTGGCAGCGTTGAACGAAAGGAATGTCGTATGAAAAAGGTAGCAGCACTTTTGGTTGGTCTGACGCTTGTTGCCGGGGTTGCCGCTCCGGCCTTCGCTCAGAGCACCTGGAAAAATTGTCCCTTCCAGGACTCTTCGCTGTGCAAGGTCGAATCGATCGGGTCGCTTAACAACGACTGATATCCGGTCGCGGATCCTGTAATGCCGGCCCCCTGTCCCGGGGGCCGGCATACTTATTTGCCGAACCCACGCACGGTGAGCAGTTTCGGGTCCGGCAGGCTAGGATGCGGATATCTCGGGCTTGCCCGGCCAAGCTTGGAACCGGATCGCGAATTCGGCGCCGCCGGTCGCCGACGCTCCTACCGATATGGCGCCGCGATGCTTTTTGACGATGGCCTCGACTAAGGTGAGGCCGAGACCGGCCCCCGACCTTGACGGCCTCACCCGATAAAAAGGCTCAAAAATCCGGGCCCGATCCGTTTCAGGAATGCCCGGCCCATCGTCCGAAACGGTGACTGCTCCATTTGCGGAAACCTTGACACGGATGCTGCCGCGATTTTCGGCATGGCTGATCGCGTTGCGCGCCAGATTAGTAATTGCCCGCTCGACGCTCACACTTTCCCCCAAGATGAGAACCGGTGCGGAGGGGGCCTCCAGCTCCAATTGGTAGCCGGCCGCTGCTGCGAGCGGGGCCAGATCGGCGACGACTTCGGTTCCGATGGCGACCAGATCGACGGCCTCCAGCCTTTGCTCGCTCAGGTCGAGCCGCTGCATATCCAGCAATTGCGTTGTCAGCGCCGACAGGCGGACGACATCGGATAAAAGGTGGTCCTGCCCCTCGAAGGGTTGAGCGGTTTCTATCCGGGCTGTCAGCACGGCAAGGGGCGTGCGAAGCTCGTGCGCCGCGTCGGCGAGGAAGCGTTCACGAAGGGCATGGGCATCGTCGAGCCGTTCGAGCGCTTCGTTGACTGCATGGACCAGCGTCAGCACTTCCGCCGGCAGGCCTTGTTCGGGAATCCGGATGCCGCGTTGACCGATATTGATCGTGCCGGCGGCCTTGGCGGCCGCGTCCAGTCCGCGCATTTCACGGTTTATGAAGCGGGGGATCGCGATAATACTGGCGAGAGCGAGGAAGAAAAAGATCGCCAGCATGACGGCCAGGCTGATCGAGGGGATGAGTTTCGACAATCCCAAGGTCGGCCCGCCGGAGAAAGCCAGCTTGACTGGGCCTCCGGGATAATCGAGCGAACGAACCACCAGGTTGGCGGTTCCTCCATTGTTATCCATGAGGATTTCGAGCGAGACGAGATGGTCCAATGCCGGCCGGATGCGGTCGGGTTCGGAAGGCACCTGGCCGAAGCTGATTTCCTGCCCATCGGCGGTCCCCGCGATGAACCAGAAATCCGGATGCTCTGCAGCCATGTCGCTCAGGGACGGCGTCGGCTGCAAAAGCAAGATCCGATCGATGCCGAAATGCACTGACTCGCCGATCGCCGCCATGACCGAGGGGGCCGGGGGGTGTACGTTTCGGGTTCCGGACATGGCCGGCAATACGATCATGGGGATCAGGACAAGCACGAAGCAGGCGGTCAGCGTGATCAATTGCACCACGATCATCCGTCGCGTCAGCAATTGGGTCAGGCGCTTGCTTCTCCCTTTCATTTCATTTCCCGAAGCAGGTAGCCGACACCGCGGACCGGGTGAATTTCCACGTTTGCCCCCATGTCCGCAAGCTTGCGCCGCAGGCGCGAAATGATTGCCTCCAGGGAATTGGACTGGATTTCGTCATCCGCGCCATACATGCTTTCTTCGAGACTCGACCGGCGCAGGGTCTGGCCCGCCCGACGCATCAAGGCCTCGAGCGCCAGGCGCTCGCGCCGTTGCAGAACCAGTGGGTGCCCGTCGACTTCGGCTTCTCCTCCGAGCACGTCGAACGAGACATTGCCGAAAGCAATCGCCTGATCCTGCATCTGGGTGGGCCGCCGCAGAACGGCCCGCATTCGCGCCACCAGCTCCTCTATGAGGAAGGGCTTGGCAAGATAATCGTCGGCGCCCTGTTCCAGTCCATGGATGCGATCGAGGGGTTTCCCCAGGGCCGAAATGACGATCACGGGGACGCCGGGACGACGCTGGCGGAGCATCGGGATCAGTTCGATTCCATCGCCATCGGCCAATTGACGGTCGAGGAGCACGACATCGTGCTCGATCAGGGCAAGAGCCTCCTCCGCCATTGCCACCGTGCTGACGAGATCGACGACGAAGCCTTGTCGTTCGAGCGCCGTGCGGACCATGGAAGCAAGGTCCGGTTCATCTTCTACCAATAGGGTCCGCATGTCTTTTGCATGCCATGCATGGTTAAGCCTGACAACTGCATGGCTGCCAGCATCTATAGGCGCAGGTCAGGCAATGTTGTGGCAATGTCGCCGGGTTAGGCTGGCAGCGCCCCCCTTCACACTTGCGACGGCTCGTTCAGGGCGTCGTCCAGTTCCTTTTCCAGCCGCACCTCTTCTTCCGCCTTGGGTTTGGAGAAGCGGGCAAGCAGCAGATAGGCGACGGGGGTGAGATAGAGGGTCGATATGGCGGCGAAGGAGAGGCCGCCGACAATGACCCAGCCCAGGGCGGCGCGGGCTTCGGCGCCGGCGCCCGAGGCCAGGACCAGGGGCACGCCGCCGATGATCGTCGCCAGCATGGTCATCATGACCGGGCGCAGCCGGATATTGGAGGCGTCCTCGATGGCCCGCCGCACCGGCAGGCCCCTTTCGCGGAGCTGGTTGGCGAATTCGACGATGAGAATGCCGTTCTTAGCCATGATGCCGACCACCAGAACCAGCCCGATCTGGCTGAAAATATTGAGAGAACCGCCGGTGACCAGGATGGCGTAGAGCCCTGCTGCCAGCCCGAAGGGCACCGTGGTCATGACGATGATGGCGCTCCAGAAGCTTTCGAACTGGGCGGCCAGCACCAGCAGGATGATGACCAGGGCGAAGCCGAACGTGACGAAGAGCGCGTTATTGGCTTCGCCCAGCGTTTTCGCTTCCGCCAGCGGCAGGATGGACGTGCCTTCGGGCAGGAGCGGCGCGGCGATCCGTTGCAATTCGGCATAGGCGTCACCCAGGGCCAGACCCTCCTCGAGGCTTGCGGTAACGGTCACGGCGCGGCGCTGGGCCTCGCGGCGCAAGGAGGGCGGTACGGCGGATTCGGTGATGGTGGCGATGGTGGACATGGGCACGTAGCGGCCATCGCCGGTGCGCACGAAGAGGGTTTCGAGGTCGCGCGGATCGTTGACCGGATGGGTGGTCGAGACCAGGCGCACCGAATAGGAGGTGTCGTTGATGAAGATATTGCCCACCTGGCTGCCGTCGATCATCGCCTGCATGGTCGTGGCGAGGCCGTTGATGTCGATGCCCAGGGCGTCGGAGCGGGCGCGGTCCACAGTCAGGGTCAGCTGTGGCTGGGTCGTGTCGAAATTGACATTGACGCGGCCGAAGCGGCCATCCGCTTCCAATTGGTCGGCGATGTTCTCGGCGGTTTCGGCGAGCAGCGCATAATCGGAGCCGGCCACCGCGAATTGCAGGCCCGATCCGCCACCGCGAATGCCCAGGCTATTGCCTTGTCGTACCGAGGCGCGGACGCCGGGCACCTGGGTCATCAGGGTGCTGATCTCGGCGGCGATGTCCTGTTGGCTGCGGCTTCGCTCTTCCCAAGGCGCCAAAGTGAGGGTCATGTTGCCGCCCGTACCCCAGCCCGAAAGCACGAAAAGCGAGGTGGCTTCGCCGCTTTCGATATAGGGCTGGAGCATGGCTTCGACTTGGCCCAGGCGGGTGCGGACGAAATCCAGGCTGACCGTATTGGGCGCGAAGACGCCCACGCTGATCACCGAGCGATCTTCGGGCGGCGTCATTTCCTGGCGGATATTGCCGTAGACGAAGAAGGCCGAGCCGGCGAAAAGCGCCGCCACGAGCAGCACCACGACCGGATTGTGCAGGGCGAGGCGCAGCGTGGTGCGATAGACGCCGCCCACGCTCCTGCCGATGGCTCCGAATATGCCGCCATGGCCGCCCTTGCCGCCATCGTCCCGGAGCAGGCGCGATGCCACCATCGGCCCCATGGAGAGCGCGACGACGGAGGAGAGCAGCACGGCGATGGCCAGGGTGAAGCCGAATTCGCGGAAGAGCTGCCCGGTCTGGCCCTCGAGGAAGGAAAGAGGAACGAAGACGGCAGCGAGGGTGAGCGTGGTGGCGACGACGGCGAAGAACACTTCCTGCGTGCCCAGCACGGCGGCCGCCCTGGGGCCGGCGCCCATATGCTTGCGGCGCACGATATTTTCGAGCACCACGATGGCGTCGTCCACCACCAGGCCCGTGGCCAGCACCAGCGCCAACAGCGTGATGATGTTGAGCGAGAAGCCGGCGAGATACATGCCGGCCACCGCGCCCAGAAGCGCGATGGGCATGGAGATGGCCGGGACGATGACCGCGCGCCAGTCCAGCAGGAACAGGTAGATGATGACGATGACGGCGACCAGCGCGACGATCAGCGCGATCTCCACCTCGTGCAGCGCGCCCTGGATAAAGACGGCATCGTCGCTGGAAATTTGCACGCGGACGCCGGCGGGCAATGTCTGGTTGAGCGTGTCCACAGCGGCGTGAACGGCTTCCGAGATGGCGATGGTATTGGACTGGGCCTGGCGGACAATGCCGAGGCCGATGCCGGGCCGGCCATCGGCGCGGATGGCCGAGGTGCTGGCGGCCGCGTCGAAGACCACGCTTGCCACGTCTCCCAGCCGGGTCCGGTCGCGGATGATGAGATTCTCGAAATCCTCCGGCCGGGTGATTTCGGAAATGGCGCGTACCGAGATGTTCTGGTTGGGGCCATTGATGGAACCGGCCGGCGCGTCGAAGGCGATGGTGGCCAGGGCATTGCGCAGATCGGCGACCGTCAGGCCGCGGCTCGCGAGCTTGACCGGATCGACATCGATCTCGAAACTGGTCTGGCGGGTGCCGTAGACCTGCACCTCGGCCACGCCGTCGATGGCGCTCAGGCGCTCGGCCACGATATTTTCGACCACGTCGCTGAGTTCGGCCACGCTCAGCGTATCCGAGGTGACCGCGAGCTGCATCACCGCCTGCGCGTCGCTGTCGGCCTTGAAGATCATCGGCTCCTCGGCGTCGTCGGGCAGGCTCCGGGTCACCCGGCTCAGCGCGTCGCGGACATCGGAGGTGGCGATGTCGAGATTGGTGCTTTCGGAGAATTCCAGCGTTACGCGGCTGCTGCCCACCGAGGATGAGGAGGAGATGGCGGCGACGCCCTGGATGCGGGCCACGGCCCCCTCCACGATCGCGGTGATTTCGCGGTCCACGGTTTCGGAAGCAGCGCCGGGAAAGCTGGTGGAGATGGACAGGACCGGCCGCTCGACGCTGGGCAGTTCGCGCACTTCGATGGCGAGCAGGGCGGCAAGGCCCGCTACCATGATCAGCGCATTGATGACCACGGCCATGACCGGCCGCCGCACGAAGAGCGTGGCCAGGGCGCCACCGCGTTCATTCTTGCCGGCGATGGACATGGCGGCGTCTCCCTATCTGTTGGCGGACGGGGTTCGGGCGGCCTGCCGTGCGTCGTCGGCGCCCGGGCCTTCGAGGACATTGACCGGCATGCCTTCGCTCAATTGCAGGATGCCCTCGGTGATGATGACATCGCCGGGGGCGAGATCGGCGCGGACCAGGACGCCGTCGCTGTTGCGTTGCACGATCTCGGCCATGACCCGGGTGGCAGCGCCATCCTGGTATTTCCAGACATAGGAACCCTCGGCGGACCACAGGACCGCCAGCGGATTGACCGTCGGATAGTTTTCGCCCGGAAAGCCCAGCGCGACGGAAAAGCTCATGCCCGAACGCAGGGCATTGTCCGGATTGGGAATTTCGGCCTGTACCTGCAAGGTGCGGCTGGCAGGGTCGATGCGATTGTCGATGGCCGAGATGTCGCCGGTGAAATCGCGGCCGGGCAGGGAGACGGCGCTGACACTGACCGGCATGCCGGGGCGGATTTGTGCGGCGTAGCGTTCCGGCACCCAGAAATCGATGAGAATGGAGGACGTATCGTCGATCGTGGTGATGGCGGTCTGGGCAGCGACATAATTGCCGGGCGTGACGCGGATAAGGCCGACCGAGCCGGCAATGGGGCTGGTAATGGTCCGGCGCCCCAGCGCCAGTTCGGCATTGCGCAGCGCTAGTTGGGCATTGGCATGGGCCAGTTCGGCCGCAGCGAGGGCGGTGCCGGCGACCACGTTGGAATTGGCCAGGCCCGTGGTGCGCGCCAGGGTGGCTGCCGCGTCTTCGGCGGCGAGCGCGGCCCTGTCATATTCGATCTGCTCCGCCGCCGAATCGAAGCGGGCAATGACGTCGCCCGCCTCCACCATCTGACCCGGCCGCACCAGCACTTCCGCCAGAGTGCCGGCGCTGGCCGCCATCACGGTGACGGAGCGGGCGGGCGTGCCCTCGCCGATGGCGTTGAGCGTATCGTTGATGGTGGCGCTGGCCACCGCCGCCGTCACCACATTGGTCACGCGGCCGGCAAAACCGCCCATGCGGGGACCGCCCGAGCCGGTGCCGGCTTCGGTCTGCGTCGAAGGGCCGAAGGGCAGCACGATCCCCACCCGGGCCAAGGTGTCGGGCGCACCGGGCACGAGAAACAGCCAGGCAATGCCGGCGGCAAGGAGAATGACGAGCGAGGCCAGGAATTGCCGGATCAAGCCAAACCTCTGGAACGGTTTCGAAACGTGGATGACAGGTTCGTGCGGAACCTAACAGCGGCGGACGGGGAACGACATTACAAAACAGTAATATCGCAAAGCCTTGACCTAAAGACGTTCTGCCCGAGCAAAACCCCTCCGCTCCGAGCCTCTAGCGCCTCATACGAAAGAATCTGATTAACACACTTGAGTTAAGTTAATGGGGTCCGCATAGTCCGTCACATGATCGTCGCAAATGGCCTTGGAGGGTCAGGCTGCGGGCGGTCGTGGAGAGGAAAGACCAATGACACGTTTGACTCGGCGAACTTTTATCGCTTCGGTGCCGCCCCTCTTGGCGGCGACCCAGATTCCCGCCTGGGCGGCTCCGGCCTCCAATCTGGATTTGATTGCGGCTCAGAAGGGTGAGCCCGCCATCGTCAAGCTCTACCGCCAGCTCGAGCGCCTGACGTCAACCGTCACGCTCATGACCACCGGTGCCCATCCGGACGACGAGCCCAGCGGCATGCTGGCGGCCTTGCGCCATGTCTATGGCATTCATCCCGTGCTCTATTGCATCACTCGCGGCGAGGGCGGCCAGAACGCCATCGGCCCCGAACGCGGCTCGGTGCTCGGTGTGCTGCGCACCCGCGAAATGACCGAAGCCTCTCGCGCGCTCGATGCCTCGCTGGCCTTTGGCGGCCAGGGGCATCACGACAGCGTGCACGATTTCGGTTTCTCCAAGGATCCGAACCAGACGATCGACCGCTGGGGCCGCGACCGCGTCATCGAGCGCATGACCTGGGCGTTCCGCTATTACCGCCCGGACGTGATCATGAACTGCTTCCTCGATGTGGGCGGGCAGCATGGCCATCACCGCGCCGCCAATGTCGCGACCTTCGTGACTGCCGAGATTTCCGGCAATCCGGACGAATTCCCCAACCAGATCGCCGCCGGGCTCAAGCCTTGGAGCGTGCCGAAGATTTACCAGCCCGCATGGGGTGGTGGTGGCGGCGTCTATGACGACGAAACCCCGCCGCCGCCGCAGACGCTGGTGGTGCGTGCGCCGGAACGCGACCCGATCTCCGGCGCGACCTTCCCGCAGATGGGCGAATGGTCCCGTTCCTGCCACCTGACCCAGGGCATGGGCTCCTGGCGCCCCGATCCGCAGACCGAATGGCCGCTGAACCTGAGCTGGGCCGCCAATGGCGAAGCCGGCCGGCAGGAAGAGGATATTCGCGACGGCTTGATCGCCACGGTCGGTCATATCGCCGAGCTCGACGGCATGCCGGCTTCGGCAGCGGATGCCCTGCGCAATGCGCATGGTCTCATCGAGGAAGCCATTTCCGACTACGGCGACCCGGTCGCGGTGACCGGGAAACTGGTCGAAATCGGCAAGGCGATTGCCGAAGCCCGCACCAACCTGCCCGAGGAACTGGAATTGCAGGCCGGACATCGCCTCGATCGCAAGATCAAGGAAGTCGACCTGGCGCTGGCGACTGCCGCTGGCATGCATATCCGGGCCTTCACCGATGGCGGCGATCTGCGCCCGGGCCAGGACATCGTGGTCA
This sequence comes from Devosia elaeis, assembly GCF_001650025.1. Classification (GTDB taxonomy): domain Bacteria; phylum Pseudomonadota; class Alphaproteobacteria; order Rhizobiales; family Devosiaceae; genus Devosia; species Devosia elaeis. Next base: position 137,105 of record NZ_LVVY01000086.1, on the reverse strand, counting down.
AGACCATCGTCGATGCGCCGGACAATATCACCGTCGAAGCCGTTGCGGTCGTGGCCCGCGAGGGGATCAGCAGCGAGTCCACCGAAGACGGCGTCAAGGTCAGCATCGCCGCTGATGCCGAGCTCACCAATCCGCTCAACGAGCAGTTCGATCCGCTCGGGGGCAATGGCGATGCCTATGTGCAGCTCACCGCCGACATCAATGGCTACAAGGCGGTGCTGGACATCGACCTCGAAGACGCGCTGCGCGTCCTGCCGGAAGCCTCGCTCGAGCTCAAGCCCGATGCCGTGGTGTTCAATACCGAAACGGAGATCGTTCCGGTGGAGATGACCGCCGTGGTGTCCGGCGCGACCACTGCCGATCTCGATTTCAACCTGCCCGAAGGCTGGTCGATGACGGCGATGGGGGAAACCGGCGCGGAAGCCGGCACGTTCGAGCTGGCGCCGCCGGCGGAACTCGGCACCGAGCGCATCACCATCGCGCCCAAGCTGCTCGACAAGCAGGCCTATGCCATCAATGTGTTCTCCTATCCCCATATCGGGCGTTCAGTCGTGCCGACCGAAGTGGCCGTTCCGGTGCAATCCGTCGGCGCGCTGATCCCGGAAGGGAAGATCGGCTATATCGGGGGCGGCAACGACAATGTCGCCACCTGGCTCAAGCGGCTGGGCGTAGCCCTGACCGAACTGAGCCCCTCGGACATGGAAGCGGGTGCCTATCGCGATCTCGATACCCTGGTCGTGGGCATCTTCTCCTTCGGACGTCGTCCCGATCTGGTCGCGGCGCTGCCGGGCGTGCATGAATGGGTGAAGAATGGCGGTCACCTGGTGACGCTTTATCACCGGCCTTCGGATGGCTGGAACACCGACACGGTGCCTTTGGCCTATCTCAAGATCGGCACGCCATCGATCCGTTACCGCGTGACCGATGCCAATGCGCCGGTAACGGTGCTCGAGGCCGATCATCCGCTGCTCAATTATCCCAATGTCATCACCGAAGAAGACTGGGCCAATTGGGACAAGGAACGCGGTCTCTACTTCGCCTCCGAATGGGATGAGGTCTATAAGCCCCTGCTCGCCATGAGCGATGCGGGTGAAGAGCCGCTGACTGGGTCACTGCTTTCCGCCGAGATCGGCGAAGGCCGCCATACCCATACCAGCCTCGTCCTGCACCACCAGCTGGACAAGCTGACCCCGGGCGCTTTCCGGATCATGGCCAATCTGATCCAGCCAGCCAAGCGCTGAGCCAGGCTTCCGGTCCGCGGCAACCTCCCGTCGCGGGCCGTTTAGGCCGCGCATCGATAGCGGCAAAGGCCTCCGATCCTCTCCGGGATCGGGGGCCTCTTCTTGTTATGAAACGTCGTTTGGAGTTTTGGGCGAACAATAGTCCTCAGGGTGAGGTCTATTGGTGCTTCCGCGGAACTTGAAACGGCCTACGAAGCTGGATCATCCGCCGGCGCGATCCGCTGCGGCCGCCTCCGATCCAGCCGTGCGGTCAGGGCGAGGGCGAAAAGGATGACGGCGATGCCAACCAGCGTGGTCCAGGCCGGTACTTCGCCGAAGGCGAGATAGCCGGCCAGGCTGGCCATGACGATGGACAGATAGCCCAGCGGCGCCAGCACATTGGCGGGTGAGGACTGATAGGCGCGCAGATAGCAATATTGCGCGATCTGGGCGATCACGCCGATGCCGAGCAGCAGGGGCCAGGAATGCGGCGCAACCGGTTGCCAGGCGATGGCGGCGGGGATGGCGGTGAAAAGCGTGATGCCGATTGTATAGAACACCATCAATATGGTGGTGTTCTCATCCTTGAGGGCGCGCGTCTGCACCGTGGCCAGCGATCCGAAGAGGACGGCGGCCAGGGCCGCCAGGATGCCGGCGCTCCAGGCCATTTCGCCCGGCGCCACCATGATCAGGACGCCGGCAAAGCCTATGGCCGCGCCGACCCAGCGCCAGGGCCCGGAACGCTCGCCCAGCATGAATGTCGCCAGGGCCAGCACGACCAGCGGCCGCATGAAGCCGATGGCGTTGGCCAGTGCCAGGGGCAGGGCGGTCAGCGCGGCGAAATTGGCATTGAGCGCTGCCGTATTGCAGAAGACGCGGAAGGCATGGCGCCCCCATTGCCGGGTCTGCCGCAGGGCATACCGATGCCGCCAGGCCATGGGCAGCACGCTCACCAGGCCGACGAGGGAGCGGATGAACACCATCTGCACGGCCGGATAGTCGGCGCCGCCGAGCTTGACCAGGACGGTCATGATCGTGACCAGGCTCATGTCGCATAGCAGCCAGGCCATGCCGATATTGGGCGCGGCGGCTTTGGGCATATCAGGCTGGCTGCAGCAGGTTGGCCATGATGCGGAAGGCGCCGGGCACCAGACGGTCGAGCTGATGGTGCAGGACAAGGCTGGTATGGGTATGGCGGCCTTTTCCGATCTCGGCGGAGAGTAGCGACCCGGTCAGCGGCTCCTCACCTGCATCGTTCATGGCGAGCAGAGGTCTGTAGACCTCATCCCATTCCGACGCGAAATAGAGACCACGCTCCTTGTCCCAGCCGGCAAAATCTTCTGCCGTGATGCGGTTCGGTCCCGTCAGCAACTTATGGTCGGGTTCCAGCAGCGTCACCGCCGCCGTCGGATCGGTAACCCGCCAGCGCAGCGAGGGCGAGCCGATGACCAGGCGCCGTGCCGGCGTGCGGTCCGGATCCCACCTATCGCTGGGGCGATGATAAAGGGTCACGAGGTGGCCACCGGCCTCGACCCAGTCGCGCAGTCGCGCATTGGCGGCGGCAAGGTCGGGGCGGTTGCCATAGGCGAAGATGCCGACGACGATCGTATCCAGATCGGCCAGGCTGCCGCCGAGCGCTTCCGCATCGAGGATGGTCGGGCGGGCACCCATGCGCTCCAGCCAGTGGCCGACCCGGTCGCTGCCGCCGCCGATATAGCCGATGCGTGCTTCGGGCAGGTTGAGATCGAGCGCCAGCACGTCCAGGGTCAGTGGGCGGACAAAGCGCGTGCGGCCGATATGCGGATAGGCGATGGGGGTCACCACATGGGCCGGACGGCCATCGACCGCAACCGGCAGGCTATGGCGGCCGGCCTGCAGGTCCGGCCCGGCGGCCAGCACGATTTCGGTGCCTTGCCGTTCCAGTGCCAGGCCGGCGGGCGTGCCGAGGGTGAGCCGGGCCGCATCGATCCCGGGCTTGGTCGCGACCACATGCCGGCCCTGGGCCGGAAGCGGCAGGATGATGGCTTCCGGTGAGAGGCGCAGCGCGTGCGGCGGCGCCACTTGCAGCGGCTCCTCTGTATCCACCATGAAGGCGACGTGCTCGCCGCCTAATTCGGCACGTACCATCACCGAGAGCGCGCCATTGCCGCCCAGGCTCTGCCAATCCGGCGCGAAGCTATTGGTGACAGGCGCGTCGGCGCGGACCCGGATCGGCAGGACGAGCTGCGAATCGGGCATTCGATGCGGCTCGATCGGTTCGAGCAGGTCGTTTGTCATCGGCTCGACGGTGATGGTTTCGGCCAGGCCCGGGTCCGCCTCCACGATCAGCTCGAGCGCGGCACCGGGGACGATATCGGCGGATGAGAGGCTCGCCATGATGCGGATATTGGCCGCGGAGGCCATGGCGGTGTCGATCTCGGCCAGCTTGCGGGTGAGGCGATGGTCATGCAGAGCGAGAGCCGCATCGCTCATCCGATCCTGGGCCGCCCGGATGGCGCGGCGTGCGCCGGCCAGATTGTCCAGAACTTTGCCAGCGTCCGGAAAGGCGGCCAGCGCGGCTGCCATGGCCTCGTCGGCCTCGGCCAATTCGTCGAGATCCACCAGGTCAGCGAGGCAGTTCGGCAGGCCCTGGCCGATGGCGTTTTCGGGCTTGCCGCCCACCAGGTGCAGCGCCCAGGATTGCTCGGCGGGGTGTAGCCAATGGCCCATGTCCTGGCTGGCATGGCCGGCACGGGAAACCTCGCCGAGCCGGTCATAGGGTAGGCCAGTGGCCGGGTCGGCGCCTAGCGCCCGGATATAGGTGGTGGCCGGGGGCGGCGGCACCTCGTCGTCATAATAGCCATTGCCGCCACCCGACCAGGCCGGCAGGTAATATTTGGCGACTTTCCAGGGGCGCAATCCCTCGGCGGCGTGTTCGGGAAAGGCGGTTGGGTCGGCGGCCAGGGCCAGGGCGGCTTCGGCCGCCTGGGTCATGGCGCGATGGTGGCCGTGTTGCCCGGGTACGTCGAGAAAGGTGGGGATGACGATATCGGGGCGGAATTGCCGATAGGCGCGGACCAGCCGTTCGAGCGTCCGCTCTTCGCCCCAGCGTGCCAGCGTGTCCGGGCCGGATTTGGAAAAGCCGAAATCATGCACCGGATCGTCCGGCCCGTGGCCGAGCCAGGCGATATCGGCATCGATGGCGCGGGCGGCCTCTTCCATCTCGCGCGACCGCAAAACGCCCAGCGCGCCGCCGCGTTCGGGGCCGAGAATGTTCTGGCCGCCTTCGCCGCGCGTCGAGCAGGCGATCACGATGCGCATGCCGTGCTGGTGGCGCAGGGTGGCCAGCATGCCGTTCTGCTCGTCATCAGGATGCGCGCCGGTATTCATCACGGTGAGCGGCGAGCCCAGCCGGCCCAGGGCGTGGCGAAAGGCGACGAGGTGGGGTGTGGCGGCCTGGCGGCGGAGTCGGTCGCGGCTGGAAAGCATCAGCACATCTCCGGATCGGGAATAGGAAGGTCAGTTGGCCGGATCGGCAACGCTGAGATGGGGCGAGACGGTGTCGAGCAGCGGCAGGGCGGCCGCGCCCAGGGCGGCGGTCAATTGCCCGGTCTGTCCGCGCAGCACCCGGGGCAGCGAGCGTTGCAGGCGCGTGGCGACGGAGACCGGCAGGGGATCGAGCGCGGCGATCACCGCATTCAGCACCGAATCGGGCAGGCCGCCGCCAAAGATCACCGTTTCCGGATCGAAGATGTTTTCAAGCATGGCGACGGTCGGGGCCAGGTGATCGGCGGCCAGGGCGATCCAGTCCTTGAGGGTCTGGTTGTTCTCGTCGTGCAGTTTCTGGATGTCTTCGACCGTCGCGGCATAAATGCCGGCCATGGCCAGCCGCTCGCGCAGGGCGAAGACGGAAACGAAGCGTTCCAGCGCGCCGGCGGGTCCGTAAATGCCCTTGCCCTTGCGCGGCGTCAGCCCGATATGGCCGATTTCGCCGGCATTGCCGAAGGCGCCGCGCACCGGTCTTCCGTCCTGGATGACGCCCAGGCCCAGCCCGACGCCGAAATAGAGATAGCAGAAATTGCCCAATTGCCGGCCGGCGCCGTAGAGCCGTTCGCCGACCACGGCGGCAGTGGCGTCGTTTTCCACAACCACGTGCTGGCCTGTCGCCTTGGCGAAAAGCGGGGCGGGGTCCACGCCGGTCCAGCCGGGCAGGGTGGCCGGACCTACCGAGCTCATGCCTTCGATCTCGAAGGGGCCGGGCATGACCACGCCGATGCCCAGGAGCTTGCTGCTATCGGCGCCAAGCGTGGTCTGCAATTGGCGCACCTGGCTGGCCGCCAGCTCTGGCACCGCATCGGGTCCCGGGTCTGCGAGGGCGACGATGGACTGGCCGCGAACGCCCCCGGACAGGTCCAGCAGCACGGTCACCATATGGTCTGCCGCGACCTCGATGCCGGCGGTCAGCGGTCCATTGGGATTGACAGCGAACTGGATGGGCGGCTGGCCGCGGCCGGAGCGGAGCCGGCCCAGCTCGATGAGCAGGCCTTCTTCCAGCAATTCCTCGACGATATTGGCCACGGCCTGGGGTGTCAGCTGGGCGCGCCGGGCAATTTCAGTGCGGCCCAGATGCTCGTGCATGCGGATGACTTCGAGCACCACACGCCTGTTGTGGGCGCGGTTGCGCTCGGGGTTGGAGCCGATGGCGACGCGCTGGCGTAGGGTTCGCTTGCTGCGACTGTTCACTGTCCGGCCCTCCAACCTCACGCTTATACGACGTGGAGAAACCAGACTAGCCGCGAAACAGAATAACTCAAGTAGATTATTTTATTGACAAGCCGGTGTCGCATATCTCACGCTGAGGACGGATTGGCGGTCGTGCGCCTGTCTCGCACCAGAGATTGCCGTCGCAAAAAGGCGATGGCTCAAACGGAGGGATTAATGTTCACCAAGGCAAAGATGGCCGGGCTCGCAGCCGGCGTTAGCTTGTTGGCGCTGGGCTCCGCCCAGGCGGTGGAAATCGAATATTGGCAATATGTCTTCGACAGCCGCGTCCAGGCGATGGACAAGCTGATCGAGAATTTCGAGGCGGCCAACCCCGACATCACCGTCAAGCACACCACCTTCCCCTATGCCGATTACCAGACCCGCGTCGTCGCGGCCAAGGTTGCCGGCCAGGGCCCGGACGTGGTGCAGCTCTTCTACGGCTGGACCGACCAGTTCGTGAACGGCGGCCTGATCAAGCCGCTGGACCCGGCCGTGTTCCCGCATGAGGAAATCGAAGCCGACTTCTTCCCGATCGTGTCGGCGATGAAGCGTGGCGATGATTATTACGGCCTGCCGACCGCCGTGCGGTCGCTGGCGCTGTTCTACAACAAGGCCCTCTTCGAGGAAGCCGGCGTCGAGCCCCCCGATACGCTCGACGAGCTGCTGGCGGCCGCCGAAGCCACCACCAAGCGCGATGGCGGTGGCAATATCACCACGGCCGGCATCACGCTGGACATGGCTGGCCAGGACCACCATTGGTGGCGCGAAGACCTGGTGCGTCAGTTCGGTGGCGCGCCCTACGACGCCGACGGCAATGTCGCCTATGACGACGAGGCCGGTGCCGCTGCGCTGAAGTTCTATACGGATCTCCAGACCGAGCATAATGTCGGCCTGGTCGGCTTCATGGACGAGGGCCAGGCCGCATTCCGCGCCGGCATGGCGGCGATGACCATCGACGGCACGTTCCGTCTCGGCGCCTTCGCCAACAACCCGTTCGAATGGGGCGTTGTCGAGCTTCCGGCCAATGCCGACGGCCTGCGCTCGAACTATTCGAGCTATTTCGCCAATGCCATCGGCGCGACCGCCGAAGGTGAAGAGCTCGAAGCCGCCCAGAAGTTCCTTGCCTACATTTCCTCGCCGGAAGCGATGGAAATCTGGCTGGAAACCGTTGGCGAGCTGCCGGCCCGCCGCGACGTGGCTCTTACCGAGACCAACCTGGCCGACCCCATCCTCGGGCCGTTCCTCAAGGGCCTCGAATACGCGCATACTACCCAGTTCTATGATGAAGCTGCCCAGCGCCAGACCGCGATCGACATGGTCAATCGCGTCCTGCTCGAAGGCCAGTCCATCGAGGACTCGCTGGCCCAGGCCGCTCAGGCCGAACAGGCGATCATCGACGCCGGCCGCCAGTAAACCTAACGTCAAACAATCGGTCGGTGGCGGCGTCGTGCCGCCACCGGTCGTCTGCTTCCCAAGGAGCGATCATGGCGTCGGCAAACGCAACCTCCCCCGCAGGCCCGTCTCGCTTCTGGGATCGCCTGAATATCAGCACCAAGCGTGTGATCTGGGCCTGGGCCTTCCTGGCTCTCCCCATTCTCTTCTATACGGGTATCCGCTTTTATCCCACCTTCCAGGCCTTCTGGCTGTCCCTGACCAATTGGGACCTGCTGCGCCCGGCCCAGTTCATCGGCTTTGCGAACTACGAGAAGATGTTTGCCGATCCGATGTTCTGGAAAGTGTTCCAGAACACCTTCCTCTATCTCATCATCGGCACGCCGGTGAGCCTCGTGATCTCCTTCGTGATCGCCTATTACCTCGATCGCGTCCGCTTCATGCACGGCTTCATCCGCGCCCTTTATTTCCTGCCCTTCCTGACCACGGCGGCGGCCATGGGCTGGGTCTGGCGCTGGTTCTATCAGCCCGTGCCTATCGGGGTGATCAACGGTTTCCTCGCCTCCATCGGCATCGCCCAGCAGCCGTTCCTGCGCTCGGTCGATCAGGCTTTGATCTCGATCCTGATCCCGGCGATCTGGGCGGGCCTGGGCTTCCAGATCATCATCTTCATGGCCGGCCTGCGCGCCATCCCCAATACGTTCTACGAAGCGGCGCGCATCGACGGCCTCGGTGACGGGGCGATCCTGCGCAAGATCACCATTCCGCTGCTCAAGCCCACGACGGTCTTTCTGGTCGTGTTCTCCTCGATCGGCTTCCTGCGCATTTTCGATCAGGTCTACAACATGACCACCAATGATCCCGGCGGGCCGCTCAATTCGACCAAGCCGCTGGTGCTCATGATCTATCAGACCGCCTTTTCCTCGTACCAGATGGGCTACGCGGCCGCGCAGACCGTGGTGCTGTTCACCATCCTGCTCATCGTCTCGCTGCTCCAGCTCTATGTGCTGAGGGAAAAGAAATGACCGCCACCACGACCGCATCCACCGAATTGGCGGCCAATCGTCGCGATATCCGCCCCGGCCGCATCATCGCCTGGACCCTGCTGTTCATCGGCGGGCTGATCATGATCACCCCGCTGCTCTTCATGTTCTCGACCTCGCTCAAGACCTCGGGCCAGGTCTATGATCTGCGCCTCATCCCGGCGGCGCCGACGCTGGACAATTACGTCCGCGTGCTGAGCGATGGCCGCTTCATGCAGTGGTTCTTCAATTCCACCTTCATCGCGCTCACCGTCACGCTCTCCAATGTCTTCTTCGACAGCCTCGTCGGCTATACGCTGGCCAAGTTCGAGTTCCGGGGGCGCTATTTCATCTTCCTCGCCATTCTCTCGACCCTGATGATCCCCACCGAAATGCTGGTGATCCCCTGGTACCTGATGTCGAGCCAGCTCGGCTGGATCGATAGCTATTGGGGCATCATGTTCCCCGGCCTGATGACGGCCTTCGGCACTTTCCTCATGAAGCAGTTCTTCGAAGGCGTGCCCAACGACTTCCTGGAAGCGGCGCGGGTGGATGGACTCAACGAGTTCACCATCTGGTGGAAGATCGCTATGCCCATGGTGGTTCCGGCCATTTCGGCCTTGGCCATCTTCACCTTCCTGGGCAATTGGACCGCGTTCTTCTGGCCGCTGATCGTCACCACCTCCAAGGAGCTCTATACGCTGCCTGTGGGCATTTCGAGCTTCTCGGCTGAATCCTCCATCCAGTGGGAATTGATCATGACCGGCGCGGCGCTGGGCACCATTCCCACGCTTCTGGTCTTCCTGGCCCTGCAGCGCTTCATCGTGCGCGGCGTCATGCTGGCCGGCCTCAAGGGTTGATCCATGACCGATCCACGTCTGTCCGATAAGTCGGTCTTTCCCGACCCCGTCTATAAGCAAACCGTCCTGGCGCCATTGTTCGATGGCGCCAAGGACCACCATGTCGAAGGCTTCCGGGCCATCGATCGCGCGCATCTGGTGATGCTGGCCGAGACTGGCATTCTCGATGCAGCCCAGGCGCGCGATATCGCCAAGGCGCTCGACAGCATCGATGCCGAGATCGATCCGGCACAGCTCGTCTATACCGGTGAGGTGGAGGACTTCTTCTTCCTCATCGAAAAGGAGCTGAAAAAGCGCGTCGGCCCCGATCTGGGCGGACGCCTGCACACGGCGCGCTCCCGCAACGATATCGACCATACCCTGTTCAAGCTGGGCCTGCGCGAGCGGCTCAATGTGCTGATCGGTAAGGCTCTGGCCCTGCATACGGCGCTGATCGAAGCGGCTGAGCGGGAAAAGGACACGTTGATCGTCGCCTATACTCATGGCCAGCCGGCGCAGCCCACCACGTTCGGCCATTATCTCTCGGCCATCGTCGAATTCGTCGGCCGCGATATCGAGCGCCTGTTCGAGGCCTACAGGATCGTCGATCTCTCCCCCATGGGCGCGGCGGCGATCACCACCACCGGTTTCCCCACCGACCGGGCCCGCGTCGCCGAATTGCTCGGCTTTGCCGCGCCGCTGCAGAATTCCTATTCCTGCATTGCCGGGGTCGACTATATCACCGCGACCTATTCGGCCATCGAGCTGATGTTCCTCCATCTCGGCCGTCCGATCCAGGATTTCCAGGTCTGGACCAGCTTCGAGGTCGGGCAGATTTATGTGCCCAATGCGCTGGTGCAGATTTCCTCGATCATGCCGCAGAAGCGCAATCCGGTGCCGATCGAGCATCTTCGCCATCTGGCGAGCCAGACTTATGGGCGGGCGCAGGCCATGCTCACGGTGATGCACAATACGCCCTTCACCGACATGAACGACAGCGAGGGCGAGACCCAGTCCATGGGCTACCAGGCCTTTGACAGCGCCTATCGCGTGCTCGATCTGCTGGCGGCCCTGGTGGCGCAGATCCGTATCGATCCGGCGCGGGTGCGGGCTAATATCAGCCGCTCATGCATCACCATTACCGAGTTGGCCGACAGCCTGGTGCGCCGGGAAGGCCTGTCCTTCCGCGAGGGCCACGAAATCGCCGCCGCCGTTGCCAAGGTCGTGGTCGCCATGGGCGGCGATCTGGGCCGCGATGGCTACGCGCCCTTCGCCGATGCCTTCGAAAAGGCCACCGGCCGCAAGCCGGGTCTGGACCAGGCCAGTTTCGCCGAAATCGTCTCGCCCGAGTACTTCGTGGCCGTGCGCACCCGCTATGGCGGCCCGGCGCCCGAACCACTGGGCGCGGCCATTGCCGGCTACAGAAAAGACGCGGCCGATCTCGCCGCCCGACACGACAATCTGCTGCGCCGCCAGGCCGATGCCGCGCGCATGCTCAAAGAGCGTTTCGACGCATTGAAGGGGAAAGCCTGATGGCCAAGATCGAACTCCAGGGCCTGGTCAAGGCCTATGGCAATACCCGCGCCGTGCACGGCATCGACCTCACCATCGAGGATGGCGAATTCGTCGTTTTCGTCGGCCCCTCGGGCTGCGGCAAGTCCACCACTCTGCGCATGATCGCGGGCCTCGAGGATATTTCCGGCGGCGTGCTCAAGATCGGCGATGAGGTGGTCAACCAGCGCGAGCCCAAGCAGCGCAACATCGCCATGGTGTTCCAGAACTACGCCATCTATCCGCATATGACCGTGGGGCAGAATATCGGCTTCGGGCTTTACACGTCCAAGCTCTCCAAGGCCGAAAAGCAGAAGCGCATCGAAGAGACCGGCAAGATTCTCGGGCTCGAAAAGCTGCTGGATCGCCGTCCGGCCGCGCTTTCCGGCGGTCAGCGCCAGCGTGTCGCCATCGGCCGCGCCATGGTGCGCGACCCCGTGGCCTTCCTCTTCGATGAGCCGCTCTCCAATCTCGATGCGCAATTGCGCAGCCAGATGCGCATGGAGATCAAGAGCCTGCATCGCCGGCTGGGCACCACCATCGTCTATGTGACGCATGACCAGGTCGAGGCCATGACCATGGCCGACAAGATCGTGGTGATGCGCGAGGGCAATATCCTGCAGGTCGGCACGCCCACCGATCTCTACGAAAACCCGGTGGACGTGTTCACCGCCCGCTTCATCGGCAGCCCGTCCATGAACATGATGGAAGCCGATCTCACCGGTGGCAATCTGGCCATCGAGGGCGTGACGGTCTCAGGCCTCAGCCTGCCCACCCATGAGGGCAACGTCATTGTCGGCATCCGCCCGCACGATCTAGTGGTCGGCGAAGGCAATGGCGCCGGCCTCAGCGGTTCCGGATTGGTCGAGGCCGTCGAGCCGCTGGGTTCGGAAACCCTGGTCCATCTCATGCTCGGCAAGACGCTGGTGACGGCCACGGCACCCGGCCGCGTCGTTCCGGCCATCGGCAGCACGGTCGCGGTGCGGGCCGAAGCCGGCGCGCTCTACCTGTTCGACGCCGCCAGCGAAAAGGCTCTGGGTCGCGCATGAGGTCGTCACCATCCAAGGCCAGGGCTGTTCTCAGCCTTGGCCGCATCTATTGCGACCTGGTGTTCCGGGGCCTCGACGGCATGCCGCAATTGGGTCGTGAGCTCTTCGCGCGCGAATTTGCCATGACGCCGGGCGGCGGCGCCTTGATCACGGCGGCGCATCTGGCCGCGCGGGGCCGTCCCTCGGCATTGCTCGCCCGCTTCGGCACCGATTCCCTGTCGGCCGCACTGGCTGGCGAGATCGAGGCCCTGGGGCTCGACCTGCAATTTCTCGATCGGCACGAAACCGCCGGCCCGCAGCTCACCGTGGTCATGGTCAACGACAATGATCGCGCCTTCCTGTCCCGCCGGGCGGGGCATGCGCGACCGGCCAGCTTCGAGCGCGCTTTGGCCTGGCCCGAGGCGGGGCACCTGCATATCGCCGAATATGCCACGCTCCACGAAATGCGCGACGCCATCAGCGCGGCCAAGGCCAATGGCCTCACGGTGTCGCTCGATCCGAGCTGGGACGACGAGCTTATCCGCGATCCGATGTTCTTCGAGCGCACCGCCGGCACGGACATCTTCATGCCCAATATGGAAGAGGCCCATGCCCTGACCGGCGCCAGCGACCCGGAAGCGGCCTTGGCGATCCTGGCGCGCCATTTCCCCGTCGTCGCGCTCAAATGCGGCGCCGATGGCGCGCTTCTGGCCATGGATGGCACCATCACCGCCCGGCCGAGCCCCAAGGTCGATGTCGTGGACACGACCGGCGCGGGCGATGCCTTCAATGCCGGCTTCCTCGATGCCTGGCTGGATGGCGCGGGGCCCGATCAATGCCTTACCGCCGCCATCGGCGCCGGGTCGCGCTCCGTCCAGGCCTCCGGCGGCACCGGCAGTCTCGCCTCGGCATAATTCTCTCAAAAGGCGTCCGCGCCATTGCTATCGGTATGAACAAGCCAGATTTTCGTGTCTTCCCATCTCCTGCCGCAATCGCTGATGCCGTGGCAGCCTATCTCGCCGAGCGCCTGACCGCTCAGCCGGCCACCCGTCTTGGCCTGGCCACCGGCAATACTTTCGTGCCCATCTATGCGCGCCTGGTGGCGCGCTACCGGGCCGGCGGTTTTTCCTTCGTCCGGGCGGCCAGCTTCAATCTCGATGAATATGTCGGCCTGCCTGCCGGCCATCCCGCCTCGTTCCGGGCCTATATGCAGGCGCACCTGTTCGACCATGTCGATCTGCCGGCCGGAAAGGGCGCCCTGCCGGGCGTCGAGGGCGATATCGAAGCAGCCTGCCAGGCCTACGAAGCCGCGATCGGATCCGAGGGCGGTATCGACCTGCAAATGCTCGGCATCGGCCGCAATGGCCATATCGGGTTCAACGAACCCGGCTCGCCCTTCGATAGCCGCACCCGCCAGGTCGATCTGGCGCCCTCGACGCGGGAGGCCAATAAAGGCGATTTTCCTGCTGGGGAAGTGGTGCCGCCCACGGCGGTGACCATGGGCATCGGCACCATTCTCGAGGCCCGGGAGATCGTCCTCGTCGCCATCGGCGCCGCCAAGGCGGAGGCGCTGGACCGGGCCTTCCGGCAGGAGGCCAGCCCCGATTGCCCGGCTTCGGCCCTGCAGAGCCACGGCCGGGTCACCATTTTCTGCGATTCCGAAGCCGCCGGCGCGCTGGCCTGAAGGCCGTTCAGCGCGCCGCGCCGGGCAGCGAGCCCCGGATCAGCACGGGCATGTCCACCAGGGCCGGCCTGGGCGACGGCGCCAGCAGCAATTCGATGGCCTTGCGCCCCATGGCTTCGTGCGGCAGGCCGATCGTGGTCAGGCCGGGCCGCAGATAGGATGCGATCTCGTCATTGTCGAAGGAGACGAGGCCGACATCCTGGGGAATGCGCAATCCGGCCTCGGCCAAGGCCTGATAGGCGCCAAAGGCCAGCCGGTCGTTGAGGCAGAGCAGGGCGCGGGGCTTCTGCCGGGCCAGCAATTGGCGGGTCAGGTCATAGCCATAGCCCGGCTCCCAGTCCCAGGAACTCAGTTCCGCGGCGAAATCCAGCCCCGCTTCGGCCATGGCGTCGCGGATGCCGGCAAAGCGGCGGGAAATGGCTTCCGAGCGGAAGAGCCCGGCTTCCTCATTGGCATTGTGCCCCAGCAGCACGATCCCCTCGCCGATCCCGGCCCGTACCAGCAATTCGACGGCCATGCGGCCGCCTCTATATTCGTCGGGCAGGACGGAGACGGGAAAGCGCGCGCTCGTGCCGTTGAGCATGACCGTCGGAATGGTGATGGCGATATCGGGCACGAAGACTTCGCGGGCGCGCATGGCAGCGAAGATCAGCCCGTCCACCTGGCGGTCCAGGGCCGCCTCGACCGCCTGGATTTCGCGCGCCGGCTCGCCCCCGGTTTCCAGCACCAGCATGACATGCTTGGCGGCTTCCGCGCCGGCCAGCGCCCCGCGAATGAGCCCGCTGGCGAAGCGGGTGGTGGCGACATAGTCGGAGATGAAGGCGATGGAGCGCGACTTGTCCGTCCGCAGCGCCCGCGCCGCCACATTGGGGCGATAGCCCAGGCTGGCGGCGGCCGCATGCACCTTGGCATGGGCATCGGCGGAAAGGCGGGTATCGGGCCTGCCGGTCAGGATCATGGAGGCGGCGGCGGTCGAGAGGCCCGCCAGGCGCGCGACATCGGCCAAGGTAACGCGTTTCTTTGCCAAGCGATCGTGCCCCCTCTGGCATGCGCTGCACCGCCATGCCCCTTCGATTGGATAGAGATGCAAGTCCGGCTTGACAACAGCCCTGCCGCATTGCATGTGCTAAATGGTTTTAGCAGGGGTGGGAAATGGCTTTCAAGCGTCCCGATCACTGGGTTTGGGATTTCTGGCTCGCCGATGACGGCGAGCGCTTCCACCTGTTCTATCTGCATGCGCCCAAATCGCTGGGCAATCCCGATCTGCGGCATCGCAATGCCCGGATCGGCCATGCCACCTCCACCGATCTCGGCGACTGGACCGATCATGGCCTCGCCTTCGATGCCGGCGCGCCGGGCACGTTCGATGGCAGCGCCACCTGGACCGGCAGCGTCATTCGCGACGATGCCGGCCTGTGGCGGATGTTCTATACCGGCTCGCGCTTCCTCGCGCCCGACAGCGCCGCCAATGTCGAAACCATTGGCCTCGCCACCTCGCCCGATCTGTTCACCTGGACCAAGGCCAACGGCCCGGTCTGCGCGGCCGATCCGGCGCTTTACGAAATTCTGGGCACGTCGAGTTGGCCCGAAGAAGCCTGGCGCGATCCCTGGGTTTTCCGCGATGAGGCCGACGGCCTCTGGCACATGCTGATCACCGCTCGCGGCAAGCACGGCGCCGAGCCCGATCGCGGCGTCATGGGCCATGCCACCTCGCCCGATCTCGATGTCTGGACGGTGCAGCCCGCGCTCAGCGCGGCGGGCTCGGGCTTTGCCCATCTCGAAGTGTTCCAGCTCGTCGAAGTCGATGGCCAGAACCACATGGTTTTCTGCTGCGATACGCCAAAGCTGTGCGGGTTGCGGGCAGGGCAGGTGGGTGGCATCTGGAGCCTGCCGGTCGGGGCAATGCCCGGGCAGGTCGACTTTTCCCAAGCCCGGCTTCTCGTCGATGAAAGGCTCTATGCCGGCCGCGTCGTCACCGACCGGCAGGGCCGGGCCTGCCTTCTGGCTTTCGACAATTCCACCATCGACGGCCAGTTCATGGGCGGCATTTGCGATCCCATCCCATTGCGCGTCGATGCCGACGGCTATCTTTCGGTAAAGGTGCGGCCATGACCATCAATGGATCGGTAAAACCCGGTTTCGAGCCGCTGGCCATCGCGTTCGAGCGCGCTTTCAAGAGACGTCCGGCCATGGGGGCGAGCCTGCATGTCCTGGTTGGCGGCGAATGTGTCGCCGATCTCTGGGGCGGTGTCGCCGATGCGCGCAATGGCCGAGCCTGGGTCAAGGACACGCCGACCACGATCTTCTCCTGCACCAAGGGGCTGGTCTCCATTCTCGCCGCGCGCCTCGTGCAGGAAGGCCGGCTCGATTATGACGCGCCGGTCAGCCGCTATTGGCCCGAATTCGCCGCCGCCGGCAAGGACGGGGTGACTGTGGGGCAGGCGCTGGCGCATCAGGCCGGCCTGTCGGCCCCGCGCACCGATCTCAGCGAAGACGATATCGTCGATTGGGATCGGGTCACCGCGATCCTGGCCGCGCAGGAACCGCTCTGGCCGCTCGGCACGGGCTATCAATATCACGCGCTGACCCATGGCTGGCTCGCCGGCGAAATCATCCGTCGGGTCACCGGCATGTCGGTCGGCGCCTATTTCCGCGAGCTGATCACCGCGCCGCTGGGCGTCGATGCCTGGATCGGCCTGCCCGATGCGCTCGCCGACAAGCCCGCTCATATCCAGGTCAGTCAGCCCCTGATCGATCTCTGGGCCGCTGAAGCAGGAAAGCCCGGGCCGAACTGGCCATACAAGGCCATGACGCTTGGCAATGCCCTGCCGGTCGATCTGGTCAGCGAGCAAGGCGGCTTCAACAAGCAGCGCATCCGCGCCGCCGAAATTCCTGGTGCCGGCGGCATTGCCAGTGCCGAGGCGCTGGCGACCATCTGGTCGGCCGCGGTGACGCCGACACGCGGCGTCAGGCTGCTCGATACTCCGGTCATCGCCGAGGCAACGCGGACGCAGAGCCAGGGTGTCGCGGTCTTTGGCGGCGATCCGCCCTATTCCCGCTGGGGCTATGGCTTCCAGCTCGATTCCGAGGCCCGGCGCTATCTGGCCGATGGCTGTTTCGGACATGACGGCGCAGGCGGTCAGGTCGGCTTCGCCGATCCCGCGCGCCAGATCGGTTTCGGCTTCGTCACCAATTGGATGATGGGGCCGGAAGATGAGCGCGCGACCGGGATCATCTCGGCCCTGCGCTCGATCGTCTAAGTCGCCGCTCATGGGCAGAAAGGCCATATTGACAGCGCCTTTTGCTCATGCGCTAAATCCATTTAGCAGGCGGAAATATCCGCTGCTTTTCGCCCTGGAGGAGGTCGTCTTGAGAAATCAGTCCCGCCACGCACTTCGTATCGCCGCTCTTACCCTTTCGGTCGCGGCAACCGCCGGCACCGCCCTTGCAGCCCCCAGCTGCGGCACCGACCCGGTCGTGCTCAATTCCTATTTCGAAACCGGCTTCCCGCTGCCCACGCGCCTGGCCGAGGAATTCACCCGGCAATTCCCCAATGTCACCTTCGACATCAAGGAAGACCAGTTCGCCAATATGATGGAGAATTCCCCGCGCATCCTGTCCGAGCCCAATGCGCCGGACCTGATCCGCGTCCCCTCCATCACCGACCTGGTGGCCAATAACCTGCTGCGCAATCTCGACGCCGATTTCGACGCCCTTGGCTGGGACCAGTTCCCGGCCGGCCAGCTCGTGCAGCTGCGCGTCGAAGAAGGCGGCCGCCCGCGCGGCACCGGTTCGCTCTATGGCATGGGCATCAATTACTCGATGACCGGCGTGTTCTATAACAAGGAACTGGCCGCCCAGATCGGCATGACCGAAGCGCCCAAAAGCGTGGCCGAGCTCGATGCGCTGATGGCCAAGGCCAAGGAAGCCGGCATCCTGCCGGTCATGCAGTGGAATAAGGGCACCGGCGGCTTCGCCTTCCCGCTCCAGAATCTGATGGGCGCCTATGGCGCACCCGAGCCGATCAACGACTGGATTTTCCAGAAGGACGGCGCCACCATCAATACCGCGGACAATCTCAAGGCCGCCGAACATCTCGAAGGCTGGATCAAGGCGGGCTATTTCCCCTCCGACGCCAATGCCATCGAATATTTCCAGATGATGAGCCGCTTCATGGGCGGTGAAGGCCTGTTCATGTTCAACGGCGATTGGGAATCGGGCAATCTCGATACCAATGCCAAGGACAAGTTCGGCTTCTTCATCATGCCGAGCCTGGAAGAGGGCGGCCGCCATGCCTCCATGTCTTCCCCGCTCACCTTCGGCATCAGCGCCAATGCCGCCAATCCCGAATGCGCTGCCTTCTTCCTCGATTGGGTCGCCCGCAACGAAGAAGCCCGCAAGATCAACGTTGAAGTCGGCGGGTCCAATCCCGGCGGCCCGACCGATCTGCCCATGCCCGCTGTCGAGCCCGGCTCGGTGACCGAGCAGTCGCTGGCGGCCGGCGCGACCCTGGCGCAGGACAATGGCGCCATGGACTTCATCGCCAATGCCACCGGCGCCATCTTCGCCGCGGGCTGGACGCCGGAATTGCAGAAAATGGTCGGCGGCCAGCAGAACGCTGGGGGCTTGCTCGAAGCGGTGCAGCGCGAATACGAGACCCAGCTCAGCCGGTGAGGCTCTCGCTCCGCTGCGCGCCTGTCATCTGAGTGATGGTGAAAAACATGACCTCGACTTCAGCCGCGCAGCGGCCACAAAAACGGCTCCCCCCGGCAAGGGGGAGCCGCAAGGCCCGATTGACGGCCTGGCTCTTCATCGCCCCCGCCGCCATCGCCTATGCCGCCTTCGTGCTCGTGCCCCTGGCGATGAGCTTCTACTATTCCTTCCTCCGCTGGGACGGCATCGGCGAGGCCCGTTTCCATGGGCTCACCAATTATCTCACCGTGCTGACCGATCCCAAGCTGTTGCAGATCATCGGTAACGCCTTCCAGCTCGTGGGCTATTTCACCATCATTCCCGTGTTGCTGGGGCTCGCCGTGGCCTCGGTCATTCGCGGCCACATGGCCGGCCCCTTCGGCACCGCCACCCGCACCATCCTCTTCCTGCCTCAGGTCATTCCGCTGGTGGCCGCCGGCATCGCCTGGAGCTGGATGTTTGCCTCGACCGGCGTGGTCAATCAGGGCCTGCGCGCCATCGGCATGTCCGATTGGGCCCGCGGCTGGCTGGGTGATTTCGTCTGGGCCTTGCCCGCCGTCGGTATTATCGGGGCCTGGGTGCTGCTCGGCCTCTGCACCATGCTGCTGGTCACCGGCATCACCAAGATCGATCCCAGCCTTTACGAAGCTGCCCGGCTCGACGGCGCCCGTCCCTGGCATGAATTCCGCTACATTACCCTGCCGGGCCTGCGCCAGGAGATCGCCGTCTGCGTGACGCTCACCGTCATCTCGGCCCTGGCCAGTTTCGATATCGTCTACATCTCCACCCTTGGCGGACCGGGCATCACCACCACGGTGCCGGGGCTCGAGATTTATCGCCTCGCCTTCGCCCATCGCCAGGTCGGCCTGGCCTCGGCGCTCGCCATCGTCCTCATGGTGCTGGTGCTGATCTCCATCGCGCCGATCCAGTGGTTCGCCCGGGAAAAGAAATGAAGACCGCCCTCTCCAACACGCTGGTGGCGCGCGGCCTGATCATCCTTCTGATGATCGTCACGCTTCTGCCCTTCATCGCCATGTTCTCCGCCGCGCTCGCGCCGCAGGGCACCTATCCCAATGGCTTGCAATGGCCGGCCGATCCGCAATGGGGCAATTTCGTCCGCGCCTTCGAGGTCTCGAAGATGGACCAGCTCCTGCTCTCCAGCACGCTGATCGTGCTCGGCGTGGTGCCCATTTCGGTGCTGATCGCCACCATGGCCGGCTATGGCCTGGCCAAGCTCACCACCAACAAATACAAATGGCTCTATCTCGCCTTCGTCTTCGGCCTGACCCTGCCGTTTGAGGCGGTGATCACGCCGCTCTATTATGAAGTGCGGGCACTGGGCCTGCTCAATACGCGCTTTGCGATCATTCTGCCGCTGATCGGGCTCTACATGCCCTTCGGCGTCTATTGGATGCGCGCCCATTTCCTCAACGTGCCGCATGACCTCACCGAGGCGGCCCAGCTCGATGGCGCCACGCGCTGGAAGGAATTCTGGCTGGTGCAGGTGCCGCTGGCGCGCCCGGCCATCATGAGCCTCACCATCCTGCTGTTCCTCTGGACCTGGAACCAGTTCCTGCTTCCGGTGGTCCTGGTGCAGGACCCCATGCAGCGCACCATGGCCGGCGCGCTCGGCGCCTTCCAGGGCCAATGGGGCACCGACATTCCGTTGCTCTGCGCGGGGGCGCTGCTGATCCTGGCGCCCACCATCGTGCTTTTCCTCATGTTCCAGCGCCAATTCGTCGCCGCCCTGATGCAGGGCGCGGTGAAGGGCTAGCAAGGAGTTTCGATCATGGCAGGATTGACCCTGCGTTCCGTCCGCAAGAATTACGGCGAAGTGCCCGTCATCAAGGGTGTCGATCTCGATATCGCCCATGGCGAATTCGTGGTCTTTGTCGGCCCCTCGGGCTGCGGCAAGTCCACCCTGCTG
This sequence comes from Devosia elaeis, assembly GCF_001650025.1. Taxonomy (GTDB): domain Bacteria; phylum Pseudomonadota; class Alphaproteobacteria; order Rhizobiales; family Devosiaceae; genus Devosia; species Devosia elaeis. The sequence goes on along the minus strand of NZ_LVVY01000086.1, from coordinate 117,007 downwards.
CGCATGATCGCCGGGCTCGAGGACATCAGTGATGGCCAGATCGGCATCGGCGACCGCGTGGTCAACGATGTCGAGCCGCGCGACCGGGGCGTCGCCATGGTGTTCCAGTCCTATGCGCTCTATCCGCATATGAGCGTCTACGACAATGTCGGCTTCGGGTTGAAGCTGGCCGGCACGCCCAGGGATATCCGCGACCGGAAAATCCGCGAGGCCGCCAAGGTGTTGCAGATGGAGCATCTGCTCGACCGCCGCCCGGCCCAGCTTTCCGGCGGCCAGCGCCAGCGCGTCGCTATCGGCAGGGCCATCGTGCGCCAGCCGGACGTCTTCCTGTTCGATGAACCGCTCTCCAATCTCGACGCAGCGCTGCGCGGCGACATGCGCATGGAGCTGGCGCGGCTGCACCGCGATCTCGATGCCACCATGATCTATGTTACCCATGACCAGGTGGAAGCCATGACCCTGGCCGACAAGATCGTGGTGCTCGATGCCGGCATCGTCCAGCAGGTGGGCAGCCCGCTCGACCTCTATAACCGGCCGGCCAATCTCTTTGTCGCCGGCTTTATCGGCGCACCGAAGATGAACTTGGTCTCCGCCAGGGTCGCGGCCGTTGATGACAGTGGCCTGACTCTCGCCTCGGACGCCCTGGCCGCGCCCGTCGTCCTGCCGGGCGGCATCGCGGCGGCCAATGGCGACGGCGTCACCCTCGGCATTCGCCCGCACGATCTCCAGGTGGAAAGCAATGGTCCCTTCCGCGGCCAGGTGCAGCTCGTCGAGCGGCTGGGCAATGAAACCATCATCCGCATCGCCCTGTCCGATGGCGTCGAGATCACCGCCGCCTTGCCGGGGCAGGGGGCCTTTGCGATAGGCTCGACCATCGCGCTCGGCCTCCGCCCCGAGGCTGCCCATATCTTTGACGCGTCGGGCATGCGGCTTTAAGGCGCCGCGCTCCGGCGCGGCGCAAGCGTGAGCGATCCGGTCGGAACACTTTGCGTCCCATAGGCATTGGCCTTCCATCTCAAGGAGGCCGATATGCCAGACCGTTTCACCATGCAGGACCCGCGCCATCAATATCCGGCGCCCCCCTTTCCGCGCCAGCCGCAATCCCCGCCCGGCATTGTCGGCAAGATGGAGCCGCCGCCCGACCACGGCGAGGAAAGCTATGCCGGCTTCGGCCGCCTCATGGGCCGCAAGGCGCTGATCACCGGCGGCGATTCCGGCATCGGCCGGGCGGCCGCCATCGCCTTTGCCCGCGAGGGCGCCGATGTGGCCATCGGTTTCCTGCCCTCCGAAATCGACGACGCCAACGAGGTGATCGGCTATATCGAGCGGGCCGGCACCAAGGCGGTGGCCCTGCCGGGCGACGTGTCGGACGAGGCCACTTGCAAGCGCATCGTGGAAGAGGCCGTGGCCCAATTGGGCGGCCTCGATATCCTCGTCGTCAATGCCGCGCGCCAGCAGGCCCGGGAATCGGTGGATGCGGTCAGCAGCGCCGACTTCGACAAGACCATGAAGACCAATCTCTATGCGCTGCATTGGCTGAGCCAGGCGGCGGTGCCGCATCTGCCGCCGGGCGCCTCGGTCATCAACACCGCCTCGATCCAGGCCTATGAACCCTCTGCGCACCTGCTCGACTACGCCACCACCAAGGCCGGCATCGTCGCCTATACCAAGGCGCTGGCCGAGCAGCTCATCGAAAAGGGCATCCGCGTCAACGCGGTGGCGCCCGGACCCTTCTGGACCGTGCTGCAACCCAGCGGCGGACAATTCCCCGAAAAGGTCGAGACGTTCGGCCAGAACAGCGCCTTCGGCCGGCCGGGCCAGCCGGTAGAGCTGGCGCCGATCTATGTGCTGCTGGCCTCCCAGGAGGGCAGCTACATCACCGGCGAAGTCTTCGGCGTCACCGGCGGCAAGGGCATTGCCTAGAGGAGCATCATCATGAGCAAGCAGATCAATGGGGAACAATTGCGCGCCGACATTGATGCAGGCCGGACCGGGGACAAGGTCGCCTTCCCCGATCCGGCTGCGGCGCCTCTCGAAACCGATGCCGAGGCCGGCGGCGCGGCCAGCCGCTATTACGCCGAGCGAAGGGATATCCCGGTCGAAAACCGGGGCCGCTGGGACGGCCTGTGGCTCTATGGCGCGGCCATAGCCGGGCTCGCCATCGTCGCCATACTCATCGTGCGGCTGGCGGTCTGACCTCCTTATCCTGGGTTATCGAAATGACGATCGCGCAACTTCGGCAGGAAAAACCGGTTGGAGGTGCGAATTCCGGGCCCGATTCCCGATTGATGACGCTGCAAGAGCGGATCGGGCCCGGAATTCGTCCACACAGGTCGGGGACATTCATGAAGCATGGCGCTCATCTCTGCGTGGATATGCAAACCATGTTCGCCACCGATACCGAATGGGCCGCGCCCTGGATGTCGCGCGTCCTGCCGGCCATCGCGGCGCTGAGCGAGAAATATGCCGCCTCCACCATCTTCACCCGTTTCGTGCCGGCGCTCCGGCCCGAGGCGGCAGCGGGCGGCTGGCAGCGCTATTACCAGCGCTGGCCCAATATGACGCTGGAGCGGCTGCATCCCGAGCTTCTCGACATCGTGCCGGAGCTGCGCCGCCATATGCCGCCGGCGGTGCAGTTCGACAAGCACACCTATTCTCCCTGGCATGGCGGACATCTGCACCGCGCCCTGCAGGCGCGCGGCGCCCGTACCCTGCTGATCAGCGGCGGAGAGACCGATATCTGCGTGCTCGCCACCATGCTGGGCGCCATCGATCTGGGCTATCGCGTCGTCTTGGCTGAGGATGCCCTGTTCGGCTCGGCCGACGAAACGCACGACGCCATCCTCACCGTCTATCGCAACCGCTTCGGTCAGCAGCTCACCATGTGCCGCGCCGAGGACGTGCTTCATCATTGGGAGGATCTGGCGGCATGACCCTTCTGGGCTATCACGCGGCGCATGAGCAATTTCCGCCCGGCCACCTGCTGGATTGCGTCGTCGCCGCCGAGCGGGCCGGCTTCGCCCTGGCCAATTGCTCGGATCATTTCCATCCCTGGAGCGCCGCGCAGGGCCAATCGGGCCAGAGCTGGCCGTGGCTCGGCGCCGCCATGCAGACTACCAGCCTGCCCTTCGGCGTGGTCTCGGCGCCGGGCTATCGCTATCATCCGGCAATTCTGGCGCAGGCCGTGGCCACATTGGGCGAAATGTTTCCCGGCCGCTTCTGCATCGCGCTCGGCAGCGGCGAAGCCATCAATGAAGGCATTACCGGCCAGGCCTGGCCGGACAAGCCGGAACGCAATGCGCGCCTGGCCGAATGCGCCGCGATCATCCGGGCACTGTTGGCCGGCGAAACCGTCACCCATCGGGGCCGGGTGGAGGTGGTGGAGGCCAGGCTCTATACCCGTCCGGCGCAACCGGTCCCGCTCTTTGCCGCGGCGGTTACGCCCGAAAGCGCGGCTGAGGTCGCCGCCTGGGCGGATGGGCTGCTGACCACGACCGGCCCCATCGACAGGATCGCGGCCACCATCGCCGCTTTCCGGGACAATGGCGGCGCCGGCAAGCCGGTGCAGCTTCAGCATTGCCTGAGCTGGGCGGCAACGCAGGAGGTGGCGGAGCGGGAAGCGCTGGACCAGTGGTTTACCGGCGCCATTGGCGGAGACGCCGCCTGGCAATTGCGCAGCCCGCAGCAATTCGATGCGCTGCGCCCCATCGTCAGCGCCGATTCATTGAAGGATGCCGTCGTCATGTCCGCCGATCTGCATCGCCATGCCGCCGCGATCGCCGAACTCATGCGGCTCGACGTGGAGGCGATCTACCTCCATTGCGTCGCCCGCGACCAGCACGCCTTCATCCAGGCCTTCGGCGAAACGGTCCTGCCGCAATTGACCACAGGAGCAAGCCATGCCCGACCAACCCCGTGATCCGCATCCCGACAACGAGGAGCATTACCGCCAGCAGCGCCGTCCCGGCGGTGCCGAGCCCGGGCCGCGTCATCAGGACAGCAACGATGCCGCCCATGACGGCAAGGCCCCGCCCAAGCCGCGCAATGTGGAGAGCGAAGGGCAGGGCTGATCCCGCCTTCAGTGCGCCGGGACGCCCGCCCGCAGATAGGTGGGATCGAATGAGCACAGGGCCCGCAGCGCCTGCGGGTCGGGCAGGGTAATGGTCTTGTCGCGCCAGATGGCCAGGCCCTCCCGGCGCAGCACCTGGATCTTGCGGTTGATATGCACGGTCGACAGGCCCAGCGCGTCGCCCAGTTCCGATTGCGTCAGGGGAAAGCCGAAGCTGCCCTCGGCATCGACCAGGTCGACCTTGCTCAGCCGGTAATGCATTTCGCACAGCATATGGGCGACCCGATGCAAGGCGGTGCGGCCGCCGACGCTGACCAGCAATTCCTGCATCGTGCTCTGCTCGATGGCAGCGCAGCGCAGGATACCGGTCATGATCTCGGGATGCTTTTCCACCATGCCCGCCAGCTGCGACAGGTCGAGCTGGCCGACGCTGCTCGCCGGCAGCGCGATGACGTTCTGGGAGACGGCGCTGTGGGAGAGGAAGCCGAAATCGCAGATATCGCCGGGCACGAGGAAAGCGGTGATCTGCCGTGTGCCGTCGGGCCGGTAGCGGTGGCGATAGGCGAAGCCGCGCAGGAGAACCTGCACCGATCCGTCGCGGGTGCCATCGCGCATGATATGCTCGCGCGCGCGAAAATGCCTGGTCTGGGTCAGGCTCGACAGGATGGCGGCCTGCGCACCGCTGCTGAGGGACACCACGGCGGCCAGCCGGCGCAGCCAGGTCTTTCCCGAATTTGAAAATGTGCTCTCCATCATCATTGGGCCATCTGCAAAAGCCGGCAGTGCTGCGGCTCAGGAAGACTTGCATGGATAGGGGAAGCGCTTGCTGGCGTTCCGGATACTGCGTTGTTTTTCAACGGATACCGCGATTCTCAAATGAACCCGCGGAGCCTATCCGTCTCCTCGGCTTTCGGAATTCACATAGGTTAAGGGCCTGCCGCGGCACGATTTGTTGCTCGGGGCATCGAGAGGAGCGGCTTTGGCGTCAATTCGTGCGGTCCAGCGGCGGGCTTCGGGCGGCAAGCGGCCGGCCGTCGCCCCGGCGCAGCACCGCACAGATGGTGCGGATGAGCCGTTCATGTCTGCCCGCCTGGCCATCGCGCGGGAAATGGTCCGATGCCGCCTGGGCGTCCCGGGCCTCGGCCAGGAACAGACCCGCCACGGCGCGCACCACCTCCTGTTCCGGGCAGGGCTTGGCCAGGCATGGCCGGTCCCGGTGGCCCTCGGGCAGGGTCCCGGCGCCGGCCTCGGCCAGGAACAGGATGGGTATGCCGCGCCGGGCCAGCAGATCGGCGAGCTCGAAGACGTCCTGGCCGTAGAGCCGCGTATCGAGAATGGCTGCATCGACAGGACGCCGGCCGAGCAATTGGCTGGCATAGAAAATCGTGGGCGCCGGGCCTATCGCCACACATCCCTGCAGGCGGAGGGCCTGACAGATCGCAGTACCGGAGGCCTGGTCGTCCTCGACGACCAGGATACGTTTATCCTTGAGGTCCATTTGTGTTTCCCACTCCATCGCCAAACGCGGGGGGCCGGCAAAAGGATGCATGTCCGGATGGTGTGACCCACGCTGGTGGGTGCAACCGAACGAGGCGATGCGGATTGAGCGGTGCGGTCCGACCGGGGCCGTCCAGCCAGCGAAACAAGATGTCAGCAAATCCCCAATCGACGATCCGCCGCGAATATTCCATGAAGTTCGGGACCCAGATCCTGCCCGAAGGGGTGCGCTTCCGCCTCTGGGCGCCCGGCCAGCAGCATATCGGGCTGCATATCCACGATCTGGGCCGCACCATATCCATGCCGGCCAGGCGGCGCGGCTGGTTCGAGGCAAGCGTCCCCGAAGCCCGGCCCGGCATGTTCTACACGTTCGAGCTGGCGAATGGCGAGCACGTGCCCGATCCGGCCTCCCGCTTTCTCCCCGAGGACGTGATGGGCCCCAGCGAGATCATCGATCCGCTCGCCTTCGCCTGGACCGATCGCGGCTGGACCGGCCGCCCCTGGGAAGAGAGTATCCTCTACGAAATCCATATCGGCGCCTTCACGCCCGAAGGCACGTTCCGCGCCGCCATCGGCAAGCTCGATCATCTGGTCGCGCTGGGCGTCAACACCATCGAGATCATGCCGGTGGGCGATTTCAACGGGCGCTGGAACTGGGGCTATGACGGCGCCAGCCTTTTCGCGCCCGATGCCAGCTATGGCCGGCCCGAAGACATGAAAGCCTTCGTCAATGCCGCCCATGAAAGGGGGATCAGCGTCCTTCTGGACGTGATCTACAACCATTTCGGCCCCAAGGGGAATCACCTGGGCGCCTATACGCCGCTGACCAAGAGCAATGTGCAGACGCCCTGGGGCGAGGCGCTGAATTTCGATGGCGACGATGCCGCCATGATCCGCGAGTTGATCTTCGCCAATGCCCGTTACTGGCTCACCGAATATCACCTCGATGGGTTGCGGCTCGATGCGGCGCACGAGATTTACGACGATGGCCCGCGCCATCTCCTGCTCGAACTGGCCGAACAGGCCCGCGCCGCCACCGATGGCCGCCAGGTGCATCTCGTGCAGGAAAATTCGCTCAACCAGGTCAATTGGCTCAAGCGCCGCGAAACGGGGGCGCCCTGGCTCTATGACGCGCAGTGGAGCGACGATATCCACCATGCCATTCATGCTGCGATGACGGGCGATCCGGGCGCCTATTACATGGACTTCCTCGGCCGGACCGATCTCGTCGGCCGGGCGCTGGCGGAAGGCGCGGGCTGGCAGGGCGAATACATGGCCCATGAACAAAAGCACAAGGGCGAGCCCAGCGCCTTCCTGCCCGCCACGGCCTTCGTCGCCTTCATGCAGAACCACGACCAGGTGGGCAATCGCCCCTGGGGCGACCGCATTTCGGCGCAATTGCCACAGGAGGCGCTGCGGATGTGGAGCACGATCCTGCTGCTTTCCCCGCAAATTCCGCTGCTGTTCATGGGCGAGGAATGGGCCGCCGAAACGCCGTTCCTGTTCTTTTCCGATATCGGGGAGGATCTGGCCGAGACGATCCGCGACAGCCGCCGGGAAGAACTGAAGAACTATCCCGATGCGCAACGGGACAACCTGCCCGATCCGATGAGCGAAGACAGCTTCCGCCGCTCCAAGCTCGACTGGTCCGAACCCGGCTCCGCCACTCATGCCGCCATGCTCGACCATTATCGAAAGCTCATCGCCCTGCGCAAGGAAGCGATCATCCCGCGCCTTGCCGGCATGGCGGGCTATGCGGGGCGCTACGATATTCTCGGCGACAAGGTGGTTAGCGTCCAATGGGTGTTGGGCGACGGCTCGGTGCTCAAGCTCCTGGCCAATCTTGGTCCCGAGCCGGTGGACAATGTCACGATCTGGGAGGAGGGCCATCTCTGGCTCGAGGGCAGCGCCGGCAGCGATACATTGGGCGGCTGGACGGCGCTGTTCAGCCTCAATTCAGCGGATTGAGCAGGTACATGATGGTGCCGCCGACAAGGATGAAGGCCAGCACCAGGCCAGCCAGCCGCAGCATGGTTCCATGGGAGGAGGTGCCCAGGAGAAGCCGGTCGGCTTTCCCCTGGGCCCGTTCGGTGATCGCGCGGTCGGTGGCCGAGCGCTTGTCGGGATCGGCGGGCATGGCTTTGGCCCTATTTCTTCGCTTCGGTGCCGCCGCTTTCGCTGAGCGTGGCGAAGCGCAGGGTCAGCGGTTCGATATTGCTGTCCAGCCAGTCCGACATGGCGATTTCCTCGTCGAGGTTCTGTTGCAGCAGGTCGATAGCCTCCTCGTCCGCCACTTCCTCGGCCAGCGCCAGGAGCGATTTCTAGGCGGCGATTTCGTAGTGCTCGAAGGCGAAATTGGCGAAGCTGTTCTTGACGATCTCGTCGGGCGCCATGCTGTGGCCCAAGGCCGCCATGGTGCCCCCCAGGCTGAGCGCCGTGTCCTTGAGGCCCGAATTGCTGCTCTGGGCCAGGTCGAGCAGGCGGTCCAGCCGCTGCAATTGCCCCTCGGTCTCGGCGATATGCTGGTCGAGCCGCTCGGCCATCTCGGGATAGTGCTCGATCCGGCTCACTTGCGGGCGCATGATCGCCAGGGCCTGGTTTTCCATGGCATGGGCGTTGCGCAGGCCGGCGACGTAGATTTCCTGGGTCTTGGACATGGTTTTCTCCGATGGAAGCTGTGCCGGAGCAATGGACCGGGGGATGGTGGGCTGCGCTGAATAACGCAGGATAAGCACCATGGATCAGCGGTTCGCGCCCCTATGGCCCCGCCGCAACCTCGCCCCCTCTCGCGCATTGGTTCGATGGCGGCAGCAGCAGGAAGGACCTCATGCGGCACAAGGATGAAGACCTGGCTTTTCTCGTCGATACGTTCGGCATTCCCGCCGCCCGGGCGGCGGCGCTCATCGCCGCGACGCCCGAGGAAGCCGATTATCTGGCCGCGCGCTATCTCGCACGCGAACGCCGCCGCGACCCCTATGGCGATGTGCCGGTGCCCGATGCCCTGTCCGAACACGAGGTGGCGCACAATGCCGGCCTGCAAAAGCCGGTCCTCGACCGCGACCCCAAGTTTTAGCGGATCTGGACCGCGGGGTCGGCCGCGCAGGTCATGATGCGTATTTCAATGATTGGTGAAAAGTTTGGCTGCTGCCGTCTTGGCCGCGCCGGGACGGAATGCTAGACTCGGCTTTGACCTGTCGAACCCTCCCGTCATAAGAAAAATTTCATGCCCCGCATTGCCAAGTTGGACCGCCTGCTTTCGGTCTTGCGCGAACGTATCTTCGTTTCCAGTGAAGTTTTTGCATCGCTGTTCTATCGGCCGGCGGCCGATGGCGAACGCCATGTCGTGCCGGGCGAGGACCGGGCGGGATGGGTGCCCGTCACCCGCGATCTGGTCTGGGGTGAACCGGATGGTTACTATTGGTTCGGCGGCTCGGTCACCATTCCCGAGAGCCTTTCGGGCCAGGCCGTCTTCTGCCGCATTCACGCGCAATTCGGTTCGGTCATGGGCCGCAGCGATCCGCAATTGCTGGTGCGCGTCGATGGCCGCGTCGCCCAGGGTGGCGACGGCAATCACCGCGAATTTCCGCTGACCCGCCAGGCCGTCGCCGGGCAGCGCTTTGACCTCTTGATCGAGGCCGGCACCATCGAGGACCGCCGCCAGCTCGGTTTCGCCGTCGAACTGGTCGCCCATGACCGGCTCGCTGAAACCGTCTATTACGATCTCAAGGTCCCGCTCGACGTGGCCCGGCTGCTCAAGCCTGACGATGCGCGCCGCGCCCGTCTGCTCCGCCATATCGATGCGGCCATCGACCTCATCGATTTCCGCCCCGGCCATCCCGAACGCTTCGCCCAAAGCCTCGAAGCCGCCCGCCAGCGCGCCGATGCGCTTTATGCGGAAGCCGACGCCGATGCCATGCCGGAAATCGTCGCCACCGGCCACACCCATATCGACGTCGCCTGGCTGTGGCGGGTGCGCGAGACACGGCAGAAAATGGCCCGCTCCATGGCCAATGCTCTGGCGCTGATGGATGCATATGACGATTACCGCTTCATGTATAATCAGGGCGTTCTGCTCGATTATCTCGAAGAGGATTATCCCGAGCTGTTCGCGCGCATTTCCGCCGAAGTGAAGACCGGCCGCTTCGAAATCGAAGGCGCGCTCTGGCTCGAGCCGGACGTGGTCATCGCCTCCGGCGAAAGCCTTGTCCGCCACATCGTCAAGGGCACGAAATATCATTCTGACAAGTTCGGCGTGACGCCGAAGATCGTCTGGTTGCCCGACACCTTTGGTTACACGGCCGCGCTGCCGCAGCTCATGGCCCAGTCCGGGCTCGATGTGTTCATCACCCACAAGATGAGCTGGAACGACACCAACCGCATGCCGCACGAGATCTTCTTCTGGCAGGGTCTCGATGGCACGCGCGTGCCGGCCTATTTCCTCACCACCCAGAAATACGAATATGACGGGATCAACACCACCTATTGCCCGGACCTGGTGCCCAGCCATGTGATGGGCACCTGGAAGCGCTTCAGTCAGCAGGGCCTCCATGACGAACTCTTCCTCGTCTATGGCCATGGCGATGGCGGCGGCGGGCCGACGCGCGGCATGCTGGAGAATGTCCGCCGCATGGAACGCGGCATTCCCGGTTGCCCCAAAATCCGCCACGAGCCCATGGGCCCCTATTTCGACCGGCTGGTCACCCGCATGCGCGAGGAGCCGGAGGCCTTCCCTGCCTGGGTGGGCGAACTCTATCTCGAATATCATCGCGGCACGCTGACCTCGGTGGGCAAGAACAAGCGCAACAATCGCCTCGCCGAGCGCGTCCTGCATGAGCTCGAAGTCCTGGCCGTCATGGCAGCGCAATCCGGCCTCGCCTATCCCAAGGCGCAATTGGAGCGCCTCTGGAAGACCGTGCTGCTCAACCAGTTCCACGACATCCTGCCCGGCACTTCCATCGGCTTCGTCTATGAAGACAGCGACCGCGACTATGCCGCCTTCGTCGCCGCGGCCGAAACACTGCGCGCCGAGCTGTCCGCCGCTGTCGCCGCCGGCCATGCCGTCCTCAATGCCACCAGCATCACCCGTTCCGACCTGCTGCATCTGCCCGCCGGCACAGCGGGCATCACCATCGACGGCACGGCCTTGGCCGCGCAGAGCCTCGTCGCCGCCGATGGCACCCAGACCCGCGCCGTGCCGCTGGACGATCTCGGCGGCCTTGCCGTGCAGGCCGTCCGTCTCGGCGCCTCCGCCGTCCTGCCGGAGAGCCGCCTCAGCGTTTCCGAAACCCTGCTCGAAAACCACCTGCTGCGCGCCGAATTCAATGCCAGGGGCCAGCTCGTCTCGCTGTTCGACAAGGCGCGCAATCGCCAGGCGCTCAAACCCGGCGCCATCGGCAATGAACTGGTCGCGCATCAGGATATTCCCATCGATTTCGACGCCTGGGACATCGACGATTATTTCGAGGACGTCTCCTGGCCCGTCGATCATCTCGTCTCCGCCGAGGTGGTCGAAACCGGCCCCTACCGCGCCGCCATCCGCTTCGAATGGACCTATGAAAGCTCGCGCATCGTCCAGGTCATCTCGCTGGCCGAAGGCGCCGCGCAGCTCGAATTCGACACTTTCGTCGATTGGCACGAGCACCAGACCCTGCTCAAGACCGGCTTCCCGCTCGATATCCGCACCGATGTGAGCCGCGCCGAAACCCAGTTCGGGCATCTCACGCGCCCCACCCACGCCAATACCAGCTGGGACAGAGCCCGTTTCGAAACCTCCATGCATCGCTGGGTCGATCTCAGCGAGGCCGGTTTTGGCGTCGCCGCGCTCAACGATTGCAAATATGGCTATGACGCCAAGGGCAGCACCTTGCGCCTGACCCTGGTGAAATCCCCCACCTTCCCCTGGCCCGAGGCCGACCAGGGCGAACACCGTTTCCGCTATGCCCTGCTGCTCCATGCCGGCGACCTGCAGGCGGTCCACAACGCGGCGACGATCTTCAACCAGCCCCTGCGCCTCATCGAGGGGAACGCCGCCACCGCGCCCACTGCCATTGCCAGCCTCTCCTCGGACCAGGTCACCATCGAAACGATCAAGCAGAGCGAAGACGGCAGGCGCATCATCCTTCGCCTCTGGGAAAACCAGAACCGCGCCGGCACGGTGAAGCTCACCCTGCCGCAGGCCGCCCGCATCGCCCAGACCGACCTGCACGAAGCCGAAACCGGCCTGCTCGCCGACAATGCCGCCGAGCTCGAGCTTCACTTCAAGCCCTTCGAAATCAAGACCCTGGCCCTGGGATGAAATCGTCTGTCACCCAGCGTCCCGGCTCCATCGCCCCCTCGCCCCTCAGGGGAGAGGGGCGCAGGTCCCTCGGTAAAGCCGCCAGGCCGCCCCCCTTATCCGGCGCTCCGCGCCACCTTCTGCCTTCGGGCGAGAAGGGACATGTCTTCAAGCGAGGCCGCTCATGATCCCGCCCATCCCCGACACCCTCCCGCCGCCCGCCGGTTTCCAGCTCGGCACCTGGCTCAAGGGCGATTGGCATATCCATTGCCGTCACTCGACCGACAGCACCAATAATCCGCAATCGCGGATCATCGCCTTCGCCGAGCGGCTGGGCTTCGACTATCTCGTCATCACCGATCACGACGTGCATGTCGGCGGCGCGGTGGCCCGGCACACCTGGGCCGATCCCGATTACCGTTCCGACAAGCTCCTGCTCTTTTACGGCGCCGAGCTCACCGCGCCGCGCGGCCACGTCAATATCCTCTCGCCCGAGCCCTACGATCACCAACGGATTTTCGACGCCCGCAATGCGCGCGACTGGGACCTCCTCAAGCTCAAGCAGGACATGGGCATTCACTGGTCGGCCAATCATCCCAATCACAAGAACCATTACGGCTTCTCGTTCGATCTGGCGGATTCGGTGGAGATCTGGAACCAGGCCACCTGGCCGAAAAATGCCGTCAGCGTGCGCATCTGGGACGATCAATTGCTCTCCGGCCGCATGATCGGCGCCCGCGGCGGCAGCGATGCGCATCACGGCGTTCCCGACGATCCGGCGCTGATCGTGCCGCAGACCCTGGAGGGCAGCGGCAATTATGTCGGCACCCCCACCACCTGGATTTTCGCCACATCGCGCGACAAGGCCGCGATCCTCACCGCGCTCAAACAGGGCAGGGCCTCGATCAGCGCCAATCCCTATAATCCGCGCGTCGAATTCTATGCCGATCGCGATGGCGACGGAATGATGGACATGATGATGGGCGACAATGCCCGGCCCTCCGGCGGCCCGGTCAATTTCGAGGTGCGCTTGGTCGGCGGCGGCATTCCCGGCGCTGCCTATAATGTGCGCGTCATCAAGAACCGTGAGCCCTTCGGCGAATTCATCACCGACGGGGCCAGTCGCTCCTTGCGCTTCACCGACACGCCTCCTGCCGATGCCCGCACCTATTATCGCGTCGAGATCGAAGGCCCCCAGGCGCCCTATCCCGAAGTGCCCAATTCCATGGCGCTGAGCCTCAACATGGTGGCGCTGTCTAATCCCATCTATTTCAACTACGATCCGGAGTTCTGAGGCGGCTTGGCCGGTGCTGAATGCCTTTCCATCGTCACCGCCCGGCTTGTCCGGGCGGTCCAGGGATAGCGCAGGGAAGATGGATGGCCCGGACAAGCCGGGCAATGAGGACTGAAACGGAACAGTGCAAGAGAGCGAAACTCCCAATTGGCGCGCGACCCCAGCCGCAAAGTCGGCATCAAGGACATAGCCGAGGCCGCCGATGTCGCGGTGTCCACGGTTTCGCATGTGCTCAACGGCACGGCGCCGATTTCGGCCGAGGTGCGCGAGCGGGTGCTGAACGCGGCCAATAGCCTGGGCTATCTGGCGCGGCGGCGCGAGAAGGCGGCCATCGCCGTCTTGCGCAGCGTGCTGCTGGCCGTGCCCTCCGACACGCTGCCCCATAGCGAGATCAATCTCTTCTCCTGGACCCTGCTCAGCGCGCTGACGCGCGAATGCGAACGCCGGGCCATTCGCGTCGTGCCGATGGAAATCGACCGCCCCGATGTCAGCGGCGCCCGCGTCGTCGAACAGGCCCGCGCCGCCGAGGTCGATGGCATTCTGCTCTTGTCCGAGGACCGGCCCGACCTGCTGCACGACATCGCCGCCTCGAAGATTCCTGCTGTCCTGATGAATGGCGAGGACCACGAAATGCAGGTCGACAGCGTCACCCCCGGCAATCGCTTTGCCGCCCGCTATGCCACCAATTGGCTGATCGGGCAGGGCCATCGCCACATCATGCATCTCACCTGGGAAGGGCGCTCCACCGTCCGCCGCCGCCGCGACGGTTTCCTCGATGCCTTCCGCGCCAATGGCCTGCCGCTCGAACAGGCCCATGTGCACCTGGCCAATGGCTACCAGCCCGAATATGGCGCCGAGGCGATCCGGGCCTGGCTCGCCGCCCATGACGGCACGATGGGCGGCGTCACCGCCATTTTCTGCGCCGCCGACAATCTGGCGCTGGGCATCATGCCGGTGCTGAGCCGCGCCGGCATCCGGCTGCCCGAGGATGTCTCCATTGTCGGCTTCGACGGCGTGGCTCTGGGCGAATTCACCACGCCCCCGCTCACCACGCTCAGCGTGCCGCTCGAGCATATGGGCCCCTCGGCCCTGCACCTGCTTGAGCAGCGCATCGTCAACGCCGCGCTCAATCCGCCGGCGCACCGGCTGGAGCTGGGCTGCCGGCTCACGATACGCGGCAGCGTCCGGGCCATCTGACGATCACTGTCTATTGGATCGAAGAGAGCCGGTGCCGCGTTGCCTTTTCGCGATTGCCGCAGGTCTGCATGCTGCACCAGCGCCGTCTGCCCCCGCGTGAAATATCCACGAAAAGCCAGCCGCAACGAGGGCAGGCGCGCAATCTCTGCCGGGGCAGCAGAATGGAGGCTTCGATCGTGATCGCGGACAGATAGGCGAGGATGGCTTCGGGGTCGTCGAAATGCGCGATTTCAGAGGCCGAATAGGTTTCGCGCGGTGTGAGCTTATGCGTCGAAAACCCTTCGGCGGCCCGCGCGAGCAGGAAGCCCAGCGCTTCTGGCGCCGGGGGCCGTTCTGCAGCCATCGCGTCGAAAACGGCAAAGGAGGCCTCTCGCAGCGCCCGGACATTCCGCAAGAACGCGGGGGATGGAATGGCCGAAACTGCATTCGCCTGGACCGTGGTGGCGAGCCCGGCGAACCGGAGCCAGTTTCCAACGTCCCGCGGCGAGTTCAGCAGATCGTTGCCCGCCTCCGGCCCGTGCCGGGTGAAGACCGTATTGGTGAGGTCGACCGCCGGATGGCCCCCTATGAAATGCTCCGTGGTCCAGACGGTATCCGAATTTCCTGCCATGGAACATAACCGTATAAATGATGTTATCAGGTTATCATGTTATCATGTGATAACCGGTATATCCATATTATACGGTTTTCAGGCTTCGCATAGCAGCGCAGGAGAAGGAATATGGACACCATTACCGCAACCCGGCACCGCATTGTCACCATCGATGGCGTCGAGCTGTTTTTCCGGGAGGCGGGCAAGGCCGGCGCGCCGGGGCTGCTGCTCCTGCATGGCCAGCCCTGTTCGTCATTCTATTTCCGCCATGTCATCGGCCCGCTATCCGAGGTTGCCCATGTCGTCGCCCCGGACCTGCCGGGATTCGGCTTTACCGAAGCGCCCGAGGATTATCCCTATACCTTCGACGCCATGGCCAACACCATCGAGGCATTGCTGGCTGAAGTCGGCATGGAGCGCTTCTTCCTCTATGTCCACGATTTCGGCTCGCCCATCGCCTGTGCCCTGGCGATGAAATATCCCGAACGGGTGCTCGGGCTCATCATCCAGAATGGCAATGCCCATGATGAGGGGCTTGGCGAGCCGTGGAACCTGGTCAAATCCTATTGGGCCGATCCCACCCCCGAAAACCTGGCGAAAATTCCCGAATGGCTGAATTTTGCAGGGGTCAAGCACACCTATGTCGGCGACATTCCCGAGCACCTTGTGCCGCTCGTCGCGCCCGATGGCTGGCATCTCGATTGGGAGCATATGAGCCGGCCGGGCCGTATCGATATCCAGCTCCGCATCTTCGCCGATTACAGCGCCCATGTGGCCCGCTTTCCGGCCTATGCGGCCTATCATCGCGCGTATCAGCCCCCCGCGCTGCTGCTCTGGGGCCGCCACGATCCCTATTACGATATCGCCGAAGCCGATGCCTATGCTCGCGATCTCGACCGGATCGAGACGCATATCCTGGACGGCGCGCATCTGCTGCTGGAGACACATCACGAGGAATGCGCGCACATGATGCGCAAGTTCATCCTCGAGACGCGCGGCAGGGCCGAAGCGCCCTAGATCCTCAGACGCGCTGGTGGCCGTTTTCGACCCTGTTACGGTCGAAAGCCAATTAAAAGACCGCACTCAAAAGCAGGCCCAAGGCGCAGGCTCATCGGTGATCAGATAGGGTGCAACTCGATATCGAATTGGCGATAGGCTTCTATCCCGGCTCCGTCCTCGACCACGAGATGGTCGATGCGCGCCGCGTCGGCGAGTTTGAAGGGCGCGACCGTGCCCAACTTGTCTGTGGTGGCCGCGATGACCAGAAGGCTGCTTTGCGCGATCATGACCCGCTTGATCTCGGCCTCACCCGCATCGAGCGCGGTGACGCCCAATTCCGTGTCGACACCGCAGGCGCCGAGGATAAACATGTCGGCAAAGATGTTTGTGGCTTCGCGAATGGTCTGGGCGCCGAGGCAGGCGC
Source organism: Devosia elaeis (assembly GCF_001650025.1). GTDB lineage: Bacteria > Pseudomonadota > Alphaproteobacteria > Rhizobiales > Devosiaceae > Devosia > Devosia elaeis. Next base: position 100,661 of record NZ_LVVY01000086.1, on the reverse strand, counting down.
CCTTGGACTGATCATAGAGGCCGCCCAAGACGATGATGGTGTGTTTGGGATTGTCCGATAGCGCCGTGGCGATGGCCGGAGCATTGGTAACGACGGTTAGCCGCATATCCTTCGGCAGAGCCTTGGCGATGGCAAGATTGGTCGAACCGGCATCAATGTAAAGCGTCTGGCCGTCGCGCACCAATGCGGTGGTGGCGCGAGCAAGGCGCGCCTTGATATCGGCCTGGTCCGACGTGCGCACCGCAAGCGTTCCGATATCGGGCGCCGGCAGCAGGGCCCCGCCATAGACGCGCCGACAATGGCCGAGCCGCGCCAGCTCGCGAAGATCGCGGCGGATCGTGTCGTCAGACACGCCGAACTGGGCTGCCAGATCGTTGGCCAGCACCTTGCCATGGTCGTCTAGCATTCGCCGGATGGCATCAAGCCTTTCTTCCGTCAGCATGTTGCTTCTCGTTTGTGCACGTTCTTGCATGTTGTCGCATCTTTTGTCATAGCGTGATCGGTGCATGGAGAACAAGCATGGATGGCGCAATCTTCGCCGGACGCAATGAGCGGATCGCTACAAGGCTGATTTTTTCGCTAGGCGGGATCGTGCTCGGGGCCTGGGCACCGCTCGTGCCGCTGGCGAAACAGCGACTTGCTGTCGGCGAGGGCACGCTGGGCCTGCTGCTGTTGTGCATGGGCGTCGGCTCGATTCTTGCCATGCCGATGACCGCCTTTTTGACTTCCCGCTTCGGCTGCCGTCAGGTCATCACGGTGTCTGCGGCTGGTCTATGCTTGGTGCTGCCGCTTCTTGCGACCGTGTCCGATGTTCCGCTGATGGCGGCAACACTGGTTGGCTTCGGCATCGTCATGGGCTGCACCTCGGTATCGATGAACCTGCAGGCAGTTCTGGTCGAGCGCCAGGCGGACCAGGCCCTGATGTCAGGTTTTCATGCCATGTTCAGCCTGGGCGGCATCCTAGGTTCGGGCAGCATGGCGCTGTTGCTGGCAATAGGCGTAGCGCCACTGGCAGCAGCAATTGTCGTTTCACTGGTCATGCTCGCCCTCCTGGTCGCAGCGCGGCCAGGTCTTCTGCCCTACAGCGACGCGGGCGGCGCCAAGCCACTCCCCTTTGTCGTGCCACAAGGCATCGTTCTTGCTATCGGCGTCCTCAGCCTTCTTGCTATGCTGGCGGAAGGCGGAGTGCTCGACTGGGGCGCGCTGTTCATGGTCGAGGCGCACGACGCGGATCTCGGCCTCGCCGGCTTCGCATACACGGCCTTCGCCATCACCATGACGATCGGGCGGCTGCTCGGTGATCAATTGCGGACGGCCTTCGGCGATTTGGCCGTGCTGACCGTGAGCGCGCTCCTCGCCACCGCCGGATTTCTCGCCAGCCTCTTGCTGCCCTCCGCTGCCGCTGCCCTTGTCGGCTTCCTGCTGGTGGGCGCCGGCGTTTCCAACATCGCGCCGATCCTCTTCACGCTGACGGGCAAGAGCAAGCGCATGCCGGCGAACCTTGCTGTCGCTTCGGTTCTGACCGTTGGTTATGTGGGCATCATTGCGGGGCCGGCGGCAATCGGCCTCATCGCGCATGCCTCAAGCCTGCAAACGGCATTTTTCCTTCTCTGCGGCGCGATGCTGGTCATCGCGCTTTCCGCCAGAGCAGTTTTCCGTCGCGTCTGAAACCACACCCAATCGCAACACGAGCCACAGCATGTCCACCACCACAGCGCCGCACCCCATTCATCACGCCCTCTCAGGAGGCCGGGAACAATGGGCGACGCGCGGCGTCTTTCTCGTCGCGGGCATCGCCATGGCCGCCTGGGCGCCACTCGTCCCTTTCGCCAAGGCGCGTGTGGGTGTCGAAGACGGCACGCTCGGCCTGCTGCTGCTCTGTCTGGGCCTCGGCTCGATCGTGGCGATGCCGATCACCGGTGTCCTTGCCAGCCGGTTCGGCTGTCGCGCCATCATCGTAACGAGCGCGATTGCGGTCGCCGTCGCCCTGCCGTTCCTGGCTGTCGTCGATACCGTGCCGGGCCTGGCCATCGCTCTGGCAGTGTTTGGCGCCAGCGTCGGCACGGTGGACGTTGCCATCAACATTCAGGCGGTGATGGTCGAAAAGGACAGCGGTCGCAACATGATGTCCGGCTTTCACGGGCTCTTCAGCCTGGGCGGCATCATCGGTGCCGGCGGGGTCAGCCTGCTTCTCGGCCAAGGCGTCGCGCCGCTCGCAGCAACGCTCGCCATCAGCGCCATGCTCGTGGTGCTGCTCGCCGCTTCCTTCCAGGGCCTCTTGTCCTATGGCAATCGCGAGGCGGGCGACGCGCCGCTGTTCGTCGTGCCCAAGGGCATCGTCATCTTCATCGGCCTGCTGTGTTTCCTTGTCTTTCTGGGCGAAGGCGCCATACTCGACTGGAGCGCTCTTTTCCTCATCGGCACCCACCAGGTTGATCCGGCTCAGGCCGGCTTTGGGTACACCATGTTTGCCATCGCCATGACCGCAGGACGGCTCGCCGGCGATCGCATCGTCAAGACGCTGGGCGGGATGAAGGTCGTGGTGGCCGGCGGCCTAGTGGCGGCGGCAGGCTTCCTCCTTGCCGTCTTCGCGCCCGCGCAGCCGCTGGCCTTTATCGGTTTTCTTCTGGTCGGCATCGGCGCGTCCAACATCGTCCCGGTGCTGTTTACAGCCGCCGGCAAGCAGACGCGCATGCCGGCAAGTCTCGCCATCGCTGCCATCACCACCTTAGGCTATGCAGGCATTCTCGCCGGGCCAGCAGCCATTGGATTCGTCGCCCAACATTGGAGCCTGAGCATGGCCTTCCTGCTGGTGGCGGTCGGACTGATCTTTGTGGCGGTAAGCTGGCCGATAGCGTTGCGCCGATCTTGAGGGTGGATGAGAGGAACTTAGCGTTAGGTGGCGTCTGGTTTAGAGCCCTCCTGCATCAAGAGCCGCCAGTTAGTTTTCCACCCCATTGCTGCCGGTCTTCTACCGACCCCATTGTGGTCGCTAAACCCCTATTTGTGGAAGCCAGCGGCCATTCGGCAGCGAAAGAGCTGCCTGTAAACACCAGAGAGGTTGACCCGTATTCTTTACATCGATAATACTCGATATATGGAATCAACCCACGCAATCCATGTCTTTGCTGCTCTATCTCAAAGCACCCGTCTCGATACGTTTCGTCTCCTGATGGAGCATGAGCCTGATGGCCTGGCCGCCGGCGAGATCGCGCGCCGCCTCGAAGTGCCGCAGAACACGATGTCCAGCCACCTAGCCATACTCTCTCGCGCCGGCCTCATCGAAAGCGAGCGCCATAGCCGTTCGATCGTCTACCGTGCCGTCGTTGACCGCGTGCGCGAGATCACGAGCTTCCTGGTCCAGGATTGCTGCGGCGGTCGCCCGGAGCTGTGCGAACCACTCGTTGCCGAATTCACCCCGTGCTGCTCTCCGAAGGAGTCGAGCCATGTCTGAACGCGTCTACAACGTCCTGTTCCTCTGCACCGGCAATTCCGCTCGCTCCATCCTGGGCGAGGCGATCCTCAACCATGTCGGCCAAGGTCGCTTCCGGGCATACTCAGCGGGCTCGACGCCCAAGGGTGCCGTGCACCCGCTGACATTGGAAAGCCTGGCCAAGGTGGGTATCCCGACCGAGGGCTTGCGCTCGAAGGCCTGGGACGAATTCGCCGCGCCGGGTGCGCCTAAGATGGATTTCATTTTCACCGTCTGCGACAATGCTGCCGGCGAGACCTGCCCGATTTGGCCCGGCCAGCCGATGACCGCACACTGGGGCATCGAAGATCCCGCGGCTGTCGACGGTTCCGAGTTCAAGCAGCGTGCTGCGTTCGAGGATGCCCTGCGGTACCTCCGCAACCGGATCGGCGCCTTCATCAACCTACCGATCGCCAGCATTGACCGCATGGCACTGAATTCGAAGCTCGAGGGTATCGGTGCCATGGACGGCACGACCACCAAGTCTTCGAACGTCGCCTGATGGTCGATCTTCTCCGCCGTCTCGCCGCCGAGGCCCTGGGCACCGGCACCCTGGTCGCGACCGTCGTCGGATCGGGCATCATGGCCGAGACGCTAACAAACGACGTGGCGCTGGCGCTGCTCGCGAACACCATTGCCACCGGTGCCATTCTGGTCGTGCTGATCAGCACACTCGGCCCTATCTCTGGCGCGCACTTCAACCCCGCGGTGTCGCTGGTATTCGCCCTGCGCCGTGAGCTTCCCGCCCGGGACGCAGGCTTGTATGCGCTGATGCAAGTGGTCGGCAGCATCGCTGGCGCCATCGCCGCCCATGCCATGTTCGAGCTGCCGCTGCTGCAGTCGTCGACCCATGTCCGGACGGGGGGTGCCCAGTGGATTTCGGAGAGCGTCGCCGCCTTCGGCCTGGTTGCCGTCATCCTGGCCGGCATCCGATTCGAGCGTAAGGCCGTGCCAATGTTGGTCGGTCTCTACATCACCGCTGCGTACTGGTTCACGTCGTCGACGTCGTTCGCCAATCCTGCGGTGGCAATCGCCCGCTCGTTCACCGACACTTTCTCCGGCATCCGTCCCGTCGACCTGCCGGGCTTCATCGGCGCCCAGGTAGCAGGCGCGGTGATCGCGCTTGCCCTCATGACCTGGCTCCTGCGCGTGCCGACCGGCAGCGACCTCCCCATCAATCCGGAAAACCGAACATGACCGTCACGATTTACCACAATCCCGACTGCGGCACCTCGCGCAATACGCTCGCCATGATCCGGCAGTCCGGCGTAGAGCCAACCGTCGTGGAATACCTGAAGACGCCACCGTCCCGGGAACGCATCGTAGAGCTGGTATCTGCGGCCGGCCTGTCGCTGCGGGACGCCATGCGGAAGAAGGATACGCCGTATGAGGAGCTCGAATTGTCCGAAGCGGGCGTGTCCGACGACGCGCTGCTAGATGCCATCCAGGCGCACCCGATCCTACTGAACCGCCCCTTCGTGGAAACTCCTGTGGGTACCCGCCTGTGCCGTCCTTCCGAGGTCGTGCTCGACATTCTGGAGAACCCCGATATCGGGCCGTTCACCAAAGAAGACGGCGAAGTCATCATCGACGCCGAAGGGAAGCGGCTTGTCTGATTTGCCCAACGTCGCGCCGGGGGCCTTCGAGGTCCCGGACTTCGCCAGGCTGACCGCAGCCGACATGCAGCATAAGCCGCGCATTCTGATGCTCTACGGTTCGCTGCGGGAACGCTCCTACAGCCGGCTGCTGACGTTCGAGGCGCAGCGTCTGCTCGAGGCGTTCGGCGCGGAGGTGCGTGTCTTCCATGCCAACGGCTTACCGTTGCCGAACGACGCGCCCGACACGCATCCCAAGGTGCAGGAATTGCGTGAGGCCATGCTGTGGTCTGAAGGTCAGGTCTGGACGTCGCCCGAACGGCACGGCGCCATGTCGGCGGTGCTGAAGTCCCAGATCGACTGGATACCTCTGCCCGGCGGTGCCATCCGGCCGACCCAGGGACGCACGCTCGCCGTCATGCAGGTATCTGGAGGGTCACAGTCGTTCAATGCGGTGAACCAGATGCGAATCCTCGGACGCTGGATGCGAATGGTGACGATTCCGAACCAGTCGTCGGTCGCCAAGGCTTTCCAGGAGTTCGACGACGCCGGTCGCATGAAACCGTCATCCTACTACGATAGGGTCGTGGACGTCATGGAAGAGCTGGTGAAGTTCACGCTGATCAACCGCGGCGTGTCCGGCTATCTGACCTCCCGCTACAGCGAGCGCAAGGAGGCGGCGGCCAAACTCGAGGAGCGGGTCGGCCTGAAGTCGATCTAGGTTACGATGGCCGATACCCACTCCAACGCCGGGGCCATTTGGGCGCTGGGCGTCACCCAGATCATCGGCTACGGCACCCTGTATTACAGCTTCAGCATCCTCGCTCCCGGCATTGCCGTTGACCTCAATGTGGCAGTTGAATGGATATACGGATGCATCTCGCTGGCGCTGCTGGCCGGAGGCCTTATCTCGCCGTGGGCTGGCGGGCTGGCCGACCGCCTAGGTGCCGGCAAGATTATGTCGGTCGGATCTATCGGCGCGGCGGCCGCTCTGGCTGTCTGCGGTCTGGCAGGCAGCACGATAGAATTCCTGGCCGGCATTATCCTGGTCGAGCTGGCGTCGGCCTTCGTGCTCTATTCGACGGCGTTCGCTTTCCTGGCGCAGACCACCGGTGTCCGCGCGCAGCGCAGCATCACGTACCTGACCCTTATTGCCGGCTTCGCCTCCACGATCTTCTGGCCGCTCACCGCTTTGCTGCTGCAGGCCATGGACTGGCACCAAATCTACTTCCTGTTCGCGGGCCTGAACCTGGCGGTATGCCTTCCGCTGCACCTGTGGCTGTCCCGATTCGCTCGGATCGTGGCCGCCCGCCCGGTGGAAAACACAGCCGTGCCAGCCCTAATGACGGTGGACAACGGCAACCTCGTCTTCGTCCTGATCGTCCTCGGTTTCTCTCTCGCCGGTTTCGTGTCGGCGGCGACGCTGTTCCACATGGTACCCATGCTCGGGCTTCTCGGACTGGGTACCGCGGGCGTATGGGTGGCATCGCTGCTCGGGCCCGCGCAGGTAGCCAGCCGCCTGATCAACATGGCGTTCGGGAAGGATCTGCCGGCCACGGTGCTGGCAGTAGTGTCCGCGATCACGATGCCGGTTGCGCTGGGTACCCTGGCGCTGTCCGCGCCGTCGACCTCCGGTGCTGTAGCGTTCGCCGTCGTCTTCGGTCTGGGCAGCGGATTGTTCAGCATCGTGTCCGGGACCCTGCCGCTGGCGATCTTCGGTAAGGCCGGCTTCGGGAAACGCCTGGGCTGGATCGGAATGGGGCGGCTCGGGCTTTCGGCCCTGGCACCTTTTGCCCTGTCCGTTGCACTCGGCGCCATTGGGCCGCGGCCTTCGCTGGGCATGCTGGCGGGTGCCGGCATGCTGTGCGTCGGCGTTTTCGCCGAAGTCTGGAGGCGCTGCCGGGCTGCTCGCCAAGTTACAGTTGTTCTGGAGTAACGAACTAACCCGAACGAAGTCTGGTTGAGCGTCAGCTTCCGTGTTTATCGCTCTGATATCTGACTGTCCGCTTTCCACCCCAAACCTGCCCCCACCCTACCACACACCCATCCGCACTCTGTCGGTCACCTGCTCCCTTCACGGCATGGGTCCGAACATGTCGTCGAGCATGGCGTTGCGCGCCAGTTCCAGGGCACCGATCAGGCCGGCGCGGCCGCCGGTGCTGCTGCGGGCGATGCTGATGGGGCGTGGCCAGGCGGCGGCGATGCGCTGTTCGACCCGGGCGATGAATTCGAGGCGGGAGCCGATGGAGCCGCCGAACACCACGATATCAGGATCCAGCAGGGCCAGAATGGCCAGCAGGGCGCGGGCGACTTCGGCGCTCACCGCGTCCAATACGGCGACGGCGATGGCCTGGCCGCCCTCGGCGGCGGCGAAGATGTCACGCACGCTGTGATTGGCGTCGCCGCCCGCCGCCACATAGGCCCGGCGGATGCCGGCTTCCCCGACCCGGTCTTCCAGCGCGGCCACGCCGGCGGGTTCGATCCGCCAGAGCGGCATATAGCCCATTTCGCCCGCTCCGCCATGGGCGCCGCGCAGCAGATGCCCGTTGATCATCAGCGCGCCGCCAATGCCGGTGCCCAGGGCGACAAAGGCGACATTGTCCCGCCCGGCGGCCACCCCGCCGCTGGCCTCGGCCAGCAGCGCCAGGTTGACGTCGTTGTCGATCAGAACGTCGATGCCCAGCGCCTCGGCAAAGGCGGCGCGCGCATTGTTGGCTTCCAGGCCCGGCAGGTTGCCGGCCAGGCTGAGTTCGGCGCTGTGCGGATGCACGGCGGCCGGCACGCCCATGGCGGCCATGCGCAGCCGGAAGCGCGGCGTGCCGGCGCGTTCGCACAGGCTTTCGGCCATGCGGTCCAATTGCGCGGCCAGGCCCGCCGTGCCGTCCTGCGCCGTCGGCTCGACGCTTTCGGCCAGGATATGGCCGCGCAGGTCGGCGATGGCGGCGGCCACCTTGGTCCCGCCCACGTCGAAGCCCAGCGCCAGCGCCGCGTCGGCTTTCAGCGCATAGGATAGGTGGGAGCGCCCGGGCGCGCCGCCCAGCGCCCCGTCCACATGGACCATGCCGCGCGTTTCGAGATCGGCCAGCAATTCGGTGACCGCCAGCCGGGAGAGGCCGATACGCTGCGCCAGGGCGGGCCGCTGCAGCGCTTCTCCGCCCATCATCGCCTCGACCAGAAGCCGTAAGTAACCAGCTTGTGAATTTTTGCGCGCTGAAAGTGGCCCGCCATTCGTCAGGACCGGGGGCGGGCTATAGCGCTGATTTAACGGCCAATCTTCCATTCAAGCTCTCCCCTGCCAGCGCGCCGCGCGTCGCAATGACGATACAATGCAAATTTTTTCTTATTGCGCAAAGACCAATGCCGCGCATAGATAGCCCTTGTAACAGCATGAAATGCGGCAAAGAGACAAGGAAATTGTACGGGCCGCTGCTGGAGCGAGAGAAAAAGGGAGGTTGATCGTGAAAATATTTTTGACGTACGATCTGCTGCCCAAGGAGACGGTTTATCCGCGCCGTATGTCACCGGATGGTGACATTGCCGGCCAAGCACGAGGGACAGGAAAAATGATGGGCAAGAATTGGATCGCGCGCCTCGCGGTCGTCGCGCTCGCCGGTACGGCTTTGATCGCGCCGGCCTGGGCGTTTCAGGAAGCGCCGATGCTGGCCGAGCAGGTCGAGGCCGGCGCCCTGCCGCCGGTCGACGAGCGGCTTCCGGTCAATCCGACCGTGGTCAATGCGCTCAGCGTCGGCCAATATGGCGGCACCTGGCACCGCGCCTATAATGGGCCGGGCGATCGCTGGGGTCCCACCAAGCTCATGGAAGAGCGCGTGCTGAAATGGGCCGCCGACGAGAACGGCGTCGCCTATCTCGAGCCGGGCTTCATTGAATCCTACGCGGTCAACGCGGATTCCACCGAGTTCACCTTCACCCTGCTCGAGGGGCTGAAATGGTCCGATGGCCATCCGGTGACCACCGAGGACGTCGCCTTCTGGTATGAGGACGTCTTCCTCAATCCCGCCCTCGTGCCCACCATCGATCCGACTTTCGCGCCGGGCGGGGTGCCGATGCAGCTCGACATCGCCGACGAGCGCACCTTTACGGTCAGGTTCGCCCAGCCTTACGTCTATTTCCTCGAAATCCTGGCCAAGGATTCCACCGGCGAGCCGAGTCTGGATCGTCCCAGCTTCATCATGCCGAAGCATTATCTCAGCCAGTTCAACGACAAATATGCCAGCGAGGACGAGCTCAAGGCCGCCGCCGCCAAGTACAATGTCGAGAAGTGGACCGACCTCTGGGGGTCGCGCGGCAATGTCACCGCCTGGTGGTTCAATCCGGACCTGCCGGTGATCACCGCCTGGATGATCGAGACCCCGGCGCCGGCCGAAACCGTCACCATGGTGCGCAATCCCTATTATTATGCCGTCGACCAGGAGGGCAACCAGCTCCCCTATATCGACCGCATCGCCCATCGCCTGTTCCAGGACAATGAAACGCTCAGCCTCATGGTGGCGCAGGGGCAGATCGATGCCCAGAACCGCTTCATGCAGCTGGCCAATTACACCTTCTACCGCGAGAACGAGGAGCGCGGGGATTACCACACGCTGCGCTGGATCGGCGCCACCGTCTGGTCGCTGATGCCGAACTACAATACCAAGGACGAGGTGCTGCGCACGCTCTACGAGGAATTCGATTTCCGCGAAGCCATGCAATTGGCGGTGGATCGTGAACTGGTCAACGAGCTGGCCTATTCGGGCCTGGCCGAGCCGCGCTCGGTGTCCCCGATCACCGGCTCGCCCTATTTCAACGAAGAGCTCGAAACCTATCTCACCGAATACGATCCGGACCGCGCCAATGAATTGCTGGACGGGCTGGGCCTGACCGAGCGCGACAGCGCCGGCTTCCGCCTGCGGCCCGATGGGCAGCGCCTCACCATCGTCATCGAGGCCTATGACGCGGCCCATTCCAAGAGCCTCGAACTGCTCTCGGGCAATTATGCCGATGTCGGCATCGAGCTGCTGGCCCGCGTCATCGATCGCACCCAGTGGGAAAACAATCGTCGCAACAACGATTTCCAGATGCAGTGGATGCCGTTCGATCGCCTCTCGATCGTGCCGGCCGATCCGCGCCGCATGATGGGCGATGACGGCTACGCCGCCGAATATTTCAAGTGGTACGAGACGGCCGGGGCCGAGGGCGTCGAGCCGGCGGCCGATCACGCCATCCGCGATGTGTGGAAATATTGGGACGAAGCCTCGGAAGCGGCCAGCGTCGAGGTCGCCGATGCGGCGGTCAACAAGATGATCGATACCTTCGTGCGCAATGCCTGGGTCATCGGCGTGGTCGGGGAGGAGCCGGCGCCGATCATCGTCTCCAACAAGTTCCACAATCTGCGCGACGGGCTGGTGCTGGACGATGTGCATCGCGGCAAGGGCATTGCCTATCCGGCCCAGTTCTGGATCGAGCAGGATTAAGAGTTCCCTCGTGAAGGGGGAGGCGGTCCGCCGCCTCTCCCGCCCCGCTGCCGGCAGGGCGCGGCCTTATGCTCCTGCCGAAAGGCAGCCCGCTCGGCCTTGTGCGGCTCCAGCCGCGCCTGGCATTTCCGGAACTGTCCGGGCAGGGGAGACAGGATAGATCATGGTTGCCTTCATTCTGCGTCGTGCGCTTCTGGCGATACCGACGCTCATCTTCATTTCCTTCATCTCCTTCGTCATCATCCAGCTGCCGCCGGGCGATTACGTCACCGCCTATGTCGCGCAATTGCGCCAGTCGGGCGAATATATCTCCGCCATCCAGGAAGCGCAGCTGCGCGAGCAATTCGGGCTCAACGACCCGATGCTGGTGCAATATTGGCGCTGGATTTCCAACATCGTCCTGCGCGGCGAATTCGGCTATTCGCTGGAATGGAATGCCCCGGTCTCTTCGCTGATCTGGGACCGGCTGGGCCTGACGCTGGCCATTTCCTCGGTGAGCCTGGTCATCACCTGGCTCATCGCCATTCCCGTCGGCGTCTATTCGGCCACGCGGCAATATTCCTTTTTTGACCACTTCTTCACCGTCTTCGGGTTCCTGGGCAAGGGCATCCCCGATTTCCTCCTGGCGCTGGTGCTGATGTGGATGGCCTTCGCCTATATGAACCTCGATGTGGGTGGCCTGTTCTCGCCGCAATACCAGAACGCGCCCTGGTCCCTTGCCAAGGTCGTCGACCTCTTGGCCCATCTCTGGATTCCGCTGGTGGTGCTGGCCACGGGCGGCGCGGCGGGGCTGATCCGCGTCATGCGCGCCAATATGCTGGACGAACTCGGCAAGCCCTATGTGGAAACCGCCTATGCCCAGGGCCTGTCGGAATCCAAGGTGGTCTGGAACTACCCCGTCCGCGTGGCGCTCAATCCGTTCATTTCCACGGTCGGCTGGGCCCTGCCGGCTTTGTTCTCGGGCGACATCATCACCGCCGTGGTGCTGAACCTGCCCACCACCGGGCCGCTGCTTTTGCAGGCGCTCAAGATGCAGGACATGTATCTGGCCGGCAGCTTCATTCTCATTCTCAGCGTCTTCACCGTCATCGGCACGCTGATCTCCGACATTCTCCTGGCGTGGTTCGACCCGCGCATCCGCTACGCGTGAGGTCCCCATCATGACCGATCAAGCCATCGCCGCCCCCAAGCGTAAGGACCACAAGGAAGACCTCTACACCGCCAAGCCCTGGCAATTGATCTGGCGCCGCTTTTCCAAACACCTGCTCGCCGTCATTTCCATGTGGTTCCTGGTTATCCTGGCGCTCTCGGCGATCTTTGCCGAATTCGTCGGGCCCTATGATCCGTTCAAGGTGCAGCGCCTGCGCACCCTGGCGCCGCCCACCGGCATTCACCTGTTCCACGAAGGCCAGTTCGTCGGCCCCTTCGTCTATGGCCTGGCCCGCGAGCGCGATCCCGATACGGCCCGCGTCACCTATGGGCCGGATACGGAAACCGTGCTGCCGATCCACTTCTTTTATAGCGGGGATTCCTACCGCTTCTTCGGCCTGTTCGAGACCGATATCCATCTCTTCGGCGTCGACGATAGGCGCGAACAGATCAACCTGCTGGGCACCGACGATCTGGGGCGCGACGTCTTCTCCCGCCTCATCCATGGCGCCCGCGTCACGCTGTCGGCCGGCGTCATCGGGGTGGCCTTCGCCTTCGTGCTCGGCCTGACGCTGGGCTCGATCTCGGGCTATTTCGGCGGCTGGATCGATGGCTCCATCCAGCGCCTGATGGAATTCATCCGCTCCATTCCCACCATTCCGCTCTGGATGGGCCTCGCCGCGGCGCTGCCCATCGCCTGGGATCCCCTCTTCGTCTATGTGCTCATCACGCTGATCCTGGCCTTGATCGGCTGGACCAGCGTGGCGCGCGTGGTGCGGGGGCAGTTCTTCGCCATCCGCAACGAGGATTACGTCATGGCCGCGCGCCTAGCCGGGGCCAGCGAATATCGCATCATCACCAGGCATATGCTGCCCTCGATGACCTCCTATATCATCGCTGCGCTCACCCTGGCGGTGCCGGAAATGATCCTGGGTGAAACCGCGCTCTCCTTCCTCGGGCTGGGCCTCAGGCCGCCCGTGGTCTCCTGGGGCGTGCTGCTCCAGGACGCGCAGAACCTGCGCTCCATTTCGCTGGCGCCCTGGCTGCTCTCACCCGGCGTCGCCGTGGTGATGACCGTGCTCGCCTTCAACTTCCTCGGCGATGGCTTGCGCGACGCGGCCGATCCCTATGGGCAGTAAGATCATGACCAAGTCTCCCGTGCCCCAAAATCCTATGCCAGCAGAGCGCCTGCTCGAACTCGATGATGTCCATGTCCACTTCCCGCTGCGCGAAGGGCTGGTCAAGGCCGTCAACGGCGTCTCCTACCACGTCGACAAGGGCGAGGTTCTGGGCATTGTCGGCGAAAGCGGCTCCGGTAAATCCATCACCGCCCGCGCCATCATGCGGCTCCTGCCCAAGCGCGCCGCGCCGCCCACCGGCTCCATCCGTTTCCGCCCCCGCACCGGCGAGGATTTCGAGCTGTCCGGTCTCGATCGCAACAGCCGCGCCATCCGTCAGGTGCGCGGCCGCCATATCGGCATGATCTTCCAGGAACCGATGACGGCCCTGTCGCCCGTCCACACCATCGGCACCCAGATCATGCGCACGGTGCAATTGCATATGGGGCTGGGCAAGGTCGCCGCTCGCGCCCGCGCCATCGATCTTCTGGCAAAAGTGCAGATGCCGCGCCCGGCGCAGATGGTCGATGCCTATCCGCACCAGCTTTCCGGCGGCATGCGCCAGCGCGCCATGATCGCGCTGGCCATTTCCTGCGATCCCAGCCTGCTCATCGCCGACGAGCCCACCACCGCGCTCGACGTCACCACCGAAGCCCAGATCCTCGAATTGCTGAAATCGCTGCAATCGGAACTGGGCATGGCGATCATCTTCATCACCCACAATTTCGGCGTCGTCGCCGATATCGCCGACCGCGTCTCGGTCATGTATCTGGGCCGCATCGTCGAGACCGCCTCGGTCGACGACATTTTCTACGCGCCCAAGCATCCCTATACCCAGGCCCTGCTGCGTTCCATTCCCCGCCTCGGGGTCGATCAGGGCCGGCGCCTGCCCACCATTCCCGGCATGGTGCCCGATCCGTTCAGCGTGCCCGAGGGCTGCGCCTTCAATCCGCGCTGCGGCCATGCCGTGGCCGGGCTCTGCGAGGTGCGGGTGCCGCCCGAAAAGCGCTTCGGCGCGCAGATGTCGCGCTGCCACATTGCCGATCAGTTCGTCCAGGAGCCCGCCAATGTCTGATCTGCCGGCGACCTCCCTTTCCCTGCCCGATGACGTGCTGTTCTCGGTGCGCGGCCTCAAGAAATATTTCCCCATCCATGAAGGCTGGCTCAAGAAGCATGTCGGTGACGTCAAGGCCATCGACGACGTTTCCCTCGACATCAGGAAGGGCGAAACGCTCGGCCTCGTGGGCGAATCCGGTTCCGGCAAGTCTACCGTCGCCCGCCTCATGCTGCGCGCCTATTCGCTCACCGACGGGCAGATCCTGTTCCGCCGCGCCAATGGCGAGATCGTCGATCTGTCCGGCCTCACCGACCGCCAGATGCGACCGCTGCGCGCCGAAATGCAGATGATCTTTCAGGACCCTTATTCCTCGCTCAATCCCCGCATGACCCTGCTGGAGCTGGTGGGCGAACCCATGCTGATTCACGGAAAGGGCAATGACGGGGAAATCCGCGACCGCGTCGCCGAATTGCTCAAGGTCGTGGGTCTGCGCCCCGAATTCATCAATCGCTATCCGCATGCCTTTTCGGGCGGCCAGCGCCAGCGCATCGGCATTGCCCGGGCGCTGGCGCTCAATCCCAGCTTCATCGCCGCCGACGAGGCGGTCTCGGCGCTCGACGTGTCGGTGGCGGCGCAGAACATCAATCTGCTGCAGGATTTGCAGGAGCAGTTCGGCCTCACCTATCTGTTCATCACCCACGACCTGGGCATGGTCGAGCATATTTCCGACCGGGTCGGGGTCATGTATCTCGGCCGCCTCATGGAGGTCGCGCCCACCGAGGCCCTGTTCTCCAAACCCCTCCATCCCTATACGGAAGCGCTGATGGCCGCCGTGCCGCAGCCCGATCCGCGCGGCAATCGCGCCCGCAAGCGCGTGCCGCTCAAGGGCGAGATCGCCAATGCCGCCAATCCGCCCTCGGGCTGTTCCTTCCACCCGCGCTGCCCCTATGCCCAGCCGAAATGCAGCGCCGAAGTGCCGGCGTTGCGGACGGTTGACGGCGGCCGTCAGGTGCGGTGTCACTTCGCCGAAGAGCTGTCCCTCGTCGGAGCCATTGCCTGACCATGACTGACCAGGATCTTGCGGCGCGCTATGCCCCGCAACTCATGCTCGACCTTGCCGAGCCCTATCGGCCCTACGCCTATGGCTGGACCATTTTCCGCAGCCCCGGAAAATCCCCGTCGAGCAAGTTCGAGGTGGCGCCCGAAGGGGCCTTCGCAATCGAATATGCCATCTATTACGACTGGGACATCGGCCACCTCTACGACCTTGAGCACATCTGGGTCCATGTCGGCGAAGACGGGACAGTCACCAAGGTCGAAGCCTCCTCCCATGGCGGCCGCAAGCTCATGGATATCGGCAACGGCCTGCCTGAATTTGCAGGGGCTGGCTCAGAGGCGGCTCCATCGCCTCCCTCCCCCTTGAGGGGAGGGAATGAGGGCGGGGGTCCATCAGCGAATAACCAAACCACCCCCACCCCGGCCCTCCCCGCAAGGGGGAGGGGGGACACGAACCACTTGCCTTCCCACCCGATCGTCTACGCCGAAGCCGGCAAGCACGCCCATTGGGCCAGCCCCGACCACATGAGCACCGCCGATCGGCAGAAGCTCGGCTTTCTGTGCAGCACCATTGCCGGGATAGAAGGCGTCCATCTCGGTAATCGCTTCGCCCAAAGCGGCGCTTACACGGCCAGTCCGCGCGATCATCGCCTTGCGCGCCTCAAGATGCGCGCCGACGCCTTCGCGCCCCGGCATCGCTACCAGAGGCCCGATGCCGATCCAGTGCTCATGCCCTGGCCCGAACTGGAGGCCGCGATTCCGGGCAGGGTTGAGGCCGAACTCGCAAGCCTGGGGGCAGGGGACAATCATTTCGCCGCCATCTTCCTCGATTGCGGCGATACCCTCATCGACGAACGCACCGAGGAAAAGCGCCCCGGCAGCGAAGTCGTGGTCCGCGCCGATCTCATTCCCGGCGCCAAGCAGATGATGGACGATCTCAAGGCGCGCGGGCACAAGCTGATCCTCGTCGCCGACGGGCCGCGCCAGACCTTTATCAACATGCTCACCCATCACGGCCTCTGGGACCATTTCGACGCCCATGTCATTTCCGAGGATGTCGGCGTTCATAAACCCGATGCCCGCATGTTCGACGCCGCGCTCGCCGCCGCCGGCCTCACCCGCGACGATGCCTGGCGGACGGTGATGATCGGCAACAACCTCTCGCGCGACATCAATGGGGCAAACGCGCTGGGCATCACGTCGGTCTTCATGTCGTGGTCGACGCTGCGCAGTCATGTGCCCGCCGACCTCTCCGAAGTGCCCGATCATCACATCAGGTCGCCGTCCGAATTCGTCGGATTGGTCGATCATCTCGAAACCGCGCTTCAATGGCGGTTTCGCTGCGCTCAACGTTAACAGTCTGCTAACCAGATCGACCCGATGGCCACCTCGATGCTGCACTTGAACAAGAATGACAGTCTCAATGCCTGGGAATTGTCGGCCATCGAGGCGCGCTACTTTCCCGGCGAGCCGGCACCGGCCAACGATCCGCAAAACTATAAATATATCAACGGTTTCGTCGATGTGGGCGATCTGCCCTGCCGCGTCGCCACCTGGAAAGAGGTGGCCAACCGCGTCGTGGAGCTCAAAACCGACTGGAGGATCGACAGTCTCTACCTCCCCGGCGCCAATCGCCGGGTGGAATTCTCCGGTTTCCAGCATCGCCCGACAAGGCTAAGTCGTTGGTGTAGAACCTATATTGCCGCTCCTGCCGACCGCTATTATTCCTTCCGCCTCTTCACCCGCGGTGGCGTGCATATCTGGGTCGACGGCGCGCTCGCCGCCCGTTTCGAGCCCTTCACACGCAACGAGACGCAGCAGAGTGTGGTGCACCTCCCCATCAAGGCGGCGGGAAGCGAAGTTATTGTTTTCACAGAGGAAATGGCGGAGCGCGACGTCAACTGGTTCTTCGAGCTGGTGCTGCTGGACCCGGTTGAACTCACGGTATCGCTGCCCGGCGCCAGCGCCGCCTCGGGCCTCGTCGCGGCGCTCAAGGCCCTCTCGGCCCAGGTCCGGCCCGTTGGCGATGTCGTTGATTCAGAAGGCGTTTTGACGCTGGAATTCGACGACGCGGCCGATATCGACGTCATCATCCGCGCCCGCGTCACCTCCACCTCCCACACCCACGCGGTGCTTTTGGACCGCACGCTGACCCTGCCAGCCGGCGCCACGGAACTCCCCATCTGCCGCGGCAGCGATCTTCCGGATGGCTATCATACTGTGGTGCTTACATTTTCCGCCGACGATGCCAGCGTCGACCGCGTCATCGGCTGCGCCATCCTGCATGATACAAAGCCGCGCGTCTTGGAGGGAGACCTTATCGCTCGCAAGCGGCAAGCGCTTGAATATGCTGCGCAATTCGGCGAAATGCGCATGGGGACCGCGCTGGCCCTGCTGGCCATCGGCCGCTCCGACGATCCTCGCATCCGCCCCATCCTCGAGGAAACCCTCCGCGCCATCGAGGAGCGCCGCGACTGCGCCGATTTCATCGCCGTGCCGCTGCTCTGGGCCTATAAGCGCTATTTCACTGATTTCGCTGATGATTTACGCCTGCGCACCGAGCGGGCCTTGCTCGATTTCCGCTATTGGGTGGACGAGCCCGGCAATGACGCCATGTGGTTCTGGAGCGAAAATCACGCCCTCTGCTTCCATGTCTCGCAATTGCTGGCCGGTCAGCTCTGGCCCGGCGAAACCTTCACCGCCTCCGGCCGCACCGGCCGGGAACAGGCGGGCCTCGCCCTTGAACGCCTCGGTCTCTGGCTCGATGCGGTGGCGGAAGACGGTCTCGCCGAGTGGAATTCGGCAGCCTATTATCCGATTGATTTCATTGGGCTTCTCGCGCTCGTCGAGTTCGCGCCCGAGCCTCTGGCGCAACGTGCCACGGCGCTCTGCGACCGCATCTTCACCATGCTGGCCCTCCACACATTGGCAGGGGTGCCCGCCGGCTCGATGGGGCGTGCCTATGACAAGGAATTGCGCGCCGGCCCGCTCACCGAGCTTGCCCCCTTCGCCGCCATCGCCTTCGGCAAGGGTTGGTTCAATACCGGCGTCGCCGCGCTCCCCATGCTCGCCGCCGGGCGCTATGAACCGCCCAAGGGCTTGACCGCGCTGGCCTTTCCGCCGGAAGGGCAGGTCGTCGAGGCTCGCTATCGGCAGGGCTATGGACCGGCCGCGCTGCTGTCGCTTCACAAGAATGCCCATGTGCAGCTGTCCACCAATAGCGGTGCAAAACCAGGTGCTTACGGCCATCAGCAGCACGTGCTCGATATCCGTTTCGCCAGCCACCCCATGGCCCGCAGCTGGATCAACCATCCCGGCGAAGACGACCCCTGGGGCCATCAGCGTCCCTCCTATTGGGCGGGCAATGGCAGCCTGCCGCGGGTCGGCCAGCACGGACCGGCGGCGCTGCTGCTGTTCCACCTCGCGGGAGCACGGCTCGGCTTCACCCATGTCTATGCCGCAACCAGTGGCATCGAGCATCACCTTAGCGAGGATACGCTGATCCTGCGCAGCGGCGGGGCGATGATGGCCTATAAGGCGACCGGCCCGATCGAGCCGGCCATGGCCGGTCCCGGCGCGGGCATCGAGTATCGCAATCATGGCCTGGTGCAGGGCTGGGCGGCAATCGTCAGTCATTCCAATGACTTGGAAGCCTTCGCCGCCGAGATCGCGGCCAGCGAACTGGTGCTCGATCCGGACGGCGCGCGGCTAAGCCTGCGCCAGCCGGACGGCAAGGCCATGATCCTCGACTGGGCGGAGGGCCTGCGCGTCGATGGCGAGCGCCTGGCCGTGACAGACCTCTCGGCCGTTCCGGAGATCGCTGTTTCGCCCTGAAACGCGGCCTTGCCGGCCGTCATTGGCGTGTCATTTCGGCGGCGTAGAAGGCACTCATTCGAATGAGTGAGTGCCATGCGCCATCAGGGATTGTCCTGGGAAGAAATCCGCGACCGGATCGGTGACGAGATCGCCTCGGGCCGGCTGCTGCCGGATATGCGGCTCCCGTCCGAGCCAGAAATGTGCGTTCTCTACAAGACGCGCCGCCATTCGCTGCGCAAGGCCTTGGCCGCTCTGGTTGCCGAAGGCAAGCTGCGCGTGGAGCAGGGCCGGGGTACTTTCGTGGAGCGGGCGCCGCTCATCGATTACGTCATCGGCGCGCGAACCCGCTTCCGGGCAAACCTCATGGCCCAGGGGCTCGCGGCGTCGGACCAGCGGCTGGAGGAGATGCGGATTGCCGCCAGCCCGCGCGTTGCGGCGGCGCTGCGCATCCCTGCCGGAGCGCAGGTCCATGCCCGCTCCGGCAGGGGTTTCGCCAATGAATTGCCGATCAATCTGAGCTGGTCCTATTGGGATGCCGGGCGCTTTCCCGACATCATCGAGCGCCTGCGCACCTGTCCCTCCGTCACCGATGTCTATGGCTCCTACGGCATTGCCGATTATCGGCGGCTGCGCACCACCATCTTCACCCGCATCGCTTCGGAAACCGAAGCCGGCCTTCTGATGCTGCGGCCGGGCCAGTCGGTCATGGTCGTGCAAAAGATCGATGCCACGCTGGACGGCAGCCCATTGGCTTTTCCGAGGCCGCCTGGGCCGGCGACCGGGTGCAGTTCACCTTCGATACCGATCCTGTTTCATCCCTTCCCGTTGAGAGGAAAGACCATGTTTAACGAAGCCGGCAATGGCGACGACGATCATGGGAGGACGCTGGGCATTCTGGCCCACGCCCGCCCCGACAGACTCAAGACCATAGCCGAAACCCTGCTGGGCGCCATGGGAGATATCGACGTCATCGCCAACCGTACGGGCCTGGTCATGGTGCCGATGCGCGACAGCGTGGAACAGGTCGATTTTCATCTGGGCGAGGTGCTGGTGAGCGAAGCCCATATCGCCGATGCCGAGGGACGCATCGGCTATGGCATGGTCACCGGCCGCGACCTCGAACGGGCCATGGCCATGGCGGTCATCGATCTTCATCTCTTTGTCGTCGGCCCCGACGACACTCTCACCCGCTTCCTGGCCGAGGAACGCGCCCACGCCTTGGCGGAAGACGAAATTCGCATGCGTCAGGTCGAGGCCACCCGCGTCGAAATGGAGACTTTCTGATGCTGAGTGTGGCGCCGCCCGATGCGGCCGAAATCCGTTGCAACGCCGTTTTCGAGGCCTTGCTCTGGGCCGTGTCCCGACCCGGCGAGACGCAGCTTCTGCCCGCGCCCGGCATGGCGGGTATCATCGAGACATTGATCGACCTCGAATGCACCGCCTATGCGGAAGGAGAAGAATTGCGAGCCCGGCTCGCCGCCACCGGCGCGCTTCTCACTGAGGACATCGGGCAGGCGGGTTATGTTTTCGTCGACAGCTTGATGGACTTTGAGGCCTGGCTGCCTGCCGTCAACCGCGGGTCGGCGCTCTATCCAGATGTGGGGGCGACGCTGGTGGCCGCCGCCAGCCATGGACGCGGTTCGCGCCTGCGCCTTACGGGGCCGGGCATTGCCGAAAATCGGGACATCCTCATCGATGTTCCCGCCGGCTTCTGGGACCTGCGAGCGCAGCTCTCGGCCTATCCGGAAGGCTTCGATCTCATTCTGGTCGATGGCGCTTCGGCTATTGCCATCCCCCGTTCCACCCACGTCGAGGTGCTCTGATGGCCTATGTTGCAACTCGTGGCGGCGAAAAGGCCATCGAGCAGGCCGAGCGGCTGTTTCGGCAGGATCTCGGCACGATCGATCCGGATCGCGTCGAAACCATCCGCAGGACCATGCCCTATCTGATCGATCGGGTGATGGGCGAAGCCTCGCTCTATAGCGAGGAACTGGCAGCGCTCGCCCTGGCGCAGACCGGCGGAGAATTGTCCGAGGCGGTGCTGGTGCTGCGGGCCTGGCGCACTACCCAGCCACGCATCGCCATTGCCCGTCCGGTTCAGCAATCCGAATTGCTCACCCAGCGTCGCATCTCGGCGGCGTTCAAGGATATTCCGGGCGGGCAAATTCTGGGACCGACGCTGGATTATGCGCATCGCGTGCTCGCCACCGATGTGCTGGAAGGCCGGCCCTATACGCCGCCCATGGTCGACATGGCCGATCGGCCCGCGCCGCAGCGCCAGCCGGTCCTGGCCGACTGGCAGCGCCAACAGGGCCTGGTCAAGCCCGCCGTCCCGTCCGAAATTGCGCCGGAGGACATTCCCGATCTGACGCGAGAGCCGCTCCTGCTTCCGGCCTCACGCGCCCATCGCCTGCAAAGCCTGGCCCGGGCCGAAACCGGCGGAGTCCTGGCGCTCGGCTATTCCGCCATGCGCGGCTATGGCAATGCCCATCCGACGGTCAATGAATTGCGCCTTGCCGAAGCGGAGGTGGTGGTGCGCCATCCGCGTGGCGCCCAATTTTCCGCCGGTCGAGTCCGCGTCAGCCAGGCCGAGGTGACTTCAAAGGAAAAGGGCGGCTATCTCGAGCTCGGCTATGCCGCCACTTTCGGCTGGAACGAGGTCAAGGTGATCGCGGCGGCCACGCTCGATCTCAATTCGGCCGAAGCGCCGGTCGGCTCGGCCGTGCACGAGGAGTTCTACCTCTATCACACCGAAAGCGTCGAAGCGTCCGGCTTCTGCATCCATTTCAAGCTGCCCCATTACGTCACTTTCCAGTCGGTGCTCGATGCCATGCGCGGTGCCAAGGCGCGGCAGGCCTCCGCGCGGGCGGCGGAGGAAAACCAAGAGGAATCCGTGCCATGAGCCTGGCCACACTCACCAAGCCCTGGGCTGCCACCAGCTATGGCTTTCTCGATGCTTCGGCCAAGCGCGAATTGCGCCGCAAGATGCTCAAGGCCGTGGCGGTGCCCGGCTGCCAGATGCCTTATGCCAGCCGTGAAGTGCCGATGGCGCGTGGCTGGGGTACGGGCGGGCTCCAGGTCACGCTCACGCTGGCCAATCCCGGGTCTGTGATCAAGGTCATCGACCAAGGCGCCGATGACGGGGTCAATGCCGCTTCGATTCGCCGCTTCGTCAGCAGCGTTTCCGGCGCGGCGCAGACCTGGGATACGCTGGACGCCAGCATCATCCAGTCGCGCCATCGCATTCCCGAAGAAATCCTGCGCGAGAACCAGGTCCTGGTGCTGCAGGTGCCCGATCCGGAGCCCCTGCGGGATGTGGAATCCAATATCTCCATTGCCCGGCAGATGCATGCGGACGCCGATTACGGCAAGCTCTGGCTGACGCTTTACGAGCAGATCGTGCGCAAGGGCCGCATCATGCAGGGCGCCTCCTATCCCGCTTTGGTCAATGGCCGGCACGTGATAACGCCCTCGCCCATTCCGCGCTGGGACGTGCCGAAGCTGCATATGTCCAAACACCTGACGATCCTGTCGGCGGGGCGTGAAAAGCGGATTTTCGCGGTCCCGCCTTTTACCAGGGTCGAGCCCTTGGTGTTTTCCGACCGGCCTTATCTGGTCGAGGACCACGCGGGGCTGACCTGCCAGCGCTCGGGGCTATCGGGCTTCTTCATGAACGAATTGCCCATGGATGGCGGCGGCTCGCGCTTCGAAGTGTCTGACAGCAATCTGGGGATCAAGGCGATCCGCCGGACGGAAGGCGAGCCCGATGGCATCGGCGACACCTGGTATCGCAATGGGGAATATTCGGCATGAGTCTCGAAACGTCTTCGGCATTGCAACGGGCCGCTCCACGGCTCATGGCGGATGCACCCGTTCTCACCATGGCCGGCATGTCGCGCGCCTATGGGGCCGTACAGGCCTTGCGCGCGGTCGATGTCAGTGTCTATCCCGGCGAAGTCCTGGGCATCGTGGGGGAGAGCGGCTCGGGCAAGTCGACGCTGCTGCGCATGATGAATCTCGAGGATACGCCCGATAACGGCGATTATCGGCTGCGGCTTCCGGCCCGCGCCGATCGAAATCTCTTCGAGCTGGATCGCTATGAGCGCCGCATGCTCCGCGCCCGCCATATCGGCATCGTCTATCAAAACCCGCATCTGGGATTGCTGATGCATCACAGCTCCAGCGGCAATGTGGCCGAACGGCTGCTGGTCGCGGGGGAGCGCAGTTTCGAGGTTTTGCGCAGCAAGGCGCGCGTGGCGCTGGATGCGTCGGAATTTCCGCTCGCGCGCATGGATGCGCGACCCATCGAATTGTCCGGCGGCATGCAGCAGCGCGTGCAATTGGCCAAGGCCATCGCGCTCGAACCGAGCCTGCTCCTGCTCGATGAGCCGACCACGGGGCTCGATGTGTCGGTACAGGCGCTGGTGCTGGATACGCTGAAGCGCCTGCAGCGCGAACGGCGCATCACCATGGTGCTGGTCAGCCACGATCTCGGGGTCATTCGCACCATGGCCGATCGCGTCATGGTCATGCGTCATGGCGCGGTGGTGGAGCAGGGGCTGGCCGACCAGGTGTTCCAGGATCCGCAGCACCCCTATACCCAGCAACTCGTCCACGCCAAGCTCTAGGAAAAGCCATGAATGCCAATTCGTTCATCTTGCGGGTCCAGGGCCTGGCCAAGACATTTCGCATGTTCCATCTGGAGGCGACCCTGCACGCTTTCGAGGATGTGAGCTTCGATCTCAGCGCCGGCGAATTCCTGCTGCTGCGCGGCCATAACGGCGCGGGCAAGTCGACGCTTCTGCGCACCATCTGGCGCAGCTATCTGCCGGTCGCGGGGCAGGTGCTCTACCAATCGCGCCATGGCGAAATCGACCTCGCCAATGCCGCCGATGTCGATATCGCCTTGTTGCGCCGAGAAGAAATCGGCTTCGTCACCCAGTTTCTCAATGCCCGGCCGCGCGTCGCTGCGCAGGACATCGTGGCCGAGCCGCTGCTGCTGGCGGGGCATGAGCGCACGGCCGCGCTGGAGCAGGCGCGCCATTGGCTGGACCAGTTCGGCGTGCGGCGTGAACTCTGGCGCGCTTATCCCAGTACGTTTTCCGGCGGCGAGCAGCAGAAGGTCAATCTTGCGCGCGCCCTGATCCTGCCGCAGCGACTGCTGCTGCTTGACGAGCCTACCGCTTCGCTCGATGCGGGCGCCCGGGCCGCGCTGGTCAGCCGCCTGGCCGAGCTCAAGGCGCAGGGCGTCGCCATGATCGGGGTCTTCCACCATCCTGGCGATGTGGCGCAGTTGATCGACCGCGAGATCAACCTGGGCACCCGGGTCGTGGCCCCAGCTCAACACGAGGAGCCCCAATATGTGGCTGTCTGATTTCCGTATCGTCCTCAAGGACCGCATCATCGAGAGCGGTGCGCTGCGCCTCGAGGACGGCCTGATCGCCGAAATCCGCGAGACGCCATTTGCCGGCGCCGATCTCCATGGCCAGGGCATGCTGCTGATGCCGGGCATGATCGACATGCATGGCGACATGATCGAGCGCGAAATCGAGCCGCGCCCCAATGTGCGCATGCCGATGGAAATGGGCCTGCGCGATCTTGATGTGAAGCTGGCGACATCGGGCATCACCACCGCCTATGCCTCGCTCTCCTTCAGCCCCGGTTCGACCTATGGACATATGCGCTCCTACGAGTTCACCGGCGAAATGATCCGTGCCGTGCGGGCGCATCGGCACGACATGCTCATCGACCACCGCGTTCATGCTCGGTTCGAAGTGACGTTTCCGGCGGCCTTGTCCGTCGTCGAGGACTTGATCGGGGACGGCGCGGTGGACCTGGTTTCGCTGTGCGACCACACGCCGGGGCAGGGGCAATATCGCGACCTGGCGCTGCAGGCGGCCAATATTGCCAAGGCCAAGGGCGTGTCGCTGGAGGCCGCCGCGGAGCAGTTGCAGCAGCGGATCAGGGAGCGGCGGGGAAGCGCCGGCGATCTCACCGCCACGCTGCGGGCCATAACCCAATATTGCGCGCTGCACGGTGTCCCCGTCGCCAGCCATGATGACGACACGGTCGAAAAGGTGGCGCTGATGCATAGTCTCGGCGCCAATATCAGCGAATTTCCGGTGACGCTGGAGGCGGCCCGTGAGGCCCGGAAGCTGGGAATGTTGACCGCGATGGGCGCCCCCAATGCGCTGCGCGGGCAATCCTATTCGGGCAATCTCTCGGCGCGCGAGGCGCATGCGGCGGGATTGCTCGACCTGCTGACGGCCGATTATCACCCCAGCGCCATGCTGCCGGCTCTGCTGGTGCTGGCCAAGACCGATCCGGAAGGCCTGTCCGGAGCCGCGCGGCTCGCCAGCTTCAATCCGGCCCGTGCTCTTGGTCTCGAGGATCGCGGTGAAATTCGCGAGGGTTTACGGGCCGATCTGGTCGTCGCCGAAGACAGGGGCGTGGGCCGGGTGCGCGCGACTTTCGCGGGCGGTCGCCTCGTGCATTCCGATGGTACGCTAGCCTTTGAGCGCCGCCAGGAGGCCCTGCTTTCGGGTTGAACTGGGGGTCACTCGGTAGAGGCGGGCCGGCCGACATAGATCGGATTGCTCAGGGCCCGTCTAATGGGTTGGTCCCTGAGGTCGACATTGCGGAGTTGCCAGGGAAGTTCGCGGCCTTCGAGCAGAGCGGCGAACTCGGCAAGCATCATGGCGCGGGTGGTTTCAGAGGCGATGATTTCGGCGCGGATGAAGGTTTCGGGCGTGACGGGGATTTCGGTCTGCCAGTCGGCGTTGGTGATTTCGATGCGGGCGATTTCGCCGCTTGCGTCGATGAGGGAGAGGATTTCGCCGGCGGCGCCGCGCGCGGTGACGGACACGCTGGAAATGGTCTCGATCGTGCCGCCCATGGGGGTGCCGTGGGCGTCGATTTCGAGGTGTGGACCGTTGGGGCTTTCGGTGACGTAGCCGTGGCCCGATTTCATGGCCGTGAGGACCGCGTCTTCGCTTAGTTCAGGCAGCCAGAGCACCGTGGTCGGCCGCGCCAGAACCAGGGGGCCTTCGGGCTGCAGATCGACGGGCTGGTGAAAATCCGAACCGCCGATGGCCGAGAGTCTGAGGCCCGAGGCGAGGCGGGCCTGCCATTTGTCGAGCGCGATCCAGTTCCAGGCCAGCCAGGTGGATTGCCAGACTTCCTGGCAATCGGCTTCGGGCAATTCGTAGTCCCAGGCGATGGGCGGCTTGTCGTGATTGATGGAGAGGAGGCCGCCCTTGTCGTGGACCATTCGGGCCAGTGTGTGGGCGTCGGAGGGCCGTGTCATGCGGAAATCGATCCACTCGTCCACGCCATAGACGTTGGCATGGCCTTCGGCGGTAGTGACCTCCATAGCGCGGATGAAAACGAGATCGGGCGACGATTGCGGGTGGAAATAGCGGCGCTGGGTAACAGTGTTGTGATCGG
This sequence comes from Devosia elaeis, assembly GCF_001650025.1. Lineage (GTDB taxonomy): Bacteria > Pseudomonadota > Alphaproteobacteria > Rhizobiales > Devosiaceae > Devosia > Devosia elaeis. Next base: position 74,481 of record NZ_LVVY01000086.1, on the reverse strand, counting down.
CAATGGCGAGGAAATCGAGACCGGCTTGTCTCGCGGCGCGGTGGAGGGTTTCGGGGGCGCCGCGCGCATCGGAATGGAAGGTGTGGCAATGGAGATCCCCCTTGTACCAGCCGGCGCCCTGGCGCACCGGGAAGGTGCGGGCCGGCTGGGGTTCGAGGATGCGGGGCGAGGAATCGAGGGTGATCGTTACAGTGACGTCGGCGCCGGCCTCAGGAACCTTGTAGAGGCCAAGAATGACGTTCCAGGTGCCGGGCTGGATTTCGCCGTGAATATAGCCGGGTGTGGCATCGTCGGTGGCGATGAAATAGCGGTCGCGGGCGCCGCCGCTCCAGCCGCGAAAGCCTTCGGCGGCCGGATAACCTGTATCGCGTGGATCAAAAGCGCCGAGGTCGATAACGCAATCGTCGGCCTTGGGATAGGCGAGGGTGACGTCGATGCGGGTGGTGCCGGCCGGGACGTCGAAGGGGATGTAGAAATAGGGGCTTTTCGACTGGTCGGCGCGGGTGATGTGGGCAGTAATGGTGGTCATCTGTTGTCAGCACCCTGGCGCTGGAGGCTTGATGGTCGTCCTTCTCCCACAAGGGAAGAGGGGCGGCCGGTGTTAACCGTTGATCTCTGGAATGCGTTTTCCGGCGCTGTCGAACAGATGCACGTGGTCGGCGGCGAAGCCCAGGGTGACCGTCTCGCCCAGGGCGATATGGTCGTCGGTGAAGATGCGGGCGGTGACCCTTGCGCCTTCACCGCGATCGATGGTGACGAGGCTTTCGGGCCCCATATTTTCATTGGCGAAGAGCGGGGCGGTGATGGTGTTGGGGGCGCCGGCACCGGCGACATCGAGATGTTCGGGGCGGATGCCGAGGGTGAGTTTGCTGCCGGCGGCGAGGGCCGTGCCGATGGCGTCAGTCATGGGCAGGGCGGCGATGGTGAGGCCGTCGGCCTTGAGCTGGAGTTTGCCGTCGTCCTTTGTGGCTTCGACCTCGACCAGGTTCATCGGCGGATTGCCGACGAAATTGGCGACGAAGGTGGTGGCGGGGCGGCGGTAAATCTCGATGGGCGAGGCATATTGGACGATGCGGCCCTGATCCATCACCGCGATGCGGGTGGCGAGCGCCATGGCCTCGGCCTGATCGTGGGTAACGTAAACGGCGGTCATGCCCATGTCGCGCTGCAGATGGTTGAGAAAGCCGCGCGCTTCGAGGCGCAGCTTGGCGTCCAGATTGGAGAGCGGCTCATCGAAGAGATAGACCTGGGCCGGATAGACCAAAGCCCGGGCGAGCGAGGTGCGCTGCTGCTGGCCGCCGGAAATCTGGCTGGGGAGGCGGTCGAGCAGGTGGCCGATCTTGAGCACGTCGGCCACTTCCTTGGCCCTGGCATGGCGCTTGGATACGGCTTCGCCGCGGACCTTCAGCGGATAGGCGATGTTGTCGGCCAGGTTCATGTGCGGATAAAGCGCATAATCCTGGAACACCATGGCGATGTTGCGGTCCTTGGGATGGAAATGGGTGACATCCTCGCCGCCGATCATGACCTGGCCGGAGGTCGGGGTTTCGAGGCCCGCAATCATGCGGAGGGAGGTGGTCTTGCCGCAGCCGGAGGGGCCGAGCAGGCACACGAATTCTCCGTCGCCGATATCGAAGCTGACGTCGCTGACGGCCTTGAATTCGCCGAAGCTCTTGGTGACCTTGCTGAATGCAACAGATGCCATGAAATTTATGCCTTGATGCCGCCGAAGAACCGGAAGCCGAACCTCCAGCTGACGAAGAGATAGAGTGCCACGACGGGCAGCGAATAGATGAGCGAATAGGCCGCCAGCAGCGTGACCACGGGCGTGCCGGCTTCCGAATAGAACGAATAGATGGCGACGGCCGCCGGCATGTTGGCGCTGGACCGCAGCAGGATGAAGGGGATGAGGAAGCTGCCCCAGATATTGACGAAGCTCCACACCACGATGACCACGATGCCAGGACGGATGACGGGCAGGGCCACGTCGAAAAAGGCCTGGACGGGCGACGCCCCGGCCACCATGGCGCTTTCCTCGTAGGATTTGGGGATGGAATCGATGAAGTCGCGCAGGATGAACATGGCTGTGGGGAGGAGCCCGCCGGCAAAGGTGAGGATGACGGCGAGATGGGTGTCCATCAGCCCGGCGGCCGAGATGATGAGGAAGATCGGCACCATGGCGGCCGAGCCGGAAACCACCGAGGAGAAGAGCAAGAGGATATAGGTGACCGCGCCCTTGCCGGGGATGGAGGAGCGACTGAGCGCGTAGGCGGCGAGCGTCGCCGCGGCGCCGACCAGGATCACGCCACCCACGGCCTGGATCAGGCTGTTCCACAGCGCCTGCATGGCGAAGCCATTGCCGAAGACGGTGTTGAAATTGGAGAGCGTGAAGGGGTCGGGAATGGCCAGGCCCAGTTCGGCTCGCGCATTGAAGGGCGCAAAGAGGAACCAGAGCAAGGGCAGCGCGAAGGCGGCGCCGATAAGCGCGGCCAGGGTGGAAAAGGCGATGCGGCCGAAAAGCGCGGGGAATTTCATGGCTTTGTCCTCACGTCCCCGGCGCTTTCTTCTTGCGACCGATGCTGAGATAGACGAGCGCGAAGGCAAGGTTGATCAGCATCATGATGACGCCGACGGCGGCGCCCTTGCCGAACTGGAAGTCCTGGAAAGCCACGCGGTAATTGTAGATGGAGACCAGTTCCGTCCGGTAGCTCGGCCCGCCATTGGTGAGCAGGAACGGCGTGAAGGTGTTGAAGGTCCACATGGTGATAAGGATGAGATTGGTGACGATGTGGCCGCGGATCAACGGCACGGCGATGTCGCGGAATTTCTGCCAGGAGGTGGCGCCGGCCACGTCCGCCGCCTGGAAATAGGAGGGCGGAATGGAGGAAAAGGCCGAATTGAACAGCATCATCGAGAAAGCGGCGCCGCGCCAGGTGTTGAACACGACGATGACCCAGAAGGGCTGATCGAGCAGGAAGTCGCCACTGGGCAGGCCGATGGCATTGAGCATCATGTTGAGCGTGCCGGCATCGCGGTCGAGAAAGGCGAACCAGGCAAAGCCGATGACCACTTCGGGGAGGATCCAGGCGGCGATGACGAAGGTTTCGGTGAGGCGCTTGATCCAGGGCGGCACGGTCTGGATCAGCCAGGCGAGGAGCAGGCCGAGCAGCGCCTGGCCGATCAGCGCCGAGGCGAGCACGAATTGGGTGGTGAGGATTAGCGAGAACCCGAACTGGCCGCGCTGGAAGAAGGTCGCGGGGTCGAAGAGCGCCAGGTAATTGGCCAGGCCGACGAATTCGGGATTGAGCGCGGTGCGGCCGAGCAGGGTGCGATTGGTGAAGGAAACGAAGATCACCCAGAAGAAGGGCACGATGACGAAGACCGAGACCAGGAGCCCGGCCGGCGTCAGGAAGGCGGCGCCGGCGCGATTGGACAGCAGGGAGAAATTGCGGACCTTTTTCGCCTCGGTGGTGATGGGTTCGGTGGTCATGCCATTTTCCTGATCGCGTTCGATGCGCGGTGTCATTGGGGCAAAGGCCGGAATCCAAGTGCCTCTCCCCAGGCTGGATGCGGCCTTTCGCCTTCAGCATGGATCCGCCTGCCGGTATGAGGTCGTGGGAGGAGGGCCTGCTGCCCGGAGCCTTTCCGCCCATACCCGATGTCCCTCGGGACACCGGGCGGTTTTGGGAGGAACTTTTTGCCGTCAGAGCAGGCTGACCACGTTGTCGGCGCCCACGATGGCGGTGACCGAGGCCTTGTACTGGGCCATGGCTTCTTCCGGCGAGAGTTCGCCCGAGACCACGGCTTCGGTCATGCGCTGGATTTCCGAGGAGACGGCATTGTAGTTCGGATCGTTCGGACGCGCGGTGGTCAGCGGCAGCAAGGTCTGGCTGGTTTCGGTGAGGAACGGGCTGTCTGGGATTTCGACATCGGTGCGGGCGGTGATGCGCGGCTGCAGCGCCTGGAAGGCGGAGAGCTGTTCGGGCTCATTCATGAACGACAGGAAAGCCCAGGCCTCGGCCGGCGAATCCGTGTTTGGATTAAGCACGAAGCCGGTGCCGCCCGAAATGGTGACGAAATCCTGGCCGCGAATGCCCTTGCCGGGTTCCTGTGCTGGAACTTTCGCCCAGCCCTGGACCTCGTCGCGATTGGCCACGGCGAATTCGGAGCCTTCGGGGGTTACGGAGCGGTAGAAGTAATCCCCTTCGAGCAGCAGCGCGGTGACGCCGTCTCTGAAATTGGCGAAGGAGCGGTTGCGGCCATCGGCCAGAAGCTGGGCGCGCTGGTCGCCGAGCTTTTCGTCCACATAGACGGTCTTGTAGAGGTTCAGGGTGTCGAGAATGCCCTGGCTCTCGACGATGAACTTGCCGTTTTCGTCGATGACGGATTCGCCTGTGCCCAGCAGCAGCAGCCAATAGCCCTGCATGGTGGTGGCTTCGCCCATGGCGACGCCGGCATTGATCTGGAGCGGGAAGCTGTCGGGCTTGATCGCCTTGATGGCGCGGGCGGCGTCGAGCAATTCTTCCCAGGAGGTCGGCTGCCAGGTGTCGGCGTCGATGCCGGCTTCCGCCAGGATATCCTTGCGGGTGTGGATCATCCGCACGTCGGTGCCGAGCGGAATGCCGTAATATTTGCCGTCATAGAGCATGAGGGCGCGCGACCCTTCGGAGAGGGCGTCCCAGCCGGACCAATCGTTGACTTCGGCGCCGGCGACCTCGTCGAGCGACTTCAGCAGGCCGCCTTCCACGAAGGAGGGAATGAGGAAGCCGTCGAAGGCGGAAACGTCGGGGCCCGCGCCGGTGGAGAAATCGAGAGCCAATTGCTGGGTGAGCTGGGCATCCTCGCCACCGAACTGGTTGAGGCGGACATTCACGCCCGGATTGGCGGCCTCGAAAGCGGGGATGACGCTGTTCTCGATCCATTCGGCGGTGGCGCTGTTGACGCCGCCGATGACGCAGCGGCAGGTGACATCAAGATCGACGGCGAAGGCCGGCGCGGCCATAGCGGTGGCGCCAACAAGACCAAGCGCGAGAGCGCGCAGACGATTGCTCATAGCAATACCTCCCATGTTTGGCTCCGAATTCTCCGGTAGCCGGATTGGCCCGCGGCAGAGCGAGCTGCTGCATAGGCCCGTTCAGAATGAACACGTTTTCAAACTTCGTCAATGCGGAGAATTCGCAGCCGAAATCGGCGGCCGGCCGGCCGCTCAGTTCGAATGGCAGCTTTTCACGACGTTCCTGTGACATTGATCAGTCGGATTGCCCGGAAGGCGCTCCGAGGCAGGCTTGACAGCCGCGTCGGATGTCGCCAGAAAAATGAACACGTTTTCATCCGCGTCGGATGATCGGGAGGGTTATGGTGAGCGATAGCGAGCAGGTGCCGCGCGGGCGGGCGACTGCGGAAATGGTCGCCGCGCGGGCCAAGGTCTCGCGGGTCGCCGTGTCGCGCGCTTTCAATCCCCATACGTCGCTGAAGCCGGAAAAGCGCGAGCTGATCCTGCGGATCGCACAGGAGCTGAATTATACGCCGGACCGGGCGGCGCGGGCGCTGGTCAGCGGTCGCTCGCACCTGATCGGGGTCATTGTGCCGGATGTGTGCAGCCATTGGGAAAGCCAGGAAATCGATGCGCTGACCACGGCCCTGCAGGCGGAGGGCTTTGCCACCCTGCTATTCAAGACCCGCACCGACTATTCTATGGACGAGCAATTGCTCTCCTATATGCGGGGTTTCAATCCGGATTCGGTGATTGCCTTCGTCGAGAACGTCAAGCCGCAGACCCTGGCGCGCTTTCTCGACCGGGCCGTGCCCATCTATGTGCATTACCCGCTGCCGGGAGGCGGGGAGGAGCCGGAGAGCGAGCCCCTGCACGACCGGCTCAATGTGCTGCAATATGACGGCATCGACCAGGCGGTGGCTCTGTTGCAGGGTTATGGCGTGCGGCGCATCGCCTATCTCTCGGGGTTGGAAAAATCCCGCGCCAACACCTCCCGCGAGGCGACGCTGCGGCAGGTTATGGCCAATCGTGGCCTGGAGCCGCCCATCGTGGCGAAGGGCGATTTCAGCTATGACATGGCCTATGGGGCCACGCTCGACCTGTTCCGGATGGGGGCGGGGGCCGACGCGATCTTCGCCGGCAATGATGTGGGCGCCTTCGGGGTGATCGACGCGTTGCGGCACGAACTCAAGCTCCGCGTGCCCGAGGACGTAAAGGTCGTCGGCTTCGACGACATCGCCCAGTCGCACTGGAAAAGCTATAATCTCACTACGGTGAAATTCGACCTCGAGGAGCGGGTGCGCGGCTTAGTGCGGCTGATCCTGAGACGCCTCAACAATCCGGATGCGCCGGGTTTCCACGAAACGCTCAATACAAGGCTCGTCGTGCGCGGCACGGTGGGCTGACGATCCATGACCCAAAAGATCCATCTCGTCTTCAAGACCCATCTCGACATCGGGTTTACCGATCATGCCGCCAAGGTGCGGCGGCAATATCATGAGCAATTCATTCCCCAGGCCATCGCCACGGGCGAGCATTTCTTCCGCGAGAACCCGGAGGCGCCGGCCTTCATCTGGACGACGGGTGCCTGGCTGATCTGGGATCATCTGCAATCGCAGGATTCCGGGAAGGTGCGGCGGCTGGAACAGGCGATCGAGCGCGGGCTGATCGCCTGGCACGGCCTGCCCTTCACCACCCATACCGAGCTGATGAGCCCGGCTCTGTTCCGGGCTGGCCTGTCCTATGCCGCTGAACTCGATGCCCGCTTTGGTCGCAAGACCATTGCCGCCAAGATGACGGACGTGCCGGGCCATACTTTGGGCATGGTGCCGCTGCTGGCCGAGGCGGGCATCCGTTTCCTGCATCTGGGGGTCAATACGGCTAGCCCGGTGCCGGATGTCCCGCCGATCTTCCGCTGGCAGGCGCCAAGCGGCGAAGAAGTCGTGGTCATGTATCAGGGCTCCTATGGGGCCACCGATTTTCCCGCCGGCCATGATGTGGGCCTCAGCTTCGCCCATACCAATGACAATATCGGGCCGCAAAGCGTGGGGCAGTGCGTGGAGGCGCTGCGCCACATTCAGCATGAATTCCCCGACGCCGAAATCGGCGCCTCGACTCTCGACGCTTTCGGCGCCGAGATGTGGGCCCGGCGGGATGCCTTTCCCATCCTGACCCAGGATATCGGCGATAGCTGGATCCACGGCGCTGGCAGCGATCCGGAAAAGCTGGCGCGCTTCCGGGCGCTGACGCGGCTTTACGATGGCTGGGTGGATGCGCCGAGTGCCGAGCGACTGGCCTTCGGACGCGGACTGACCATGGTGGCCGAGCATACCTGGGGCGTCGATATCAAGACCTATCTGCGCGACGAGAAGGCGTGGGACCGGGCGGATTTCGAGGCGGCGCGCGGCAGCGATTACCGCTTTGCCTATGCAGAACAATCCTGGGCCGAGCAGCGCGGCTATCTCTCGAGCGCCGTGGGCCAGCTCGGCGCGGCCGATCGAGCGGCGGCGGAAAGGGCGCTGGCCCGCCTGGCCCTGCCCGCACCGATCATGCCGGTGCCGGGCACGGTGATCGCCGATGGCGGCTGGACTGCCGAGCTCGATGTCGCGACCGGGGATGTCCTGCGGCTCACCGCGCCGGATGGGCGGGTGGTGGAGGGCGGGGCCGAAAGCCTCATGGGCTATCGCCATGAAAGCTACGATTGGGCGGCCTTGCAGACCCATCTCGATTCCTACCTGCAGCATCGGCAGGAATGGGCCATCCTGGACCATGACAAGCCGGGCCTGGCCAAGGCGAAAACGGCGCGAAATGCATGTTTCCGGCCAAGCCATCTCGGCATTGCCGCGGCGGGACAGGGCGCCGTGGCGCAAATTCCGGGCGAGGCGCATGCGCAATTGGGCGCGCCGGCCCGGGTGGAATGGCGCCTGCGCGGGTTGGACGACAAGCGCGTGGAAGTGAGCCTGGTTCTGCGCGACAAGCCCGCCAATCGCATGCCGGAAGCGGGCTTTCTCAGCCTGACCCCCGCAGGCGGTGCCGAATGGCACTTGCGCAAGATGGGGCTGTGGAGCGAGAGCAGGAACATTGCCACCGCTGGCGGCGGACAATTGCAGGCCATCGAGGCGGCGCGCGGCGGCCCTCTCTGCATTATCCCGCTCGACTGCGCCCTGGTGGCGCCGGCCGCTTCGCCCTTCATGCCGTTCCAGCCGGAGCGGCCCGATTTTTCTGCCGGGCTGCGCTTCAATCTCTACAACAACAAATGGGGCACCAATTTCCCTATGTGGTGGGAGGGAAGCGTGATGTTCCGGTTCGTGGTGGAAATGGATGCTTCCCAGCCTTGAGAGGAGGGCGCCGGCGCCGGGATAAACGATATCCGGCGGATGAGGGGCTGCAAGGAACGGGTTAAGTCGCTGTCGTGACCTTGTCATCCATCTGACCTATGGGCAGGCGGCGCAATCCGGACTATGCCTGCTTCATGACTTCCCCGCCCGACCACATCATGCCACGCCCGGCCAGTGGCACCTTCGTTGCAATCGTGGGGCCCAGCGGCGTGGGCAAGGACAGCCTGATCGCCTATGCACGGGACCGGCTGGGTGCGGATGTCGCCGTGGTACGGCGGGTGGTGACGCGGGCCGCCGACGCAGGCAGCGAAGATCACGACAGCATGACGCCGGAAGCTTTCGCCCAGGCGGAGGCACAGGGGCGCTTTGCACTGAGCTGGGAGGCGCATGGCCTGCGCTACGGACTACCATTGACGCTCGAGTCCGACCTTGTGGCCGGCAAGGTGGTCATCGCCAATCTGTCTCGTGGCATGATCCCGGCGCTGCTGCGGACCTATCCAAAGGCGCTGGTGGTGGAAGTCACGGCCGACCGCGCGGTGATCGCGCAGCGGCTGGCGGCACGCGGACGCGAGACTGCTGAGAGCGTGGCGGCGCGGCTGAACCGGGTGGCGGAGGCGCAATTGCCGCCGGGCATTGTTCGGATCGACAATTCCGGGCCGCTGGAAGTTGCGGGCGAGCAATTCGTGCGCCTGCTGGAGCGTGTCAAAGGGCAGGCGGTCTGAACGCTCAGAAGACCTCATGGAGAGTCCGCCGAACCACGAGGTGGGGCATGCCCCAGCACCAGGCTCCTCATCCGACGCTGCGCGTCGATCTCTCCCCAAGGGAGAGGTGAGGTGGGGGCTGTGGAGCTTCACCGAACGGTCATCCAATCGTTATTTTGACGTCACCTGGCCGCCCTAGGTCTGCCGCATCTCAATAGCGGGGGCGGTGCCGATGCTCAGGATTTCTCACGTTACGCGCCGGTTTGGCGACAAGGTCGCCGTGGACGATGTGACGCTCGAAATCCCGCAGGGACAGATGGTGGGCATTATCGGCCGCTCGGGCGCCGGCAAGTCGACGCTACTGCGCATGATCAACCGGCTGAACGATGTTTCGGACGGCTTCATCGAGTATTCGGGCGTCAAGGTTTCGCAATTGCGCGGCGTGGAGCTGCGGGCCTGGCAGCGCGATTGCGCCATGATCTTCCAGCAGTTTAACCTGGTGCCGCGGCTCGACGTCATCACCAATGTGATGCTGGGCCGGCTCAATGGCCGCAATCCGGTGATGAACCTGCTCCAGCTTTTTACTGCCGAGGAGCAGTTCGAGGCGCTGAAGGCCCTGGAACGGCTCGATATTGCCCAGACCGCCATGCAATGGGCCCAGACCTTGTCCGGCGGCCAGCAGCAGCGCGTCGCCATTGCCCGGGCGCTGATGCAGAGGCCGAAAATGATCCTGGCGGACGAGCCGATCGCCAGCCTTGATCCGCGCAATGCGCAGATCGTCATGGATAGCCTCCGCGACATCAATGCCGAGGGCATCACCGTCATTACCAATCTGCATACGCTGGACACGGCACGGGCCTATTGCGAGCGCATCGTGGGCATGGCTGCGGGCAAGGTGGTGTTCGACGGCACGCCGGATGAGCTGACCACCGATGTTGCCCGCGCCATTTACGGCGCCGACGGCCTCAAGGAGGCCTTCTCGGAAGCCATGACCTCGACCGCGCTGGCTCCGGTCACGCCGGCCTTTCTGCCGCGCACGCCGACCAATGCGCAGCAGGCTCCCTGATTTTCCCAGTTCCGCCGCCGGTCCTGCCGGTCGCCGATCCTTCACGCGTCACCAAGGAGACTTCACGTGATCCGCAAACTGTTTTTGGCCTCATTGGCCCTTTCCCTTTCCACCAGCGTCTTCGCCCAGGACGTCAATGTGCTGCGCATCGGGCTCGATGGCGGTGAAAACGAGAGCGACCAGCTCCGTCGTGCCGAATGCGTCGCCGAGCCGCTGAAGGCCGCGACCGGCGTGTCGGAAGTGCAGTTCTTCCCCTCGCCGGATTATAACGGCGTTATCCAGGGCCTGCTCGGCGGCACTATCGACATCGCTATCATGGGCGCTTCGTCCTATGCAGCAATCTACCTGCAGAACCCCGATGCGGTCGATCCGGTACTGGTGGCCCAGCAGCAGGACGGCTCGACCGGCTATCACACGATTATGGTAGCCCGGTCCGACAGCGGCATCACCGATCTGGCCTCCACCAAGGACATGAAGCTCGGCTTTGCCGATCCCGATTCCACCTCGGGCTTCCTCGTTCCCAATGTGTCGTTGCCGAACGACCTGGGTGAGGCCATCGAGACCTTCTACAGCGAAACTGGCTTTGGCGGCGGCCACGAAAACCTGGTGCTCGGCGTGCTCGACGGCACCTGGGACGTGGGCACGACCTTTGGTTCGGGCCAGGGCGAATGGAGCGAAGGCTATACGACCGGCAATCTGCGCATCATGGTCGACAAGGGCCTGCTGGACATGGACGACCTGGTCGAAGTGTGGAAGTCGCCGGTCATCCCGAACGGGCCGCTGATGGTGTCCAACAGCCTGCCGGCCGAGACCAAGGAGCAGGTCACGGCCTTCTTCATGGATCTGCCGAACACCGATTTCGAGTGCTTCGACGCCTTCACCGCCGGTGGCTACACCAAGTTCGTGGAAGCCGGCCAGCCCATGTACCAGACCATCATCGACGCTCGTAAGTCGGTGATCGGCAGCTGATTCAGACCGGCTGCGGTGGCTGCTCGGCCACCGCAGCCAATCCCAAACGCAGTGTCATCCCGGCGCAGGCCGGGATCCATCCCGAAATCTCAAGGTGGACCCCGGCCTTCGCCGGGGTGACATCGAGAGTTTGGAAAGTTCATGCCGATGGCTGACATCTCTGCACGTCACGCAAACCTTTCGCCAGCCGGCGAGACGCTGCTGCGCCATTATCGGGGGCAGGTGTTCAATCGGCGGCTCTATTCGACGCTGATCGTGCTCGGGGTCCTGGCTACGCTCGGCGCCGCCATGGCCTATGCCAATGCCGCCAATTCAGGGAAGTTCTTCGAACGGCTCCCCTTCATGTTCGATTTCATTAAGAACTTCGTGCCGCGCGATCCGCTCGAAATCTTCCGCGCCATGTTCGATCTGGAATCACCCTATTTCGACGGCTCGGCGAAGTACAATTATACGGCCAACCGCATCTGGCTGACCGATACGTTCTATATTCCTTATTTCCTCTACCAGCTGATGGTGACGGTCAATATCGCCATCGTGTCCACCCTGATCGGCGGGGCGCTGGGTTTCTGCCTCTGCTTTTTCGCCGCCACCAATCTGGTGGGGGCCGGTGTGGTGCGCTGGGTGGCGCGGCGCATCATGGAAGTGCTGCGCGCCTTTCCCGAAATCGTCATAGCGGGCCTGCTCACCGCCATTCTCTCCATCGGGCCAATCGCAGCCATCGCGGCGGTGTCGCTGCATACGATCGGGGCGCTGGGTAAGCTGTTCTTCGAAGTGGTCGAGAATGCCGACATGAAGCCGGACGAAGGGCTGAAATCGGTGGGCGCCAGTTGGCTGGAGCGCGTGCGCTATGCCATCGTGCCGCAGGTCATGCCCAATTTCGTCTCCTATGGCCTGTTGCGGCTGGAGATCAATGTGCGCGCCTCCACCATTATCGGCGCGGTGGGCGGCGGTGGCATCGGCGAGGTGTTCCGCCTGTCCATCGGCCGCGATTATGCGGCGCAGACCTATGCGATCATCATCCTGTTGCTGGTGACCATCATCGCCATCGACCAGTTTTCCGGCTGGCTGCGTCGGCGGCTGGTGGGTGACCAGAGCTTCAACTTTGCCAAGGCGAGCGTCTAGATGAGTGCGATCAGTGTCGCCGAAAGTCATCGGCTGGAAGAAAAGTTTCCCGAGGTGTTCAAGACCTCGTTCCTCAAGCGCCATGGCTTGCTCGTCGGCATCGCGGCCACGCTGCTTTACCTGGTCTTCTGCTGGTTCTTCTTCAATGTCGGGCCGGCCCTGCAGAACGGCAAATGGGACCGTGCCTCGATCTACATCCAGGACTGGTATTCCTGGCGCGCGCAACCGCGGCTGCGCTTCGGCGAGGATGGTACGGTCAATCCGCAATGGTCGAGCCGAGGGCAATATCCCGAGGGCGCAGCTATCGATTGGCTCGTGCCGCGCGCCGATGGCGGGATGAGCGTGCATTTCGGGCCCGACCGGCTGGAAGTCACCACGGCGCAGGTCGACGTCTACCTAAATGGCCAGGTCTGGCCGGTGACGATCACCGATGGCGCTGCCTTGGCCCCCGATAATGCGCCCGACGCCATCGTGCAGGACCGCACCAAGGTGCTGGTGGATTTCGGCTTCGAAGGACAGGCCGAAATCCGCGACAATCAGGTGGCGGTGCAGCGCCGGTTCCTGGGCTGGGCCAATTTCCTCTATGATCCGCGCTCGCCGCTCTGGGGCCATGATCTGTTCTCGACCATCGGCCTGATCTTTTCGGGCGAGCAGGTGGTGGCCGGCAAGTCCAATGCGCAATTGGTGCTGGACGAATGGCTGGGCAATCGCGCCTGGCAACATGGCGATATCCTCACCAAGCTGCTGCAAACGCTGGTCATGGCCTTTGTCGGCACGCTGCTGGCGACGCTGTTCGCCTTTCCGTTGGCTTTCTTCGCCGCGCGGACCATTACGCCGAACCGCGCCCCCAACTGGCTGATGAAGCGGTTCTTCGACTTCATCCGCTCGGTGGACATGCTGGTCTGGGCCCTGTTCTTCACCCGCGGCTTCGGCCCCGGTCCCATCCCCGGCATCGCGGCGATCTTCTTCACCGATACGGGCGCGTTGGGCAAGGTCTATGCCGAGGCGCTGGAGAACGTCGATGACAAGCAACGCGAGGGCATGAAGTCGGTGGGCGCCAGCTCGGCCTCGGTCAACCGCTATGGCGTGGTGCCGCAGGTGCTGCCGGTTTTCGTGTCGCAATCCCTCTATTTCTGGGAGAGCAATACCCGCTCGGCCACGGTGATCGGCGCGGTGGGGGCGGGGGGCATCGGGCTGAAACTGCTCGAAGCCATGGGCACCAATTCGGACTGGGACAAGGTCGCCTATATGGTGCTGCTGATCCTCGTCGTGGTCTTCGTATTCGACAATATCAGCACCGCGATCCGGTCGCGACTGATTGGGCCGGCGGGGCATTGAGGGGCCTCTGCCGGAATGACTCTGTGGCTATTTTCGGTCAGCGAAACGCCGGAATGACGTGCCGTCCGTAATTGGCGATGATTTCTTCCTCGTCGCCAGAGTCCAGATAGATGTTGAACTGGGTGACGCCGGCCGCTTCGAGTTCCCGCACCTTGTTTACATGCTCGTCGGGCTCGCCCAGCACGCAGAAGCTTTCCACCACATCGTCGGTGATGAAATCGAGATAGGGATTATCGGCCTGGCCGTGCTTGGCATAATCGTAGCCGCGGCGCTTCTCGATATAGGCGGTCAGGCTCTGGGGGACCTTGTCGCTGTCCGAGCCGTATTTCTCGACGATATCGGCGACGTGGTTGCCGACCATGGCGGGGAACCATTTCACCTTCTCGATGGCGCGCTTCTTGTCGCCGAAATAGGCGGGGGCGGCGGCCATGGAGCGGTAATTGGACATGTCCCGGCCGGCGGCCTTGCCGGCCTCGAGGCATTGGTCAGTGAACCATTTGCACAGGCCCGGATCGGCGAGCTGAAGCACGACGCCGTCAGCGCTTTCACCGGCGGTCTTGAGAGCTAGGGGGCCATAGGCGGCGATCCAGCTCGGCATGTCGTGGCCCACGGCCCAGGGGAATTTCACGGCGGCAGGGATTTCGCCATAGGAGACCTCCTCGCCGCGCACCATGGCCTTGGTCTTGTCGATGAATTCGGCGACGCGCTTGAGCGTGGCCGGCTTCTTGCCCATGACGCGCATGGAGCTGTCACCCCGGCCGACTGCCAGATCAAAGCGACCGCCCGATTGCTTGGAGAGGGAGCCGAAAATGGAGGCGGCGACCGACCAGTCGCGCACGTCCGGATTGGTCACCAGCGGGCCGAAGCGCATCTGTTCGGTGTGTTCCATGCACATGGCGATGGCGGCGTAGCAATCGCGCCAGAGGATGTGGCTGTCATAGAACCAGCAATAGGAAAAGCCGGCATATTCGGCGGCGCGCACCAGATAGCGGGCGCGTTCGGCCTCGATGAAGCCCTTGAAGGTGATGCCGAATTCCATGATTTCTCCCGCGCTCCCTTGCCGGTCAGAAATTTGACCAGCCGATCAAATTTTTAAGGGCCGCAGGACGATTGTCAATCGGGATTGTGCGGGAGCGCTTCGGGGATTGCCTCGTCATAGACGATGACGGAATGGCCTGCAAATGCGTCGTGAAGCAGGCGAGCGCGCACGCCATAGACATGGTGCAGCAGGGCGGGGTCGAGCACGAGGGCCGGCGCGCCTTCGGCGGCCAGGGTACCAGCCTTGAGCACGACGAGATGATCGCAGAAGCGGGCGGCGAGGTCGAGATCGTGCAGGGCCAGCAGGACGGTGGTACCGGCCATCGCCTTGCGGCGTAGCAGGGCGAGCAATTGCAGTTGCGCGCTGATATCGAGGTGGCTGGTGGGCTCGTCGAGCAGCAGCAGGTGGGGCGTCTGTGCCAGGGCGCGGGCGATATGGACGCGCTGCTGTTCGCCGCCCGATAGGGTATCGAAGCGGCGGGCGGTGAAGGCGGTCATGCCGGTTTCGGCCAGGGCGGCGGCAATGACGGCCTGGTCTTCTGCCCCATTGGCGCTGGCCAAAGCCGATTGAAAAGGAATGCGGCCGAGCGCGACGACGTCACGGACGCTGAGGCGTTCCTCGGTATTGGCCGATTGCTCGACGAAAGCGGCGAGCCGGGCGCGGTCGCGGCGGGTCATCGCCATGAGGTCCTGGTCCTCGAAGCGGACATGGCCGCTGGACGGTGTGAAGCCGAGCAGGGCTGCCAGCAATGTCGACTTTCCGGCGCCGTTGGGACCGATCAGGCCGGTAACCTGGCCTCGGGGCGCGGTGAAGCCGATGTCGGACAGGATAGTCTTTCCGGCCTTGCGGAGGGAGAGATTGGCGACTTCAAGGCTCATGTCATCCTCCGGTAGCGGAGCAGGACGAAGAGGAAAACCGGCGCGCCGATCAGCGCGGTGATGATGCCGACCGGCAATTCGCGCGGGTCGAACAGGGTGCGCGCGGCAGTATCGGTCCAGAGCATGAAGATGGCGCCGGCCAGCATGGCATGGGGCAGGAGCACACGATGGCGCGAGCCGGTGGCGAGGCGCACGGCGTGGGGAATGACCAGGCCGACAAAGCCGATGGCGCCGCCAATGGCCACCATGATGCCGGTCAGCAATGCGGTGGCGCCGAGCAGGATCCAGCGTAGGCGCGGCACATCTATGCCGAGGGATGCTGCGGCATTATCCCCAAAGGCGAAGGCGTCGAGAGCGCGGCCCGACACCAGGATGATCGGCGCGCAAAGCAGCAAAGCCGCGCCCACCAGTCCGGCATCGGCCCAGAGAGAGCCGGAGAGCGAACCCATGAGCCAGCTCAGGATTTCGCGGTAGGAATCGCCAGTGGCGGACCAGAAGATCAGGTAGGAGGTGGCGGCGGAAGCCAGGGCCGAGATGCAGATGCCGGCCAGGATGGCGCGCGAGGGGGTGGCGCCGCCCAGCAATTGCGCGATGAGCAGGGCCAGGGCCAGGGCGCCGAGGCTGCCCAGGAAGGCTCCGAGCGGCATGAGCAGCGCGAAGCCGGCGAGTAGGAACAGTACGGCGCCGAAAGCCGCCCCGGAGGACAGGCCGAGCAAGTAGGGATCGGCCAGCGGATTGCGCGTCAGCGCCTGCATGATGGTGCCCGCAAGCGCCAGACCCGCTCCGATGCCCAGGGCGGTGAGCACGCGGGGCAGGCGGAGTTCCCAGACGATGGCGTCGCGCAGGCGCGAGACCGGGCTTTCCGGGAGCAGGCCGAAATGATGCAGAATGACCGACCAGGCTTCGGACGGGGTGATGTCGGCCGGGCCGAAGGTGATCGCCGCGATGGTGCTGAGGAGGAGCAGCAGGGTCAGGGCGGGGAGGGAGAGGTGATTCAAGGGGAAATGGAGTGTGCCGGCACCCCCTCCTTAAGCGAAGCAAGCGGCTTCTTGGCCCCCTCCCCCTTGAGGGGAGGGGCGGGATGGGAGGTCCGAAGGGGGAGCGTGCTCACATGGTTGTGGGGATTGCTGATAGGCCTGAACCCCCACCCTCGGTCCCTCCCCTCATGGGGGAGGGAGGCGACAGAGCCGACAGACCGCACGGAACCGCTCATTCCGCGAAATCCAGCCCCGCCAATTGCGCCGCCATGTCCGCCGTGGCGGGCACGTTGCGTACCCCCGCTTCGGACGCCGGGAAGGGAATGACGAGATAGCGCTGGTGGATGACGGCGTCGAGCTGGCTGGTGATCGGGTTTTCCGCCAGCAGGGTCTTTTTCTGTTCCGCCGAATTCCAGGCGGCGTCGACCAGGATGATGACGTCGGGATTGGCGGCGACGATGGCCTCCCAAGAGGCCGAAATCCAGCCTTCCTCGATATCGGCATAGAGGTTTTCGAGCCCTAGCGCCTCCATGATCATCGCCGGGGCATTGGTGCCGGCTCCGAGATAGGGGGTCTTGGTGCCGGAGGAATACCAGAGCGCGGTGAGGCCGCGATCGTCCGACGCGATACTGGCCAGGAGGGCCGATTGCTGGTCGATCAGGCCATTGGCGGCGTCGATGACGTCGAAAATCACCCCCATTTCGCCGAATTCGGCAAACAGGCGCTCGAAGGTCAGTTTGGGCGGGGGGACGGATCGGCAGGCGGCGGGGGCGACATAGGTGGCAATGCCCAGTTGCGCCAGGGTCGCGCGCTCCCCGGCGCCATCGGCGGCGAAATTGCTTTCCCAGCCGCCATAGATGAAGTCCGGCTCGGTTTCGAGCACCACTTCCTGGCTGGGGAGCTTGTCGGAGAGGATGGGGAGGTTGGCAGCGAGGTGATCGGGCAGGGGGCCATCCTGGAAGCCGACCCCGACGATGGTTTCGGCAAGGCCGAGCGAGAGGAGCAGTTCGGTGGCAGTGGACTTGATAGTGACGACGCGTTGTGGCGGTCCATCGAGTGAAATGACGACGCCGCAATTGTCGATGAGATGGGGGTAGATGGTGGCGGCCTGGGCGGGCAGGGCGAGGGCGAGAAAGACGGCCGCGACAGCGGGAAACAGAGGTCCCCGCTTTCGCGGGGATGACCCCGAGCGTGAATTTCTGGACGTCGCCATTGCTTATTCCTGACGCTGTTTTCTCTTGGCCTTTATTTCCGCCATCGCCGCTTCATAGCCGAGGCGATAGGCTTCGGCGCTGCCGAAGCGGAACATGTCGTCGTCGCCGGTGCGGGCGAGGGTGCGGGCGCCGGGGGCGTCGAGGTCGGTCACGAAGCGATCGAGGCCGCGCACCACGGCCACGGGAATGCCGGTAGTCTTGCCCTTCACCAGGTCGGCGGCGCCGGCGATCTCGTCAGCGACAACGGCCTGGGTGACATGGAGGGGACGGCCATTGGCGTCATTGGCCCCGCGCAGGTCGTCGGTAAGTTGTATCCCCGCGGCGCCGATGGCCATGTCGGTCTGGCCGACGCGCCAGGCGCGGCCGATCGTGTCGGTGACGATGATGCCGATCTCGACGCCGAGCCGGTCGCGCAGGCCGGCGCAGAGCGCGCGGGCGGAGGCGTCGGGGTCGGCCGGCAGGCGCAATGCGGTGCCTTCGGGCACATTGGACATGTCGATACCGGCTGCGGCCATGACCAGGCCCTGGCGCGTCTCGACGATGCGGAACGTGCCGCCGGGATGGACCCGCTCGGCCACGATGCGCACCGTATCGGCGGCGATGGCCTTTTCGCGGTCGGCGGCCGGCACCTGCATCCCCTCGGATTTGGAGACGATTTTGGAGGTGACGACGAGAATGTCGCCGGATTGAAGGGCGAGATCGGGGTCGGTTTTCGCTTGAGCGGCGATGGCATCGGCGATCAAGGCGACGAGGTCGTGGTTCGGCTCGATTTCAGGGAGGCCGGTAACGCCCCAGACGGAGAAGCGGGGTGTCATGGTCGGAAACCTGCTTGTGTCTGAATGTTATCCCACATTCGATCGTCACCCTCGGGCGTGACCCGAGGGTTCTGTTCTTGCGGCACCACAAGAAAGTTAAGAGCCCTCGGGTCAGGCCCGAGGGTGATGTCCAGCGCGTGTGGGGGCGCGTCCATGCTCATTCCGCCAGTTTCCGCAGTCGCGGCAGGATTTCCCGGGAATAGAGATCCAGGAACCGGCTCTGGTCGGTGCCGGGCGCGTGGAAGACCAGGTGGTCGAAGCCGTAATCCATATAGGTCTTTATGGCGGCCACATGCTCGTCGGGATCGGAGGAGACAATCCAGCGCTTGGCCACCCGCTCGATGGGCAGGGCGGCGGCAAGCCGTTCCATTTCCTCGGGGTCCTGGACGGAATGCTTTTCCTCGGCCGAGAGGGAGAGCGCGGCCCAGTTGCGGGTATCCTCGAGCGCGCGCGCGGGGTCGGTGTCGAAGGAAACCTTCACCTCGATCATGCGCTCGAACGGCTCGCCCTTGAGTTCGCTTTCGGCGCGGCCGGCTTCGACATTGGGCAGGAGCTGATCGAGATAGAGTTCGGCGCCCTTGCCGGAGGTGCAGATGAAGCCATCCCCGGCGCGGCCGGCATATTTGGCATTGAGCGGTCCACCGGCGGCGATATAGATCGGCACCGGCTCGGCGGGCTTGTCATAGATGGTGGCATTGATGGTCTTGTAATACTGGCCCTCGAAACTGACGCGGTCTTCGCGCCAGAGCTGGCGGATGAGTTTTACCGCCTCGCGCAGGCGCGCCGAGCGTTCCTTGAGTTCGGGCCATTCCATGCCGGTGGCGGGCACTTCGTTCAGGCTTTCGCCAGTGCCGACGCCCAGGATGACGCGACCGGGAAACATGGCGCCCAAGGTGCCGAAGGCGTGGGCGACTACGCTTGGGTGCAGCCGGAACGTGGGGGTGAGCACCGAAGTGCCCAGAACGATCTTTTCGGTGCGGGCGAGGGCTGCCGACATCCAGCCCGGCGCGAAAGGCGCGTGACCATCTTTGTGTTTCCAGGGCTGAAAATGATCGGAAACGAACACCGAATCGAAGCCGGCCTGCTCGGCCTCGATCGCGAAACGGAGGAGGTCGTTGGGGGCGAATTGCTCCGCCGATGCCTTGTAGCCGAACCGCATGTCAGGTCCTCCCGAGCGTCGGTGATCTATTTTTGATCGTTTGGTCAAAAAACGTCGATAGTCAAGTTGCTTCGTGCTAGAGACGCGACCAGACTGTAGGGCAACATCGGGATAGTGCCTATCCCGGCAAAAGACGGCGCATTGAATGAAAGTAATCTTCGACACCGATCCGGGCATCGATGATGCCATGGCACTGCTTTATCTGAGCAAATTGCCAGAAATCGAGCTTTTGGGCATCACCACGGTGGTCGGCAATGCCGATATCGCGACGACGACGCGCAATGCGCTGTTCCTGGGCGAGCAATTCGGCATTTCGGCGCCGGTGGTCCAGGGCGCGGGCGAGACGCTGGATGGCGTCGTCAAGGACGAACCGGTGATCGTGTACGGTCACAATGGCCTGGGTGATATCGCCATCCCGGCCGTGGACGAAAGCGGCCTATATCCGGACGCGGCGAGCCAGTTCATCATCGACAGCCTCAAGGCGCATCCGGGCGAAGTGACGATCATCGCCGTGGGCCGGATGACCAATCTGGCGCTGGCCCTGCGCGCGGCACCCGAGGTGGCCAAGCTGGCCAAGCAGGTCATCATCATGGGCGGCGCCTTCGGCTATCAGGGCCGCAGCGGCAATATCACGCCACTGGCCGAAGCCAATATCCACGGCGACCCAGTGGCGGCGGACGAAATCTTTGCCGCCGACTGGCCGGTCGTGGCCGTGGGCCTTGACGTCACGCACGACATCATCCTGGATAATGATTATCTCGCCTCGCTGGCGGACGAAGCCGGTGACAATGGCGAATTGTTGCGCCAGATGTGCGGGCATTATGCCAAATTCTACAGGGAGATCATGGGCCTGTCGGGTGTGGTGGGTCACGATCTGCTGGCTGTGACCTATGCGCTCCATCCCGAATGGTTCGAGGTCCGGCGTGGGCCGGTCCTGGTGATCCGCGACGGTCTCGCCGCCGGGCAGACCGCGCAGATGCCCGAAACGCGCAAGGGCGGCCACGCGGCCTGGGCCGACCGGCCGAGCCAGATTGTGTGCATCGGGGTGGATGGACCCAAGGTGCTGGCGCATTACCGGGAGACGGTGACGCGGGGCTGAGGGGGCAAGGCCACGCTCCCTGCGATCCTAATTCGTGGGAATTCAAGCGTTTATGCTCCTCCCGGCGTGGCGCCTCCCCCGCCATGTACAATCCCACTTTACATATAATAGTACTTTATGTAGCGTCCTCTCACCCGTTCAGGCGAGAACGCCGGACGGCATTTGGGAGGATTCATCGTGAGCATCATCACCAAGCTCGCCCTCGCGGCGAGCCTCGCTACCGCCTTGTCTTCCGCTGCCCTGGCCCAGGATATTTCCGGCAAGGTGGTGGGCTTTTCGCAGATCGGTTCGGAATCGGGCTGGCGCGCCGCCGAGACCTCGGTGACCCGGCAGGAGGCCGAGGCCCGTGGCGTCGATCTCAAGTTCGCCGATGCGCAGCAGAAGCAGGAAAACCAGATCAAGGCCATTCGTGGCTTCATCGCCCAGGGCGTGGACGCCATTCTGGTTGCCCCGGTGGTCGCCACCGGCTGGGATGAAGTGCTGACCGAGGCCAAGGAAGCCGAAATTCCTGTTGTGCTGCTCGATCGCGGCGTCGATGCGCCGGAAGATCTCTACCTGACCTCGGTGGCGTCCGACCAGGTCGAGGAAGGCCGCGTGGCCGGGCAATGGCTGGTCGATACGGTCGGCGCCGAGGATTGCAAGGTGGTCGAGTTGCAGGGCACGGTGGGCTCGACCCCGGCCATCAACCGCAAGCAGGGCTTCGAGGAAGCCATTGCCGGCCATGACAACATCACCATCGCGCGCAGCCAGACCGGCGACTTCACCCGCTCCAAGGGCAAGGAAGTGATGGAAGGCTTCATCAAGGCCGAGAATGGCGGCGCCGATATCTGCGCGGTCTACGCCCATAATGACGACATGGCCGTGGGCGCCATCCAGGCCATCAAGGATGCCGGCCTCAAGCCAGGCACCGACATTCTCGTCGTTTCCATCGACGCCGTGCCCGATATCTTCACCGCCATCGCCGCCGGCGAAGCCAATGCCACGGTGGAACTGACCCCGAACATGGCCGGCCCGGCCTTCGATGTCCTCGCCGCTTATTGGGCCGATGGCACCGAGCCGGAAAAGTTCATCATCACCGAGTCCAAGCTCTATACTTCGGCCGACGATCCGGCCGGTGAATATGAGCGCCGCAAGGACCTGGGCTACTAAGCTCCGGATCATATCCACACACAATGTCATCCCGGCGCAGGCCGGGATCCATCCTGATATCTGGAGATGGACCCCGGCCTGCGCCGGGGTGACATTCTGTGGTGGTGGGAATTAGGGTGGTCCACAAGGGGAGGGCGGCATGGTCGACGCAGATTACGCGCTGGAAGCGCGGGGGATCATCAAGGTCTTCGGCAATCATGTCGCGCTCGACAATGTCGATTTCGGCCTGCGCGCGGGCGAAATCCATGCGCTGCTGGGCGAGAATGGCGCGGGCAAGTCCACCCTCATCAAAATCCTGACCGGGGCCTATCAGCCCACGACCGGGCAGGTGCTGGCCGATGGCGTTCCGGTCGCCGTCGACAATCCGCAACAGGCGCAGAAGCACGGCATCGGCACGGTCTATCAGGAGGTCAACCTGCTGCCCAACCGTTCGGTGGCGGAAAACCTGTTCCTGGGCCATCAACCGACACGGTTCGGGCTGGTCGACCGGCGGAAAATGGAGCGGGATTCGCGCGATATCCTTGAGCGTTACGGACTCGATATCGATCCGGCCAGCGAATTGGGCGCCCATTCGGTGGCGGTGCAGCAGATCGTGGCCATCGCGCGGGCGGTGGAGCTTTCGGGCAAGGTGCTGATCCTGGACGAGCCCACGGCCAGCCTCGATCGCAACGAGGTGGAGCGCCTGTTCGAGATCATGCGCGATTTGCGCGCCAAGGGCCTGGCCATCGTCTTCATCACCCATTTCCTGGACCAGGTCTTTGCCGTGGCCGACCGGGTCACCATCCTGCGCAATGGCAAGAGAATCGAGACGCGGGCACTCGATGATGTCACGCGCACCGATGTGGTGCGGCTGATGCTGGGCAAGGACGTCGCCTTTTCCGGCGCCACCGGCGTGCAGGATGCGCGCCCGCTCGGCGAAGTTCTGCTCGATTTCAGGAATTACGGCCGCAAGCGCAGCGTGCATCCCTTCACCCTCTCCATCCATAAGGGCGAGGTGGTGGGCGTGGCCGGCCTGCTTGGCTCGGGCCGTACCGAAATGGCGCGCATCATGTTCGGCGCCGACGCGGCCGACGAGGGCGAGGTGCATTTCGAAGGCAAGCCGGTGAGCATCGCGCGGCCGACCGATGCGATATCGAAGGGGTTCGGCTTCTGCCCGGAGGACCGCAAGGCCGAGGGCATATTTGGCGATCTTTCGGTGCGCGAAAACATCATCATCGCGCTTCAAGGCAAGCTCGGCTGGTTCAGCGCGCTCAATCGCGACGAGCAGATGGAGATTGCCGGCAAGTTCGGCGAGGCCATGGATATCCGCGCGGCCTCGCTCGACATGCCGATCAAGCTCCTGTCGGGCGGCAACCAGCAGAAGGTGATCCTGTCGCGCTGGCTGGCCACCGATCCGGCCTTCCTCATTCTCGACGAGCCAACACGCGGCATCGATGTGGGGGCGCATGCCGAAATCGTCCGCACCATCAACCGGTTGCGCGACGAAGGCCTGGCTCTGGTCGTCATTTCTTCCGAGCTGGACGAGGTCGTGGCCTATTCCTCGCGCATCGTGGTGATGCGCGACCGCGAAATGGTGGCCGAATTGTCGGGCAAGGACATCAATCCCGGCGTCATCGTGCAGGCGATCGCCAATCACAAAGAGGGTACCGCATCATGATGCGGCGTATTCTGGGCCAGCTGGCCAATCCGCAATTGCTGGCCCTGGCCGGTGTGCTTCTGATCAACTGGCTGTTGTTTCCCAATTTCTTCCGCATCACCTGGCAGGATGGCCGGCTTTTCGGCAGCCTGATCGACGTTCTCAACCGTGGGGCACCGGTGGCGATCCTCGCCATCGGTATGGTTGGGGTCATCGCCACCAAGGGGGTCGATCTTTCGGTCGGCGCCGTGATGGCGATGGCGGGCGCGGTGGCAGCGACTTTGGTGGTGGCCGGTTATCCAGCGCCCATTGCTGTCGCCGCCGCCCTCACGGTAGGATTGCTCTGCGGATTGTGGAACGGTTTTCTCGTCGCCGTGCTCGATATCCAGCCCATCGTCGCCACGCTGGTGCTGATGGTGGCCGGGCGCGGAATCGCCCAGCTCATCACGCAGGGCTTCATCGTCACCTTCAACGATCCGGTGCTGATCTTCATCGGCACGGGCTCGTTCCTGGGCCTGCCCATGGCGGCGGTCATCGCCATCGTGCTGCTGGTCATCGTGACGCTGCTGGTACGCAAGACGGCTCTGGGGCTCTTCATCGAGGCGGTGGGGGTCAATCGCGCCGCCGCCAGCCTCGCAGGTATTCGCAGCCGCATGCTGCTGCTCTATGTCTATGGCCTTTCCGGGCTCTGCGCGGCCATTGCCGGGATCATCGTGGCCGGCGACATTCGCGGAGCCGATGCCAATAATGCGGGCCTGTGGCTGGAGCTCGATGCCATTCTCGCCGTGGTCATCGGCGGCACTTCACTGTTGGGCGGACGCTTCTCGGTGCCGCTGGCCGTGGTGGGCGCCATCATCATCCAGGCGATGAATACCGGCATCCTTGTCTCCGGCTTTCCGCCCGAATTCAACCTCATCGTCAAGGCCGGACTGATCTTCCTCGTGCTCATCATCCAGTCACCTCTGGCCGGAAGGCTGTTTCCGGCCCGGCTCCGTCCGGTCCAGGAGGCTCGCAAATGAGCCGCTCGCTGCGTCCCCTGGTGGCCACGGCCATTATCTTCATCATCGCCTATTCGCTGGCGGTCATGCAGTTCCCCGGCATGTTCTCCACCCGCGTATTGGGCAATTTTCTCACCGACAATGCCTTTCTGGGCATTGCCGCTGTGGGCATGACCTTCGTGATTCTCTCCGGCGGCATCGATCTTTCGGTGGGCGCGGTGATCGGATTTACCGGCGTTCTGGTGGCGGTTCTGATTTCCTGGGCCGGGTTCCATCCCCTCTCCGCCTTCGCCATCGCGCTGCTGGTGGCGGCGATTTTCGGCGGGGTCATGGGCCTGGCAATCCATTACATGCAGGTGCCGGCCTTCATCGTCACCCTGGCGGGCATGTTCCTGGCGCGGGGCGGCGCCTCGGTGATCACCCAGGATTCGGTGCCGATCAGCCATGAATTCTATTCCTGGATTTCCAGCCTCATCATCCGCCTGCCGGGGGGCGGCAGGCTGAGCTTCATCGGCCTCACCATGGTGGCGGTGTTCATCGTCGGAGCCCTCGTGGCCCATCGCACCAAGTTCGGATCCTACGTCTATGCCCTGGGCGGCAATCCGGTTTCGGCCTCGCTGATGGGGGTGCCGGTGGCGCGCACCACGGTGGGGGTCTACATGCTCTCCAGCGTGCTGGCCGCCTTGGCGGGAATCGTCTTCTCGCTCTATACTTCGGCCGGCTATCCGCTGGCGGCGGTGGGCGTCGAACTCGATGCGATCAGCGCGGTGGTCATCGGGGGCACGCTGCTGACCGGGGGCTATGGCTTCGTGCTAGGCACTTTTATCGGCGTCATGCTGCTGGGCCTGGTGCAGACCTACATTATTTTCGACGGAACCTTGTCCAGCTGGTGGACCAAGATCGTCATCGGTGTGCTGCTGTTCCTGTTCATCGTGTTGCAGCGGTTGATCTTCGCGGCCTCGGCACCGGGAGAGAAGGCGGCCGAGAAGGGCTAGCATGATCGAAACAGGCAGCCTTATCCGGTCCTTGTCGGGGCGGCGCGCTGCACGAAACTTCCACACCTTCGTCATCAACGAAATCGGCCAGGCCATCGTTACCGGCCGGTTTCCCATCGGCTCCGTTCTGGCCAGCGATGCGGTGATGATGGAGACTTATGGCGTTTCGCGCACAGTGCTGCGCGAGGCATTGAAGACGCTGGAGGCCAAGGGCCTGGTCGAGGCCCGGCCCAAGGTGGGCACGAGGGTATCCCCGCGGGTGCGGTGGAATTTCTTCGATCCGCAGGTCTTGGCCTGGCATTTCGAAGCCCCGCCCGATCCCGGTTTTTACGAAAGCCTGTTCCGCGCCCGCGAGCGGCTGGAAATGCCCATGGTCGAACTGGCGGCGCGCTATCGCAATGCCGAGCAGGTGCGCCTGCTCAAATATTGGTGCCACCAGATGGAAACGGCCGGTGACAGCGTCGAGCAATTCGGGCTGGCGTGCCTGGAAGCCCATGGCGTCATCGCCGACAGCGCCCAGGACATGCTGCTGCGCTCGGTTCTCGGCGTGGTGGAACTGACCTTGGCGCTGGCACTGACGCGGGACGTGGCGATGAGCGGCCCCGATTATCGCGCGCGATCCGTGGACCTCTTCGTGCGGCTCACCGCGGCGATCGAGGCGAGCGATGTCGAGGCGACTGCCGCCTTGTTCGCGCAATGCCGCCTGCTGGATCGCGGACAGGTCTATTAGGATTGCGCGGGACTTCGGTCGGGCTTGGTCTTGGGGACTTCGGTTCGCACAACAAGCGCGGTTCTTTCGCTCCCTCCCCCTTGAGGGGAGGGCCGGGGTGGGGGTTCTGCGGTTCCAGCGAACTCTGCATGCATGGATAGGCCTGAACCCCCACCCTCAGGGAGGCGATGGAGCCGGCAGATCGTGAATGAGCGGTGGGCAAGCGGCTCATCGCGCTGGAAAAATATCGAGGCGGGCCGCAGATTGACTGCGCTCAATCCTTTCCAGCCGGAGCCGTGCCGTGCCCTTTCCCGACCTCGTCCATCCCGCAATCGACGCTTATGAAAGTGCGGTCGCCATGCCGGCTGATTTCGCCGAATTCTGGGCGACCACCATCGCGGAGGCGCGGGCGCTTGGCGGGGCTGTCGCCATGGTGCCGGCAGAGACCACGCTCAGGCTGGTCGAGGTGTTCGATGTCACCTTTCCCGGTTTCGGGGGCCATCCCGTCAAGGGCTGGCTGGCGCTGCCCAGGGCGCGGGCCGGCCGCCTGCCGCTGGTCGCGCAATATGTGGGCTATGGCGGCGGGCGCGGCTTTCCGCATGAGCAATTGCATTGGGCGGCCTCGGGCTTTGCCTATTTCCGCATGGATACGCGCGGGCAGGGCTCGGGCTGGAGCACGGGCGCGACACCCGACCCCGTCGGCTCCACCGGCCAGGTTCCGGGGGTGATGACCAAGGGCATCCTGGATCGGAACGATTATTATTATCGCCGCCTCTTCACCGATGGCGTGCGGGCCATCGATGCGCTGGCCGATCTTGATTTCATCGATCCCGCGCGCATCGCCGTATGCGGCGGCAGCCAGGGCGGGGGCATTTCGCTGGCGGTTGCGGGGATCGATAGCCGGGTGAAAGCGGTCATGCCGGATGTGCCGTTTCTCTGCGATTTTCCGCGCGCCGTGCGGGTGGCCGGGCGCGACCCCTATCTCGAAATCGTGCGTTTCCTCGCACAGCATCGGGACAAGGCAGCGAGGGTGTTCGAGACCCTGCGCTATTTCGATGGTGTCAATTTTGCCCGGCAGAGCAAGGCGGCAGGCCTGTTCTCGGTGGCGCTCATGGACGATGTCTGTCCGCCCTCGACGATCTATGGCGCCTACAAGGCCTTTGCCGGAGCCGACAAGACCCTCATCGAATATGAGTTCAACAACCACGAAGGCGGCGGGCCCTTCCAGGAGCGGGAACAGATGGCCTGGCTCACTCGGCGCTTCGCCACGCCCGAGGGGGCGAACGGGGCATAAGTGATGTTTGCAGGGGGAACCTCAATTCCCCCATTCCGTTGCTCGGCCAGCGTCATCGCAAAGCGAACACTGGAGATCAAAGAATGGCTGACAAGCAACTGGACGATCTTTTCCTCGATACGATCAAGGACATCTATTACGCCGAACGGCAAATCCTGAAGGCCCTGCCGAAAATGGCCAAGGCGGCCATGTCGGAAGAGCTCAGGGCCGGTTTCGAGCAGCACCGCGTCGAAACCGAAGGGCATGTGGAGCGTCTGGAGCAGGTCTTCGAAATGCTGGGCAAGGCGCCGCGCGGCAAGACCTGCGACGCGATCCTGGGTATTCTGGACGAGGGCAAGGAAATCATGGACGAGTTCAAGGGCACCTCGGCCCTGGATGCCGGCCTGGTCTCCGCCGCGCAGGCCGTCGAGCATTATGAAATCGCCCGCTATGGCACCTTGGCCACCTGGGCCAAGCAGCTCGGCTATAATGACGCGATGAACCTGTTCCTTGAGACTCTCAAGGAAGAAGAAGCCACCGATGAGAAATTGTCGAGCCTAGCCAAGAGTTCGGTGAATCTGAAGGCGGCGTAAGCTTCCCTGGGCCGTTCAGAATGGCGCCGCTCTCACGCGGGATTGTCACCCCGGAAGACCGGGGTGACTCGCGCATGGGGTGATTTCAGGTCGAAGGCATGCTTGAACGAAAACGGGCCCAATGGGCCCGTTTTGATTGTGCCAGTAGATGGGTCGGGCCACTCGACCATAGGTCTCGTGGCCCGATGGCCTAAACTCCCCATAGGGGAGATGCCGGGCAAAGCCCGGCCGGCCATCAGTCCTTCGCGCGTTCGACGTAGGAATTGTCTTCGGTCAGGATGACGATGCGCGTGCCGGCGTCGATATGGGGCGGCACCATGACGCGCAGGCCGTTATTGAGCAGGGCGGGCTTGTAGGACGAAGAAGCCGTCTGCCCCTTCACGACCGGCTCGGTCTCGACGATCTCGAAGGTCAGCCGCTGCGGCAATTCCATGGACAGCGCGATGCCCTCATGGGTCATCAGGTGCACCTTCATGCCATCGGTGAGATAGGCCTTCTGGTCGCCGATCACATCGTCGCTGACAGTGATCTGCTCATAGGTCGCGGGCTCCATGAAGTGGTGGCCTTCGCCGTCCGAATAGAGGTAATCGTATTCGCGATCGTCCACGTCGGCCTTTTCGACCATTTCGACGGTGCGCCAGCGGCCGATCACCTTCACGCCATCGGAAATGCGGCGCATGGTGACGTTGGTCACCGAATTGCCCTTGCCGGGATGGACGTTTTCGGCGGTGAGGATCACGTGCAGATTGCCGTCCTGCTCGACGACATTGCCTTTGCGCAGGGACGAGGCGATGACCTTGACCATAATTCTTCCTTGTTGCAATCACAGGCGCGGTCTAGAGGCAGGGCCGTCCGGCGCCGATATCTTTATCTGTCGAGCGCCCGATACCCTATTCCGCGCCTTTTCGCCAGACCACACGGCAAGAAACCCGATAATGACGGCATCGCAGACATCGCCTTTCTGGCATCCCGAGCGCCATGCCGACCGGCGCCCGGCCCTCCTGGCGCGGTCGCGGGTAGATGGCGTGCTGCGTGCATGGCTGGCCGAGCGCGATTTTCTCGTGGTCGATCCGCCGGGCCTGCAGCGTTCGCCCGGCAACGAAACGCACCTGCATGCCTTTGCCACCAATATGATCGGCAATGACGGGCAGGGGCAGGCCATGTATCTGCATACCTCGCCCGAGTTCACGATGAAGAAATTGCTGGCGGCCGGAGAGACGCGGATCGCCAGCCTCCAGCATGTCTGGCGCAATCGCGAGCGCAGCGCGCTGCATCATCCCGAATTCACCATGCTGGAATGGTATCGGGCGGGCGAGCCCTATGACGCGGTGATTGCCGACAGCCTCGCCATCATCAGGCTGGCGGCCGAAGTGACCGGTATCGAGCGTTTCCGCTTCCGCGATCGGGACTGCGATCCGCGAGGGGAAGCCGAGCGGATCAGCGTGGCCGATGCCTTTGCCTTGCATGCTGGCATCGATCTGCTGTCGACCATGGATAGCGAGGGCGTGCCGGACGGGGAGAAGCTCGCCACCCAGATGGTGCGCGCGGGCATGGCGGTCCCGGCGGATCGGAGCTGGAATTTTCTTTTCACCCAAATCCTGGTCGAGCGTGTCGAGCCGCAATTGGGCAATGGCCGGGTGACCGTACTGGATCGCTACCCGGCTTGCGAGGCAGCTTTGGCGCGACGGGTACCCGAGGATCGGCGGGTATCGGAGCGGTTCGAGATTTATGCCTGCGGCGTGGAACTGGCCAATGGGTTCGGCGAATTGACCGACGCGGTCGAGCAACGCATCCGGTTCGAAGCCGAAATGGAGGAGAAGGCACGGCTTTATGGCGAGCATTATCCCATCGACGAGGATTTTCTGGCCGCGCTGGATTTCATGCCGGAGGCCAGCGGGGTGGCCTTGGGCTTCGACCGGCTGGTGATGCTGGCGACGGGCGCGCAGCGGATCGAGGCGGTGCTCTGGGCGCCGGTGGCGGAATGAGTGGTCGGGCGAAAAAACCCCTCACCCCAGCCCTCTCCCCGGAGGGGCGAGGGGGCGCAGCAACCGCCGACCCGGTGTCTGTGAGCACTACAGATTTGGCTCCATCGTCTCCTCGCCCCTCCGGGGAGAGGGTTAGGGTGAGGGGCGCTGCGCTGAAGTCGATATCCGACCTTGAGGCCGCTCACCTCATTGCTGTTGGCGACAGCCTCGCGCCCGTCGCTGAAAAATACGCCATCGGCATTACCCCCGCCATGCTGGACCTGATCGATCCGTCCGATCCCGAAGACCCGATTGCCCGCCAGTTCGTGCCATCCGCCGCCGAACTGGTCACTACGCCGGAGGAGCGGGCCGATCCAATCGGCGACCTCACCCATTCGCCGGTCGAAGGCATCGTGCATCGCTATCCCGACCGGGTGCTGCTCAAGGCCGTGCATGTCTGCCCGGTCTATTGCCGCTTCTGTTTCCGGCGGGAAATGGTGGGGCCGCAGGGGCTGGGGACGCTGACGCCGGCCGAACTCGATGCGGCCACGGCCTATATCGCGGACCACGACGAGATATGGGAAGTGATCCTCACCGGTGGCGATCCGCTGGTTCTGTCGCCGCGCCGCTTGCGGGCGATCATGGAAAGGCTGGCCGGCATCGCGCATGTGAAGGTCGTGCGGTTCCATACGCGCGTGCCGGTGGTCGAGCCGGAGCGGATCGATGCGGACATGGTGGCGGCGCTCAGGGCCAGCGGCAAGACCACCTATCTCGCCGTCCATGCCAATCATCCGCGTGAATTGAGCGCGGCGGCGCGAGCCGGGTTCGACCGGCTAATTGCGGGGGGCATCGTACTGATCAGCCAGAGCGTCCTGCTCCGGGGCGTCAATGACGATGTCGAGACCTTGGCCGCATTGATGCGGGGCTTCGTCGAAAACCGCATCCGGCCCTATTATCTGCACCATCCGGACCTGGCGCCCGGCACTGGCCATTTCCGGGTGAACATCGAGGAAGGCCAGGCGCTCGTCGCCGCCTTGCGCGGGCGCATTTCGGGGCTCGCCCAGCCGACCTATGTGCTCGATATTCCCGGGGGACACGGCAAGGCCGATATCGGGGCGGCCTCCATCGTGGGTAGCGATGGGTGCTTTACAGTGCGCGACTGGCAGGGTGGTGAGCATACCTACCCGCCGGTATAGTAATTGCCAGGTTTCCGGACATTTTTGTCCGTCGTCATCACCGGGCTTGTCCCGGTGATCCAGTTTGCTGCGGCATGGATTGCCGGGACAAGCCCGGCAATGATGACAAATTAAAGTGTCGGCGCAGGTGAAACTTACTCGACCACGCGCGGATCGACATCCTTGGAATAGTCGACGCCGCCGACGCTAAAGCCGAACAGCTTCAGGAATTCCTCGCGATATTTCGGCAGGTCGGCCAGGGCCGGAAGCGTTTCGGTGGTGAGCTCGGCCCAGCGCCGCGTCAGCTCGGCCTGCATGGCTTCGGACAATTCCCAGTCGTCGACGCGGATGCGATGTTCATCGTCGAGGTCCAGGCCACCCTGGAGCTTGTCGCGGAATAGGCGGTCGATCTGCTGGATCGGGCCCTCGCCGAGCCCCATTTCGTCCTCGACCTTGATCAAGAGCGTGCCATAGAGCGGCACGACCGGAATGGCGGAGCTGGCCTGGGTCACCACGGCCTTCAGCGCCACGACATGGGCGGCATGGTTGCCATGGGTGTCGCGGATGGCGGCTGCGGCGCGGTCGAGATCGGCCTTGGCCTTGCCCAAAGTGCCCTTGTGGTAAATAGGCCAGGTCAGCTCGGACCCGAGATAGGTGTAGTTGAGGGTGAGGAAATTGTCGGCCAGCACGCCGGCTTCGGCCAGTGCGGCGATCCAGAGCTCCCAATCCTCGCCACCCATGACCTTGACGGTGGCTGCCGCTTCTTCCTCGGTGGCGGGCTCGACAGTAATTTCAGAGACTTCACCGGTGCCGGTATTGAGCGTCTTGGAGGTCACCTGGCTGCCATAGGGCTTGATGGCCGAGCGATAGGTGATGCCGTCCTTGGGATCGGTGCGGACCGGGGAGGCCAGCGAATAGACCACGAGATCGACCTGACCCAGATTGGCCTTGATGGCCTCGATGGTCTCGGCCTTCACCGCATCGGAAAACGCGTCGCCCTCGATGGTGATCGCCTTGCGGCCGGCGGCGCGGGCGCGGTTCTCGAAGGCGCGATTGTTGTACCAGCCGGCGGACGCGGGCTTGGCTTCGCCGGGCTCGCGCTCGAAGGAAACCCCCACCGTGTCGGCATCGGAACCGAAAGTGGTGACGATGCGCGAGGCCAGGCCATAGCCGGTCGAGCAGCCGAGCACGAGCACGCGCTTGCGGTCCGAGGGGATGGCGCCCTTGATCGTCACATGGTCGATCTGGCGCTGCACATTGGTGGCGCAGCCGGTCGGATGGGCAGTGGTGCAGATGAAGCCGCGGATCTTGGGCTCGATAATCATGGGGATTTTCTCCTCGATTTGACACAAGCCAATAGCGGCATTGGCCATCGGTTTCCAGCCGCAGCTTGGGTTTTTGCCCTCATCACGCCTGTTCCAGCGCCTTGCCGGCGGGGAATATCCCCGACATCACCGTAAAGCCCGGAATGCGCCGCACCCGGTCCGTCCAGCGCCGCAGGGCCGGATAATCCTGACGCGAAATCCCGCCTTCCTCGGACAGCATGACATAGGGGAAGCAGGCAATGTCGGCAGTGGTAGGGTGCGCGGGCGTGCAGAGCCAGTCGCGCCCTTGCTTCTCGCCGAACCACAAATGCTCGTCCATGATGCGGAAGATGCGGTGGGCGCCCTTCTGGGATTTTTCGATGTCGAAGGGATAATCATAGCCCAGGGCCAGCCGCGCGGCGGAGGAGGTGGCGGTGATATCGTCGGCCACGGCATGCCAGCGCAGCACTTCGGCTATGATCGCCGGATCGTTCGGAAACCAGAGGCCGGAGCCGTCGTATTTGCTGGCAAGGTAGGCGAGGATGGCGCCGGAATCGGACAGCGTCAGATCGCCGTCCTGCAGCACCGGAAGCTGGCCGAAGGGATTGAGGCGCAGGAACCAGTCCGATTTGTGCTCGCGCCCGGGGAAGAAATCCACCGGAACGATCTCATAGGGCAGGTTGAGAATGCTCATCAGCAGGCGCAGCTTGTAGCAGTTCCCGGAGAGCTCGAAGTCGTAGAGGGTGATCATGGGGCGGGCCTGGCTCGATCTGTCCCCTCCCCCTTGAGGGGAGGGCTAGGGTGGGGGTTCAGGCGGCTTGGTCGCGCTAGGAATGTGAGGATGGGCCGGAACCCCCATCCTCGATCCCTCCCCTCAAGGGGGAGGGAGGCGCAGGCCGAAGCCCTGGCGTTCATCTCAAATATCCAGCACCAGCCGCCCGGATTTCGCGCGGCTCACGCAGGTCATCATGCAGGTATGGGAGGCTTTCTCGGTCTTGTTCAGATAGACGTCCTGGTGGTCCACCTCACCCTCCATGACCGTGGTGAGACAGGTGCCGCAAGCCCCCTGCTCGCAGGAGGAGGGCACGGTGAGGCCCGCCTCGCGCATGGTTTCGAGGATGGTCTTGCCGGCCGGCACATGCAGGGTCATGGCCGAGCGGGCCAGCTCGATATCGAAGGACGAGGAGGAATCGATGACCTTGTCGTTCTGGAAATATTCGAAATGCACCGCATCGTCGGGCCAGCCGAGCGCGGCGGCCACCTCCTGCACCATTTCCAGCATGGCCCCGGGGCCGCAGATATAGACGTGATTGGCGAATTGATAGGGGCCGAGCAGGGCGTTCACCTTCTCGCGGATCGCCTCGCGCGCCAGCCCGATATGGGTATCCACCCGGCCATGCAGCACCTCGAGCTCGCTTTTGAAGGCGACATTCTCGCCGGCGCGCACGAAGTAATGCAGTTCATAGGGCAGGCTGGACTTGTCGAGGAAGCGCGCCATGGACAGGAGCGGCGTGATGCCGATGCCGCCGGCGATCAGCAGGGTCCGGGTGGCGTCGCGGCGCAGCGGGAAATTGTTGCGCGGCTCGGAAATCGCCAGCACGTCGCCCTCGCGCACGCTTTCGACCAGCACCTTGGAGCCGCCCTTGCTCGCGCTTTCCTGCTTGACGCCGATGACATAGCTCATCAGGTCGCCCGGGCCATTGGTCAGCGAATATTGGCGCACCAGGCCATTGGGCAGATGCACGTCGATATGGGCGCCCGGCTGGAAGGTGGGCAAGTGCTTGCCGTCGCGGTCCGCCAGCTCGAAGCTGATGACGCCATCGGCGTTCTGCCATTTGCGCCTGACCACGACGTTGAACGTATTGCCGCGCGGAATGGCGATATCGGGCATGGTGGCGAGGTCGGCGGAGACCTTTTCGTAGAGCGGCGTCAGCGGGGCCGGCGCTTCTTTCCGGGCGGCGGCGCGTTCCAGCCGGTCGCGCAGCTTGGTCAGCACCTCGTTGTAATGGCGCAATGTGGTCATCTCGTCGCTGGGCCGTTCGGGCAGGAGGCCGCGAATGACGGCGCGCGCCGCGTCGATCGGCTGGACGAAATAGAGCACCGCACCCAATTGCACAGCCAGGCCGGGCAACAGGTCGGCGGGCTGGTCATCGGGCGCCAACCGGGCGAGCCCGGCCACGACGTCCTCGGGCTCGGCATTGACCGGCATGGGGCGCAGGGCAAACCAGTCCTTACCCTCGGCTCCGTCGAATGGGGTGAAAGGCCGCTCGTCATTGGCGGCCGACCAGATCAGGCCGAAGGCTTCACGAACCGGATATTTGCGGTTTTCGATGCGCCGGGCCGGTGCGTCGGCGGGATGGGCCGGAATATAGGTGCAGCCGGCGGAGCGGTTGGCATAGCGCCAGCCGTGATATTGGCACTTGAGCTCCTGGCCTTCATTGATGCCGATCGACAGGCGCACGCCGCGATGCAGGCACCGGTTCTCCCAGATATTCACATTGCCGTCATCTGCGCGCCAAACGGCCAGTTCCCGGCCCAGCAACTGGCCTTGATAGACATGGCGGAACGGCAGGTCCTCGCTCGAAGCGATGGGGTACCAGGTGGGGTCTGAGAGGGACAGGGGCATGTCGATCAGATCCAGAGTTTGAGGATCGCGCCACGATCGAATTGGCAGATAAGTCGCGGTCCTGGCGTACGGGACTCTGACTCCCGCTCCCTTGGGGGAGAGGGCTGGGGGAGGGGCCTTTGGCAGATACCGCGTTTGCAGTAGGCCCTCACTCGGCGCCTTGCGCCGACCTCCCCGAGGGAGAGACAAAGAGCATCAGCTCGCTTGGGGGATCACTCCATAGGTAATCCCCTTCTGGCTCAGCCATCTCCGATAGGCGATGGCGCTCTTGTCGGCGCGGATCGGGGTTTCGGCGCGCGGGTCGAGCGGCAGCTTCTTGGGATATTGGTTTTCCAGGATCGGCTTGTCCTGGCCGAAAATGGTCTGCTGGAAACGGCGCATGTCCTTGATGGTCGAATAGGAGTCGATCATCGATTGCAGCAGGTGCGCCCGGCAGCTTTCCTCGGTCATGGGCTGGAGGAAAATCCCGATGACGTCCTGGCGGCTCTCGTCCTCGGGGCAGGATTTGTAAAGCACCGAGCAGAAGGGATGCGGCACGCGATAGACATATTCCACCTCCATCGCGCTGGTTGCGGATTTGGCCGCGCGTGGCTGGATGAAGCGGCAGCGGGTGGCCAGGACCTCGTCACGCTCTTCCGAAACCTCGACGTCGTATTCCTTGACCTCGGTATGCGGCTCGGCACCCAGAATGTCGGTATGGACATAGGGGAAATGGCCCATGTCGAGGAAGTTCTCGACCGCGCGCGGGGCGGAGACGTGGATACCGATGGAGCCGCAGCTCATGTTCTTGCGGTCGGGTTCGGCGAATTCGGGAATGGGGAAGAGATCGGCATCGGGCGTGCCGAGACATGTCCAGGTATAGCCATAGGCGTTCTTCACCGGCAGGCGGTCGAGAATGGTTTCGGCATCGATTTCGTCGCCTTTTTCCTCATCCCCGCGCAGCCAGACGACCGGCTCGCCATCCGCGCCGCGGGTCATGGCCAGGTTCGTATCGAGCAGCATTGTGGTCTCGACCTGTCCGGGGGGCAATTCGTCGGTGGCGGCCACGACATACCACAGATTGCGGGTGACGGGATCGGGGGCGTTCGGCATGGGCTTGGTCTCAACTTTGTCCGCCACAATAGCTCCCGGGGCGGGGAGTGCCAGCATAAAGTTGCAATGGCGGCATGCGGGACCGGCATGGGATGGTGCTGCGCTGGTGTGGATGCTGTTATAGGTGACCCCAGCGTTTGAGGAAAAGACCATGCAGAAGCCGACGGCACCGCGCTTTCCCGAAGCCCTTTTGCGCGAGCGGGTCGATGCCCGTCTGGCGGAGGCGGGCGCCAGCGCGGAGTCCCGCGCCGCGGCGGTGAAGGCGATGCTGCACGCCTCGCTGGTCGGCGTCGACAGCCATGGCGTGCGCCTCACCGGCCATTATTGCCGCATGCTGGAAGGCGGGCGGCTGAATCGGCAGCCCGATATCAAGGTGGATCGCCGCGGCGCCGGCAGCGCCATGGTCGATGGTGATGACGGGTTGGGCCATTATGCCGCCTATAAGGCGGTGGAAATGGGCATGGAATTGGCGCGCGAAGCCGGAATCGGCGCGGTGGGGGTGAAGAATTCCTCCCATCTTGGCGCGGCGGGCGCCTATGCGCTGGCGGGGGCCGAGCAGGGCTTCGTCACCTTCGCCACCACCAATACCGATTCCATGGTGGCCCTGTTCGACGGGGCACAGAAATTCCACGGCACCAATCCGCTGGCCTTCGCCGCCCCGGTGCCGGGCACCAGGCCCTGGCTGCTCGACATGGCCACCAGCTCCATTCCCCTCAACCGGGTCTTGCTGCACCGTTCGCTCGACAGCGAATTGCCCGAGGGCGTCGCCGCGACACCCGAGGGCGTGCCGACGACCGATCCGCATGTGGCCGACATGCTGTTGCCGCTGGGCGGGGTGGATTACGGCTATAAGGGCGCGGCGCTGGCCGGGGTGGCGACGCTGTTCTCGGCGCTGCTGACCGGCACCACGCTCGATCCCGATTTCATCCCCATGTATGGCACGGACGATATTTCGACGCCGCGGAACATGGGCCATTTCGTGCTGGTCATCGACCCGGACAAGTTTGCCGGGCGGGCCGCTTTCGGGGCGGCGATCACCCAATATCTGTTCAGTCTCAGAACGTCCCCGGCGCGCCCCGGCGGGCGGGTGATGGCGCCGGGCGACCGGGAATGGGCAGAGATGGAAGAGCGCCGCGCGAACGGCATTCCGGTCGACCCGGACAGCGCCGCGTTCCTGGGGCTTTAGTCCGAGAGACCTCATGGTGAGCTTGTCGAACCACGAGGTCGGGCATGCTGAAGCCTAAGTGCCACGACCTCGTCCTTCGACAGGCTCAGGATGAGGTCTACTTGGGGATGATGCGTTCTATTTTGAACAGCGCAGGGCGGGGATGCAGTCCCCTTCCTACTTCTCCCGGTAGATGTCGAATGGCCCGATCGCCTGCGTCGTCGCCATCAGCTGGATCTTGTTGACGTTTACATGTTCGGGCAGCGACGTGGCCCAGAAGATGGACTCCGCGATATCCTCGGCGCTCATGGCCTTGGTATCGGAATAGGGCTGGGCCGCCTTGCCCTCGTCGCCCTTGAAGCGCACCAGCGAGAATTCGGTTTCGGTGAGGCCCGGCTGGATGTCGGTGACGCGGACATTCTTGCCCTGCAGGTCGGAGCGGATGGCGAGGGCGAAATGCTTCACGAAGGCCTTGGTCGCCGCATAAACCGAACCGCCGGGATAGGCGAATTCGCCCGCCACCGACCCCAGGGTCACCACATGGCCGCCGCCCCGCGCGATCATGCCGGGCAGGAGCAGGCGCACCGTATAGACGAGGCCCGAAATATTGGTGTCGATCATGGTCTGCCAATCATCCAGATCGGCCTCGGCCGCCGATTGCAGGCCCAGGGCGAGGCCCGC
This sequence comes from Devosia elaeis, assembly GCF_001650025.1. Taxonomy (GTDB): domain Bacteria; phylum Pseudomonadota; class Alphaproteobacteria; order Rhizobiales; family Devosiaceae; genus Devosia; species Devosia elaeis. Next base: position 36,413 of record NZ_LVVY01000086.1, on the reverse strand, counting down.
ATTGGCCAGCACGATATTGATGGCGTCGAAGGGGGCGGGAATGGCGGCGACAGCCGCTTCCATCGCGGCGCGGTCGCGCACGTCGAGCGGCACGATATGACAATTGTCGTGGCCGAGCTCGTCGCGCAGCGCGATCAGGCGGTCTTCGCGGCGGCCGGTGGCGATCACCTTGCCGCCGGCGGCCACATAGCGGCGTGCCGCCGCCGCGCCGAAGCCCGAAGTGGCGCCGGTGATGAAAACGACGAAACGGCTGGGATCGAGCAGCTGGTACATAGCCATCCTGAAAAAGCGGTTTTTGAAACGGGTCGAGGGTAACGCCGGTGTCGGGGGCGTCAACCTTTCCAAACATCAATCCGGCCTGACGATAGCTAACGTCATCGGCCGAGGCAAAGCGATTACCCCGCTGGCGCGGGAATAGCCGGCCAACCACCCGTTGCCCATCGGCCACGCTTGGCGCCTGCAATGGACACGAATGGATCGCCAAGGGTGGTCCTTCGCGCCATCCGGTCCTAAACTTGCCATGAAATCGTCGCCAGTTGGGCAGACGCGAAGGGGCCGGCCAAAGGCTTAACGGAATCTTTCCGCCCCTGCGGCAATGTTCGGCTTCGGCCCGGTTTGGTTGAAGAGTAAAAGGGCGGATAGACCACTGCGCGCGCGTCTTGTAACGAGTTTTGGCGCCTTGTGCCTTGCCGTGGCGGTTTCCGCCGGCGCGAGCCTGCCCGTGCATGCTTTCGAATTGTTCGGCATCAAGTTTTTCGATGACCAGTCCGATCTCGATGCCGAGGCGGTAATCGTCGATCCGCAACCCTATATCGTCACGTTCACCTCCAGCGAGGGTGGCGGCGTGGAATCGGCCCTGCGCAATGCCTCGGCCCTGCTCGCCGACCAGAACGAGCCCGCCTCGGGCGCGGCCGGACTGATCGCCAAGGCGCGGGGCGATTACCGGCGCCTGCTGGCCGCGCTTTATGGCGAGGGCTATTATGGCGGCTCGGTCAGCATCCGCATCGGTGGGGTAGAGGCCGCCAATCTGGCGCCCGATACCAATCTGCCCGATCCGGTGGACGTGACGATCGTGGTTTCGGCCGGTCCGCTGTTCCGCTTCGCCAATGTCAATATCGTCAACCAGGCGCCGCCCACCGACGATCCCGGCGATCAGGTCGACCTGCCGGTGATGCGCGGGTTCGGCGCCGGCGAAGTCGCGCGCTCGGCGGTGATCCTGCGGGCCGAGCAATTGGCTGTGGAGGCCTGGCGCGAGCTGGGCTACGCCAAGGCCGAGATCGTGTCCCGCGACGTGGTCGCCGATCATGCGACCAATTCGGTGGACGCCACCATCACCATCAATCCCGGCCGCCATGCCGCTTTCGGGCCGGTAAGTGTCACCGGCACGACGCGCATGAATCCCGATTTCGTGGCGCAGCAGACCGGCCTCGCCGTGGGCCAGGAATATGACCCCGACGATCTGCGGCGGGCGCAGAAGCGTCTCGACCGGCTGGAAGTCTTCCGCTCGGCGCGGCTCGAGGCGGCGCAATCCATCGGCGCGGACGGGCTGCTGCCCTATGAGCTGATCGTGGAGGAATTGCCCGGCCGCCGTTTCGGCGCGGGCGCAACCTTCTCCACCCTCGATGGGCTGGGGCTCGAAGGCTACCATCTGTGGCGCAACCTGTTCGGGCAGGCCGAACGGCTGCGGCTCGATGCGCGCATTGCCAGCATCGCCTTTCCGGTCGACACGGCCGAGTTCGACTATTTCGCCGGCGGCACCTTCACCAAGCCGGGCTTCTACCATCCCGACGTGGACCTGGTGGCGGCGATTTCGGCGGAGCGCACCATCTATCCCACCTATACCGAGACATCCGCCGCGGGCCGGCTGGGGCTTACCTGGTTCTTCTCGGATGAATTGACCTTCAGCGGCGGCGCCAGCGTCAAGCGGGCCCGGTTCGATGACGATTTCGGCACCCGCGATTTCGCCACGGCAGGTGTCTATGCCGGAGTGGTTTTCGACGGGCGCGACAGCAGCGTCGATCCGACCGAGGGCTGGTATGCCGCCGGCAATGTCGAGCCCTATTACGATTTCGTCTATGGCAATACCGGCCTGCGCGTGGAAGCCGAGGCGCGCACCTATTTCGGCTTCGGGGAGAACGATCCCTTCGTCCTGGCCGGGCGCGTCAAGGGCGGCGCATTGCTCGGGCCGGACCTCAGCGAGATACCGCCCGACAAATTGTTCTTTGCCGGCGGCGGCGGCTCGGTGCGCGGCTATGCTTTCAAGTCCATCGGCGTCGATGACGGCTCGGGCAATGTGACCGGCGGGCGCTATCTGCTGGAAGCCTCCCTGGAGGCGCGCGCCAAGGTCACCGAGAATATCGGCGTGGTGGGCTTTGTCGATGGCGGCTATGTCGCCGCCGACGTCTTCCCGGGCCTCGAGGATTTGCGCCTCGGCGCGGGCCTCGGCCTCCGCTATTATACCGGGCTCGGGCCGTTGCGGCTCGATGTGGCCGTGCCGCTCAACAAGCGGCCGGGCGATTCCGACTATGCCATCTATGCTGGTATCGGGCAGGCTTTCTGATGCGGCTTGCTTCTCCAAAACTCCTGCTGGTCGCCGCCCTTCTGGTTGGCTCCGCCGCCGTTCCGGTGGCGCTTGTCGCGCAGGACATGAACAATGAAGAGCAGAAGGACTGGCTGACCAGCTTCGTCGAGGGGCAGCTTTCCACCCCCGAGCGGCAGATCCGGCTCTCCAATATCGACGGCATCCTGGGCTCCGACGTCTCGATCCGCCAGATCACCATTTCCGACGCCGAAGGGGTCTGGCTGCGCGTCAACAATGCCAGCCTCAACTGGAACCAGGCGGCCCTGTTCACCGGGCGACTGGACGTGCGCTCGTTGCGCGCCGAGTCCATCGATTACGTGCGCAACGCCATTCCTGTCGAAGGCGCGGTGGACCTGCCACCGCCCGAAGCGGGAAGCCTCGAGATTCCCGAATTTCCCGTGGCCATCCAGCTCGGCGAGCTGGCCGTGCCCAGCGTCACCTTCGGGGAGGGCGTCTTCGGCCTGGCCTCGGAGATTTCGCTGGCTGGCTCCATGACGCTGGAAGGCGGCAATCTCGATGCGGTGCTCGATATCGAGCGCCTGGACGGGCCGGGCGGCACGCTGGACCTCGACGTGTCCTATCGGCGCGAGACCAATGCCATCGATCTGGGCCTGTCCCTGGTCGAGCCGCCCAATGGTGTGATCGCGAACCTGCTCAATATCGAAGGCCGGCCGGCCATGACGCTGACGCTGGAGGGCGAGGGGCCGGTGGCTGACCTCACCGCGCAGATGCGCCTGCTGGCCAATGACCGCGAGGCCCTGGCGGGCACGGCGATCATCGCGCAGCAGGCGGACGGGCTGGCCATCGATGCCGATCTAGGCGGGCCGCTCTCCACCCTGATGGCCGCGCCCTATCGCCCGTTTTTCGGCGCCGAAACCCGGCTAAGCGCCAATGCGCTGCTGCGCGATGCCGGCGGGCTGGAGATTTCCGCTCTTAGCCTCAGCGGCGGCCAGCTCGGCCTCTCGGCCAGCGCCAGCACGAGCGCCGACAATTTCCTCACCCGGCTCGACCTCACCGCCAATGTCGCCGATCCGGCGGGCGGCCTGGTTACCCTGCCGGTGCCCGGCAATGCCACCCAGGTGCAATCGGCGGCGCTGGCGGTGCAATTCGGCACCGATGCGGGCGACGAATGGCAGGCCAATTTCGACATTGCCGGCTTCGATACGGCCGGTTTTGCCGCCGAAACCTTCGGCCTGTCCGTTGGCGGCGTGGCGCGCAATCTCGAAGACCCGGCCAGCCGCATGGTTACCTTCAATGGCGACGGCACGCTGGCCGGCATCAATGCGGATGCCGGGGTCAAGGCCGCCCTTGGCGACAGCGTCGGCCTTGGCCTTGCGGGCCTGTGGAATGCCGGCGAGCCGATCCAACTGGCCGAATTCCGCGTCGTCGGCGCGGCGCTGACGGCCGGGCTTTCCGGCATTATCGATGGCACCGATTTCGACGGGCGCATCGCGCTCGAAACGGGCAATATTGCGCCGTTCTCCGCCATGGCCGGCCGCGATCTCGGCGGTTCGCTGGACCTTGCCGCCCAAGGCCGCATCATGCCGCTGAGCGGCGGTTTCGATCTCACCTTCGACGGCATCGGAACCAATCTGAGCGTGGACGATCCGGTGGCCGATGCCCTGCTCGAGGGCGAGGTTAAGCTTTCGGGGCAATTGGCCCGGACGAGCGCCGGCATCACGGCGAATGATTTCACCATCGCCAATAATCAGGTGCAGTTCCGCGCCGATGGCAGCTTTGCCAGCGACGTGTCGGATTTCAACATCGCGCTGGACCTGGCCGATCTCGGCCTCGTCGCCGAGGATGCCGCCGGCGCCCTGGCATTGCGCGGGTCGGCGCGCTCGACCGCGGCCGATGCGCCGCTGGTGCTGCTGCTCGACGGCAGCGTGCCGCAGGGCCGGCTGGGCACACATGGCCTGCGCGACGCGCAGGTTGGCCTGGCCGCCAATCTCATCGACGGCACGCTCAGCGGCGATGTCACCGGCTCGGCCATGCTGGACGGGCACCGCGCCACGCTGAACAGCCATTTTGAAACCGATGCGGAACGCCAGGCGCTCTCGGACCTCGGCTTCGACATCGCCGGCACCCGCGTGTCGGGCAATGTGACCCGCATGACCGAAACCGGCCTGTTGCAAGGGCGGCTCGACGTCGCGGCGACCGACGTGACGCTGGCGGCGGCCCTGCTGCTGACCGAGGCTTCCGGCGCCGTCAATGCTGCCATTGAGCTGACCCCGCAGGATGGCGGGCAGGGGGCCGGCATCACCGCCAATGCCGCCGATCTGCGCATCAACGATATCCGCATCGGCCGCGCCGACATTTCGGCGGGTCTCGCCGATCTCTTCGGCGTGCCGGTGATCAACGGCACCGCCACGGCCAGCGATGTAATGGCCGGCGGCGTCACCGTGAACAGTATCGAGGCCCGCGCCAGCCAGAGCGGGGAGACCACCAGCTTCGATGCCCAGGCGGCGCTCGCCACCGGCACCGATATCGACGTGGCCGGGTCGCTGAGCCCGGTCGATGGCGGCTATCGCTTGGCCCTAGATCGCGCCGCGCTGGTGCAGGGCGCGCTCTCGGCGCGCCTGGCCAATCCGACCGCCCTTGCCGTGCGCGGCGACAGCGTGGCGCTCGACGCCGTGCGCTTCACGGTCGGCTCGGGCAGCATCACGGCCACCGGCAGCGCCGGCAATGCCCTCGACATGGTGGTCGATATTTCCGACCTGCCGCTGTCCATCGCCAATGCGGTGGCGCCCGATCTGGGGCTTTCCGGCACCGTCAATGGCCGGGCCACGATCTCGGGCGCGGCCAGCGATCCGCAGGTGCGGTTCGAGGCGCGGGCGGCCGGCATCGGCGCCAGCGCCATCGCACCGTTCGGCATTGCGCCGCTCGGCCTTTCGGCCAATGGTTCCTATGCCGGACAGGTGCTGGTGCTCGACGCGCTCAGCGCCAATGGCAATGGTGGACTGTCGGTCGCCGGTTCGGGCCGCGTGCCGCTTGATGGGACGGCCATGGCCCTGACGCTCAATGGCTCGGCCCCGCTGGCCCTGGCCAATCGTTTCGTGAGCGATCGGGGCGGGCAATTGTCCGGCACGGCCAATTTCGACGCGCGCATTTCCGGCGTGCTGGCCAGCCCGCAATTTTCGGGCGCGGTGTCCACCAGTGGCGCCGGCTATGTCGATCCCGAACTCAATCTGCGCCTCACCAATATTGCCGGCCGCATCGCGCTCAACGGCACCAGCGCCAATGTGGAAAGCCTCACGGCCAGCCTGGCCACCGGCGGCTCGCTCTCGGCCTCCGGCAGCGTGGGACTGAGCGGCGGCATGCCCGCCAATCTCTCGCTCAACATCAATTCGGCGCGCTATGCCGATGGCTCGCTTTTCGTCGCCACCCTGTCGGGCGGATTGACGCTCACCGGCAATCTCACCGGTTCGCCGCTGCTTTCGGGCAATGTGCTGGTCGAACAGGCCAATATCATCGTGCCGGAAAGCCTGGGCGGCGGCGCCGAGCTGATCGATGTGCAGCATCGGCGCATACCCGGCCCGGTGCAGCAGACGCTGGATCGCGCCCGTATCGACGAGCGCACCGGCATGTCGGCGACCGGTGGCGGGCCAAACCTGTTGCTCGATATCAATGTGAACGCACCCAACCAGATTTTCATCCGTGGTCGCGGGCTGGATGCAGAAGTGGGCGGCTCGGTCCGCCTCACCGGCCCGCTCACTGCCATCCACCCGGTCGGCGCTTTCTCGCTGACGCGCGGCCGGCTCGCCATATTGGGCCAGCGCGTCACCTTCGAAAGCGGCACGGTGACCCTGTTGGGCGATCTCGACCCGCAGCTCAATTTCGTGGCGCGCACTGAAGGCGACGACATCACCGTCTTCGTCATCGTGGCCGGCCGCGCCTCGGATCCCGACATCACCTTCAGCTCCAATCCCGCCCTGCCGCAGGATGAAGTGCTGAGCCGGCTGATCTTCAACCGGTCCATGGGGGAATTGTCGCCGATCCAATTGGCGCAATTGGCGGCCGCGGCGGCCGAGCTGGTCGGCGGGGGCGGTGGCGGCGGGCTGGTGGAAAGCCTGCGCGGCGCGGCGGGCCTGGCCGATCTCGATATCGTTACCGACGATGCCGGCAATGTCGGCGTCCAGGCCGGCGCCTATATCCAGGACAACGTCTATCTCGGCGTCACCGCCGGCGCCAATGGCCAGTCCAAGGTGACCATCAATCTCGACGTCACCAACGACCTCACCATCAAGGGCGCTGCCGGCCAGGACGGCAATTCCAGCATCGGCGTGTTCTACGAACGCGATTATTAGGGTTTCGAGCCGAGGGCAGGATGGTGGCGGCGGACAATGTGCTGCGGCCCACACGACTGGCGCGGCTCCTGTCCGCCCTTCCTCTTGACGGCAGGGCTATCGAATATGGGCAAATGTCTCGTGCTTGCCGGCACCCCCTCCCATCCTCCCCCGTCAAGGGGGAGGTGCTGTATCCAGTTTGGGGCAGGTTTTTGCGTCATACACCGGCTCGGCACCCTCCCCCTTGCGGGGAGGGATGGGGAGGGGGATGGCCTCCTCGATCCTATCGGCCCATATGCGATAGCCGTGCCCCAGGAGGGAGGGGATTGAGCCGTAACCTCCCCGCAAGGGGGAGGGGGAAGAACGAGCCGAGCTTGCTGCGTCCTACTCCGCCCCGGCTCCGCCGGTCCTTGCCGCCTTTTCGGCGTCCCACCACCAGATGGTGGGGAAGCCGTTCGAGAAGTCGGGCAGGGTTTCGGGCCGGCTGAAGCGGTCCCAGCGGGCGGTGCGGGAATAGGTGAGCGCATAGCCCGGCACCACGTAATGATGGTGCAGCAGCACGCGGTCCAGGGCGGCCGTTACGGCAAGCTGGGTCTCGCGGTCATCGGCGACGATCAGCTTGTCGATCAAGGCGTCGACGCCCGGATCGGCGATGCCGGCATAGTTCTGCGAGCCTTCCTCATCGACCGAGCTCGAGCCGAAGAAATAGCGCTGCTCGTTGCCGGGGGAGAAGGATTGTGCCCAGTTCGCATAGATCACGTCGTAGTCGAAGCTGCGGAGCCGGTTGATATATTGCGGCGTGTCCACCATGCGCAGCGTCACCGCCACCCCGATCTGGCGCAGATTGGTGATCAGATTTTGCGCGATGGGCTCCAGCGAGGTCTGGTGCATAAGGATTTCGAAGGCGAGCTGGGTGCCGTTGGCGTCCACCAGCCGGTTGCCGTCCAGGTTGTAGCCGGCCTCGTTGAGCAGGGTCAAAGCGGTCCGCAGGTTGGCGCGCAGCCGGGCCGGATCGCCCGCGATCGGATTGGTATAGGGCTCGGTGAACACCGATGCCGGCACCAGGTCGCGCACGCTTTCGAGCACCTCCAGCTCCTCCCCCTCCGGCAGGCCGGACGAGGCGAAGGGCAGGCCGAAGAAGAAGCTGTCGATGCGCTCATATTGTCCGTAGAACACGGTGGCGTTGAGCTCCTCGAAATCGAAGGCATAGTTCAGCGCCTCGCGCACCCGCTCGTCCTGGAACTTGTCCCGCCGCAGATTGGGAATGAAACCGGTCATCTCGCCGCGGCCATTGCCATCCTGCTGGAATTCCTCGCGCACCACGCGGCCGTCGGCCACGGCGGGGAAGTCGAAGCCGGTGGCCCAGCGGCGGGCGGTATATTCGCTCCACCAATCGAACTGGTCGCCCTTGAAGGCTTCGAACCACACCGATTCATCGAGGAAATATTCGACGCGGTAGGTGTCGAAATTGTTAGTGCCGACCTGGGTGGGGTGGTCCTTGGCCCAGTAATCCTCGACGTGCTCATAGGTGATCGTGCGGCCCGCATCGAAACTGGCGAGCCGGTACGGCCCTGAGCCCAGCGGCGATTCGAGCGTGGAGGCGCCGATATTGCGCGCCTTGCCCTGGGCATCGGTGCCTTCCCACCAATGCTGCGGCAGCACCAGGAGCTGGCCCAGAATGTGCGGCAATTCGCGATTGCCTTTCTGGTCGAAGGTAAAGGTGACCTCGCCCGGCGCGGTCACCTCGGCGCTGACGATATTGGCGTAATATTGCGCATAGATCGGGCTGAGCTCGGTCACCTTTTCGAACGACCAGACCACGTCCTCGGCCGTCACCGGTTCGCCGTCATGCCAGCGGGCCTCGGGATCCATGCGGAAGGTCACCGCGCCGTAATCGTCGGCAACCTTCATCGCCTCGGCCAATAGGCCATAGGAGGTATTCACCTCGTCCATGGAAGGGGTCAGCAGCGTTTCGTAGACGAGGCCGAGGCCCCGTGCCGCCGCGCCCTGGGGCAGGATCGGGTTGAAGGTGTCGAAGGTGCCATTGGTGCCGATGCGCACCGTGCCGGTCTTGGGCGCCTCGGGATTGACGTAGTCGAAATGGGTGAAGCCTTCGGGATATTTCGGGGTTTCCGTCAGCGAATCCGCGTGGACCCAGGTGCCGGTCGGCGTCTGCGCCAGGGCCGGGCCGGCAAGGGCCAGCAATCCGGCAAGGGCGAGGGAGGCGAGCTTGGTCGAGAGCGTCATGGTGCGGTTCCGCATCTGGTGTTCGGCAGGAGCTTAGTCGCTGGCCGGGTTTGTCGGCAATCCATCGGGCTTCACGCTTTCCGGGGCGGCGATATCGAAGGCGGCGGCCATGAGCTGGCGGGTATAATCCTCGTGCGGCGCGGCGAAGATGTCGGCGGCCAGGCCTTCCTCCACCACAATTCCATTGCGCATGACGATCAGGCGATGGGCCAGGGCGCGCACCACCTTGAGATCGTGGCTGATGAAGAGATAGCTGAGGCCGCGTTTCTGCTGCACGGCGCGCAGCAGGTCGATCACCTGGGCCTGGATGGAGACGTCCAGCGCCGAGGTCGGCTCGTCCAGCACCACCAGGTCCGGCTCCAGCACCAGGGCGCGGGCAATGGCGATGCGCTGGCGCTGACCGCCGGAAAATTCGTGCGGATAGCGATGGGCGGTTTCCGGGTCAAGGCCCACTTCGCGCAGGGCCGCGGCTACCTTTTCGGCGCGCTCCGCCGGCTTGAGCCGCGGCATGTGCACGCGCAACCCTTCCTCGACGATCTGGGTGACCGATAGGCGCGGACTCAGCGAGCCGAAGGGGTCCTGGAACACGATCTGCATCTGTTTTCGCAAGGGCCGCAGCGCCCGCCAGGAGCGCTCATCGATCCGATGGCCCAGCGCCACGATGCGGCCCCGGGACGGGATGAGTCGCAGAAGCGCATAGCCGAGCGAGGACTTGCCCGAGCCGCTTTCGCCCACCACGCCCAGCGTTTCGCCCTTGCGGATGGAAAGGCTCACCCCGTCCACGGCGCGGATATGGCCGATCGTCCGCCGCAGCAATCCACGCTTGATGGGGAACCAGACCTTGAGGTCTTCCGCTTCCAGCACGCTTGGCGCGTCCGCCAGCGGCGCCAGCGCCGTGCCGCGCGGTTCCGTTGCCAGGAGGTGGCGGGTATAGGCATGGTGCGGGTCGGCGAAGATGGTTTCCACCGGCCCGGTCTCGACGATCTCGCCATCCTTCATCACGCAGACCCGGTCGGCGATGCGCCGGACGATGTTGAGATCGTGGGTGATGAACAGCATGGCCATGCCGTTCCGGCGCTGCAGGTCCTTCAGCAGCGCCAGGATTTGCGCCTGCACCGTCACGTCCAGCGCCGTGGTCGGCTCGTCGGCGATCAGCAATTTCGGATCATTGGCCAGGGCCATGGCGATCATCACCCGCTGGCGCTGCCCGCCGGAAAGCTGGTGCGGATAGTCGTCGAGCCGCCGGGCCGGATCGGGCAGTCCGACCGCTTCGAGCAAATCCACCACGCGGGCGCGGGCGGCATTGGGGCGCAGGCCCTGGTGCAGCATCAGAACTTCGGCCACCTGCCGGCCGATCGTGTGCACCGGGTTGAGCGAGGACATCGGCTCCTGGAAGATCATGCCGACATCGTTGCCGCGCACGCCGCGCAGGGCGGCTTCGCTGGCGCTTATCAATTCTTCCCCGTCGAAGCGGATCGATCCCGAGAGCTGCGCCGATGGCGGCAGCAGCCGCAGCACCGAGAGCGCCGTCACCGATTTGCCCGAACCGCTCTCGCCCACCAGCGCCATGGTCTCGCCGGGCGCGATGTCGAAAGAAACCTTCTTCGTCGCGGCGAAGGGGCCGAAACCGATGTCGAGATCGCGGACGGAAAGCAGCGCGCTCATCGGAAGGTCTTCCGCGGATCGAAGGCATCGCGCACCGCCTCGCCGATAAAGACCAGCAGCGTCATGATGATGGCGATGGTGAAAAAGCCGGTGAGGCCCAGCCAGGGCGCCTGGAGGTTGTTCTTGCCCTGGGCCAGCAGCTCGCCCAGCGAGGGGGAGCCGGGCGGCAGGCCGAAGCCGAGGAAATCCAGCGAGGTGAGCGTCGCCACCGAGCCGGAGAGAATGAAGGGCATGAAGGTCAGCGTCGCCACCATGGCGTTGGGCAAGAGGTGCCGCCACATGATGGTGAGGTTGGAGACGCCCAGGGCGCGCGCGGCGCTGACATATTCGAAATTGCGGGCGCGCAGGAATTCGGCCCGCACGATGCCCACCAGCGTCACCCAGGAAAACAGGAGCAATATGCCCAGCAGCACCCAGAAGCTGGGCGCGATCACCGAAGAAATGATCAGCAGCAGGTAGAGCGAGGGCACCGAGGTCCAGATTTCGATCAGCCGCTGGGCGATGAGATCGACCCAGCCGCCGAAATAGCCCTGCACCGCGCCGGCCGCCACCCCGATCACCGAGGAGGCGGCGGTGAGCACCAGCCCGAACAGGATGGAGATGCGAAAGCCGTAGATCAGCCGGGCCAGCACGTCGCGGCCGCGATCGTCGGTGCCCAGGTAATGGTAATTGCCGGGCACGCAATCGGGATCGTCCACGCCCAGCGGATAGCGCTGGCAGATGGTCTCCCGGCTCAGCATCCAGCTCGGCGGATTGGCTCCGGAAAAGGCGATATAGGGGTCCACCGTGCCGTAGCTGAACCGCACCGGCGGCCAGATCATCCAGCCATTGGCCTCGATTTCCCCGGCAATGAAGGTGTCGCGGAAATTGGTGCTGGCGAAGAAGCCGCCGAATTTGGATTCAGGATAGTCGACCAGCGCGGGCACCATCAGCTCGCCCTTGTAGGAGACGAGGATGGGCCGGTCATTGGCGAGGAATTCGGCGCCCAGCGTCACGATGAAGAGCAAGAGGAAAATCCACAGGCTCCACCAGCCGCGGCCATTGGCGCGGAAATTGGCGAGCCGGCGCTGGTTGAGCGGCGACAGGCTCATACGTCGCGGCTTTCGAAATCGAGCCGGGGATCGACCCACATATAGGCCAGGTCGGAGATCAGCCCGATGATCAGGCCGAGCAGGGAGAAGATGTAGAGCGTGGCAAAGACCACCGGATAATCCCGCGTCACCACCGATTGGAAGCCGAGCAGCCCCAGGCCGTCGAGCGAGAAGATGGTCTCGATCAGGAGCGAGCCGCCGAAGAACACACCGATAAAAGCGCCGGGAAAGCCGGCAATGATCAGCATCATGGCATTGCGGAAGACATGGCCGTAGAGCACCCGGCGCTCGGTCAGCCCCTTGGCCCGCGCCGTCACCACATATTGCTTGCCGATCTCGTCGAGGAAGGAATTCTTGGTCAGCATGGTGGCGGTGGCGAAGGCGCCCAGGCCCATGGCGGTGATGGGCAGGACCAGGTGCCAGAAATAGTCCAGCACCTGCCGCCACCAGGGAAAATGCTCCCAGCCCGGGGAGGTGAGGCCCCGCAGCGGAAAGATCGACCAGAAGGAGCCGCCGGCAAAGAGTACGACCAGCGCGATGGCGACGAGGAAACCGGGCACCGCATAGCCGATGATGATGATGGTCGAGGTCCAGACATCGAAGCGGGAGCCGTCGCGCCGCGCCTTGGCGATGCCCAGCGGAATCGAGACGCCATAGGCGATCAGCGTCATCCACAGGCCCAGCGAGATCGAGACCGGCATCTTTTCCTTGATAAGATCGATCACGGAAATGTCGCGGTAATAGCTCTGGCCGAAATCGAAGCGCAGGTAATTGCCGATCATCGAGACGAAGCGTTCGAGCGGGGGCTTGTCGAAGCCGAACTGCTTTTCGATCCGCGATACCAGTTCGGGCGGCAGGCCCTGGCTGCCGCGATAGCCCGAAGTCGGCTGCTGGCCCTGCTGGGCGACGAAATCTCCGGTGCCGCCGCCGCTGATGCGTTCCTGGACGCCGCCGCCCATGCCCGAAATATTGGCCAGGGCCTGCTCGACCGGTCCGCCGGGGGCGAATTGGGTGATGAGAAACGACAAGACCATGATGCCGAACACAGTCGGAATCATCAGCAAGAGACGGCGGATGATATAGGCGCCCATTCCTGCTCCGGCCAAACCGATGCCGCCGCACCGGCGACGGGCAAATCACCATGCGGCGAGGTCAGCCCCAAGTGCAACATTTCGATGACGGCTTGGCAATCGCAAAGATGGCCCGGCCGATGTCACATCCCGGCGACGGGCGCGGGCAGGCGGCGTTTTTTCTATCGCGGGCATGGCCCGGCGGCTATGAATGGTCCGGACCACTCGAAAGCTCCAGGAGCCGCCTCATGCGTTTCGCCCCCGTCGCCCAGGTGAAGAACCAGTCGCAGGCGCGCATCCTGCTCGTTGCGTTGCGGGCGCATGGCTTTCACCCGCTGGAGCCGCGCGAGGGCGGGCTGCCGGGCGTGCCGAACCTTTTCGGTCCTGAAGGGTTCATTCTGGAAGTGCCCGAGGAGGAGGCGGCAGATGCCATGCTTCTGGCGGGCGAATTGCTCAAGGATATGGGCCAGCCCGCCCCGTAAAACGGCCACAATGGCATGAAATGGCAGAGAGTGCGGGTTGGGCGATTGAACCGGGCGGGGGCTTTGCGATATAAGCCGCCACAAGTATTAATGTTCATTAAGCCTTTGCGGCAGGAGTGATCAATGCAGGATTGGAAGCGCGGCGCTTCGTCCATGGCCGGCCTGGCAATGTTTGCCCTCTTGGTGGCGGCCTGCTCGCCATCGAGCCGGACCAATACCGCCAATCTCAACGTCGTGGGTCAGCCCCAGCAGGCCCAGCCTGTGCAGTCCTCGACGGTGCAGCAGAACACGTTGCCGCCCCTGGGCGGCGCCACCGGCACGCCGGCTCCCGGTCTTTCCGGCCAGCCGGTCCTGGGTGGCCAGCAGGCTGCGAGCACGCAGGTCGGCGGCAGCACCCAGGTCGCCGGCACCGGCGCGGGGTCGATCACCACGCTCGGCCAGCCGATGTCGACCGGCGTTTCCGTCGGTCCCGAGGGCGCCTGGAACGTCACGGCTGCCGGCCAGACCTGCCGGCTGAACCTGCCGCTCACCGCCAAGACCGGCACCAATTATTATCGCGCTTCGGCCCCCGGCTGCACCGTGCCCCAGATTGCCTCCGTCACTGGTTGGCAGCAGGTCGGCAGCCAGCTCCAGCTTTACGATGATAACGGCAATATCGCCGCCTTCATGGCCCCCAGCGCCGGCCGCTATATCGGCACGATCAGCGGCGGCCAGGCCGTCTCCATGGCCCGCTAGCCACGGCAAGCCGGTCCATTGGGCCGGCTTTCTTTTGTTGCCTCAATCCACCGACCGCCCTCGGGCTTGACCCGAGGGCCAACTTCCGACAGCACTCCGCATCGAAGACCTCATGGTGAGCTTGTCGAACCACGAGGTCGGGAATTCGAGGCTTCGGCGCGCACGACCTCGTCCTTCGACAAGCTCAGGATGAGGTCTCTGAGAATGCCCGGTTCAGCCAATAAAAACCCCGTCCGCGCCGCCTATGACGATCTCGTCGCTCGGGGCGCGCTGACCTCCGATCCGGCGCAGCGCGATGCGGCGGGCGCGCTCGATCGCGTTCTTGCTGATCTCCTCGCTGCCCGGCCGAAACGCCTGTTCGGCTTTTTCGAGAAGAGCCGGCCGGTGCGCGGGCTCTATCTCCATGGCGAGGTGGGGCGGGGCAAGACCATGCTCATGGACCTGTTCTTCGCCGCTGTCCCGTTCCCGGAAAAGCGGCGCCTGCATTTCCATGAATTCATGGACGAGGTGCATGTCGGCATCGCTGCTTTCCGCAAGTCGGCCAGGGGGCGGGACGACAATGCCGATCCCGTGGAGGCGGTGGTGCGGCCGATTCTCAAATCCGGCCTGCGCGTGCTGTGCCTGGATGAGTTCCATGTGCATGACATCACCAATGCCATGCTGCTCGATCGGCTGTTCGGCAAGCTCTTTGCCGGCGGCGTGACGCTGGTGGCCACCTCCAACGTGCCGCCGGACGGACTCTACAAGGATGGCCTCAACCGCCAGCTCTTCCTGCCGTTCATCAAGCTGCTCCAGGAGCAGACACTGGTGGCCGCGCTGCCCTCCGAGCAGGACTACCGCCGGTTGAAATTTGCCGGCCAGCAGGTCTATGCCTTCGGCATCGGTCCCGAAGTGCAAGCCGTCATGGACCGCCTGTGGCTGCGCATCACCGGGGGCGAGCAGGGTGTTCCGGGGCAGGTCGACAGCATCGGCCGGCAGATCGCGGTGCCGCTCATGGCCATGGGCGCGGCGCGGTTCGGCTTCGCCGACCTGTGCGAGAAGCCGCTGGGCACACGCGATTTCGTGCGCATCGCCCACAAGTTCGACTCGCTGGTCATCGACAATATTCCGCAGATGGACCGGACGCGATCCGACGCCGCCAAACGCTTTATCCTGCTTATCGATTCGCTCTATGACCGGGGCGTGAAACTGGCGGCCAGCTTCGCTGTGCCGCTGGAGCAATTAGGCGCGGACGACAGAACCGCCTTCGAATTCCAGCGCACATTGTCACGACTGACGGAAATGCAGTCGGAAGACTATCTGGGCAAGGGGCTGCGGGACGCGGTGGGCACGGAGCCTTCCCTCTCCCCTTGAGGGAGAGGGTGGATCGCGCGTAGCGCGAGACGGGTGAGGGGTTCCGGCCTATCAGCAAAATCGAAGCTGCTGGATAGTCCCGAACCCCTCATCCGCCCTTCGGGCACCTTCTCCCTCAAGGGGAGAAGGGAAGACGGTGTAGGACAAGCTGCGACGCCCCTTTGCCCATCCGGCATACCCCCATCGCCCATGAGCAAGGCCGTTTTGCCGTTTACGACGAAGGGTTCACTTGCCCGGCCTTGCCGCTAGGGTTAAGACGTGCGCCAATTCAACGCAGTCTGGGATGAGGACTTATGGCGCGCAGGAAGATTGCCCTTATCGGTGCGGGACAGATCGGCGGGACCCTGGCCCTGCTGTCGGCGCAGAAGGAACTCGGTGACGTCGTGATGTTCGACGTGGTCGATGGTGTTGGTGCCGGCAAGGCGCTCGACATCGCCCAGTCCGCCCCGACCCAGGGTTTCGACGTGGCCCTCAAGGGCACGTCCGAATACAAGGATATCGAAGGCGCCGACGTGGTGATCGTCACCGCCGGCGTGCCGCGCAAGCCGGGCATGAGCCGCGATGACCTCCTGGAAATCAACCTCAAGGTCATGGAGCAGGTGGGCGCCGGCATTGCCAAATATGCCAAGAACGCCTTCGTCATCTGCATCACCAATCCGCTCGACGCCATGGTCTGGGCGCTGCAGAAGTTCTCCGGCCTGCCCGCCAACAAGGTGATCGGCATGGCCGGCGTGCTGGACAGCTCGCGTTTCTGCCATTTCATCGCCGAGGAACTGGGCGTCTCCATCCAGGACGTCAATGCCTTCGTGCTGGGCGGCCATGGCGATACCATGGTGCCGCTGGCCCGCTATTCCACCGTGGCCGGCATTCCGCTGACCGACATCGTCAAGATGGGCTGGATGAGCAAGGAACGCCTCGAAGAGATCATCCAGCGCACCCGTGACGGCGGCGCCGAGATCGTGGGCCTGCTCAAGACCGGCTCGGCCTTCTATGCGCCGGCGGCCTCCGCCATCGCCATGGCGGAAAGCTATCTCAAGGACAAGAAGCGCGTCCTGCCCTCGGCCGTGCAGCTCAGCGGCGAATATGGCGTCAAGGGCACCTATGTCGGCGTGCCGGTGATCATCGGTGCCGGCGGCGCGGAAAAGGTCGTCGAGATCGCGCTCAATTCGGCCGAGCAAAAGGCCTTCGACAAGTCGGTGGCGGCTGTCGAAAGCCTCATCGAGGCCTGCAAGAAGATCGCGCCCAAGTTGGCGTAACGCATTCAAAGCCGCTGGCGCCGCCGGCGGCTTTTGGCTTTCCGGCTCCAGAAATGCCGGATTACTGACTGCCCATCCAAGGGGAAAAGCATGAATATCCATGAACACCAGGCCAAGGCGCTGCTGAAGGAATATGGCGCGCCCGTCGCTTCCGGCGTGGCCATCTTTTCGGCCGACGAGGCCGAAGCCGCCGCCAGGTCGCTGCCGGGCCCGCTCTATGTGGTCAAGAGCCAGATCCATGCCGGCGGCCGCGGCAAGGGCAAGTTCAAGGAGCTTCCCGCCGATGCCAAGGGCGGCGTGCGCCTGGCCAAGTCGGTCGAGGACGTCATCGCCAATGCCCGCGAAATGCTCGGCAATACCCTGGTGACCAAGCAGACCGGCGAGGCCGGCAAGCAGGTCAACCGCCTCTATATCGAGGATGGCGCCGATATCGCCCGCGAGCTCTATTGCTCGCTGCTGGTCGATCGCGCCACCAGCCGCGTTTCCTTCGTGGTGTCCACCGAAGGCGGCATGGATATCGAGGCCGTTGCCGAGCATACGCCGGACAAGATCATCACCGTGGCCATCGATCCCGTCGCCGGCGTCACCGCTGCCGATGTGCAGAAGATCAATGCGGCCCTGGCTCTGGACGGTGCTGCCGCCGAAGACGGCAAGAGCCTCTTCCCGATCCTCTACAAGGCCTTCACCGAGAAGGACATGAGCCTGCTCGAGGTCAATCCGCTGATCGTGATGACCGACGGCCATCTGCGCGTGCTCGACGCCAAGGTGAGCTTCGACAACAATGCGGCCTTCCGCCATGACGAGCTCAAGCCGCTGCGCGATCTGACCGAGGAGGATTCCAAGGAGATCGAGGCCTCGAAATACGACCTCGCCTATGTGGCGCTGGACGGCAATATCGGCTGCATGGTCAACGGCGCGGGCCTGGCCATGGCCACCATGGACATCATCAAGCTCTATGGCGCCGAGCCGGCCAATTTCCTCGATGTGGGCGGCGGCGCGTCCAAGGAGAAGGTTACCGCGGCGTTCAAGATCATCACGGCCGATCCGGCGGTGAAGGGGATCCTGGTCAACATCTTCGGCGGCATCATGCGCTGTGACATCATTGCCGAGGGCGTCATCGCCGCGGTCAAGGAAGTCGGCCTGGAAGTGCCGCTGGTGGTTCGCCTGGAAGGCACCAATGTCAAGGAAGGCAAGGCCATTCTCGACCAGAGCGGGCTCAATGTCATCTCGGCCGACGACCTGGACGATGCCGCCCAGAAGATCGTCAAGGCCATCGGGAACTGAGCTGATGCGCCCAGGCCTCGCCATTGCGGTAGTCCTTGTTCTTGCGGCCCAGCCTGCCTGGGCGCAGGGCAAGACCAAGACTGCCCCCAGCGCGGCGGCCATTGCCGCGCTGGAAATGTGCGAGGCCTTTGCCGGCGGCGGCGATACCCTCGTGGAGGACGCCATAGCCGCCGGCTGGGACGCCTATGAGGACGATGCGGAAAGCCCCTTCGTGCGCTCCTATTCGGCCGGCCGCGACCTGCCGGGGATCGGTTGGGGCGACCTGTTCTCGCTGGTCGAGACCTATCCCGGCACGGTGTTCGGCTATTGCCGCATCGACATCGCCAATGTCCGGGGCGATGGCAAGGCGGTGATCGACGCCCTGGCCGGGCTCGATCGCTATGAGGGCGAGGTCGTGGCCGAGGATGGCGGGCATTATGCCAGCCTTGCCGGCGGCGATTCCCTGCTGCTTACCCATTGGGACAATATGGGCTTCGTTATCCAGCTCACCACACTCACGCCGGTGGCCGGCGAGTAATTTTCGCCCTCCGGGGCATCAAGACAAGGCGCCCGGCGCCGCAAGACGGAAGAGAAACAAGATGTCCATTCTCGTCAACAAAGACACCAAGGTGCTCGTGCAGGGGCTGACCGGCAAGACCGGCACCTTCCACACCGAGCAGGCGCTCAATTATTACGGCACGCAGATGGTGGGCGGCGTGAACCCCAAGAAGGCCGGGGAAACCTGGACCTCGGGCCTTGATGCCTCGGCGAGCCTGCCGGTCTTCGCCAGCGTGGCTGAAGGCAAGGAAAAGACCGGCGCCAATGCCTCGGTGATCTATGTGCCGCCCGCGGGCGCCGCCGCCGCAATCGAGGAAGCCATCGATGCGGAAATCGAGCTGATCGTCTGCATCACCGAAGGCGTGCCCGTCATGGACATGGTGCGGGTCAAGGCCAAGCTGGAAAAGTCCAGGTCGCGCCTCATCGGCCCGAACTGCCCCGGCGTGCTGACGCCGGAAGAATGCAAGATCGGCATCATGCCGGGCTCGATCTTCTCCAAGGGCTCGGTGGGCATCGTGTCGCGTTCGGGCACCCTGACCTATGAAGCGGTGTTCCAGACCACCAATGAGGGCCTGGGCCAGACCACGGCGGTCGGCATCGGCGGCGACCCGGTCAAGGGCACCGAATTCATCGACGTGCTGGAAATGTTCCTGGCCGACGAAGCCACCCAGTCGATCATCATGATCGGTGAAATCGGCGGCTCGGCCGAAGAAGAAGCCGCCCAGTTCCTGATCGACGAAGCCAAGAAGGGCCGCAAGAAGCCGATGGCGGGCTTCATCGCTGGCCGCACCGCCCCTCCGGGCCGCACCATGGGCCATGCCGGCGCGGTGATTTCGGGCGGCAAGGGCGGCGCGGAAGAAAAGATCGCGGCCATGGAAGCGGCCGGCATCAAGGTGTCGGCCTCCCCGGCCCGCATCGGCGTGACGCTGGCGGAAGTGCTGAAGGGCTGAGCGCAAATTGCGCCGGCTTGCGTGATGTCGTCACCACCGGTCTTGTCCCGGTGGTCCACGCCTCCCGAGAATGGATTGCCGGGACAAGCCCGGCAATGACGGCGGCGGCGGCAAATGCGGTGCGGCGCCCCATCTGCGACCAATGTCGGTCGCGCTTCGGTCACGGTTCGATGTTAACCGGTGGCCTACACAATCTGGTGAGCCGCGGCGCCTCTTGCGGGCGCCGCAAGTCTTAACAAGATACAAAGGAAAAGCGGTCAATATTCGCCCACTTTAATGACCGCACATTCGATCGGCCGCTGGCCGGTCCGTTGAGAAGGATGGCAGGGCGCAAGGTCCTGCGACAAAAGCGATGACACGACAGGAAAAGAACGACACGTTCTTGCTGACCTCGTTCCTCTATGGGGGGAACGCCGACTACATCGAACAACTCTATTCCCGGTACAAGACCGATCCTTCCAGCGTCGATGCGACCTGGTCGAGCTTCTTTTCCAGGCTCGATGACAGCCAGGCCGAAGCGCAGAAGAATGCCGATGGCCCGAGCTGGGGCCGCAAGGACTGGCCGCAGGCCGAGGCCGGCGATCTGGTCAATGCCCTGGACGGCAATTGGGGCGAAATCGCCGTAAAGACCGAGAAGGCCACGGCCAGGAAGGCGGCTGCCGAGGGCAAGCCCGCGCCGAGCGCCGGCGACGTGCTGCAGGCGACGCGCGACAGCATCCGGGCCATCATGATGATCCGCGCCTATCGCATGCGCGGGCATCTGCATGCCGATCTCGATCCGCTCAAGCTCAAGGCCGAGGAGCCGGCGCCCGAGCTCGATCCCAAGAGCTATGGCTTCACCGAAGCCGATTTCGGCCGCAAGATCTTCATCGACAATTATCTGGGCCTTGAATACGCCACCATCCCCGAAATGCTGGCCATCCTGCAGCGGACCTATTGCGGCACGGTCGGCATCGAATTCATGCATATCTCCGATCCGGACGAGAAGCAGTGGATTCAGGAGCGCATCGAGGGGCCGGACAAGGAAATAACCTTCACCCCCGAGGGCAAGAAGGCGATCCTCAACAAGCTGGTGGAAGCCGAAGGCTTCGAGAAGTTCCTCGACGTCAAATATACCGGCACCAAGCGTTTCGGCCTTGATGGCGCGGAAGCCACCATTCCGGCGCTCGAGCAGATCATCAAGCGCGGTGGCGCCCTGGGCATCAAGGATATCGTCCTTGGCATGGCCCATCGTGGCCGCCTCAACGTGCTGACCCAGGTTCTGAGCAAGCCGCACCGCGCCCTGTTCCATGAGTTCAAGGGCGGCGCCTTCTATCCCGACGATGTCGAGGGTTCGGGCGACGTGAAGTACCACCTGGGTGCTTCCTCAGACCGCGAATTCGACAATAACCGGGTGCACCTGTCGCTCACGGCCAATCCGAGCCATCTCGAAATCGTCGATCCCGTGGTGCTGGGCAAGGCCCGCGCCAAGCAGGATTTGCACATCTCGCCCGATGGCAAGCTGGTCAATATCGACAAGGAGGGCAAGCCGGACCGATCCATGGTGCTGCCGCTGCTGATCCATGGCGACGCGGCCTTTGCCGGCCAGGGCGTCGTGGCCGAATGCTTCGGGCTTTCCGGCCTCAAGGGCCACCGCACCGGCGGCTCGATCCATTTCGTCATCAACAACCAGATCGGCTTCACCACCTCGCCGATCTATTCGCGCTCCTCGCCCTATCCCACCGATGTCGCCAAGATGATCGAGGCGCCGGTGCTGCACGTGAATGGCGACGATCCTGAAGCGGTGGTCTTCGCGGCCAAGGTCGCGGTGGAATACCGCCAGAAGTTCGGCAAGCCCGTCGTCATCGACATGTTCTGCTATCGCCGCTTCGGCCACAATGAAGGTGACGAGCCCAGCTTCACCCAGCCGCTGATGTATTCGCGCATTCGCGGCCACAAGACCACGCTGGAGCTCTATAGCGAAAAGCTGATCGGCGAAGGCCATGTCACGGCCGACGACGTCGCCAAGCTCAAGGCCGACTGGAAAGCCAAGCTGGAAGCCGAATTCGAGGCGGGGCAGGATTATCGCCCCAACAAGGCCGACTGGCTCGATGGCCAATGGAAGAGCTTCAAGCCGGCCCATGACGAGGGCCCGCGCCGCGGCGAAACCGGTGTGGCGCTCGATCGCCTGGTCGATATCGGCACCAAGCTGGCCAAGGTTCCGGCGGATTTCAATGTCCACCGGACCGTCAAGCGCTTCATGGACAATCGCCTCAGCATCATCGAAAGCGGTGAGGGGATCGACTGGGCAACCGCCGAGGCCCTGGCTTTCGGCACTCTGGTCACCGAGGGCCATCCGGTACGCCTTTCGGGGCAGGATTGCGAACGCGGCACGTTCAGCCAGCGCCATTCGGTGCTCAATGACCAGCAGGTCGAGAACAAGACCTATACGCCGCTCAACAATCTTTCGCCCGACCAGTCCCGCTACGAGGTCATCAATTCGATGCTCTCCGAGGAAGCGGTGCTCGGTTTCGAATACGGCTATTCGCTGTCCGAACCCAAGGCGCTGACCCTGTGGGAAGCCCAGTTCGGCGATTTCGTGAACGGGGCGCAGGTCGTCATCGACCAGTTCATCTCCTCGGGTGAGCGCAAGTGGTTCCGCATGTCGGGCCTGGTGATGCTGCTGCCGCATGGCTATGAAGGGCAGGGGCCGGAGCATTCCTCCGCGCGTCCCGAGCGCTTCCTCCAGCTCTGCGCCGAAGACAATATGCAGGTCGCCAACTGCACCACGCCGGCTAATTACTTCCACATCCTGCGCCGGCAGATGAAGCGCGACTTCCGCAAGCCGCTGATCCTGATGACGCCCAAGAGCCTGCTGCGCCACAAGCGCGCCGTCTCGGGCCTGGTCGAACTCGGGCCGGACAGCGTCTTCCATCGCCTGCTCTGGGACGATGCCGAGGCGCCCGGCCTGCCCAAGACCAATATCAAGCTGGCCGCCGACGAGAAGATCCGCCGCGTCGTCCTGTGCACGGGCAAGGTCTATTACGATCTGCTGGAAGACCGCGAGAAGAAGGGCATCGACGATGTCTATCTGCTGCGCGTCGAACAGCTCTACCCGTTCCCGGCCAAGGCCCTGCTGGACCTCCTGAGCCGCTTCCCGAACGCGGAAGTGGTCTGGTGCCAGGAAGAGCCGCGCAATATGGGCGCCTGGGCCTTCATCCAGCCCTATGTGGAATGGGTGCTCGACCAGATGGGGCGCAATGGCCAACGCGTGCGCTATGTGGGCCGTGCCGCTGCCGCTTCGCCGGCCACCGGCCGCATGAGCGTGCATCTGGAACAGCTCCAGGCCTTCTTGGACGATGCATTCGCCGCGTAAAGCCTTGTGACAAGACATAAAGAGCGCCACATTCGTCCTTAGGACGAAGGCGCTCTGGCCCGAAATAGAAGGACAAACTCAATGTCGACAGAAATCCGCGTGCCGACTCTGGGCGAAAGCGTCACCGAGGCGACCATCGGCCAGTGGTACAAGAAGGTGGGCGACAGCGTTGCCGCCGACGAACCCCTGGTGGAGCTCGAAACCGACAAGGTGACCATCGAAGTGCCGGCGCCGGCCGCCGGCGTGCTCGAAGCCATCGCCGCCCAGCCGGGCGACACGGTGGATGTGGGCGCGCTCTTGGGCGCCATCGCCGCCAGTTCGGGCGCTGCCGCCGCCGCGCCGCAGGCCGAGGCCAAGACCGAGACCCCGGCCAACAATGCCGCCGGTCCCGAGGAGATCAAGCCGGAGCCCGCTGCCAAGCCGGTGACCGCCACCGACCGCGCTCCCGCGCCCTCCGCGCAGAAGCTCATCAACGAGAACAATCTCGATGCCGGCAACATTGCCGGGTCGGGCAAGGCCGGTCAGGTGCTCAAGGAAGACGTGCTGGCCGCGCTCGCCAAGCCGGCTGCGGCTCCTGCCGCCAAGGCGGCCGAGGCCAAGGCTCCGGCTCCGGCGCCCGCGCCGCGCGCTCCGGTGGCCGCTGACGACGCTTCGCGCGAAGAGCGCGTGAAGATGACCCGCCTGCGCCAGACCATTGCCCGCCGCCTCAAGGACGCGCAGAACACGGCCGCCATGCTCACCACCTTCAACGAGGTGGACATGAAGCCGGTGATGGACCTGCGCAACCAGTACAAGGAGCTCTTCGAGAAGAAGCACGGCGTCAAGCTGGGCTTCATGGGCTTCTTCACCAAGGCCGTCGTGCATGCCCTCAAGGAAATCCCGGCGGTCAATGCCGAGATCGACGGCGACGACCTCATCTACAAGAACTACGCCCATATCGGCGTCGCCGTGGGCACCGACAAGGGCCTCGTCGTCCCGGTGGTGCGCAATGCCGATCAGATGTCGATTGCCGAGATCGAAAAGGAAATCGGCAATCTGGGCAAGAAGGCCCGCGATGGCGCGCTCTCCATGGCCGACATGCAGGGCGGCACCTTCACCATCTCCAATGGCGGCGTCTATGGCTCGCTCATGTCCACGCCGATCCTCAATGCTCCTCAGTCGGGCATCCTGGGCATGCACAAGATCCAGGAGCGTCCGGTCGTGGTCGGCGGCCAGATCGTCATCCGTCCGATGATGTATCTCGCCCTCAGCTACGATCATCGGATCGTCGACGGCAAGGAAGCGGTGACCTTCCTGGTCCGCGTCAAGGAAAGCCTGGAGGCGCCCGAGCGCCTGGTGCTCGACCTCTAGGTCTCGCCACTTTTCACATCTACAAGGGCTCGCTTCGGCGGGCCCTTTTTCGTGATCACCAATTGGTGTGTGTCAGCGCTAACAGTCTGTTAGCGAATTGGGTCTTTATGCGAGTGAAAGCGCGCATGCGAATGCGCTGATCGGAGAGTTTGTGTTGCGACGAAAAGTAGTTCTCGCCGCTGCCTTTATGGCCTCGGTCCTGCCGGCCCAAGCGCAGGACGATGCCACCAATACCGCCCTTATCGGCGAGCTGATGGCCTTCCACGGCTCCAAGGCCATCGTGGAGGCCATGACCACCCATTGCTATGAAACCACCGGGCTCGACAATGCCTACAAGGAGGCAGCGGCGAACTGGTATTTGCGGAATATCAGCTACTTAGACCTGGCCGACCGGGTGATCAGCCGCTTGGGCGGCGGCAGCGAGGGCCAGCAGGAGGCCGCCGAAACCTACGGCGGCAGCCAGATCATGAGCGCCTATAATCAGGCGCCGGACAAGAACGTGTTCTGCCGCGCCTTCCTCGAACAGGTCGAAGGCGGATCGCTCGACATCGACAAGCAATTGCCGGAAATCCTCAAGCGGGCCCAGGAAATCTCGGCCTCCTGACCGGTCGGAGAAAAACGTCCAGGCCATTGATCCATTTCGCGCTTTCATCCGTTCTGGACGCAGGGCAATTGCAGCGGTGAGCCATGAGCGTCGAACTCAATCTTCTGGTGTGGAGCGCCGTGCTGGCATTGGCCTATGTGCTGGTGCAATCCACCGCCTATCGGCTCGACTACGGCCTCTGGTATGCCGGGAGCCAGCGCGACAATGAACGGGTGCCGAACAAATGGACCGCGCGCGGCAATCGGGCACTGCGCAATTTCCTTGAAACCTATGGTGTTTTCATCGCCCTGGCCGTCGCCACCGAATTGTCCGGGCGCTCGGACGCCCTGACCCAATGGGGCGCGCAAATCTGGTTCTGGGCCCGCTGGGCCTATCTGCCGGCCTATTTCATCGATGTTCCACTGATGCGTTCGGGCATCTGGTTCATCTCGCTTATCGGGCTGATCCTGCTGTTCGCGGGCGTGGCGTTCTAGCAGCCTTGCCCGAAGGGCAGGGGGCTATGTCCAGCCCCGCGTTGCCCGAGGCGCGCCGCTGGTGTAACGCTTGCCGGGTCTTAACGCGCGGTGGCGACGGTGGAATTTCCCTGGCTGGAATTTGCGGGCCTGATGCTCGCCTTCGGTATCAACGCCATCATTCCCGGCGCGGATTTCGCCATGGTCCTGCGCCAATCCGTCGTCCATGGCCGTCGTGCCGCCCTGCTGACATCCGCCGGCATTGCGACGTCCATCCTTGTGCACGGCAGCTATACCCTGCTGGGCGTGGGCGTGATCGTGGGGCAGTCGCTGCTTCTGTTCAATATCCTGAAATGGGCGGGCGCCGCCTATCTGGTCTGGCTGGCCATTTCCGCCTTGCGCAGCCCGCCGCCGCAAATGCCGGACATGGATGATGACGCTGCAATCCGCAACAGCGACATGTCCGCCTTCGCCCTGGGTTTCCTGACCAATCTGCTCAATCCCAAGGCCGTTCTGTTCTTCCTGGCCCTGTTCACCTCGCTGGTTTCGGTCCGCACGGGCGGCGATGCCAAGGTGATCTATGTGGGAGCCATGAGCCTCATGCTTTTTGCCTGGTTTGCATTGGTGTCGGTTTTCTTTACGACCCCTTCGGTGCGGCAGGGCTTTTTCCGCGCCGGCCGGTGGTTTAATCGGGTTACCGGCATTACATTCCTGGCGCTGGCCGTTCGTGTCGCTCTGGCACAGCAGCGCTGATCAATTCCTCGAGGCTAGACAATGGCAGACCAATTCGACCTTACCATCATCGGCTCAGGCCCGGGCGGCTATGTCTGCGCCATCCGCGCGGCGCAATTGGGCATGAAGGTTGCCGTGGTGGAGAAATGGGCGACCCTGGGCGGCACCTGCCTCAATATCGGCTGCATTCCGTCCAAGGCCCTGCTGCATGCCTCCGAATTGTTCGAAGAGGCTGGCCATGGCTTCAAGGCGCTGGGCATCGATATCCCGGCCCCGCAGCTCAACCTGCCGCAGATGATGAACCACAAGGCCGAGACGGTAGCGTCCAATGTCGGCGGGGTGGACTATCTGTTCAAGAAGAACAAGATCACCGTGTTCCGCGGCATCGGCTCGATCCCGTCGGCCGGCAAGGTGCTGGTGACGCCGCAGAGCGGGCCCCAGACGGAAATCGCCACCAAGAATATCGTCATCGCCACCGGCTCGGTCTCCGCCAATCTGCCGGGCATCGAGATCGACGAAAAGCAGGTGGTCACCTCGACCGGGGCCCTGACCCTGGAACAGGTTCCCAATCGGCTGGTGGTCATCGGGGCCGGCGTCATCGGGCTGGAACTGGGTTCGGTCTGGATGCGCCTCGGGGCGCAGGTGACCGTGGTGGAATATCTCGACCGTATCCTGCCGGGCATGGATAGCGAGGTCGCCCGCCAGTTCCAGCGCATGCTGCAGAAGCAGGGCATGGAATTCAAGCTGTCCAGCAAGGTCGCTGGCATCGAGAAGCAGGAAGACGGCTCGCTCAAGATCAATGTCGAGCCGGCAAAGGGCGGCGAAGCCGAAGTGCTGGAGGCCGACGTGGCTCTGGTGGCGATCGGCCGCAAGCCGATGACCGAAGGGCTGGGCCTCGATATTGCCGGCGTGGCGCTGGATGAGCGCGGCCGGGTCCGGGTCGATGCGCAGTACAAGAGCTCGGTGGACGGCATCTATGCCATTGGCGACGTGATCGCCGGGCCGATGCTGGCGCACAAGGCCGAGGACGAGGGCATCGCAATTGCCGAAATCCTGGCCGGGCAGGCCGGGCATGTGAATTACGCCGCTATCCCCGCCGTGGTCTATACCAATCCGGAAGTGGCGTCCGTCGGCAAGACCGAGGACGAGCTCAAGGCCGAGGGCATCGACTACAAGATCGGCAAGTTCCCCTTCACCGCCAATGGCCGCGCCAAGGCCATGCTGGCGACCCAGGGCTTCGTCAAGATTCTCGCCGATGTGGAAACCGACCGGGTTCTGGGCGCGCATATCGTGGGCAAGAATGCCGGCGAAATGATCCATGAGCTGGTGACGCTGATGGAGTTTTCCGGCGCCTCGGAAGACCTGGCGCGCACGACGCATGCCCATCCGACGCTGTCCGAGGCCATCCGGGAAGCCGCCCTGGCCCTGGGCGATGGCGCCATCCACATCTGACATCATCCTTTCCTGCATGCATTCGCCCCCGGACTTGTTCCGGGGGTTTTTGTTTTGGCCGCCTGCCGGCGGCGGAACTAGAGCTTGAGATTCATCATACAACATACGAGTAATTGTATGTTGACTTGTCTTTTTAACTTCCATACCAGTTTTGCCCTGGATCGGGTTTCCGCCTTGGAGGGCCGATCGGCGGTGGGTCAGCTCACCGGAACGGCCTGTCAGCGGGGAGTTGCTGGCCGTTGGAGGAAAATTTGGGAGGATTTCATGTTTCATCTGCCTAAGATGGCGGCCGCCGCCGTCATTGCGTCCAGCCTGATGGTGTCGGCCGCCAGTGCCCAAACGGTGCTGCGTTCGTCCGATACCCATCCCGATGGCTATCCGACTGTCGAAGCGGTGAAGAGGTTCGGCGAATTGCTGAGCGAAAAGACCGACGGCCGGTACACGGTCGAAGTGTTCCACTCCGCCCAGCTCGGACAGGAAGCCGATACGATCGAGCAGACCCAGTTCGGCGTGATCGATCTCAACCGCATTTCGATCGGGGCCTTCGGCACCCAGGTTCCGGAAGCCACCGTCACCCAGTTGCCCTATATCTTCCGGTCCACCGAGCACTTCCACAACGTGCTCGATGGCCCGATCGGCGACGAAATCCTGGCGGCTTTCGAGGCTGTGGATGTCGTGGCCCTGACCTATTACGACGGCGGTGCCCGCTCCTTCTATAACAGCTCCAAGCCGATCAATTCGGTGGCCGACATGGAAGGTATGAAGTTCCGCGTCATGGGCTCGGATATTTTCGTGGACATGGTCGCCGCTCTGGGCGGCAATGCCACGCCGATGCCCTATGGCGAAGTCTATTCGGGTATCCAGACCGGCGTTATCGACGGCGCCGAGAACAATTATCCCAGCTTCGACACGGCCGGCCATGCCGAGGTCGCCAAGTATTACTCGCTCAACGAGCACCTGATGGTGCCCGAAGTGCTGGTGGTCTCGAAGGTGATCTGGGATGGTCTCACCCCCGAGGACCAGGCTGCCATGCGTGAAGCGGCCAAGGAATCGGTCGCATACCAGCGCGAGCTCTGGCAGGCCGCGGAACGCGAATCCAAGGCCGCAATCGAGGCGCTCGGTGTCAAAATCAACGAAGTCGATAAGGCGCCGTTCATCGAAGCGATGAAGCCGGTCTACGACAAGTATGTCACCGACCCGGCTCTGCAGGATCTGGTTGCCCGCATCCAGGCCACTGAAGGCTGATCGACCATTCCGGGCCGGTGAGAGCCGGCCCGGTTTCTCAATTCGGAGGACTTCTTCGTGAGACAATGGCTTTTGCCTGTCAGCGGCGTGCTGCGCGCCACCTCCAATGCGGCGCTCTGGCTGGCAGGCTTCGGCCTGGTGGCGATGACCGCGATCGTCGCGTTCCAGGTCTATATGCGTTTCATCGTCAATGCCTCGCCCTCCTGGACGGAAGGCGCAGCCATCATGCTGATGAGCTGGTTCGTCTTTCTGGGGGCGGCCGTGGGCGTGCGCGAGAATTTCCACATGGGATTCGACGTGCTGCTCTATGTGCTGCCGAAGGGCGCTAAGGGCGCACTGCGCGTGATCAGCGACATCGCCGTTTTCGCCTTCGCCTTCGGCATGATCTTTTACGGGGGCCAATTGGCCATTCGCGGCTGGAGCGTCAACATTCCGGTCCTGCATGTGCCGCAGACCATGACCTATCTCCCCATCGTCATTTCCGGCTTCCTGATGTGTCTTTACGCCCTCGAGCGCATTTTGCTGCGCCTTGCCGGCGAGCCCGTCGACGAGCCGCCTGCTGAACTCGTGACCGAGGCCTGATCGCCAATGGAATACTGGATTCTTTTCGGTGTCTTCACCGCCCTGATGATGGTGGGTACGCCCATCGCCTTCTGTCTCGGTATCGCAAGCTTCGCCACCATCGTCTATCTCGGCCGCCCGGCCATCGTGGTGTTCCAGCAGCTCAATTCCGGCCTTGCCGGCTTCACGCTGCTGGCCATTCCCTTCTTCATCTTCGCCGGCGACCTGATGATGCGCGGCGGAATCGCGGCGCGCATCATTTCCTTCGCCGGCGCCATCATCGGGCATGTGCGCGGGGGCCTCGGACAGGTCAACGTCGCCGCATCGACCCTGTTCGGCGGCATTTCCGGTTCGGCCGTGGCCGAAGCCGCGGCCGTGGGCGGCATCATGATCCCGCAGATGAAGGCGCGGGGCTATGGCGCCGATTATGCGGTGAACGTCACCTCGATGGCGGCCCTGATCGCCCTGCTGCTGCCGCCCAGCCACAACATGATCATCTATTCGCTGTCGGGCGGGGGGCGCATTTCCATTGCGGACCTGTTCACCGCAGGGATCATTCCGGGCCTCCTGCTGGCCGTGGCGCTGGGCATCACCGCCTATGTCGTGGCGGTGAAGCGCGGCTATCCGACCGAGCCCTTTCCCGGCTTCTACAAGGCGTTTCAATATTTCCTCGTGTCCATTCCGGGGCTCATGCTGATCGCAATCATCTTCGGCGGCGTGCGCTCGGGCGTGTTCACGGCCACGGAAAGTTCCTGCATCGCGGTTATCTACGCCCTGCTGGTGACCTTGCTTGTCTACCGGTCTCTTACCTGGAGCGAGTTCGTGCACTCGGTCCTCGGTGCGGTGCGCACGACCTCGATGGTCCTGTTCATCATCGGCGCGGCGGCCTCTTTCGGCTGGCTCATGGCCTATCTCAGGGTCGCGCCCATCCTGACCGATCTCATCTCCACGCTCACCACCGACCCGATCATGGTGCTGCTGCTGATCAACGTGTTGCTGCTGTTGCTCGGCACCTTCATGGACATGGGGCCGCTGATCATCATCACCACGCCGATTTTCCTGCCCATGGTGCAGAAATTCGGCGTCGATCCGGTGCATTTCGGCGTGATCATGATCCTCAATCTGGGCATCGGGCTGAACACGCCGCCCCTGGGGCCGGTGCAGTTCGTGGCGGCGGCCGTGGGCAAGATATCGATCTGGACGGCGATGCGCAGCGTGTGGCCGTTCTACGTGGCCGGGCTGATCGTGCTGGGGCTCGTGACCTATATCCCGGCGCTGTCGCTCTGGTTGCCGAGCCTGTTCAGGTGATGCCGTGTCCATGATCGAGGCTACTCCGCCGCCGGCCCGCAGGCCCAAACTGGCTGACATGATCGTCGATGCGCTACGCAAGCGCATCGGCGCCGGTGAAGTGGGGCCGGGCGAGAAATTGCCCACGGAAAGCCAGCTTTCCAAGCATTTCGGCGTCAGCCGCACGGTGGTCCGCGAGGCCATCGCCGCGCTGGCGGCCGATGGCATGGTGCAGCCGCGCCAGGGGGCCGGCGTTTTCGTCATGCCGCAGGCCGGTTCGGCATTCAGCAGCATTGCCGGGGAACGCTCCAACAAGATCTCGGTGGCCCTCAACGTGCTCGAAGTGCGTATCGGGATCGAAATCGAATCGGCGGGCCTGGCGGCGCAGCGGCGCTCCAGCAGCCAGGAGGCGGCGATCCACGAGGCCTGGAATGAGTTCGGACGCCTGTTGGAAAAAGGCAATCCGACGGGAAAGACCGATTTCGCCTTCCACCGCGCGGTGGCCGAAGCGACCAACAATCCCTTCTATATCGAGGTGCTGGATGCGCTGGGCAGCCGCACCATTCCCTGTGACGTCGCCTCGCCCTGGGGGACGGACAGCGTGCTGACCTACGAATACCAGGTTGGCCTTCATGCCGAGCACCGCCGCATCCTGGAGGCCATATCCGCCAGCGATGCCGACGCCGCGCGCGAGGCGATGCGCGACCACCTTTCACGCAGCCAGGACCGGTATCGCAGCCGCCTGGCCGAGAATGCCCGACCAGTTAGGACCTGAATATGAGCACCGAATTCGACATCCGCTTTGCCATCGACCCGATCAGCGCCGCGGGCATGGGCACCGGCGAATTGCGGGAGAACTTCCTGATCGACGATCTGTTCGTCGCGGGGCAGGTCCGCTGGACCTATACCCATTACGACCGCATGGCGGTGGGCGGCGCCGTGCCTGAGGCCGGCGCTTTGGTGCTCGAAACCATCAAGCCGACCGGCACGGCCAATTTCCTCGACCGGCGCGAGCTGATCGCGGTCAATATCGGCGCGGCGGGGACCATTACGGTGGATGGCGTCGACCATGCCGTCGGCCTGCGCGACATGCTCTATGTGGGCATGGGCGCCAAGGATGTGCGCTTTGCCGGCAATGGCGCGAAATATTACCTGCTGAGCGCGCCGGCCCATGCCAGCCATCCCACGACCTTGTTGCAGCAAAGCGGGGCAAAGCGGCTCGACATGGGCAGCAGCACGACGGCGAACGAGCGGTCGATCTACCAATATGTGAATGCGGACAGCGTCAAAACCTGCCAGCTCGTGGTGGGGCTCACCCAGTTCGCGCCGGGTTCGGTCTGGAACACCATGCCGGCGCATGTGCATGACCGGCGCATGGAGGCCTATCTCTATTTCGACCTGCAACCGGATGCCTTCGTGATGCACCTGATGGGCGAGCCGGACGAAACCCGGCACCTGATCGTGCGCAATGAGCAGGCCATCATTTCCCCTCCCTGGTCGATCCATAGCGGCGCCGGAACCGGGGCCTATACTTTCATATGGGCGATGGCCGGGGATAACATCGACTATACCGATGTCGAGAAGGTCGGCATGGACGAGCTGCGCTGATGGATCTCACCAGTTTCGGGCTTTCCGGCAAGACGGTCATGGTGACCGGGGCCAATACCGGCATCGGGCAGGGCATTGCCCTGTCGATCGGCCGGGCGGGTGGCAAGGTGATCGGCGTCGGCCGCTCCGGCATGGCGGAGACGGCCTCGCTGATGGCCGGACAGGGCGCGGATTTTGCGGAAGTGCGCGCCGATCTCGGTTCCACCCGGGAGGCACAGGCCATGTTCGAGGCGGCCTGGGACCAGCATGGTCCGATCGACGGGCTGGTCAACAATGCCGGCATCATCAAGCGCGTCGATGCGGTGGATTTCACCGAGGACGATTGGGATGCGGTGATGGACATCAATCTCAAGACGATGTTCTTCCTCTGCCAGTCGCTTGGGCGCAAGGCGCTGGAGGCGGGGCGGGGCGCCCGCATCGTCAATATCGCCTCGATGCTGAGCTTCCAGGGGGGCATCCGCGTGGCGAGCTATACGGCGTCCAAGAGCGGCGTGCTCGGCATCACGAGGTTGCTGGCCAATGAATGGGCGGCCCGGGGCATCAATGTGAACGCCATCGCGCCAGGCTATATCGAAACCAACAATACCGAAGCCCTGCGCAATGATCCCGATCGTTCGGCCTCCATCCTGGGGCGCATTCCGGCGGGCCGCTGGGGCGTTCCATCCGATATCGGCGATGCGGCAGTGTTCCTGCTCGCCCCCGCCTCCACTTACATGCACGGCGCCGTCATCCCGGTCGATGGCGGCTGGCTTGCGAGGTAGATCATGACCGAACAGAAGTTCTTCGCTCAACCGAACGAAACCGAATGGACCGAGCTGGCGCCCGGCAATACCCGCCGCGTGCTGATCCATACGCCGGAACTGATGCAGGTGGAGTTCGGCTTCGAGAAGGGCGCCGTCGGCGCGCCGCATAGCCACCCCCATATCCAGGTGAGCTATGTCGCCGAAGGCCGTTTCGAAGTGACCATTGACGGGGTAACCGAGATCGTCGGGCAGGGTGGCAGCTTCATCGTGCCGCCCAATCTCGTCCATGGCGTGGTGGCACTGGAAAAGGGAAGGCTGGTCGACGTGTTCACGCCGCACCGCGCCGATTTCCTTTAGTCCAACGCGGCCAGCATGGCTGCATAGGCGCTGTCATGACGTTCTTGCCAATTGTGCATTCCGGGTTTGGTGAGAACGCCACGGCGTGGCGGGATGAAACTGGATATGCGCCGTTCCGGGGCCTCGCTCCAGGCGAGGTTGAAGGCGGCGTAGCGGGGGAAGAATTCCATCTCGTCATAGGGCAGGTGGTCGTGTACCCACCAGGCCATGGCTTCCCAATCCCCGCTTGTCTCGTAATAGGGAATGAAGCGGTTGACCACGATGCAGGCGGTGGCGCCCATATGGCCGGCGGCATTTCGCCTGTCCCAGATATGACCGGCGAAATTACTTTCATTGCTGCCGCAGCTGAGCTTGTTGGCATTGCCGAAGCCGTTGACCTGGGGCGAGCGATAGGCCGAGCGCACCGAAATGCGACCGAACCTTTCCTGCAAGGGTTCGAGCAATTGGACGCAGAGTTCGGTTCCGGCGGCGATGGCCAGGTCGGGGTCATCGGGCAGGTTCCGGAAGCCATTGATGGCCGCGATTTCCGAATAGAGGAAATCACGCATGAAGAAGTTGTCGCTGAGCCGGACGCGGCCGAAATCTTCGAGGGCGCGGACGGAACGGGGCTGGCGCATAATGCTTGCCTCATCGGGTCGAGAAGGGCACATGCTGGTGGCGTAACGCGGCCGGGGCAACCCGGTTTCGACGGCTTCGAGGGAATGCGCCATGTTGTTGATAGCCTTCTACATCGCCATCGCGGCCGAAGCGATGACGGCGGCCCTTGCCGCGGGGCGGCGGAATATGGACTGGTTCGGCGTCTGCCTCATCGCCTGCGTCACCGCTTTGGGCGGGGGCACCTTGCGGGATATCCTGCTCGATCATTATCCGCTGGTCTGGGTGGAAAATCCCTATCTTCTGCTGCTGGTCTGCGGCGCGGCCCTGCTTACCATCCCGCTGGCGCGGCTGGTGGACCGGCTGAAATGGCCCTTCCTGCTGCTGGACGCATTGGGGCTGGTGGTGTTCACGGTCATCGGCTGCAATATCGGCATGGAAGCGGGGGTGCATCCGATCATCGTCATCGTGGCCGGCATGGTGACGGGGACGGCGGGCGGCATTCTGCGCGACGTGCTGTGCAACGACATTCCACTGATTTTCCGGGGCGAGCTTTACGCCACGGTGTCGATGATTACCGGGACGATCTATTTCCTCGGCCTGACCGCGGGGCTGCCCGACAATCTGATGATCCTGGCGTCCGTCATTATCGGCTTCACGCTGCGTTTCCTGGCGCTGGTCTTCAACTGGGAAATGCCCAAATTCGTCTACGACCGGGAGATGCGCAAATGAGGCCGGTACGGATTGTCTTGTCACGGCGGGCGGGCTTTGATCTGCAGGCGGTCTCCCACGCCATCAATGGCTTGCCGGCGCAATCGGTGGCCCGGCCAGGCCCCTGGGGCAATCCCTTCACCATCGCGGCAGTGATGGCCGAAACCGGGCTCGACAAGGCCGCCGCCCAGGCCGAGGCCGTGGCGCGTCACGGGCGCTGGATGAATGGGGAGATCGAGGCCGACCGGCCCCGCCCATCCCGCCAGGATATCCATGACGCGCTGGCCGGCAAGAACCTGGCCTGCTGGTGCCGGGCCGGCACGCCCTGCCATGTGGACACACTTCTCGCGCTGGCCAACGACTGAGCCGGCATCCCTTCTATCTCTCGATTTCAGACGGAGTTTCAAGTTGCGACAGACGTGGCGGTGGTTTGGCCCCAAGGACCTCACCAGCATCGACGACATCACCCAGGTAGGCGCCGTGGGCGTGGTCAGCGCCCTGCATCATGTGCCTAATGGCGTGGTGTGGACCCCGGAGGAAATCGCCAAGCGCCACCAGGAGATCGCCACGCGCAAGGACGGCACCGCATCGGGGCTGACCTGGGACGTGGTGGAAAGCCTGCCGGTGAGCGAGGATATCAAGAAGCAGAAGGGCGATTGGCGCGAGCATATCGCCAATTACAAGGTGTCCATCAAGCACCTGGCCGATAGCGGCATCGAGACCATCTGTTACAATTTCATGCCGGTGCTGGACTGGACGCGGACCGACCTGCGCTGGACCGTGGCGCATGGCGGATCGTGCATGCGGTTCGACATCAACGATTTCGCCGCCTTCGACATTCATATCCTGCAGCGCCCGGGCGCCGCGGCCGATTTCACCAATGCCATTGCCGACGAAGCCGGACGCCGCTTCGAGGCGATGGACGAGGACGACAAGAAGCAGCTGGCCCGCAATGTCACCATGGGCCTGCCGGGCTCGACCGAATCCATGACGCTGACCGACGTACAGGCGCATCTGGACGAATATGGCGCGATCAGCCGCGAGCAATTGCGGGCCCATTTCATCGATTTTCTCGAAGAGGTGGTGCCCACGGCCGAGGATCTGGGGCTGCGGCTCTGCTGTCATCCCGACGATCCGCCATTCGCGCTGCTCGGCCTGCCGCGCATCATGTCGACCGAGGAAGACTACAAGCTCATCCTCGATGCCGTGGACAGCCCGGCCAGCGGCATGACCTTCTGCACGGGCTCACTGGGCGCGCGGCCGGACAACGACCTGCCCGGCATGGTCGAGCGCTTCGGGCCGAAAATCCATTTCCTGCATCTGCGCAATGTGAAGCGGGACAATGACGACATTGCCGGCTCGTTCTACGAGGCCGAGCATCTGGGCGGGGATACCGACATGGTGGCGGTGATCGCCGCAGTGATCCGCGAGGAGCGCCGCCGCAAGGCGGAGGGCCGCAAGGATTGGCAAATCCCGATGCGCCCGGATCATGGGCAGGACATTCTCGACGATCTGGGGCGGCGCTCGCAGCCGGGCTATCCAACCATCGGCCGCATGAAGGGGCTGGCGGAATTGCGCGGCGTGATGACAGCCCTGGAGCATGCCGAATGGGGGCTGGGGGGGCGCTGAGACGCGCAAGAAGGGCCGGGCATGGCAAAGCGCCGCCCGGCCATCTGGCTTGCGGTTTCACTTTGTGCCTTCGCCTCTGCCATTCGACCATAGGTCGCATGGCCTTCTCTGCTAAAATCCTTCCACCGGAAGGATTTTGCGGCTTTGCCGCCGCCTCGAAGGCTGCGGCATGGGGCGAGCTTCGCCTCGGTGCCGG
>NZ_LVVY01000085.1 GCF_001650025.1 Devosia elaeis | reverse complement strand
GTAAACCACACTTCCTCCACACAAGCCCGAGGGTGACGATCAGTGGGTGGGGCTGGTGCAGTGACCCGCCGATGCCCCCCTGCCCTCAAGGGGCGGGGAGAGAAGGAGCCATGCGCAAACAGCTGCGCCAATCAGACCCGGTGCACGAACACGCTGACATTGGGCTTGCGGCCCCAGAAGGCGTTGACCTCGTTGCGGATCGCCTTGAACAAAGCGGAATTGAGCACTTCGGTGTCGGAGCGGCGCTTGGGCGGCATGGACTTGATGACCCCGGCAATGGTGTCTTCCACCAGGTCGGCCACCGATTCCTCCTCGGTTTCGGGCAGGCCCTCGACCACCATTTCCGGGCCGGAGACCACGTGGCCGCTGGCATTGACGGCGAGGCTGACGATGATCATGCCGCCGAAGGACAGGCGCCGCCGGCCCTTGACGCCGCTTTCTTCGGGCGTGCACAGCACGAGGCCATCAAGATAGAGCTCGCCGGTGCGCACCTCGGCCGGGAAAGCCGTGGCTTCGGGGAAGAGCCGCACCATGTCGCCATTGCGGGCCTCGCAGACATTGGGAATGCCCGCCTCGCGCCCCAGCCTGGCATGGGCGGCCAGATGCGCCGCCTCGCCATGCACGGGCACCAGCACATCGGGCTTTACCCAGGAATAGAGCTTCTGCAACTCGCCGCGACGCGGATGGCCGGTGACGTGGACCAGCGCGTCATTGGCGGTGATCACCTCCACGCCCTTGTCGATGAGCAGGTTCTGGATGTCCTGCACTTCGCGCTCATTGCCGGGAATGGCCCAGGACGAGAAGATCATGCGGTCGCCGGCATTGAGATCGATCACCGGGTGATCGCCGCGGGCGATGCGGGCGATGGCGGCGCGGGCTTCGCCCTGGCTGCCGGTGCAGATCAGCACGCATTTGTCGCGCGCGATGGACTTGTACATGTCCTGGTCGTGCAGAACCGGCAGGCCTTCGAGCATGCCCAGCTCCTTGGCGATGCCCATGATGCGGTGCAGCGACCGGCCGGACATGACCACTTCGCGGCCCGCCTCGTGGGCGGCGCGAACGATGGAGACGACGCGGCCGACATTGGACGCGAAGGTGGTGACGGCCACACGATGGGGCGCCTCGGCGATCAGCTTGGCCAGATTGCCGCCGACCACCTGCTCGCTGGGGCTTTCGCCGTCCTTCATCGCATTGGTGGAATCGCAGACCAGCGCCAGGGGCAGATCGCTTTCCTCGCCGATCTTCTGAAGGCGCGCGAAATCGGTGGGCGAGCCCATGACGGGCGTGGGATCGAGCTTCCAGTCGCCAGTGTGCAGGGCCCGGCCGACCGGGGTGGTGATCAGCAGGGCGTTGGATTCGGGGATCGAGTGGGCGACGTTGATCGGCTCGATGGTGAAGGGGCCGACGGTAAAGGCCTTGCCCGGCTGCATGATGGTGATGTCGACATTTTCGACGATGCCGTCCCCTGCCCGCTTGGCCGCCAGCATGGCGGCGGTGAACGGGGTGGCATAGACGGGCCGATCGAAAACCGGCCAGAGATCGAGCACGGCGCCATAATGGTCTTCGTGGCTGTGGGTCAGGATCAGCGCCAGGACATCGTCGGCGTTTTCTTCCAGAAATTCCGGATTGGCCATGATCAGTTCGATGCCCGGCAGGTCCGGACCGCCGAAGCTGACGCCGCAATCGACCACGATCCACTTGCGCTTGCGCTCGGGACCGAAGCCATAGGCGGCCATGTTCATGCCGATTTCGCCGACGCCGCCAAGCGGCACGAAAACGAGTTCATCCCTTTGGTTCTTAGCCATGGGTATTTTATTCCTTTTATAGCAGCGTGACGCCGGGCGAACTGTGGTCGCCGGTCGCCGCGCCTTATGTTGTGGTCAGCTTCGGGCGCTGGCCGTTGCCCCAAAATGCACATCGCCGGCGGTGATCGGGAATCGCGAACCGTCATCGGCCCGGATAATCAACCGACCGCTGGAGTCGATGGTTTCAAAAATACCGCGCCGGACGACACCGTCCTGCGAGACAGCGACAGGCGCGCCGATGCCGGCGGCGGAATCGCGCCAGAGG
Organism: Devosia elaeis; assembly: GCF_001650025.1. Taxonomy (GTDB): domain Bacteria; phylum Pseudomonadota; class Alphaproteobacteria; order Rhizobiales; family Devosiaceae; genus Devosia; species Devosia elaeis. The sequence goes on along the minus strand of NZ_LVVY01000085.1, from coordinate 60,350 downwards.
TCGAGCACGGCATCAACGCCGCGTCCATCGTCCCAGAGCGCGAAGGCCTCTACCCAGGCATCCGAGAGTGCCTCGAACACGTCCTCGGCCGTCCGTTCGACGCCCAGGGCGCGCAGCGAGGTGGCCGGATAGGGCGTGCCCTCGGGCGCGGCGATCACATTGACGCCGCAGCCCACAACGATGGCGCTGCGGCCATCGGGCGTCTTGCTGGCTTCGAGCAGGATGCCCGACAGCTTGGCGCCGTCGGCCAACACGTCATTGGGCCATTTCAGCGCGATGCGCGATCGGCCATCGGCGCCATCCGCCCCATCGATGCCGATGCGGAACGTTCCCTGCGGGAGAATGGCAGCCAGGCCGCGATTGAGCGCCACACCGGCCACGAAGCCGAGCGTGGCAATGCGCTCCGGCGAGGCATCGGGCACGATGAGCAGGCTTGCCGCCAGATTGCCCGGCTCGCTGTGCCAGGGCCTGCCCCGCCGGCCGCGGCCGGAGGTCTGGTGCAGGGCCGCGAACCAGATGCCGCCCGGATCGCCCGCGGCGGCGGCCGCGAGCGCTTCATTATTGGTCGAGCCTATGGCGTCAAAACCGGCGAGCCGGTATCCGGCCGCCCTGGCCTTGGCGCCCAGCGCAAACCTGTTCACCTAAAACAGGCTTCCGGCGGCCTGATGCGCCATGCTGGCCAGCGGATTGCCCAGGGTGAAATAATAGGTGACGATCAGGAAGCCGAACACGGCCATGATGATGTTGAGCTCGTTCGGCACGGCGACGAACTCGTCCTTGGGTTCGTCGAAATACATCACCTTGACCACACGCAGATAGTAGAAGGCGCTGATGGCCGAGGCCAACATGCCGATGACCGCCAATACATAGAGATTGGCCTCGATGGCTGCAAGGAACACCATCCATTTGGCGAAGAAGCCGGCAAGCGGCGGCAGGCCGATCAGCGAGAACATGACGATGGCCATGATCGCCGCCACGAAGGGACGGGCCTTCGACGCGCCGGCCAGATCCTCGATGGTCTCCACATAACCGCCATTGGCGGTGCGCAGCGACAGAAGGCAGGCGAAGAGCGCGACCGTCATGCCGACATAGATGGCCATATAGACCGCCACGCCTTCGACGCCCACCTGCGTGCCCGAGGACAGGCCGACCAGGGCGAAGCCCACATGGCCGATCGAGGAATAGGCGATAAGGCGCTTCAGCGACTTCTGGCCGATGGCGGCGAAGGCGGCCAGGACCATGGAGGCGATGGACAGGAAGATGATGATCTGCTGCCAGTCGCTGGTGATGGGCGCGAACGTGTCCATGACCAGGCGAACCATCAGCGACATGGCCGCAACCTTGGGGGCCATGGCGAAGAAGGCGGTGACCGGCGTGGGCGCGCCTTCGTAAACGTCGGGCGTCCACATGTGGAACGGCACGGCCGAAATCTTGAAGGCGACACCGGCCAGGAGGAAGACCAGGCCAAAGATCAGGCCGATGGAGCGGCCCTCATTGGCGATGGCGATGACGATCTCGGAGAGATTGGTATGGCCGGTAAAGCCGTAGATCAGCGAGGCGCCATAGAGCAGCATGCCCGAGGAGAGCGCGCCCAGAACGAAGTATTTCAGGCCCGCCTCGGTGGCGCGGCTATCGTCGCGCTTGATCGCCGCCATGACATAGAGCGAGAGCGATTGCAGCTCGAGGCCGACATAGAGGCTCATGAGGTCATTGGCCGAAACCATGACCATCATGCCCAGGGTCGCGAGCACGGCGAGGATGGAATATTCGTATTTGTGGACGCCGTTTTCCTCGGCATTGGAGAGGCTGAGGACAAGCGCCAGGGCCGCGCCGCCCAGGACCAGCACCTTCATGTAACGGGCAAAGCCGTCGGCGATGAAGAGGCCGTTGAAGATGACCCCATCGGCCGGCTGCAGGATGACCAGCACGCCGGTCGCCGCCAGGAGGCCAATGGCCAGCCAGCTCACAAGGCTCGACTTCTCCTTGTTGACGACGATGCCGACGAGCAGGAGCACCAGGGCTCCCGCGGCCATCAGCAGCTCGGGATAGGCCGGAGCCAGGCTCGCAAAATCGGTAATGTCAGAGTTCACGACAGTCTCCTAGTGCGAAGCGGGCGCTGCGGCCGGCTGTGCCTCGCCCGTGGGCGCGGCATATTCGAGTTGGATACGCTGGTCGGCCAGATCGACGGCCGGGTCGCGGCCGATGGCGGTCGAATATTGCGTCACCAGATTGTCGACGGCGGCGGCCGTCGTATCGAGGATCGGCGCCGGATAGAAGCCGAACACGATGGTGAGCACGATCAGCGGATAGATGACGATCTTCTCGCGCAGGTTGAGGTCGAGAATCGACTTGAGGCTGTCCTTGGTCAATGCGCCGAAGATCACCCGGCGGTAGAGCCAGAGCGCATAGCCGGCCGAGAGGATCACGCCGAAAGCCGCGCCGAACGCCACCCAGGTATTGACCTGGAACACGCCCATCATGGTGAGGAATTCGCCCACGAAGCCCGAGGTGCCCGGCAGGCCGACATTGGCCATGGTGAAGACCATGAAGGCGAAGGCATATTGCGGCATGCGCTCGACGAGGCCGCCATAGGCGGAAATCTCGCGGGTATGCATGCGGTCATAGATGACGCCGACGCAGAGGAAGAGCGCGCCGGACACGATGCCGTGGCTGATCATCTGGAACATGGCGCCCTGGATGCCCAGCGCATTGCCCGCGAAGATACCCATGGTCACGAAGCCCATATGCGCGACGGACGAATAGGCGATCAGCTTCTTGATGTCGGTCTGCACCAAAGCGACCAAGGAGGTCAGGATGATGGCGGCGACCGAGAGCAGGAAGACGAAATTGGCGAAGTTCGCCGAGGCTTCGGGGAACATGGGCAGGGAGAAGCGCAGGAAGCCGTAGCCGCCCAGCTTGAGCAGGATGGCGGCCAGGATCACCGAACCGGCAGTCGGCGCCTGCACGTGCGCTTCCGGCAGCCAGCGGTGGAAGGGCCACATGGGCATCTTGACCGCGAGCGAGGCGAAGAAGGCCAGCCAGAGCCAGGGCTGCATGCCGACCGGGAAATCGTGCGTCAAGAGGCGGGCGATGTCGGTCGTGCCGGCATCCCAATACATGGCCATCATGGCCAGCAGCATCAGGACCGAGCCGACAAAGGTGTAGAAGAAGAACTTATACGCCGCCTGGATACGGGCCGAACCGCCCCAGATGCCGATGATCAGGAACATCGGCAGCAGGGTGCCTTCGAAGAAGACGTAGAACATGGCCAGATCGAGCGTGGTGAAGACGCCGATCATCAGCGTTTCGAGCACCAGGAACACGATCATGTATTCCTTGAGGCGCATGTCGACGTCCCAGCTCGCCAGCACCACGGCCGGCATCAGCAGGGCCGTCAGCACCACGAACAGCACCGAGATGCCGTCGACGCCGACGCGGTAGCCGATGGAATCGCCGATCCAGGGCATGTTGACCACGAACTGGAAGCCGGCATTGGAGGCGTCGAACGCATTCCACAGGGCCAGCGACAGCGCGAAGACCACAAGCGTGGTCGCCAGAGAAATCCAGCGGATCGCGCCGATGGCGGTCTTGGGTGTCGCCAGCAGCAGCACCGCGCCGAGGAGCGGAAGCCAGGTGACGAGGGAGAGGATGGAATTGTCGAAGGTCATCAGATGAGCCCCCCGGCCGTAATGGCCCAGGTCAGCAGCGCCGCAATGCCGATGAGCATGGCAAAGGCGTAGTGGTAGAGATAGCCGGACTGAAGCTTGACGACCCAGCTGGTGACATTCTGGACACGGCGGCCGAGGCCCTCGGTGATCTTGCCGTCAACCAGCCAATCGTCGAAGCCCTTCCAGATGGAATTGCCGATCCAGAGCGCGGGGCGCACGAAGATCGTGTTGTAGAGCTCGTCGAAATACCACTTGTTGAGCAGGAACCGGTAGAGCCCCGGATTGGCCGCAGCCAGGCGGCCCGGCACGTCGGGACGCCGGATATACATGTACCAGGCGGCCACGAATCCGAGGATCATGGCGATGGTGGCGCTCCACTTCACCCAGGTCGGCACATGGTGCGCGTCCTCGATGATCTGGTGATCGACATAGATCGAGCCGGCGAAGAAGTGCTCGATGTGCTCCACGTCGTGGAAGAACATGGAATAGAACACCACGCCTGCCAGCACCGCGCCGATGGCCAGCACATAAAGCGGGACCAGCATGACACCAGGCGCTTCATGGGCATTGTCATAAGCCGAGCCATGGTGGCCGTGATCGTCGGCATTGCTGTCGTGGATCGGCTCGTCATGGCTTTCCAGGGCGGCGTGAGACGGATCGGGATGCGGACCCTCGCCGTGATGCTGCGTATCGCGGGGCGAACCGTGGAAGGTCAGGTGCACCAGGCGCCAGGAATAGAAGCTGGTGAACAAAGCTGCGACGACCAGGAGCCAGAAGGCCAGGCTGCCGACATTGCCGCCATAGGCATAGGCGCTTTCGATGATGGCGTCCTTGGAGAAGAAGCCGGCAAAACCGAAATTGGTGCCCGGGATGCCAACGCCGGTCAGGGCGAGCGTGCCGATCATCATCATCGCATAGGTGATGGGGATCTTCTTGCGCAGGCCGCCCATGTTCCGCATGTCCTGCTCATGGTGCATGGCGTGGATGACCGCGCCGGCGCCGAGGAACAGAAGAGCCTTGAAGAAGGCGTGGGTGAAGAGGTGATAGACACCCGCCGAATAGGCCCCTACCCCGAGCGCCACGAACATGTAGCCGAGCTGCGAACAGGTCGAATAGGCGATGACGCGCTTGATGTCGTTCTGCACGAGGCCCACGGTCGCCGCGAAGAAGGCGGTGATCGCGCCGATGACGATGATCACCGTCAGGGCGACGGGCGAGGTTTCGAACAGCGGCGACAGGCGCGCGACCATGAAGACGCCGGCGGTGACCATGGTGGCGGCATGGATGAGCGCCGACACCGGGGTCGGGCCCTCCATGGCGTCCGGCAGCCAGGTGTGCAGCAGGAACTGCGCCGACTTGCCCATGGCGCCCATGAACAGCAGCAGGCAGATCACGGTCATCGCATCGACGTTCCAGGCCAGGAACTGGAAGGTCGGCATGCCGGTCACGGCGAATTCGTCGACGGCGGCGAAGGCACCGTCGAAGCCGATCTGGCCGAGCACCAGGAACGAGCCGAAAATGCCGAGCAGGAAGCCGAAGTCACCGACGCGATTGACGATGAAGGCCTTCATGGCCGCGGCAGAGGCCGAGGGACGCGTGTACCAGAAGCCGATGAGCAGATAGGAGGCCAGACCCACGCCTTCCCAGCCGAAGAACATCTGCAGGAAGTTGTCGGCGGTCACCAGCATCAGCATGGCGAAGGTGAAGAGCGAGAGATAGGCGAAGAAGCGCGAGCGGTGCGGATCCTCGTTCATGTAGCCGATGGAATAGACATGCACGAGGGCGGACACGCTATTGACCACGACCAGCATGATGGCGGTGAGCGTGTCGACGCGCAGCGTCCAGCGCAAATCCATGTCGCCGACCTGGATCCAGCGCATGACCTCGACCTTGAGGACAGCGGCATGGCCATCGCCGACCGCGCCCACCAGACCGTCGCCGAAGGCCACGGGGATGAACACGACCCAGCTCAGCACCGCCGCCACGATGAGCAGGCCCGTGGTGATGAGCTCGCTCGGGCGGTGCCCGATGGTCCGGCCCAAAAGGCCGGCAATAAGCGCCCCGATAAGGGGCAGGAAAACAATCGCCTGAATGATCATAGCGGGTGCCCCTAGCCCTTCATCATGTTGACGTCCTCAACCGCGATGGAGCCACGGTTGCGGTAGAAGATAACGAGGATGGCCAGACCGATGGCCGCCTCGGCGGCAGCGACGGTGAGGATCATCAGCGCGAAAACCTGCCCCTGGAGGTCATTGAGCTGGGCGCTGAAGGCCACCAGATTGAGATTGACGGCAAGCAGGATCAATTCCACCGACATCAGGATGACGATGATGTTCTTGCGGTTGATGAAGATGCCGAACACGCCGAGCGTGAACAGGATTGCCGCGACGGTCAGGTAATGACCGAGCCCGATTTCCAGACCCATGATAACCCCCTAAAGCCCCTGACCCGATTTGACCTTGACGACTTTGAGCGTCTCGCTGGCCTTGCGGCCGATCTGTTCGGCCGTGCTCTGCCGCTTGATGCCCGGACGATGGCGCAGCGTCAGCACGATGGCGCCGATCATGGCGACCAGCAGCACGGCGGCAGCGCCCTGGAACAGGAAGACGTAGCGCGTGTAGAGCACCTGGCCGAGCGCCCGCGTGTTCTGGATCGTGTTGTCGATGGGCAGCGCCGCACCGCCCGCGATCTCGGGCGAGATGAAGGCGCTGCCGGCCACCAGCAGCAATTCGAGCAGCAGGACCACGCCCACCAGGATGCCGACCGGCGCATATTGCAGCAGGCCGGATTTCAGCTCGGCGAAATCCACGTCGAGCATCATGACGACGAAGAGGAACAGCACCGCGACCGCGCCCACATAGACGACGATCAGCAGCAGAGCCAGGAATTCGGCGCCGGCCAGCATGAACAGGCCCGCCGCATTCACGAAGGTCAGGATCAGGAACAGGACCGCATGCACCGGATTGCGCGCCGAAATGACCATGAAGGCCGAAGCGACGGCGATTGCCGAGAATACGTAGAAGAAAAACAGTGGAAGGCTCATCGTCTTCCCTCTCAGCGATAAGGCGCGTCGGCGGCCAGGTTGGCGGCGATTTCACGCTCCCAACGGTCACCATTGCTGAGGAGCTTCTCCTTGGAGAAATAGAGCTCCTCGCGCGTTTCGGTTGCGAATTCGAAATTCGGACCCTCGACGATGGCATCCACCGGGCAGGCTTCCTGGCAGAAGCCGCAATAGATGCACTTCACCATGTCGATGTCGTAGCGGATCGTGCGGCGGGTGCCGTCGTTCTGGCGCGGGCCGGCCTCGATGGTGATGGCCTGGGCCGGGCAGATGGCTTCGCAGAGCTTGCAGGCGATGCAGCGCTCTTCCCCATTGGGATAGCGGCGCAAGGCATGCTCACCCCGGAAGCGCGGACTGACCTCACCCTTCTCGAAGGGATAGTTGATGGTCGGCTTGGGCGCGAAGAAATAGCGCATGGCCAGGAAGAAGGCCGATACGAATTCCTTGAGCAGAAGCGTGTTGAGAAGCTGTCCGGCGCGCATCAGGCGACCCCTCCGTTCCAGCCCCAGCCGGTGAGCTGGAGGACGAAAGCAACGATGACGACCATGATGAGCGAGAGCGGCAGGAACAGCTTCCAACCGATCCGCATGAGCTGGTCATAGCGGTAGCGGGGCACGATGGCCTTTGCCATGGCGAACATGAAGAAGACGAGGGTAACCTTGATGAAGAACCAGATGATCCCCGGAATCCAGGTGAAGGGCGGCAGATCGATCGGCGCAGCCCAGCCGCCAAGGAACAGGATCGTGGTCATGGCGCACATCAGCAGGATCGAGATGTATTCGCCGAGCATGAAGAGCAGGTAGGGCGTGGCCGAATATTCGGTCATGAAACCGGCCACCAGTTCCGACTCGCCTTCGGCGAAGTCGAAGGGCGGGCGGTTGGTCTCGGCCAGGGCCGAAATGTAGAACACCACGAACATCGGGAAGAGCGGCAGCCAGAACCAGTTGAGGAAGCTGAGCCACGGCACGCCCAGGGCATGGGCCAGGCCCATTTCGGACTGCGCGATGACGATGTCGTTGAGGTTCAGCGAACCGACGCAGAGCAGCACGGTGATGATGACAAGGCCGATGGAGACTTCGTAGGACACCATCTGCGCGGCGGCGCGGATCGAGCCGAAGAACGGATATTTCGAGTTCGAGGCCCAGCCGCCGATGATGACGCCATAGACGCCCAGCGAGGAAATGGCGAGCAGGTAGAGAATACCCACATTGATATTGGCCATGGCCCAGCCATCGGAGACCGGCACGACGGCCCAGCCCGCCAGGGCCAGGGTGGCGGTGATCAGGGGGGCCAGCAGGAACAGTACCTTGTCGGCGCCGGCCGGAATGATGGCTTCCTTGAACACGAACTTCAACAGGTCGGCAAAGGATTGCAGCAGGCCGAAGGGACCGACCACATTGGGACCACGACGCAATTGCACCGCCGCCCAGACCTTGCGGTCGCCCAGGAGGATGAAGGCGGTGAAGATCAGGAGGCCGACCAGCAGGGCAAGCGCCTTATAGACGAAACCGATCTGCGTACCCCAGCCAAGGAAGGGGATACCGAGCAGGTAATCGAGGGCAGCGAGAAGAAAGTCCATATTGCTCCCCTATTCCGCGGCCTGCTTGAGGCCGGCGGCCATGGCGGCGCACTCGCCCATCGTCGCGGAAGCCCGCGCGATCGGATTGCTGAGATAGAAATCTTCGACCAGCGAGGCATAGGGCGCCGACTTGGTCTTGATGGCGGCCTTGGCCAGCTTGGCGATGTCGGCAACCGAACCGGGCGCGATCTCGTCGATGCGGGCCAGATGCGGGAATTCCGCATAGAGCGCGGCCCGGAGCTGGGCCAGCGAGCTATAGGGCAGAGCCTGGCCGATGGCGCCGCTGAGCGCGCGGATGATGGCCCAGTCTTCCTTGGCATCGCCCGGCGGGAACACGGCCCGGGTCGTGACCTGCACGCGGCCTTCCGTGTTCACATAGGTGCCGGACTTCTCGGTATAGGCGGCACCCGGCAGGATGACGTCGGCGCGGTGCGCGCCCTTGTCGCCGTGCGAACCGATATAGACCACGAAGGCCTTGCCCATGGCGGAGGTGTCGTATTCGTCGGCGCCGAGCAGGAAGAGCACGTCGAGTTCGCCCTTGCCGGCCAGCGCGATCTGATCGGCCGAGCAGACGCCGCCATCATGCGGCACGAAGCCGATATCGAGGCCACCGACGCGGCTGGCCGCGCTGTGCAGCATGGCAAAGCCGTTCCAGCCTTCCGCGACATTGGCGCCGCCGGCCAGCCTGGCGGCGAGCGCGATGGTGTCGCGGCCGGCCTGCTTGCCGAGACCGGCGTGGGAGACGGCCCCCTCCCCGACGATGATCAACGGACGCTGGGCATTGGCCAGGGTATTGGCGAAGGCGCCATTGCCGGCGGCCAGGTCGGCCAGCGTCTCGAGGCCATTGCCGAGATAGGTGTAGTCATAGGTCAGGTCAGCCTGTTCGCCGATAACGGCAATGGGCAGGCCCTTGGCGCGCCAGGTCTTGCGGATGCGCGCATTGAGCACGGCCGCTTCCTTGCGCGGATTGGCGCCGATGATGACGATGGCGTCGGCTTCCTCGATCCCGGCAATGGTCGGGTTGAAGATATAGGCCGAGCGCGGCATGGACGGATCGATGCCCGACATGACCGGGCGCACATCGGTCATGCCCGAGCCGATCGAAGCCAGCAGACCCTTGAGGGCATACATTTCCTCGACGGCGGCGAGATCGCCGGCAATGGCGCCGACCTTGTTGCCGGCCTTCTTGACCTTGGAGGCCACGGCGGCGAGCGCCTCGTCCCAGGTCGCGGGCTGGAGCTTGCCGCCCTTGCGCACATAGGGGCGATCCAGGCGCTGGCTCTTGAGGCCGTCCCAGATGAAGCGGGTCTTGTCCGAAATCCATTCCTCGTTGATGGCTTCGTTGATCCGCGGCAGGACGCGCATGACTTCGCGGCCACGGCTATCGACGCGGATGGCCGAGCCGACGGCGTCCATGACGTCGATGCTTTCGGTCTTGGTCAGTTCCCACGGACGGGCGTGGAAGGCATAGGGCTTGGAGGTCAGCGCGCCGACCGGGCAGAGGTCGATGACATTGCCCTGGAGTTCGCTGGTCAGCGCCCGCTCGAGATAAGGGGTGATCTCGGCATCCTCGCCGCGACCGACCAGGCCCAGCTCGGAAATGCCGGCAACCTCGGTGGTGAAGCGGACGCAGCGCGTGCAGTGAATGCAGCGGTTCATCGAGGTCTTGATCAGCGGGCCCATATATTTGTCTTCGACGGCGCGCTTGTTCTCGAAGAAGCGCGAACCGGAGACGCCATAGGCCATGGCCTGGTCCTGCAGGTCGCATTCGCCGCCCTGGTCGCAGATCGGGCAATCGAGCGGGTGGTTGATCAGCAGGAATTCCATCACGCCTTCGCGGGCCTTCTTGACCATGGGCGTGTTGGTGAACATTTCGGGCGGCTCGCCATTGGGGCCGGGACGCAAATCCTTGACCGACATGGCGCAGGAGGCCTGCGGCTTGGGAGGACCACCCTTCACCTCGACCAGGCACATACGGCAATTGCCGGCGACCGAGAGGCGTTCGTGATAGCAGAAGCGCGGGATTTCCGCGCCGGCCGCTTCGGCGGCCTGCATCAGGGTGTAGTAATCGGGGACTTCGACGAGTTGGCCGTCGACCTTGATCTGAGCCATCGGTTTACTCCGCAGCGATCGACGGCACGGCGCCGTCGCTGGTGGACGAATAGGTGTATTGGTCGATCCGCTCTTCGATCACGTGACGGAAATTGCGGATCAGGCCCTGGATCGGCCAGGCGGCGGCATCGCCGAGGGCGCAGATGGTGTGGCCTTCGATCTGCTTGGTCACTTCGAACAGCATGTCGATCTCGCGCTTCTGGGCGCGGCCTTCGACCATGCGGGCCATGACGCGCATCATCCAGCCCGTGCCCTCGCGGCACGGCGTACACTGGCCGCAGCTCTCATGCTTGTAGAAGGCCGAGAGGCGCCAGATGGCACGGATGATGTCGGTGGACTTGTCCATCACGATGATGGCGGCCGTACCCATGGAAGAGCCGACCTCGCGCAGGCCATCGAAGTCGACGATGGCATCCTGGATCTTTTCGCCGGTGACGCAGGGCACCGAGGCGCCGCCGGGGATCACCGCCAGCAGATTGTCCCAGCCGCCGCGAATGCCGCCGCAATGCTTTTCGATGATGTCCTTGAAGCTCTCGCCCATGGCCTCTTCGAATGTGGCGGGCCGGTTCACGTGGCCGGACACGCACATCAGCTTGGTGCCGGTATTGTTGGCGCGGCCGATAGAGGCGAACCAGGCGCCGGAGCGGCGCAGGATTTCCGGCACCACGGCGATGGATTCGACATTGTTGACGGTGGTGGGGTTGCCGTAGACGCCCATGGCGGCCGGGAATGGCGGCTTGAGGCGCGGCTGGCCCTTCTTGCCTTCCAGGCTCTCCATCAGCGCGGTTTCCTCGCCGCAGATATAGGCGCCGGCGCCATGGTGGACGACGATGTCGAAGTCCCAGCCATGCACGTTGTTCTTGCCGATCAGCCGGGCGTCATAGGCCTGCTGCACGGCGGCTTCGAGGTTCTGCCGCTCGCGGATGAATTCGCCGCGCACATAGATATAGGCGATATGCGCACCCATGGCGCGGCCGGCCAGCAGGCACCCTTCCACCAGATGATGCGGATCGTGGCGCAGGATTTCGCGGTCCTTGCAGGTGCCGGGCTCGGATTCGTCGGCATTGACCAGGAGCTGGCTGGGGCGGCCGTCGCCGGCGCCTTCCTTGGGCATGAAGGTCCATTTGAGCGCGGTGGGAAAGCCGGCGCCGCCACGACCGCGCAGGCCCGAGGTTTTCACCTCGTTCACGATCCAATCGCGGCCATTATCGATGAATTCCTTCGTCCCAACCCAGGCGCCGCGGGCGCGAGCGCCTTCCAGGGTCCAGTCATGGCGCCCATAGAGATTGGTGAAGATGCGATCCTTGTCAGCGAGCATGATCAGCTTTCCGCTTCAACAGATAAGTGAACCAGGCGGCAATCCCGATCGCCGCCCCTGCCACCGAAGCCACGACGCTCGGCAGCGCAATATTGGTGGCCATTTCCATCGCAGTGACCACGGCGGTACCAACCAGGGCCAGGATGACGCCGATGACGTAATCCAGCATGGTCAGCTTGCCGAGATCGAGCTTGCGAATGGCCATTTAGCGCGGGTCCTTCCCGAAGACCCTGCGATATTCCTCGACGCCGCCCTTGGCGAGCGCCTTGGCCTGCTTGACCCAGTCGTCGCGCTCGATACGGCCCCGGAAATTGAGCACCGCGTCGACGCGGGCAATATCGGCCTTCTTGAAGGCGGCGACCTGCGCATAGCGGGTAATGCCCAGCGCGTTGAGCTTGCCTTCCAGCACCGGTCCCACGCCCGAGATGAGCTTGAGATCGTCGGCCGGGCCTTCGGGCCGGTCGAACAGAGGCTGGGGCGCGGCCGCGTCGCGGGTCGGCGACACTTCCTGGGCGCTGGCTTCGGGCGCCTTCACCACGGGCTTGGATTTCTTGACCTTGGCCGCGGTGCCGCCTTCGGCAGGCGCACTGGCCTTGGCCTTGCCCACAGCCTTGCCGTCATCGATGCCTTCGGCCTTCGATTCCGCGCCCACGGCGTCTTCGCGCATGGCCTTGTTGGGCTTGCCATCGGCCTTGGCGGCCGTGTCGGCAGCCTTGCGCTCGCGCTCGGCCTTGGCCTGCGACACCTTGGCGGTCTTCGGCGTACCCTTGATGGCCGGAGCGTTTTCCTCGACAACATCGCGCGGCTTGCCGGCGGCCGTAGGGGCCGGCGCAGCAGGCGCGGCGGCCGCTGCGGGTGCAGCAGGCGGCGCCTCGGGCGCGGGGGGCGGCACGAATTTCTCGCGCGTGGCGGTCGGGGGCTCCAGCAGCGTCGTCTCGCCACCTTCGGCAGCGGAATAGTGCCGCTCGATCTGCGGGCCCGGCTTGATGCTGTCGCCCTTGCCGGCCTGGAAAGCGTCGATGATTTCTTCGAGGCGCTCGGCCGTCAAATCCTCATAGGTGTCGTGGAAAATCGCCACCATGGGTGCGTTCACGCAGGCGCCGGCGCATTCCACTTCTTCCCAGGACAGGGTGCCATCCGCGTTGAGATGGTGCGGTTCGGGATGGATCTTGCTCTTGCAGACCTCGATCAGCCCCTCGGCGCCCCGCAGCATGCAGGGCGTGGTGCCGCAGACCTGGACATGGGCGCGCGTACCGACGGGCTGCAACTGGAACTGGGTGTAGAAGGTCGCCACTTCCAGGACGCGGATATAGGGCATGGACAGCATTTCGGCGATCTTCTCGATCGTCGCGCGGCTGACCCAGCCATCCTGGTCCTGCGCCCGCATCAACAGCGGAATGACGGCAGATTGCTGCCGCCCAGGCGGATAGAGCCCGATGCGCTTTTCGGCCCAGGCCTGATTTTCAGCGGTGAAGGCGAAATCTGCCGGCTGAACCGACTCATCCGCAAGGCGTCGCACGCTCATCAGCGATCAACCTCTCCGAACACAATATCAATCGAACCCAGGATCGCGGTGACGTCGGCCAGCATGTGGCCGCGGCACAGGTGATCCATGGCGCTCAGATGGGCAAAGCCCGGAGCGCGGATATGGCAGCGATAGGGCTTGTTGGTGCCGTCGGACACCAGGTAGACGCCGAATTCGCCCTTGGGCGCCTCGACCGCCGCGTAAATCTCGCCGGCAGGAACCTTGTAGCCCTCGGTATAGAGCTTGAAGTGATGGATCAGCGCTTCCATCGATTGCTTCATCTCGCCCCGCTTGGGCGGCACGACCTTGCCATCGGTGGAGGCCACGGGGCCCTTGCCATCCGGCGCGTTCAGCTTGACCACGCATTGCTTCATGATCAGCGCCGCCTGGCGCATCTCTTCCATGCGGATCAGGTAGCGATCATAGCAATCGCCGTTGGAGCCGACCGGAATGTCGAAATCCATCTCGGCATAGCAATCATAGGGCTGCGCCTTGCGCAGGTCCCAGGCGGCGCCGGTGCTGCGCACCATGGTTCCCGAAAAGCCGAGACCCCAGGCTTCTTCAGACGTCACCACGCCGATATCGACATTGCGCTGCTTGAAGATGCGGTTCTCGGTCAGCAGGCGATCGAGATCGACCAGGAAATCCATGAACTCGTCGCAGAACACATCGATGTCGTCGATGAGGGCCTGCGGCAGGTCCTGGTGAACGCCACCGGGACGGAAATAGGCTGCGTGCATACGGGCGCCCGAGGCACGCTCGTAGAAGATCATCAGCTTTTCGCGCCACTCGAAGCCCCAGACCGGCGGCGTCAGCGCGCCGACGTCCATGGCCTGGGTGGTCACGTTCATTAGATGCGCCAGGATGCGGCCGATTTCGGCGTAGAGCACGCGGATCAACTGGCCGCGCCGCGGCACCTCGATGTCCAGCATGCGCTCCACGGCCAGGGCGAAGGCATGCTCCTGGTTCATCGGCGCCACGTAGTCGAGGCGATCGAAATAGGGCACGGCCTGCAGATAGGTCTTGGCCTCGATCAGCTTTTCGGTGCCGCGATGCAGGAGGCCCACATGCGGGTCCACACGCTCCACGAGTTCGCCGTCCAGCTCCAGAATCAGGCGCAGCACGCCGTGGGCCGAGGGATGGACCGGGCCAAAGTTGATCGTGAAGTTGCGTACGTCGACTTCAGACATCAGTTCTTCGCCTTCTCGTCGCCGGGCAGGACGTAATCGGTGCCTTCCCAGGGCGACAGGTAATCGAACGAGCGGAATTCCTGGGTGAGCTTGACCGGCTCATAGACCACGCGCTTGCGCTCCTCGTCGTAGCGCACCTCGACGAAGCCGGTGAGCGGGAAGTCCTTGCGCAGCGGATGCCCATCGAAGCCGTAGTCGGTCAGGATGCGGCGCAGGTCGGGGTGGCCGGAGAACATGACGCCGTAAAGGTCATAGGTCTCGCGCTCGAACCAGTTGGCGCCCGGGAACACATCGCAGATGGACGGCACAGGCGCTGCCTCATCCGTCTCGAGCTTGACGCGAACGCGCTGGTTCAGATGCGGGCTGAGGAAATGATAGACCACGTCGAAGCGGAATTCCCGGGCCGGATAATCGGCGCCGCAGACATCGACAAAAGCGATGAAGCGGCACTTCGGATCATCGCGCAGGAATGTCGCCACATTGACGATCGAATCGCGCTGCACATTGAGCGTGAGATCGCCGAAAGCGACCTCGAAGCTCAGGACGGCATCGCCCAGAGACGATGCGATATGTTCGCCAAGCGTCACGAGCGGGTCGACAACAACAGTTTCGTCCATGCCCCTGCCCTATCGTTCGATCGTGCCGTCGCGGCGGATCTTCTTCTGCAGCAACAGGATGCCATAGAGAAGCGCTTCGGCCGTCGGCGGGCAGCCGGGAACGTAGACGTCCACCGGCAGCACACGATCGCAACCGCGCACCACGGAATAGGAATAGTGATAATAGCCGCCGCCATTGGCGCAGGAGCCCATGGAGATGACGTAGCGCGGCTCGGGCATCTGGTCGTAGACCTTGCGCAGCGCCGGAGCCATCTTGTTGGTCAGCGTGCCGGCGACGATGAGCACGTCGGACTGGCGCGGCGAGGCGCGCGGCGCGGCGCCGAAGCGCTCCACGTCATAGCGCGGCATCGACATCTGCATCATTTCCACGGCGCAGCAGGCCAGGCCCGTCTGCATCCACATCAGCGAGCCGGTGCGCGCCCAGGTGATGAGCTGGGAAACGGAGGTGACGAGGAAACCCTTGTCGGCTAGCTCGTTATTGACGCCGGCGAAGAACGGATCGTCAGCGCCATAAGGCTTGCCGGTCGCCGGATCGAGAGCGCCCGTGGGACGCGGGGTAACCAGTGTCGAACTGGACGGGCTCAATCCCATTCCAGAGCTCCCTTACGCCATTCATAGATAAAGCCGATGGTCAGCACGCCGAGGAAGACCATCATCGACCAGAAGCCGAACCAGCCCACATCGCGGAAGGCCACGGCCCAGGGGAAGAGGAACGCCACTTCCAGGTCGAAAATGATGAAAAGGATGGCGACGAGATAGAAGCGCACATCCACTTTCATACGCGCATCGCCAAAAGCCTCGAACCCCGCCTCGAAGGCCGAAACCTTTTCCGGATCGGGACGCTTGAGCGACACCAGGAACGGCGCCAGCAAAAGCGCGCCGCCAATCACGGCGGCAAGGGCGATGAATATGACAATGGGCAAATAATCGCTGAGCAGGTCAGTCATGCGGCAGCCTAAAGTTCAAGCGGCCAGGGCGGCCGTGATGCGCGCGGGCTGGTCTGCAATTGGGGCAAGCGAACCGACGCGCAGGTGATGCGGAACGGCTTAGACCTTCCCCCAAAACGTTTCAAGGGAAAGAAAATATGACTAAAACAATCATGTAACAGAAGGCGACTTTCCGGTCGCTTCCGCCTTCGGTGCGGCGTCCGGCAGATGGTTTTTTCCGTCAAACCGGCATTTTGTGAAATGCGACCCGCCCCATGGGACACGCAGCGCGGCAGGTTGAGCCTGCCACAGACGGAATCAGCGTGGGATCGTGCGCCGGAAAAGGGCCGGCGGCCGCGACGCAGATAACAGCCCTGCCCAGCATCTTGGACCGAGCCCTGGAACCCGGCGATTCTTTGGCCGAAAAACCAAAACGGCGGACCGATAAATCGGTCCGCCGAGTTGGGTTGCAAGAAAATGGCAACGGGGCGACGCCGCCCCGCCACGCAAAATTCTTAGAAGTGGTAGAACACGCCGACGGTGGCCTTGGCGGATTCGAAGAACGCATCGCCGCTGGTACCACCAACGCTGTCGCTGAAGTCACCCTGGCCAACGAGTTCACCGCGGACGGTGATCGCGTCGGTAACGGCGAATTCAACACCACCACCCAGCTGGTAGACGCCTTCGCTGTCGAAGCCGTCACGGGTCTGGAAACCAACACCAGCCAGGGCGTAGACCATGGCATTGTCGGTCACGACAGCACCAGCGCGGAGATTGGCGAAGAATTCAGCGGTCTCGAAACCGTCGTACCACTGGTAGTCACCGGTGACTTCAACACCCAGCAGGAAGGGGTCGACCGGGATGAAGTTCACACCGGCAGCGGCACCGAGCGTAAAGGCGCTGGCATTATCAGGACCGTTGATGATGCTACCATAGGTGTTGCCTTCACCAACCCAGGCGCCACCAATACGAGCACCGACATAGAGACCTTCCCAGTCAAAACCGGCAGGGGTGTAAACCGGCTGCGGGGTGGTCGGGATGATCAGGTCAGCAGCCTGAGCGCCACCAACCATGAGAGCCGCGGCGGAAACGCCGATGGCGAGAGAACGTACAAACATATCTTGCACTCCCAATAGAGTTAACCGTAGTCGGACGATAGATGCCTCACGGGTGAGAGACTGACAACCCCGTGAATGCTCAAATTCCGCAGCGCGGATAAGATTTAATGACCATTTTCGGGCACCTGTTGCAGGAATGCCCCGGAATTGGTTCAATTTGATACAAATGCCGCCTTGAAGGCCGGTTTTGCGCCTCCCGGCCGGCGCTGCGAGAGCCTCAGGACCGGGAATTAAGGCCCGTTCTGCCATAGGATTGTCATGAATGGAACCGGCCCGCCGGCGATTCTGCGTCCCGACGGGCCCAGTGCCATATTTTCTAGAAATGGATATTGGCGCCGAAGGTGAACTGATTCTTCGGCTCGCCGCCCGCGACGGGGAATCCGTGCAGATATTGCGCGCGCACGGACACGGAATCGGTCACTGCCAGCTCCACCCCGCCGCCTGCCAGAATGTCCTCTTCGCTGGGCGGGCCGAGATCCATCCCGTAGCCACCGGCGGCATAGATCATGACGTCGTCGGTGGCGACGAGACCGGCCCGACCCAGGATTTGCCCATAGGATGTCTCGCCTGCCCCGGCATCGGTCAGGCCGTGCACGGCCACCTCGGCGCCCAGGAGGTAAAAGTCGAACTGCGCGTTCACGCCGGCATTGACGCCCGCCCCGAACTGCGTGCCGCCCGTCGCGCTGTCCTGAACGCCCGCATAGACGCCCGCGTAAAAGCCGCTCCAGTCGAAACCGGCTTGGTCATGCACGGGCAATTCCACACGGGTGGAGGTCGGCACGGTGATCATGTCCGCCGCATGTGCCATACCCATTGGTGCCGCGGAAATGACGGCCACAAGGACAATCCTGGTCATATCCATCGCTGCCTCCTGTGTTCGGCCATTGTCGAAATGGGAACGCCAGCGCTTTCCCGCCGGTTCCCATTTCGCCCGCTCAGGCCGAGGGCAGCAGCCCCACCAGAGCCGGCTCGGCGCGGAAATCATCGGGAAACAACTGCTCCAGCGCCGCGATCTTGGGCAGGTCGTGCTTTATTATATAGGGCCAGTTCGGATTCAGGGTCAGGAAGTCCTGATGGTATTGCTCGGCCGGGTAGAAGGCATCTAGTGGTTCGAGCGTGGTGACGATCGGCCCTTCGAACAGGCCGGCGCGGTCCAGTTGGGCGATGTAGGCGCGGGCGATCTCGTCCTGGGCCTGGGTGACAGGGAAGATCGTCGATCGATATTGCGTGCCGTGATCAGGCCCCTGGTAATTGAGCTGGGTCGGATTGTGGGCGACCGAGAAATAGATGTGCAGCAGGGTGCCGAAGCTGACCTCACGCGGATCGTAAGTGATTTCAACGGCTTCGGCGTGGCCGGTATCGCCCCGCGAGGTCTGTTCATAGGTCGCGGTTTCGGCCGCGCCGCCCGAATAGCCCGATATGGCGCTCGTGACGCCCTTGACGCGCTGGAACACGCCCTGCACGCCCCAGAAACAGCCGCCGGCCAGGACGGCCTTCGCGGTTTCGCTAGTGTCGGGCGGATCGTTTTCGGGGGACGGGATGACGACCGGCTGTTCCTGCGACCGGACCGGACGCGAGAAAAAGGGCAAGGCAATCAATGGCATGGCAGCCAGGCCGGCAAGGATTTTGCGGCGATCAGGAGAGCGAGCGGGCACGTCGACACCTCGCGAATGGACGATATCCACCGGCTTTATGGACCCGAAAGGCCGCCGCGGTCACGAGGCTCACGACGAAATGAAGCCGATCCAAACCTGGACCGCTTCCAAAACGCCAATAATTTCAAGGAAATAAATGGCGCGAGAGACGGGGCTCGAACCCGCGACCTCCGGCGTGACAGGCCGGCGCTCTAACCAACTGAGCTACTCCCGCAGCGCTTGCGAACCAGTCGTTCGCGCAACGTGGGGTCCGTTTACCGACCCCCTTCGGTGAAGTCAAGCGACCTCGTCGCGTTAGCGCGACATTTTTGTGAAGCCGGGTTTCGTCTGTGGAAAACTTCTGTTCCTAGAAGAACTAACGCCGGTTTTTTGAAGCGACGCGCAAAAGGCGCACTTTTGTCGCCCGACGTCGCTCCCGGCGACAGAACGCTAGCAGTCTGTGAACGCTGACAGCGATGCAGGTGAAAAATCCGCGAAGGCGGATGGTGGGCGATGACGGGCTCGAACCGCCGACATCTTCGGTGTAAACGAAGCGCTCTACCAACTGAGCTAATCGCCCGTGCCGTTCGGAAACGGAACGGCGCCCTGATTAGGGTGCCTGCCCCGGCCCGTCAACTGGCATTATAAAGCAAGACGGCTCCGGCGCGTCCTGCGCGGAGCCGATTGCCTAGGGCGGCCACGACAAGGTGCGCCCTAATCCTGTGCCGCGGCATCGCCCTGCGGAAGGCCGGACCCGGCCCGTCCCACGATGCCGCCGCAGGAAACGATCTTAGTTGATCGCGTCCTTGAGACCCTTGCCGGGCTTGAACTTGGCCTGGTTCGAAGCCGGGATCTGAATCTCGGCGCCAGTGGCCGGATTGCGGCCGGTGGAAGCCTTGCGCTTGGAGACGGCAAAGGTGCCGAAACCGACCAGACGAACCTCGTCGCCGCCCTTGAGGGCTGCGGTGATGGCTTCGAACACTGCGTCAACCGCTTCGGCGGCCTGTGCCTTGGTGATCGTAGCCTTGTCGGCAACGACGCCAACCAGATCGTTTTTGTTCATAGCGTTTCCTCACAGTGAATGCCCGCCGTCTCTGGCGAACGAAAACCACGACAACCTTTGGCGATTCTGTACGAAACGCAAGGAAATCCGGGGGTTTTCGACGGCCCGGCGGTGCAAAACTGTTAATGGACCGGAAAAAGAGGCCCCGCAAGCCCAGTTTGCCGCCCGAAGCCCGGTTTCCCGGGAGTTTTGCACATATCCCGGTTCAGGCGCCCATCGGCGTCGTCTGCGGCGGGGTGCGCCTGATTCCGGCCATGAGCGGCAGGGCCAGCAGGTAGACACTCAGCGCCACCAGCCAGACAGCCCCCGGCCAGGTCGGCCGGAAGCCGTGATAGACGAAGCTGAAAAAGAGCGGCCCGAAGACCGAGGCCAGGCTGACCAGGCTGGCCAGCACGCCCTGCAATTGCCCCTGCCTGTCGGCATCGACCTGCCTGGTGGTGACCGATTGCAGGGCCGGCATGCCGATGCCACCCAGGGCGAAGACCGGCGCCATGAGGAAGAGCAGCCAGCCCTGGCTGGCAAAGGCCAGGGTGAGCATGGCTCCGGTCTCGAAGGCCATGCCGACGATCAGCGCCCAGCGCTCGCCCAGCCGCGCCACGGCGGGGCCGGTAAGAAAGGCCTGGGCCAGAGCATGGAAAATGCCGAAGGCGCCGAGCGACAGACCGATCATCATGCCGTTCCACTGGAAGCTGTCCTCGCTGTAAATGGCCCAGGTGGTGCCATAGACGGTGCCGACCAGGTTCATGATGAAATAGATGGCCATGAGCGGAATCAGCGCCTTGAAGGTCAGCGCCCAGGCCAGCGGCTTGAAGGGATTGAGCGTATCCCAGGTGAAGCGCGCATCGCGCCGTCCGGGGCGGGATTCGGGCAGGACGAACAGGGCCAGGGCGAAATTGATGCCATTGAGCAGCGCCGCGACCAGGAAGGGCGAGCGCAGCCACAGATCGCCCAGAATGCCGCCCAGAACCGGGCCGATGATGAAGCCGATGCCGAACATGGCATGGAAGAGGCCGAAGCGGCGGGCGCGCTCGTCCTCGCTGGAGATATCGGTGATATAGGCGGTAGCGACGGCCATATTGGCGCTGGTGACCCCGGCGATGGCGCGACCGATGACCAGCAGCCACAGCTCGGGCGCGAAGGCCATGACGATATAGTCGATGGCGGCGCCGGCCAGGGAAACCAGCAGGACCGGACGGCGGCCGAAGCGATCGCTGAGCACGCCGAGAATGGGCGAGAACAGGAATTGGCAGGCCGAATAAAGCGCCAGCATCAATCCGAGAATGGTGGCGATGTCGCTGGTATGGCCGACCTCGCGCAGCAGCGCCGGCAGGATCGGGAAGATGAGGCCGATGCCGACGGCGTCCAGCATGACGGCGGCGAGAATGACGACAAGCGCCTTGTTCATGGAGCTACTCCAGGAGGTTCCGCCGCGGGCCGCTGGGCCATCGCAGGAGGCAATGTGATGTAGGTGGCCGCGCGGGCGGCGGCAAGGCGGAGGATTGGCTGGCAGGCTGTCAGATGTTGGCAGGAGGGGTATGAAGGTAGGCCCTATCCGCGCCTCTCGCAGCAATCGTAACGATGGACGGGTCCGAGCGCGTGAGCCCCCCACCCCGGCCCTCCCCGCAAGGGGGAGGGTGTCGGGCCGGTGCGTGGGGCACGGACATTGCCCCATACGCAATGCGGCACCTCCCCCTTGACGGGGGAGGATGGGAGGGGGTGCGGGAGCCCTGGTGTCGGAGCAAATCGTCCGGAGGCGGCTGGGCTATTGCTGCAGTGGCTTGCGCTACTCCCAACACCATTCCACCCCACACCGATCGTCACCCTCGGGCCTGACCCGGGGGGCCTACATGCGCTGCTGGCCTGGGAAGTAAGAGCCCTCGGGTCAAGCCCGAGGGTGACGATTGGCGGGGTGGAGGCGTCGTGGGATGGGTGGCGGCATGGTATCGCCCGGCAAGCTCGAGCGTGTGAGCCCCCCACCCCGGCCCTCCCCGCAGGGGGGAGGGTGTCGGCCGGTGCGTGGGGCACAGACATTGCCCTATACGCGATGCGGCACCTCCTCCTTGATGGGGGAGGATGGGGGCGGGAGCCCTGGTGTCGGAGGAATTGGCCCGGAGGCGGCTGGGCTATTGCTGCAGTGCCTTGCGCTATTCCCAACGCCATTCCACCCCACACTGATCTTCACCCTCGAGCCTGACCCGAGGGGCCTACATGCGCTGCTGGCCTGGGAAGTAAGAGCCCTCGGGTCAAGCCCGAGGGTGACGACCGGCGGGGTGGAGGCGTCGTGGGATGGGTGGCGGCATGGTATCGCCCGGCAAGTTCGAGCGTGTGAGCCCCCCTCCCCGGCCCTCCCCGCAAGGGGGAGGGTGTCGGCCGGTGCGTGACGCGCAAATAGAGCCCCGCGACGATGGGCGGTCAGGCCGAGAACGGAATCAGGGGGGTGTCGGCTCTCAGGTATAGCGGGTGCTTGGGGGAACCGTCGGCATTGGTGCCGAAGCACCAGAGGGGGATGCCGTCGGCGCGCAGGGCGGCGACCAGGGCGCGGCCGGCGGGCGCCAGCGCCTTGTTGAGCTTGCCGTGACAGAGGACGACGCGCCATGCCCCCCGGGCCGCCTGGCGGATGGCGGGGAGATTGGCGGGGGAGACGGCGACGACGTCGGGGGCCATCAGCATTTTGGGGTCGGTGGCGCGGTAATCGCCGACATTGCACTTCACCATGGCTGAAAAACCTTCGCGTTTCGCGAAGGTCCATTCTCGGGCGCAAGTGGGATCATCGACACTGGCATCGGCGGTGGAGGGGTTCATGCCGATGAAGAGGATGTAATCGGCGGGGAAGCTGTCGCCCAGCCAGCGACGCATGACCTGGCGGTAGCGGCCGCATTCGCTCATCACCACATCGCCGCGCACGCCTTCGCCGAGGCGCAGGCGCACCTTGCCGCCGGGATCGTGCAGGCCGGCACTCATGCGGTGAGATCGTCCGGCGGGGTGAGGCCGTTGATCAGGCTGGCCGTGGTGATGGTATTGGCGAGCAGGCACGCAATGGTCATCGGGCCGACGCCGCCCGGCACCGGGGTGATGGCGGCGGCCTGTTCGGCGGCGGCGGCATAATCGACATCGCCGACGAGCCGGGTCTTGCCCTCGCCCTTTTCCGGGGCGGGCACGCGGTTGATCCCGACATCGATGACGGTGGCGCCCGGCTTGATCCAGTCGCCCTTGACCATTTGCGGGCGGCCGACCGCGGCCACGACGATATCGGCCTGGCGAACGATGTCGGCAAGGTTTCTGGTCCGCGAATGAGCCACGGTAACGGTGCAATTGTCGCGCAGCAGCAGCTGCATCATCGGCTTGCCGACGAGATTGGAGCGCCCGATGATGACGGCATGACGGCCTTCGAGCGAGCCGAGTTCGTCGCGCAGCAGCATGAGGCAGCCCAGCGGCGTGCAGGATACCGGGCCCGGCAGGCCAATCTGCACCTTGCCGACATTGGCGGGGGTGAAGCAATCGACATCCTTGGCCGGATCGATGGCTTCGATGACCTTGTTGGGATCGATATGCCTGGGCACGGGCATCTGGACGAGAATGCCATGCACGGCGGGATCGGCATTGAGCCGATGGATCAGCGCCAGAAGGTCGGCCTCCGATATATCGGCGGGCAATTCGTGCTTGTAGGAATTCATGCCGACTTCGGCGGTCTGCTTGGCCTTGGACGACACATAGACCTGGCTGGCCGGGTCCTCGCCGACAATGACCACGGCAAGACCCGGCGTGATGCCGTGCTCGGCCTTGAGGCGTTCGACATGGCCGGCAATGCGGCTGCGCAGGTTTTCGGCGAAGGCTTTGCCATCGATGATTTTTGCGGTCATATCGGCCTCGATCTGCTTGAATGGAGGCGCGGGAGGCGGTCCCGCGTTTCGGCTTCGACATAAGGGATGCGGGATGATCCGTCCATTGCTTTGGCTGCCCCTGGCGGCGCTTTCACTGAGCCCTGTTGCCGGCAAGGAAAAGGAGGCGCTGACGGAGCGGGTGGCAGCGCTGCACAAGCTCGCCGGCGGCGAATGGTGCAACATGGATGACGAATTCATGCCGGACCAGCCCATCGCCAGCTGGACGTTCAGCTACCAGCCGAGCTGGAGCGACGAGGTCGAGCCCGAAGAGGTCACCCTGTTCTCCGTGTTCTGCATGGCCGGCGCCTATAACATGAGCCATGCCTATTACATTTATCGCAAGCTCGATGGCCTGACGCCGCTGGCCTTCGCCATGCCCGATGTCGACCCGCAATATGAGGGTGACAGCGGTATCGACGGCAAGCTGCTCAGCGTGCCGGTCGTCGGCATGAGCACGTCGCTGGTGCTGGTCAATTCCGATTTCGACGAGGAGACCAGAACCATCACCTCCTATTCGAAATGGCGCGGGCTGGGTGATGCGAGCTCGGCGGGCACTTGGGTGTTCCGGGAAGGCGAATTCGTGCTCGTGCGCTATGAAGTCGATGCCAGCTATGACGGCGAGTTCAACCCCGAAACCGTGCTCGATTATACCGGGACATAAGAGAAAGGCCGCCACGGCATTCCTGCCGGGCGGCCTCTATGCGGAGAGCGGTCCACCGCGCTGTTGAGGGCTTGGGGGACAAGCGGCGAACCGCCTCCCGCTCATCGGGTGCATGGGTCGCTTGCCTTGCCGATGAACTGTCCCGAAGATGGGTGGTAATTGCGGCAAGAAAAGAGCGGGTCACCGGTTTGTGAAAGCCGGCGGGGCGCCGGGCGGCGCCGTTGAGAAGGTGTCATGCGGCTTCTATAGTGAGGCCGAGATTTCAGACGATTCCAGCCAAGCGGCCCGATCCGCGGGACCGCGCCAGAGGACGAAATGACCACCCTCACTCCGCCGCGCCTCGACAAGCGTTCTTTCACCGACCCCGCCGAGGCCTGGGCCCATGTGGCGCAGATCTATCATCGCAATTGCGAATTCATCCGGGGGCACCTGGAGGCGCTGACCAATGGCATCGTGCCCGAGGGGCGGGTGCGCGCCTTCTATCCGCAGGTGGAAGTGCGCTCGACCAGCTATTCCAAGCATGAGAGCACCCTGCCCTATGGCTATCTGCACACCCCCGGCCTCTACCGCACCACGGTGACGGCGCCGGACCTGTTCCGGGGCTATCTGCAGGAGCAGTTCGCGGTGATCCTCAAGAATCACGGCGGCACGATCGATGTGGGCGAATCGGAAACACCGATCCCGCTGCATTTCGCGCTGGGGCCGCGCGACCATGTCGACGGGGCGACGCTCAACGCGCTGGACGTGCCGCTGCGCGACCTGTTCGACGCGCCGGATCTGGCCAATACCGACGACGAAATCGCCAATGGCACCTATGTGCCGCCGCGCGGCGGACCCTACCCGCTGTCCGCCTTCACGGCGCCGCGCGTGGATTATTCGCTGTTCCGGCTGGCCCATTATACCGGCACCGATGCCGAGCATTTCCAGAACTTCGTGATCTTCACCAATTACCAGTTCTATATCGACGAATTCTGCCGCATCGCCAAAGGCTGGATGAGCGAGAAACATCCCCATTACCAGCGCTTCATCGAGCCGGGGAACGTGGCGACGGACAATATGCTGACCGGCGGCGGCATTACCGGCAATCCGCCGCCGCGCATTCCGCAAATGCCGGCCTATCACCTGGTGGGCGAAGGCGGGCGCGGCATCACCATGGTCAATATCGGCGTGGGGCCATCCAACGCCAAGACCATTACCGACCATATCGCGGTGCTGCGGCCGCATGCCTGGATCATGCTGGGCCATTGCGCGGGGCTGCGCAATTCGCAGGAGCTGGGCGATTACGTGCTGGCCCATGCCTATGTGCGCGAGGACCATGTGCTCGACGCCGATCTGCCCCTGTCCGTGCCGATTCCGGCCCTGGCCGAGGTGCAGGTGGCGCTGGAACAGGCGGTGGAGGAAATCACCCAGACCGAGGGGATCGAGACCAAGAAGATCATGCGCACCGGCACGGTGGCCACCTTCGATAACCGCAATTGGGAACTCTGGGACCAGGTGGCGATCACGCGGCAATTGAGCCAGTCGCGCGCCGTGGCGCTGGACATGGAAAGCGCCACTATCGCCGCCAATGGTTTCCGCTTCCGCGTGCCCTATGGCACCCTGCTCTGCGTCTCCGACAAGCCGCTGCATGGCGAATTGAAGCTGCCCGGCATGGCCTCGGACTTTTATCGCACCCAGGTGAACCGGCATCTGCAGGTGGGGTTGCGCGCGATGGAAATCCTGCGCGACCAGCCGGCCGAGCGGCTGCATTCGCGGAAACTCAGGAGCTTTGCCGAGACGGCGTTTCAGTAGGGCGCTCTCCGGACATTCCTCACCCACCATTCGTCACCCTCGGGTCCTCGGGTCAAGCCCGAGGATGCCCGAGGGTGACGATTTGCGGGTGCCTCAATCCCGGGCGAGCAGGGCCTTCCAGATGATCGCGCCGAGGGCCGCGCCGGCCAGGGGGGCGAGGATGAACAGCCAGACCTGACCGAGGGCGCCGTTCTGCGCGAAGATGGCGGCGGCGATGGAGCGGGCCGGATTGACCGAGGTATTGCTGACCGGGATCGAGATCAGGTGGATCAGGGTCAGCCCCAGGCCGATGGCGAGGGGTGCGAAGCCGACCGGCGCGTTGCCATGGGTGGACCCCAGGATGATCAGGAGGAAGAAGGCGGTCAGCACCACTTCGGCCACCAGCACCGAGACCAGGCCATAGCCATGCGGCGAGAGCGCGTCATAGCCGTTGGAGGCAAAGCCGCCGGCCTGGAAACCGGCCACGCCCGAGGCGATGACGAAGAGGACGGCCGCGCCGAGCACGCCGCCCACGAGCTGCGCCACCCAATAGGGCAGCAAATCCTTGTATTCGAACCGGCCGGCCATGGCCAAACCCAGCGACACCGCCGGATTGAAATGACCGCCCGAAATATGGCCCACGGCATAGGCCATGGTCAGTACGGTGAGGCCGAAGGCCAGGGCGACACCGGCATAGCCGATGCCGAGTTCGGGAATGCCCGCTGCCAGGACGGCGGAACCACAACCGCCGAATACGAGCCAGAATGTACCGAATGCTTCGGCAGACAGACGCTTTATCATATCCAAAGACTCCCCAAGCGAATGATTCTCGCTCGAATATTGTATCAGAGCCAAGTCTTTAAGAAAGCAGCGTCAATTTCGGGCCGCCGGATATTGGCGCGGGACCAAACAACCGGAGCCCTAATCGGGCATCGACACGATGACCTTGCCGATGGCCTGCCCGCTGCCCAGCCGCCGCAGGGCCGAGAGCGCATCCTCCAGGGGAAAGACCCGGTCGATGATGGGCCGCAGGGCGCCGGCCACGCATTGGCCAGCAAGGAAGGCATTGTCCTCGGGCGACACTTTGTAGACCAGCAGGCCGAGTGATTGATGGCGCTGGCGGCCGAGGAGCTGTCCCAGGATTGCCACCGGGATCAGGGTGCGAAACGTGCCGCCGACGACCACCAGGCGGCCGTTGTCCCTGAGGCACGCCGGGTAGCGGCGTGCGGGCCGGTTGGCCACGACATCGACGATCATGTCATAGGCGGAAGGCCTGGCGGTATAATCCTCGGCGCGGAAATCGATAAAGGCATCGGCGCCCAGGGCGAGCAGGGCGTTGCGCTTTTCGGCGCGATCCACGGCGATGATGCGGGCGCCGCTGGCCCTGGCGAGCTGAATGCCCAAAGTGCCGACGCCGCCGCCCCCGCCATTGAAGACAATGGTGTGTTCCGGCCCCAGATCGGGCCGTTTGCGCAGGGATTGCAGCGCCAGGGCACCAGCCTGGGGCAAGGCGGCGGCGTGTTCGAAGGAAAGCCCGGCAGGGATCGGTGCGAGCGCCGCCGCCGGAGCGCAGGCAAATTCGGCAAAGCCGCCCCATTGGGCTTCGGACAGATCGCCGAACACCGCGTCGCCGGGCCGGAAGGCGGTTACGCCCTGCCCAACCTGTTCGACAATGCCGGCAATATCGGCGCCCAGAATGCGGTGACGCGGCGCGAAGGGGCCGGTCACGCGGCCCATGGGCGTTCCGAGGACGGCGTCCCAGTCCCAGGAATTGACCGAGGTGGCGCGCAGCCGCACCAGAACCTGGCCGGGGCCGGGCTGCGGCCGGGGCAGATGCTCCAGCCGCAAGACCCGTTCGGGCGGGCCATATCGATCATAGACGATGGCCCGCATGTCACTCATGGCGTCTAGCGGCCCTTGACCACCGAATAGCCGGCATATCTGGCCGAGGAACCGAGCTGTTCCTCGATGCGGATCAGCTGGTTGTACTTGGCCATGCGGTCGGAGCGGGACAGCGAGCCGGTCTTGATCTGCCCGCAATTGAGCGCCACGGCGAGGTCGGCAATGGTGGAGTCCTCGGTTTCGCCCGAGCGGTGCGACATGACCGAGGTATAGCTGGCGCGATGGGCGGTATCGACCGCATCCAGCGTCTCGGACAGCGAGCCGATCTGGTTGACCTTGACCAGGATGGAATTGGCCACGCCCATCTTGATGCCGGAAACCAGGCGCTGGGTATTGGTGACGAAGAGATCGTCGCCCACCAGTTGCACCTTCTTGCCGATGGCCTCGGTCAGCGCCTTCCAGCCATCCCAATCGTCCTCGGCCATGCCGTCTTCGATGGTGATGATCGGGTAGCGGGTGACGAGATCTTCGAGGAAGCGCACGTTTTCGTCCGAGGAGAGCGACTTGCCCTCACCCGTCATCTCGTATTTGCCGCCCTTGTAATACTCGGTCGAGGCGCAATCGAGGCCCAGGAACACGTCCTCGCCCGGCTTGTAGCCGGCCTTTTCGATGGAGCGCATGATGAAGCCCAGGGCTTCGTCGGCCGATTGCAGATTGGGGGCGAAGCCGCCCTCGTCGCCGACATTGGTGTTGTGGCCGTCGGCGGACAGGCCCTTCTTGAGGGTGTGGAAGATTTCCGAGCCGATGCGGACGGCGTCGGCGATGGAGGTCGCGCCGGCCGGCAGGATCATGAATTCCTGCATGTCGATCGGATTGTCGGCATGCTCGCCGCCATTGATGATGTTCATCATCGGCACGGGCAGGATATGGGCGTTCGGCCCGCCGATATAGCGGTAGAACGGCAATTCGCTGGATTCGGCGGCGGCCTTGGCCACGGCGAGCGACACGCCCAGGATGGCATTGGCGCCCAGCTTGCCCTTGTTGGCGGTGCCGTCCAGCTCGATCATGGCCTGGTCGACGGCGCGCTGGTCCAGCGCGTCCATGCCCTGGATTTCCTCGGCAATGGCGGAATTGACGTTCTCGACCGCCTCGGTCACGCCCTTGCCGTTATAGAGCTTGCCGCCATCGCGCAGCTCGACTGCCTCATGGGCGCCGGTGGACGCGCCGGAGGGCACGGCGGCGCGGCCGAAGCTGCCATCGTCCAGCACCACATCCACTTCGACAGTCGGGTTGCCGCGGCTGTCATAAATCTGGCGGCCATTGACGTGGATGATAGAAGACATGAGAGCCCTTCCCGAACCTTGTATGGGGTGTTGCAGCCTGTCTAGACGGGGTGTGTGACAGAGGAAAGAGGGCAGATGCAAAAAAGCGGCGAAGGCCCGTCCGCTAGCGAAGCCTAAACAGCCGAAAACGGCCCATTGGTGCGATCTCATCATAGCTGCCGATCAGGGCTTCAAAGGCGGGATAGGCCGCCAGAAAATCGAGATAGTCGAAGCGCTCGGCGTTCGGGATACCCAGCTTGAAGCGCGCAGCATCGAAGGCCAGAATGTCGGGCGGCGCTGCGGCGAAGCGGCCAAGCAGGTCTTCCAGATACGCTTGCGAAATGGCGATTGCCCGCTGTTGGCGCGGACTACGGGTTTCGGCGGCGAGCGCATGGAGATGGGCCGGCAGGAAGATCGCCACCCCATAGGCATCAGCCCAGGTCTTGCCCGATTGCAGCACGGCCGGATGCATGTCCCGCGGTGAGGTGATGAAGGCGTAGACGCTGTCGACGGCGGGCCTATCCAGCACCTGCTCGAGAGCGAAGACCCGCGCACTCGTCCCATTGGGCGAGAGGCCGTCCCACACGAACGACAGCACCGGGAAGGCGCAGGCGAGGCCGATAGCGGCGGCGATCAGTCCGCGAAAGCGTTTGGCGAAAGCCATTTGGACAGCAGCGGCGGCCAGCACGTACAGAGCCACGGGCATGATTTGATATTGCCAGCCTTTTTGCTGCAACAGGGCGGCCAGGAGATAGCCGGTGGCCGTAGCGAGAAAGGCACCGGATAAAGGATCGATCCGACGCAAGGCCAGGATGCCGAAAAGCATGGCAAGAACCGGAAACAGCAGGACGCCTGCCACTTCGGACAGAATCTCGTTCATGCCGCTCTCAAAACCGGAATAGGTCGCCATTGCGTCAGGCACGACGCGATAGAGATAATCGGGCGCGAAGACAAAAACGGCAGCCAGATAGACCAGGCCGATTGCGACCATGACGAGCGTTTCAAGTCTTACGACCTCCCGTAGATCGCGCCGCCGCAACGCGAGCCAGAGCTCGACCAGGAGCGGAACAGCGAGGAAATAGGGCTTGAAGCAGATGCCGATCGCTGCCAGCAGCCCGGCATAGGTTGCCGTCCCCAGCGAAACCGGTTGCCGCCCCGAGCGGAGCGTGGCGAGGCAGACATAGGGCAGCGTCAGCAATGCGGCCAGATGTTCCCTTTGCCCGAAATGGTAACCGGGCAGCAGCAGGAATGTGGCGGCAATTGCGAGCAGGAGCATGGGTGTATCGCGCCCTGCCCATGCCGTCAGCGGCAGCCGGACGGCCAGGAAGACGAGAGCGGCGACGATCAGAACAAAAGCCTTGAAGGCGATAGCCGGCGACAGGCCGAGTCCGGCGACCGCAAGGCCAGGAAGCGAAAACAGCCACATCGCCATGGGCGGATTGATGTCGGCAATATCGACGCCGATCCGGTCCCCGGCCAGAACCCGGATGGCCGAATAAAAATGCCAGGCAGCGTCATGATTGAGCGCAAAGGGAAACTGCACGAGGCCAGTCAGCAGGAAAAGCAAGGCCACGCCGACAAGCAATGCCCGAACCGGCCGAGATTTTGCGATCATCACGCTTCGAGCCCAAATGTCCCGCCAACTTGCCCGGGAGAACCTAAGCCGGCGTTAAATGGCGCCGTCGGCCTATGCAGCATCTGCGGCGCTGATTAACATGTCGGCGCGGCCGCTCGGCTTGCTTATTCCGGAGGAGACGATCTTGACCACACCCCTCGTCAGGCAGGTGGCCCATACCTGTATTTTCGCCCGCGACCTGGATGCGGTGGAAGCCTTTTACCGCGACGTCATCGGCGTGGCCCCCAAATTCGATTTCAAGCGCGGCGAGGAGCGGATCGGCTTCTATCTCGATTTCGGCAATCGCACCTTCGTGGAAGTGTTCCTCAAAGGGGAAAGCCGCTTCGAGGAGACCAACCAGATCAACCATATCTGCTTCGAAACCGACGATATCGACGCCTTCATGGCCCATGCGCGGTCCAAGGGCGTCTCGGTGACCGACAAGAAGCTGGGCGTGGACCATACCTGGCAATGCTGGCTGGCCGATCCGAGCGGAGTGAAGCTGGAAATCTTCCAATATACGCCGGACAGCATGCAATTCGGCCCCGACGGCGCGGTTTGCCAGGTGGATTGGTAGGCCTGGCATTGCCCGTTGTGGGATCGCGGGCGCGCCCCCTTAGGGCAATGTTTATCCTGGGCGCACCGGAGCTTGAATTTTCACGATGTCATCCCCGCGAAAGCGGGGACCTCCGTTAGCCATACAAGAACAGCAACAGAGGTTCCCGCTTTCGCGGGAATGACCCAGTGGAACAGAATGCGTCTAGACCGAACTCTGCCCCGAGGAGAGCGGTCGAACCACACGCCTCCTAAAGATGAGCGCCCTGACTGGCCGGACAGGTCGGTGAACAAACTTTATTGTTTGCCCAGCCGATTTTGCTCACGCTTTGGCCGCAAGGGAGCGGGAGGTAGAGGCATGTGGAATCACCCTGCCCTGTTCGCCGCCGTCCTTGCCCTGATGCCCGTTGCCGCCATGGCGCAGGATTTCGACGCCATTCTGGACGAGGCCGCGCGCCTCGAGGCGCTGGAGGTGGTGATCGTGGCACAGGACGGCGATATCGTCGCCGAGCGCGGCTATGGCGATCATTCGCCCGACGATCCCACCAATATCAAATCCGCCTCGAAAACGGTGGTGTCGGCGCTGGTGGGCATGGCCATCGACAAGGGCGTGCTCGAGGGCGTGGACCAGAAGGTGGCCGCGCTCCTGCCCGACGACCTGCCGGAAAACGCCGATCCGCGACTCGCCGACATCAATGTGGGGCACCTGCTCTCCATGCAGGCCGGGCTGGCGCCGACATCGGGCCCCAATTACGGGCGCTGGGTGGTGAGTTCCAATTGGGTGCGCAGCGCGCTGGCGCAGCCGTTCGAAACCGATCCGGGCGGACGCATGCTCTATTCCACCGGCTCGACCCACCTGCTCTCGGCCATCCTGACCCGGGAAGGCGGCGAATCGAGCCTGGCGCTGGCGCGGGACTGGTTTGCCCCCGTGGACGATTTCGCCATTGCCGGCTGGGAGCGCGATCCGCAGGGGATTTATCTGGGCGGCAACCAGATGGCGATGAGCCCGCGCTCGCTGCTGGCTTTCGGCGAGGTCTATCGCAATGGCGGGCTGGCGCCGGACGGAACGCGGGTGATTTCGGAAGACTGGATCGAACAATCCTGGATCGAGCGCACCCAATCGCGCTTCACCGGCGATGGCTATGGCTATGGCTGGTTCCTGCGCGACATTGCCGGCGCGGACGTGCGCTATGCCTGGGGCTATGGCGGGCAGATGCTCTATATCGTGCCGGAGCTGGCGCTGAGCGTGGTGATGACCTCGGACGAGAATTCGCCATCCGCTGCCAATGGCCATCGCGATGCGCTGCACGCGCTGACGGGGGAGATCATCGAAGCGGTGCGCCAGAAGGATGCGGCCAGCTAGAGGCCTGGAGTGCCCCACCCACAGATCGTCATCCTCGGACTCGACCCGAGGGCGTTTGCCATGCACCCAAAAACAAAGAACCCTCGGGTCAGGCCCGAGGGTGACGATCCGGATTGGGGTGGAATCGCGGCTCCTTGCTCCCCTCCTCTTGAGAGGAGTTGAGGGAGGGGGCATCAGTGGATGACTGAACCACCCCCACCCACAGATCGTCACCCTCGGGTCCGACCCGAGGGCGTTTGCGGTGCATCCAAAAACAAAGACCCCTCGGGTCAAGCCCGAGGGTGACGATCCGGATTGGGGTGGAATCGCGACTCTTTTGCTTCCCCCTTGAGAGGGAGAGGGCGATGGAAATGTGTCCGTCCAAACGCGAAACGATCTAATCCTCGCGCTTGTGTCCTTCGACATGCTTTTCGGCCCGCGCCTTCTCGGCCGCCGCGCCGGCTTTTTCGGCCTTGGTGCGGCCGAATTTCAGGCGATTGGCTTCGGCGGCGCTTTCCTTGTACGCCCGCGCCTTCTGCTTGCGGAAACTGCGCAGATTGACGATCTCAGCCAATTTTCCGCCTATTCTTCATCGATGACGCCGTCATAGGGGGAGAGGCGCTTTTCCAGGTAGACGCTGGCGAAGGGATCGCGGCCCGCACGGCCATCCGGCTTCAGCGCCAGGATGCGATAGCCCTGCTTTTCGTAGAAGCGCACCGCCCGCACGTGATCGGCCGGGGTTTCGAGATGGATGCGCGCAGCGCCTTCGAGCTCGAGCATCCGCTCCATGCGTTCCAGCAGCAGCCCGCCTACGCCATGGCCCTGGATTTCCGGCATGACGAACAGATAGGGGATATAGGACCGCCGGGGCTGGCGCGAGCACCAGCCGACCGCGACATCGTCGATCTCGGCGACGATGGCATGGCGCCAGCCTTCGCCCACGGCGCGGGCCAGGCGGCGGCGCTCGCTCTCGCGCAGGCCCTCCCGTTCGATCAGAATGGGCAGGATGCCGCTTTCCCAGGCGCGATAGGCGATATCGGCCAGCCTTGGGGCATGGGTGATTTCCGCCTTGCGTATCCGAACCGCGGGCAATCCCGCCTCCTATCTGGCGCGCCGCCGCGCCGCGATGATGCCCTTCTCGTAATTGATGTTCCAGTCGATCAGGGTCCGCCAGATAAGTTCGGCCTGATCTTCGTCCAGATCAAGGTCCAAAGAGCGCTCCCGCACTTTCGTGATGATGGCTTCGATGCGCGTCGGGTCATAGGCCTCGTGCGGATCGGTCTTGATCTCGGCCATGCGCGTCACATAGCCATGCCGCTCCGCGAACAGGGTCAGCAGCGCCTGATCGATCCGGTCGATCTCGGCGCGCACGTCGTCCTTGGTTTCACAATCGGCGGGCAGCTTGGCGGCGGTCACGGCAATGTCCTTGGCTTGGCGATGAGTGTTGCTGGTTTGCACCGGCAGACGATGGATTTCAACCCGCCAGGGCGCACTCATCTGGCCAAATCCGGCGCGCCGGGCTATCGAGGCGGCATGTGTAGCCAGTCTGAGATTGCCTGAAAGCCCGTCCGATCGCGACGGGTGTGAATGAACCAAACCGCTGCCGGGCGTGATGCCGGAGCGGTTCCGTTTGTTTGCGGCCAAAAGGCCGCCATTCAGGCTTCAGACCATCCATGGATATTTCCCGGGACGAACAGCGGGTGCTGCATGCACTCGCGCAAGGCGGCCGTATCGCCGCCATCAAGGATGAACACGGCAAGATCGTCGATTTCGAATTTTTCAGCCGCGACGGCTGGCTGGTGAGCGGGCTCACGCTCCGCATCTTCAGCAAGCTCAAAGCGAAGAAGGCGATCAAATCACAGGGCGGCGGACCCTATCGGATCACCAAACGCGGGCTGGAACTGGTGCGCAGCCAGGTGGACAATCGGTAGGCTCTTCACCTCTCCCCCCAAGGGAGAGGTGAGAATTCAGTGCCGGGTCACTTCGCTCAGGGCCGCGGCGATGTGTTCCCATTCGGATGACACGCTGGCGGTGGCGCGGCGCTTGCCGGCGCGGCGATACCAGTAATCGGCATTGCCCATATCGGCTTCGATCCAGTGCATCAGCGCATGCACCCAGTCGAAAGCCTGCACGCCTTCCATGGCCTGGACGATGTTGTGCGCCTTTTCCCATTCGGGGCCGACGCGCAATTCGCCCTTCTTGAGCCACCACAAAGCCTGGAGCGGCTTGCTCATGTCCTTGGGCGGCTCGGACCAGTCGAGCGTCGTGAAGATATCAACGGCCATCGGCGATATTCCTGTTGGCCCGGACGCCGCCATGGGGCGCGTCACAACCAGTTTCAACTTGTGCATGGGCCGCAAATAGTGCGGAACGACGGCGCAATCAAGCGCCGCCCGCTTTCCGGTCTACCACCATTGCCTGGGGGCGAAGTCGCCGCCGGCGCTTTTCTCGATGACGCGGGCCGCCGCGAACAGCGTCTCCTCGTCGAAAGGCTTGCCGATCAGCTGCAGGCCCAAGGGAAGCCCCTGCCCGTCCTTGCCGGCGGGAACGGCGATGCCCGGCAGGCCGGCCATGTTCACGGTGACGGTGAAGATGTCGTTGAGATACATGGCCACCGGATCGGCAGCGAGCGCCTCGTCGCCGATGCCGAAGGCAGCGGACGGGGTGGCGGGGGTCAGGATGGCGTCGACGCCGGCATGGAAGGCGTCTTCGAAATCCTTCTTGATCAGCGTGCGGACCTTCTGCGCCTTGACGTAATAGGCGTCGAAATAGCCGGCCGAAAGCACATAGGTGCCGATCATGATGCGGCGCTTAACCTCGCGGCCGAAGCCGGCGGCGCGGGTCAGCTCGTACATGTCGGTAATGTCCTTGCCGGCGACGCGCAGGCCATATTTGACGCCGTCATAGCGGGCCAGGTTGGACGAGGCCTCGGCGGGGGCGACGATGTAATAGGCCGGCAGGGCGTATTTGGTGTGCGGCAGGGAAATATCCTTGACCGTCGCGCCCTCGGCCTTGAGCCATTCCAGCCCCTCGGCCCAGAGCTTCTCGATCTCGGCGGGCATGCCGTCCATGCGGTATTCGCGCGGCACGCCGATGGTCAGCCCCTTCACGCCCCGCTCGACGGCGGCGGCAAAGTCGGGGACGGCGATATCGACGCTGGTGGAATCCTTGGGGTCGAACCCGGCCATTGACGTCATCAGGATGGCCGCATCCTCGACGGTGCGGGCGATCGGGCCGGCCTGGTCGAGCGAGGAGGCGAAGGCGACCACGCCCCAGCGCGAGCAGCGGCCATAGGTCGGCTTGATGCCCACGGTGCCGGTAAAGGCGGCCGGCTGGCGGATGGACCCGCCAGTATCGGTGGCGGTGGCGCCGGCGCAGAGCCAGGCGGCGACGGCGGCGGCCGAGCCGCCCGAGGACCCGCCGGGCACCAGGTTGGCATTGCTGCCCTCGGCGCGGAAGGGGCTCACCACCGGCCCGTAATAGGAGGTCTCGTTGGACGAGCCCATGGCGAATTCGTCCATGTTGAGCTTGCCCAGCATGACGGCGCCGTCGCGCCAGAGATTGCTGGTCACACTCGATTCATATTCCGGCTTGAAGCCGTCGAGGATGTGGCTGGCCGCCTGGGTGTGGACGCCCTTGGTGCCGAACAGGTCCTTGATGCCCAGCGGAATGCCTTCGAGCGGGCCGCCCTGCCCCTGTGCCAGCTTTTCGTCGCTGGCCCTGGCCATGTCGCGCGCCTGTTCGGGCGTGGTGGCCACATAGGCGTTGAGCTTGGGATTGGCCGCCTCGATGGCGCCGATATAGGCATCGGTCAGTTCGAGCGCGGTAAAGCTCTTGTCCTTGAGGCCCTTGCGGGCATCGGCGAGGCTCAGTCGGGTCAGATCAGTCACGGGAAAATCTCTCATTCGTCACGGCGGGCGGCGCTCAGGCCAGTTCCGCCGGAGCCGATAGCGGCAATTCAAAAAAGGCCGACCATTCGCTGTCGGGATAATCGAGGAAGGGGCCGCGCGGGGTAAATCCATAGCGCGTATAGAGCCGGTGGGCCTCGGCCATGCCCGGCCCGGTGCCGGTTTCCAGCATCAAGACCGGCAGGTTGCGCTCGCGCGCCAGGTCAACGATCCGCTCCAGCAATTGCCGGCCGACGCGCTGGCCGCGCACCTCCGGCAGGGTGAACATGCGCTTGACCTCACCCAGTTCGGGCCCATGCATCTTGAGCGCGCCCATGCCGATGGCCCGGCCGCTTTCATCGCGCGCCACGAACAGGGTCGTGGCGCTGTCGGCCATCTGCTCCACGCTCATCTTGAACTGGAATTCGAGCGGCGAGAGCGGCAGCAGATGATCGTTGAGCGCCGCGACCAGGGCGCGCACATCGTCCTGCAGGGGCGTTTCGATGGCGATGGATACCGCCATTTATTCGACCACCTTGGGCACCATGAAGAAATTGTCTTCCGAGAGCGGCGCATTGGCCACGATCTTTTCGGCATAGCCGCCATCGGTGACCACGTCGTCGCGGCGGCGCAGCACCATGGGGGTCACCGAGGTCATCGGGGCGACGCCTTCGACATTCACCTCGGAAAGCTGCTCGACGAAGCCCAGAATGGCATTGAGCTCGTTCTGGTAACCGGTAACCTCGTCTTCCTCGATGCGGATGCGCGCGAGGCGCCCGATGCGCTTGACGGTGGCGGCGTCGACGGACATGGCAAACTCCAGAAAGCAAAGGCGTGTTCGCGGCGTTATTAGCAATGCGCCGGGGCAAAAGACAATGAAAATGGCTTATGGGCCGGATCAGACTTCCACGGCCAGCCCCGGCTCCAGCGCCAGCAGGGCCGTTCCGTCGAGGCGAGACGGCAGGGCGGCAAAGGCGGCGTCGAGCTCGGCATCGGCTCCAGCCAGGGCGATCAGGCGCGGCATGACGGCTTCCACCAGGCGACTGCCACACGCCACGAGGTCCGTCCCGGCCAGCACGACCACCGCCCGCTCGGCCCAGCGCCCCAAGGGCGGCACCGCACCGGCCAGCAGCAGCAGCGGCATGTCCTCGTCGGCATCGACCAGGAGCGCGGCCGGCCCCGGCGTCCATAATTGCACCGGGCGAACATTGTCCCCCGCGTCGAGCAGCCGTTCCCGCGCCCGCGGTTTCCAGACAGCGCCATCGACGGCCGGCAGGCCTGCGCCCAGCGCGATGACCCGATCCGCCCCGCTCACCAGCTCGCCCCGATCCACCCCGCCCGGCGCCGCCTCGGCATCGACCACGACGATCTGCCCGCCGATATGCAGGCGAAAGGCGGTATTTCCGAACCAGGTGAGTTTCATGCGGCGATCTTTACCCGGCCCTTTGCTGATGCTCCAGCAGATATCGCGTTGCCAGCGCAACAGTTTTCGGAATGGGGCGGTCCTTGCGATAATCCGCCACCAGACGCCGCGCAATTCCAAGCCTGGCGGCCATGCCGTCGAGGCTCAGACGCAATTGCGCCATCGCCTCGCGGAATTCTTCATTATCCAATTCCCGGGGCGCAAGCTCCTGTATCCAATCGGCGGAAAGTTCCTGCCCATCCGGCCATACGAGGCTGTCGCCCCTGTCGCGAACCTTGAAAGCCGAAAAGGCCGCAGAATTGTTACGCAGCGCCACGAAGGCACGATGACTGAGAATGGCAGGCGCGACATCGATCAGCTCTTCCCGGCCATCGTCCCATTCAACGCGAATGACATAGCCGACTTCCGGCTCGGCCCGGCGAATGACCGGCATTGGCCCGCCAGCCTCGACGAAATCATCCTCGTCAGTTTTGCCTGCGCCACTCATCCTCAAGCAATCTCCTGTTCTCTCTGGCCCATTCGAGCACAAGCCGAAAGTCAGCTTTCGTAACCGCCCCTTGACCAGCGAAAGATCGGCGATAAGCATCACAGCCTCGCCATAGGTGGTCGAAATATGAAAATGCGGCGGCCTGTGGTCTCTGGGATAGATACGGATCTGGATGCTTCCAAGCTCGGCGATCGTGGGCACTTCCATCTCCGCAATAGTGCGCCGCGCGCACTAATTTTTCAACAGCTTTGTTTGTCCTTGGGAGGAGCGGTGACTAGGTGTACTAGCTGTGCTCTGTGCATCACCCAATTTTGATCACTTTTTGTTCTACCCTACAAGTGCGAGCCACATGTGACCGACGATAATCCTCTCGCCGCCATTCCGCCTTCGGGCAAGATTCTGGGGCTGGATCTGGGCACCAAGACCATCGGCGTGGCGATTTCGGACGGCATGCGCTATTCGGCCAGTCCGCTCGAAACCATCAAGCGCACCAAGTTCACACAGGATGCCGAGCGGATCATCGGGCTGATTGCAGAAAACCAGGCCGTCGCGATCATTCTGGGCCTGCCGCTCAACATGGATGGCAGCGAGGGGCCGCGCGTGCAGTCGACCCGAGCCTTCGCGCGCAATCTTGCGCCCAAGATCGACCTGCCCATCGCCTTCTGGGACGAGCGGCTGTCCACTTCGGCGGTGACCCGCATGATGATCGAGGCCGACTTACGCCGCGACCGCCGCGCCGAAGTGGTCGACAAGCTGGCCGCCAGCTATATCCTGCAAGGCGCGCTGGACCGCCTGCGCTCCATGTGACGACCGAGGCTTCCAAAGCCACAGGGCGGTATGATTTCGGTCATAAAAATTCATAACGCGCTTGCCCCACCCTGCCCCCTCCGCTAGACCGCAGCAAATCGCAAGGGATGCGACATGCCGCAGCAGAATTCTCCCGCCGGGCGATCCGGCGACTTTCCCCCATTCGCCCAGCGTCACCTCATTTCCATTGCCGATTTGCAGCAGCACGAAATCGTGGACTTGCTGGATCGCGCCGAGCGGATGATCGAGGTGTCCCGGCAGGAGCGCAAATCGCTCCCCACGCTCTCCGGCAAGACGCAGATCAACCTGTTCTTCGAGCCCTCCACCCGCACCCAATCCTCCTTCGAGATCGCCGGCAAACGGCTCGGGGCGCTGGTCGTCAACATGTCGGTCAAGACCAGTTCCGTCTCCAAGGGGGAAACGCTGGTCGATACGGCGGCGACGCTCAACGCCATGCGGCCCGACGTGCTGGTGGTGCGCCATTCGGCGGCGGGCGCGGTGGAATTGCTGAGCCAGAAAGTGGGCTGCTCGGTGGTCAATGCCGGGGACGGCGCCCATGAGCATCCCACCCAGGCGCTGCTCGATGCCCTGACTATCCGTAACCACAAGGGCACGCTTACCGGGCTGACGGTGGCCATTTGCGGCGATATCGCCAATTCGCGCGTGGCGCGCTCCAACCTGCTGTTGCTCGGCGCGCTCAATGTGCGCACCCGCGTCATCGCCCCGCGCACCCTCCTGCCGGCGGGGATCGAGAACCTGGCCACGGAAGTCTTCACCGACATGGATGAAGGCCTCAAGGGTGCCGACGTGGTGATGATGCTGCGCCTGCAGCACGAGCGGGCCAATGGCAAGATGATCCCCTCGGTGCGCGAATATTACCGCTTCTACGGGCTCGATGAAGCGCGGCTGGCGCATGCCAAGCCAGACGCGATCGTCATGCATCCCGGCCCGATGAACCGGGGCGTCGAGATCGACCCCGCCATCGCCGATGGCCCGCGCAGCGTGATCACCGATCAGGTGGAAATGGGCGTCGCCGTGCGCATGGCGGTGCTCGATGCCCTTCTTCCGGCGAGGAACGCGCCATGACCCGGCCCCTGCTCATCGAAAATGCCCGCATCGTCGATCCGGCTTCCGGAACCGACCAGATGGGGGCCGTGCTGGTCGAGAATGGGCGCATCGACGACCTGGCGCTGGGCGGGCCGGTCGGCGTGCCGGAGGGCGTGGAGGTCATCGATGCCAAGGGCCAGGTGCTGGCGCCCGGGCTTATCGACATGCGCGTCTTTGTCGGCGAGCCGGGCAAGGAATATCGCGAAACGCTGGCTTCGGCCGGCGCGGCGGCGATTGCCGGCGGCGTCACCTCCTTCGTGATGATGCCCGATACCACGCCCGTTGTGGACGATGGGGCGCTGGTGGATTTCCTCATCCGCCGCGCCGAGGCGCAATCGCCGGCGCGCATCCTGCCCGCCGCCGCCATCACCAAGGGGCTGGCCGGCAAGGAAATCACCGAGTTCGGCCTGCTCAAGGAGGCCGGCGCGGTGTGCCTCACCGATGGCGCCGCCTCGATCCAGTCGAGCGCGCTGATCCGCAGCGCCATGGCCTATGCGGCCAATTTCGATATGGCCTTCGTGCACCAGGTGGCCGATGCCGGGCTGGTCGGCGACGGGGTGATGAATGAAGGCCTGTTCGCCACCGTACTCGGCCTCAAGGGCATTCCGCGCGAAGCCGAAACCATCCCGCTGGCGCGCGACCTGCAATTGGCGGGGCTGACCGGGGTGCGCTATCACGCCGCCCAGGTCTCCACCCAGGGTTCGGTGGCGCTGCTGGCGGCGGCCAAATCCGGTGATCCGAAGGTTACGGCGGGGATTTCGATCAACAATCTCTGCCTCAACGAAAACGACATCGGCCGCTATCGCACCTATTTCAAGCTCAGCCCGCCCCTTCGCGCCGAGGCCGATCGCCAGGCGGTCATCGAGGGCCTGCGCTCGGGCGCCATCGACACGATCCATTCCGACCACGATCCGCAGGACAGCGAGGTCAAGCGGCAGCCCTTCGCCGAGGCCTCCAATGGCGCGATCGGGCTGGAAACCCTGCTCGCGGCCGCCCTGCGCCTGGTGCATTCGGGCGATCTCGACCTCCTGACCGTGCTCGGGGCCATGACCCGCCGGCCTGCCGAAATCCTCGGGCTGGACAGCGGCCGCATCGCCCGCGGCGCGCCGGCCGATCTGGTCCTGTTCGACCTCGATTATCCCTGGCAGGTCACCGAGCGCGACCTGCGCTCGAAATCGCGCAATACCAGTTTCGAGGGCGCGCGGATGCAGGGCAAGGTGATGCGGACCTTCGTGGGCGGCAAAAGCGTGTTCGTGCATGAGGATGGGATTTAGCGCTCACCATAGGCCTGGGTGAAATCGCCGCCGGCGCATCGCCCCACCCCTCGAACCCCTGCCCGCTTGCCGCTAGGCTGTGCTTTTCAGCCAGGGCGATTCCATGAACATTCCCTTTTTCGACGGCCATAACGACACCCTGCTCCGACTGCTGGAAAAGCCGCCGGAGAGCCGGGTCGCGGCCTTTGTGGAGGGCACCGCGGATGGCCATATCGACCTGCCCCGCGCCAGGGCGGCCGGCATGGCGGGCGGCTTTTTCGCCATCTTCCCGCCGCCGGTCAAAA
The DNA here is from genome assembly GCF_001650025.1 of Devosia elaeis. GTDB lineage: Bacteria > Pseudomonadota > Alphaproteobacteria > Rhizobiales > Devosiaceae > Devosia > Devosia elaeis. Next base: position 18,282 of record NZ_LVVY01000085.1, on the reverse strand, counting down.
CCAGCCTCGCCGGTGTCGCCGCCGCGCCCGACTATGCCAAGGGCGAATTGCCGCCCCTGCTCGATATTGCCGATGCCCAGCAGTCCACCAATGGCATGGCCGCGCTGCTGCTGCGCCTCGAGGCGGCCGGCGCGCTCGGCATCTGCCGCAGCGCCGCCGATATCCGCGCGGCCATGGCCCAGAACAGGCTGGCGGCAATCTTCCACATCGAGGGCGCCGAGGCGCTCGACACCGAATTCGACGCCTTCGAAGTGCTCTATGCGGCGGGGCTGCGCTCGATCGGCATCACCTGGAGCCGCGCCAATGCCTTCGGCACCGGCGTGCCGTTCCGCTTCGATGCCGACCCCGACATCGGCCCGGGCCTGACCGATGCCGGCAAGGCGCTGGTGCGGCTCTGCGATGCGCGCGGGGTGATGATCGATCTCAGCCATCTCAACGCCGCCGGCTTTCGCGACGTGGCCGCGATCTCCACCAAGCCGCTGGTCGCCACCCATTCCAATGTCCATGCGCTCTGCCCCAGCACGCGCAACCTGACCGCCTGGCAATTGGCCGCGATCCGCGAGAGCGGTGGCATTGTGGGGCTCAATTTCGCCACCGGCTTCCTGCGGCCCGACGGCAAGTTCCTGGCCGAAACGCCCATCGAGCTGATGGTGCGCCATATCGATGGGCTGCTGGAGGCGCTGGGCGAGGACGGCGTGGCCCTGGGCAGCGATTTCGACGGCGCCATGATGCCCAATGCCATCGCCGACGTCACCGGCGTGCCGAAACTGCTCCAGGCGCTGCTGGACAAGGGCTATGGCGAGGACCTGGTGCGCAAGATCGCGCTGGGGAATTGGCTGGCAATGGTGGAGCGGGTGATCGGGTAGCTCTTGCAGTGGCCTTCAGGAACCCAGGCGAGCGGTTCCTGCGCCGCTCGCCCGTCCAGGGGAGAGGGTTGGGGTGAGGGGTGAAGATTTCCCGGCCTGCGCCGCAGGCTGAACCCCTCATCCGGCCCTTCGGGCCACCTTCTCCCCTCAGGGGAGAAGGGAACGCCCCATCCTCAGAACGGCACGTCTTCGGAATCGACGTCCTTCTTGGCCGCCGCTTTTTTCGGGGCCGCTTTCTTTGCCGGGGCCTTCTTGGCGGCCGGTTTCTTGGCGGCGGCCTTTTTTGCCGGGGCTTTCTTCTTGCCGCCGCCGGCTTCGGCCTTGGCGGCGATCATGGCCACGGCCTGTTCCAGGGTCACGTCTTCGGGCTTCAAGTCCTTGGGCAGGGTGGCGTTGATCTTGCCCTGGTTGACATAGGGACCGTAGCGCCCGGCGCGTACGGTGATCGGGCCGCCGTCATGCTCGAAGGTCTGGATGGCGGCCCGGGCCGCGCCGCGTCCGCCGCGACCGCCGCCGGCCGCCTTTTGCGCGATGAGGTCCACGGCGCGGTTGAGCCCCACGGTGAACACTTCTTCCACATCCGGCAGGTTGGCATATTTGCCGTCATGCAGCACGAAGGGGCCATAACGGCCCAAACCGGCCGAGATGGGCAGGCCGGTTTCGGGATGCAGGCCAACCTCGCGCGGCAGCGAAAGCAATTGCAGCGCTTTTTCGAGCGTCAGCGAACCGGGCTCCCAGCCCTTGGGCAGCGAGCTGCGCTTGGGCTCCTTGCCCTCGCCGAGCTGCACATAGGGTCCGAAGCGGCCGGATTTGAGATGGACTTCCTCGCCGCTCACCGGATCGGTGCCGAGCACGCCGTCGCCGGCCGCCGCGTCCGAGGACTGGCCGGTGGCCGCATCGGAAAGCTGCATGGTGTGCTTGCATTCGGGATAGTTCGAGCAGCCGATAAAGGCGCCGAACTTGCCCAGTTTCAGCGACAGCGTACCGGTGCCGCAAGTGGGGCAGCGGCGCGGATCGGACCCGTCTTCCCGGGCCGGAAAGATGTGGTCGGCGAGCAGGTCGTTGAGCGCGTCCAGAACTTCGGAGACGCGCAGATCCTTGATTTCTTCCACCGCCGCGGTGAAATCGCGCCAGAAATCGCGCAGCACCTGCTTGTAGTCGAGCTTGCCGGCGGAAATCTCGTCGAGCTGCTCTTCGAGATGGGCGGTGAAGCCATATTCGACATAGCGGGAGAAGAAGCTCTCGAGGAAGGAGGTGACGATGCGGCCGCGATCCTCGGGATGCAGCGCCTTGCCCTCGAGCTTGACGTAATCGCGGTCCTTGAGCGTGGTCAGCGTCGCCGCATAGGTGGAGGGGCGGCCGATGCCCAGCTCTTCCATCTTCTTGATCAGGCTGGCTTCGGTATAGCGCGCCGGCGGCTGGGTGAAATGCTGCTCGATCTCGACCTTGTCGAGCGCCGGCTTGTCCCCGACCTGGAGCGGCGGCAATTCGCGCCCATCCTCGTCCTCGTCACCATCGCCCTTGGCCTCGACCCCATAGAGGGTGAGGAAGCCGGGAAAGGTGACGACCGAGCCGGTGGCGCGCAGGGTCACGGCGCGGCTGGGCACGTTGACGGCGATATCGACGCTGGTGCGGTCGATCTCGGCCGAAGCCATCTGGCTGGCCAGGGTGCGCTTCCAGATCAGCCCGTAGAGCTTCTGCTGATCGGCATCGAGATTGAGGCTTTCGGGCCGCTTGAACATGTCGGTGGGCCGGATAGCCTCGTGCGCTTCCTGCGCGTTCTTGGCCTTGGTCTGATAGATCCGCGCCTTTTCGGGCAGGTATTGCTCGCCGAAATACTTGCCGATCACCGAGCGCGCCATGGCGATGCCCTCGGGCGCCATCTGCACGGCGTCGGTTCGCATATAGGTGATCAGCCCGTCCTCGTAGAGCCGCTGGGCGATCTGCATGGTGCGCGAAGGCGAAAGGCCCAGGCGCGAGGATGCGTCCTGCTGCAGGCTGGAGGTGGTGAAGGGCGCGTAGGGATTGCGCTTGGTCGGCTTCTTTTCGACATTGGCGACGTTGAACTGGCCGCTTTCGATCAGCTTTTTCAGCGCCGCGGCATCTTCGCCGTTCTTGATGTCGAGCTTGTCTGTCTTCTTGCCGTCGACGGCGAAGAGGCGTGCCAGGAAGCTCTTGCCCGCCTGGTTGAGCTGGGCCTCGACCGACCAATATTCGTCGGGCCTGAACTTTTCGATCTCAGCTTCGCGGTCGGACACCAGGCGCAGGGCCACCGATTGCACGCGGCCGGCCGAGCGCGAACCCGGCAGCTTGCGCCAGAGGATCGGCGACAGGGTGAAGCCGACGAGATAATCGAGCGCGCGGCGCGCCAGATAGGCGTCGACCAGCGGCATGTCGATGTCGCGCGGCCTGGCCATGGCGGCGGTCACGGCGTCTTTGGTGATGGCGTTGAACACCACGCGCTGCACCGGAACATCCTTTTTCAGCGCCTTCTTGGCGCGCAGCACGTCCAGGATGTGCCAGGAAATGGCCTCTCCCTCGCGATCGGGGTCGGTGGCCAGGATCAGTCCGTCCGCGCCCTTGAGCGCGCTGGCAATATCGGCAATGCGCTTCCGCGAGGCCGTATCGACCTCCCAGGACATGGCGAAATCTTCGTCGGGACGCACCGAGCCGTCCTTGGCCGGCAGGTCGCGGACATGGCCGAAGCTGGCCAGGACCTCGTAATCCTTGCCCAGATATTTGTTGATTGTCTTGGCCTTGGCCGGACTTTCAACGACAACGACCTTCATTCGGCGATCCGTTCCGCAACTGTACTCGAAGAGCGCGCAACATGGTGAAGGCCGATGCCGGTGTCAACGGGGCGGGCTTTTGCGGCATGGCACAGAAAAGGCTCGCCTATCGCGATTGCCCGGTTTATCCGGGCAGGCCATGCTAGGATGAAGCAGTGCGGCCGGACGGATCATGCACGTGCCCCCGGCGACGAGACGAGCAAGGCGAATATGACGGACCTCCTCCCGCAATTGATCCCCGATTTCGACCTTTCGGCGCGCAATACGCTGGCGCTGCGGGCGCGCTCGCGCTTCGGAATCGAGCTGCGGGACGCCGCCGCCCTGCCCGCGCTTTTCGAAGAAGCGGCACGCCTGGACCTGCCCGTCCGGGTGCTGGGCGGCGGCAGCAATGTGGTGCTCGCGCCCCATTTCGACGGCATCACCGCCATGATGGCCTTGTCCGGCCGGCGCGTGCGCGCCGATGAGGGCGACGCGGTGCTCATCGAGGCGGCGGCGGGGGAAACCTGGCACGATCTCGTCGCCTGGAGCGTCGAGCAGGGTTTTGGCGGGCTCGAAAACCTGGCGCTCATTCCCGGCACCGTGGGCGCGGCCCCGGTGCAGAATATCGGCGCCTATGGGGCGGAGCTGGCCGATTTCTTCGACTCGCTGACCGCTTTCGACCGCCACACGGGCAAGCAGCGCCAGTTCGACCGCGCCGCCTGCGCCTTCGCCTATCGCGACAGCGTCTTCAAGCATGAGGCCGACCGCTATATCGTGCTCTCGGTGCGCCTGCGCCTGTCGCGGGCCTGGGTGCCCAACCTCAATTTCGCCGGGCTGGCCGACCTGGCCGATGGCGGCGGGGTGACGCCGCGCGCCGTGATGGACCGCGTCATCGCCCTGCGCATGAGCAAGCTGCCGGACTGGCGGGTCAATCCCAATGCCGGCTCGTTCTTCCAGAACCCCATCGTCGCGCCCGCCGAGGCCGCCCCTGTCCTGGCCGAATTCCCCACGGCGCCGCAATTCCCCCAGGCCGATGGCCGCCTAAAACTCTCCGCCGGCTGGCTGATCGAAAAAGCGGGCCTCAAGGGTTTTCGCATGGGGCTGGTCGGCATGTCGGAGCGCCATGCCCTGGTCGTGGTCAATCACGGCGGGGCGGAACAGGGCGACGTGGCGGCGCTGGCGGCACATGTGAAAGAGACTGTCCGCGCGCGGTTCGGCGTGCAATTGCACGAAGAGCCGGTGTTTTTGTAGCCCGTGATCTTGGCGGATGATCGTGGCTCACGCGCGCCCTCACCCGTCTCGGCCTCCGGCCGATCCACCCTCTCCCCGAGGGGGAGAGGAATAAGGGCGAGCGCCGGACCGTTCTTCTCCCCCTCGGGGAGAAGGTGGCGCGCAGCGCCGGATGAGGGGGATGCCGCAACGAGCACCAAACCCCTCAACTATACCGCAACCCCACCAATTGCCCGCTCGACCATTCCACCTGTCCGGCCAGGTCGAGTTCCAGCAGCAGCACCTGCATGGCGTGGGGCGCGATGCCGGTCTGGGCGATGAGTTCGTCCACCTCGACCGGCGTGGTGGACAGCGCTTCGAGCAGGCGCGCGCGGTCGCTTTCGGCGGGGGGCGGCGGGTCGAGCATGCCGCCGCCTTCCGGCCGCCATTCGGGATCGAACAGGGCCGTGCGCGCCGGATCAGCATTGCCGAGGCCTTCGATGATGTCGGCGGCATTGGTCACCAGCCGCGCGCCCTGCTGGATCAGCGCATTGCCGCCCTCGGCGCGCGGATCGAGCGGCGAGCCGGGCACTGCGAACACTTCGCGATTCTGCTCCAGGGCCAGCCGCGCGGTGATCAGCGAGCCGGAGCGCTTGGCGGCCTCGACCACGACCACGCCGAGCGAGAGACCGGAAACCAGCCGGTTACGTCTCGGAAAGTCGCGGGCGCGCGGCTCCCAGCCCAACGGCATTTCGGTGATCAGGGCCCCGCCATTGTCGAGAATGTCGTGGGCGAGCGGAATGTTCTCGGCCGGATAGATGCGGTCGAAACCGCCGGCCAGCACGGCGATGGTGCCGGTTTCGAGCGCCGCGCGATGGGCGGCGCTGTCGATGCCGCGGGCCAGCCCGGAAACGACGACATAGCCGGCGGCGCCCAGGTCCCCGGCCAGCAGCCGCGTCATCTTCACCCCGGCAGTGGACGCGGTGCGGGCGCCGACAATGCCGATGCTGCGCTGCCAGTCGAGCCCCTCGCCGCCGGCCATGGTGACCAGGGGCGGCGCGCCGGAAATGTAATTGAGATGGCCGGGATAATCCGGCTCGCCCTGCGCCACCAGCCGCGCACCATAGCGGACGAGGCCGGCGATCTCGTCTTCGGCGCGGGCCCGGCTGATGGCCTCCAGCGGGCGCCCGGCCAGCCGGCTCAGATCCGGCAAGGCCGCGATGGCGGCTTCGGCCGAGCCGAAGCGGTTGAGCAATTGGCGGAAGGTGACCGGGCCGATATTGTCGGTGCGGACCAGCCGCAGCCAGGCGATGCGTTGGGCGGGCGTGAGTGTCGTATTCTCCCGCCCCGCCATGCTCAGCCGGCCTTCTTGCCGTCGCCGATCTTGGGTTCGGTGCCCTTGAGCAGCCGGGCGATATTTTCGCGGTGCTGGAAGAAGAGCAGCAGGGCCAGGCCCAGGACCACGATGGCCAATCGCTCGCTGGCCAGAACATAGGCGAAGATCGGCGCGGTGGCGGCGGCCGTCAGCGCGGCCAGCGACGACATCTTGCGGGTCAGTGCGATCAGCAGCCAGACGGCGCAGAAGATAAGGCCGACGGGCCAATGCAGGGCCAGCAACGAGCCGATCATCACCGCCACGCCCTTGCCGCCTTTGAAGCCGAGCCAGACGGGGAAGCAATGGCCGAGAAAGGCGCCGAGCGCCGCGAGCCGCGCCGCATCCTCACCCCAGAAATGGCGCGCGATGAGTATCGGCACCACCGCCTTGAGCGCATCGAGCACCAGGGTGGCCGCGGCGATGGGCCGGTTGCCGGTGCGCAGCACATTGGTCGCCCCGATATTGCCCGAACCGATCTGGCGGATATCGCCCAGGCCGGCGGCGCGCGTCAGGATGAGGCCGAAGGGAATGGAACCGAAGAGGTAGCCCAGCACGACGGCATAGATCAGCGGCAGGATATCGGCTGGCATGATGCGCCTCCCTTTTTGGCCAAGAGTTAGCCTTTCGGGCCGGCCTGTCACAAGGAAAAAGCGGAATCTCCCCATAAACCAGCCCGGCATTTGGCAAAGCCCGGTCGATCCCCTACATAGAGGTTAACTCCCCAAAGCCCGACACATGGCCAAAACACCAAAAGCAAAAAACACATCCGGCCCCAAGCGCCCGCGCCAGCCCGCAGCCGACCGCCTGCCGACGCGCGAGCAATTGCTCGAGGCCCTCGCCCAGCAGGACGACATCAAGGGCAAGCGCGACCTGGCGAAGGTCTTCGGCATTCGCGGCGATCTGCGCCGGCCCTTCAAGGCCATGCTCAACGAGCTGGAAGGCGAAGGCATCATCACGCGCACCCGCAAGGCGCTGCGTCGCACTGCCGCCCTGCCCCATGTGACCGTGCTCGATATTCCCGGCGATGCCGATCCGGACGATCTGCACGCCTTTCCCGCGCAGTGGAACGAGGAAGAGGGCGAGCGGCCGCGTGTGCGCGTGCTGGTCGATTCCCGCTCCCGGGTCGTGCCGGCGCCGGGCGATCGCATCCTGGCCCGCATCGATGCCGGCGAGGACGTCGTGCCCGATTACAGCGCCAGGCCGATGAAGGTGCTGGACAAGCCGCGCCGCGCCCATATCGGCATCGTCCGCATGGACGACGATGGCGCGCGCCTCATTCCGGTGGATCGCAAGCAGAAGGAAATGCGCATTCCCCTGGGCGATCTCGGCCAGGCGGCTGACGGCGACCTGGTGGAGGTGGAGGTCAAGCTTTCCGGCCGGCTGATGATTCCGCGCGCCCGGGTCACCGCCGTCATCGGCAATCCCGCCTCCGAAGGCGCGGTGTCGATGATCGCCATCCACAATCTGGAAATTCCCTACAAATTCCCCACCAGCGTGATCCGCGAGGCGGAGGCGGCGAAGGAAGCGACACTCAAGGGCCGCGAGGATTGGCGCGACCTGCCGCTGATCACCATCGACCCCGCCGATGCCAAGGACCATGACGACGCGGTGCATGCCGCGGCGGACGAGGACGCGAGCAATCCGGGCGGCTTCGTGGTCACCGTCGCCATTGCCGATGTGGCCGCCTATGTGCGGCCCGGCACGGCGCTGGACCGGGAGGCGTATCTGCGCGGCAATTCGGTCTATTTCCCCGATCGCGTCGTGCCCATGCTGCCCGAGCGCATTTCAAACGAGCTGTGCTCGCTCAAAGAAGGCGAGCCCCGCGCCGCCCTGGCGGTGCGCATGGTGCTGGGCGCCGATGGCCGCAAGAAAAGCCATTCCTTCCACCGCATCCTGATGCGCTCGGCCGCCAAGCTCTCCTACCAGCAGGCCCAGGCCGCCATCGATGGCAATCCCGACGACCAGACCGGCCTCCTGCTGGAGCCGATCCTCGAGCCGCTCTGGGCCGCCTATGCCGCCATGGGCAAGGCGCGCGACCAGCGCGGTCCGCTCGACCTCGACCTGCCGGAACGCAAGATCCTGCTCGACGACAAGGGCATGGTGCGCGACATCCACGTGCCCGAGCGGCTCGACGCCCATCGGCTGATCGAGGAAATGATGATCGCCGCCAATGTCGCGGCCGCCGAGACGCTGGAACAGAAGCGCAGCGAACTGCTCTACCGCGTCCACGACGAGCCCAGCTCGGAAAAGCTCCAGGCCCTGCGCGACTTCCTCGGCAGCCTCGATATCGCGGTGAAAAAGTCCGACAGCGTCCGCGCGTCCGATTTCAACGGTATCCTCGGCCAGGCTCGCAAGGCCGGCAATGTCGAGCAGGTCAGCGAAATGGTGCTGCGCAGCCAGGCGCAGGCGGAATATGCCGCCGAGAATTACGGCCATTTCGGCCTCAATCTCGACCGCTACGCCCATTTCACCTCTCCCATCCGCCGCTATGCCGATCTCATCGTGCATCGGGCGCTGATCCGCGCTCTCGATCTCGGTGGCGATGGCCTCACCGAGCAGGAGGCGCAGAAGCTCGCCGGCATCGCCCAGCATATTTCGGCTACCGAGCGCCGCGCCATGCTGGCCGAGCGCGAGACATCCGACCGGCTGCTGGCCCAATACCTGGCCGAGCGGATCGGCGCGAAATTCGATGGCCGCATTTCCGGGGTCACCCGCTCGGGCCTCTTCATCCGCCTCAGCGAGACCGGCGCCGACGGCTTCATTCCCGCCTCCACGCTGGGCCAGGACTATTACCGCTATGTCGAGGAACGGCAGGCCATGATCGGCGAACGGACCGGGGAAACCTTCACCCTGGGCGATCGCGTCAGCGTGCGCCTGCTCGAAGCCGCTCCGGTAGCTGGCGCGTTACGCTTCGAACTCCTGTCCGAAGGCAGGCGCGGCAATCCGCCATCTGGCAGGCGGCCGCGAAAGGGCCCATCTAAAAGCTACGGCCCCAAGGGCCGCAGAAAGAGGTAAGGCATGACCGAACAGGCCAGGACTCTAGACGAGCGCAGCGTCGGCCGGGCCATGTGGCGCGGCACCCTCTGCCGTTGCCCGCATTGCGGCCAGGGCAAGATGTTCCGCGCCTATCTCAAGGTGGCGGATGCGTGCAATGTGTGCGGCGAAGAGCTGAACCATCACCGCGCCGACGATTTCCCGCCCTATATCGCCATCACCATCGTGGGCCACATCATCATCTTCCTGATGCTGCATATGGACATGGCCTACAGGGTCGAGCCGATCACCTATATCTGGACCATGGTGCCGCTGGCCATCGTCATGCCGCTGGCCATCCTGCCCTCAATCAAGGGATCGATCGTCGGCCTGCAATGGGCCAACCGCATGTATGGCTTCGGACCCTCGCGCAGCGCGGATTGATCCGGTGGATCAATCCGAGGTCCGAAGGCCACGAGAGCTATGCCCGAGTGGCGGGGACCATCGCGCAGCGCTGATTGATCCGAGGTACAGAGCATTTCACCCAGTGAGTGAAAGACATGTCACTCGCCTTTATCGTCATTGCCGGGCTTGTCCCGGCAATCCATCTTGCCGGAGCATGGACCACCGGGACAAGCCCGGTGGTGACGATGGTGGGTAGCCGTTCACTGCTAGAGTGAAATGGTCTGGAGCAGCAGGACAAAGACGCGACACCCCGGCCCACGCCGGCCTGCACCTCCCCCTTGACGGGGGAGGAGGGGAGGGGGTGCGGGAGCCCCGATTTCCGAGCGTGGGAGCACCCCTCCCCGGCCCTCCCCGTCAAAGGGAGGGTGTCCAAAGCGCGTGGGATTATATCGTCACCCGAAACGGCTTCCCTCTTTCGCCTTCACCAATTCCCGTGGCCGGAACCGGAGCGCCGACCATTCGGCGTCCAGCGCCACCTGGCGCACCGGGCGCCAGCCGGCCTGTTCCAGCGGCTCCCAGCCGCGGTCGCGATTGAGACCGGCCGCCTTGGCCGCCGGCCCCTTGCGATAGGCCACCCAGAGCAGCCCGTCGGGCGGCATCTCCACCAGGATGCGCGGCGCCAGGGTCACGATTTCGGCCGGTGAATCGAAAAAGGCGAGCACGCCGTCATAGGCGTCCTTTTCGTGCACCGGCTCCACCTCCGCCCCCGCGGTCACTTCCTCGGCAATGGCCTGGGGCACGTTGATGAACCAGATCCTGCTGCCGGCCTTGATCTGGAGTTTGTGCAGCAATTCGGTTGGCGCGCTCATCGGGGGCTCCATGGCGATGCTATCGACTTGACAACGGGCCGCAAATCCGTAGGTTGCGCCCAAATTCCGGCGCTGCCCCGCTTGCAGCGCCTTTCGCTTTGTGAAGGACACTATCATGGCCAAGGCCGCCACCATCAAGATCAAGCTCGTCTCGACGGCCGATACCGGCTTTTTCTACGTGACGAAGAAGAATGCCCGCACCCAGACCGAAAAGCTGGCCTTCAAGAAGTACGACCCGGTCGTGCGCAAGCATGTCGAATTCAAGGAAGCCAAGATCAAGTAATTGATCCTTCCCGGATAGAATGAACAAAACCCCGCAAGCGATTGCGGGGTTTTGTTTTTGGCATTGCCGCCTCCCTATCTCGCATAATCCCAAATAGTGCTATCTCGCGTAATCCCAAATAGTGATCGTCATTGCCCGGCTTGTCCGGGCAATCCACTTGCGGCCGGCGTCAGTCATGTATCCAGAAGCCAGGCGCTCAAATCCTTCCATTCAGGATTGACCGCCTCGATCAAATTGATCTTCCACTGGCGCGGATATTTCTTGATAGCCTTCTCCCGCCGGATCGCATTCACGACCAAGTCGTGAACCTCCAGCCAGACGAGTGTTTTCACACCATAGCGCGAGGTGAATCCAGGCGTCAGTTCACGAGTATGTTCAAGCAGCCGACGCGAAGGATTCGAAGTCACGCCAGTATAGAGCGTGCCATTCTTCTTAGATGCGAGGATATAGACATAACCCTTCATGCTCCGAGAATGTCGAAAATGGATCACCCGGACAAGCCGGGTGATGACGGTTCCGATGGACATGATTTGCACAACAGCAGGCGCAGGTCCGGCGCGCTCGCGGCTTGCGCTCCACTGCTCCTCAACCCACCGATATGTATTGGGGTGACGCTCCGTATGGAGAAGAAGCGTAAATCTCAGTGCCGGGGCCAGGAATGAAGAGTGGCTGGTCCGGAGCGGCATGTCGAAGAGGCCACTCTGTCCGCATCCGGACCAGCCGCCCTACGGGAACTCAGGAGTTGCGGCGGACCTGAGACATGGCCGTAGGGTACCGGAGACCTATTGGGAAAAATCCCAAGGCCAGTGAAAGGGAACCTACGCTGCCTCGGCCAAAAGTCCAAGCAATTCCGGCCGCCACGCCGCGACAACTCTTTGTTAATTATAACGGATAACCCTAACGGGCCGATCGGGCCGTTTACGCCGCGTCGAAAATGACGCGATTGCGTCCCTGGCGCTTGGCCCGGTACAGGGCCATGTCGGCGCGCTTGACCATGCTTTCGGGTGTATCGGCCTGGCCTTCGTTGAGCGAAACCCCCACCGATACCGTCACCACCAGCGGCCGGGGCGTGCCCACCTCGAAGCCCTTGTCGGCAATGGATTGGCGCACCCGCTCGGCGACGATGTCGGCCTGGCCGATATCGGTATCGGGCATCAGCACCACGAATTCCTCGCCGCCGAAGCGGCAGGCCAGGTCGACGCCGCGGATATTGCGCTTCAGCCGCGCGGAAAATTCGCGCAGCACCGCGTCGCCGATATCATGGCCATAGGTGTCGTTGACGGCCTTGAAGTGATCGATATCGAGGATCATCAGCGCCAGGTCCCGCCCCTGCTCCTGCGCCTTGCCCAGCATGAGATGGAGATGCCGTTCGAAATAGCGGCGGTTATAGAGCCCGGTCAGTGCGTCGGTAACGGCCATGGCCATGGTATTGTTGACGCTCTGGCGCAGTTCCAGCGCATAGCGGTGGCGGCGGATCTGCGTGCGCACCCGCGCCATCAATTCGTTGCGCTCCAGCGGGCGATGGATGAAATCGTTGATGCCCAGATCCAGCGCCCGCACCACGCGCGGCTTGTCGGCCGGATCGGCCATCAGGATGATAGGCAGGTTGCGCGTGTGCTCAACGGTGCGGATTTGCGAGCAGACCCGCAGCGGATCGAAATCGCCCAGGCTCATGCTCACCAGAGCCAGATCATAGCTGGCCCCGCTGACCTGGAACACGGCATCGGCCGGCTCGAGCAGGATATCGACCTGGTGTTCGGGCGTGAGGTAGGATTTGACACGCTCGGCATGGCGCGCGTCGCTGTCCACGATCAGGATCGAACCGCCGCTGGCCGAGATCGCATCCATGGCGTGCAGGGCATCCTCGATGGCGATCTGCTGGCCGGTCATGGCGCGGGCGCGCAATTCGTCGGTCAGCGATTTCAGCCGCACCAGGCTCTTCACCCGCGCCATGAGCTGGGTATCGTCCACCGGCTTGGTGAGGAAATCGTCGGCGCCGGCCTCCAGTCCCTGCACCCGGTCGGAGGACTGGTCCAGCGCGGTGATCATCAGCACGGGGATATGATGCGTCTTCGGGCTGGCCTTGAGCCGGCGGCAGACTTCGAAACCGTCCATGTCGGGCATCATCACGTCGAGCAGGACGATGTCGATTTCCTGCTCCTGGCAGATGGCCAGCGCCTCCGGACCCGAGCCGGCGCTCAGCACCTCGTAATATTCGGCAGTCAGGCGCGCCTCGAGCAGACGAACATTGGTTGGAATGTCATCGACGATCAGAACGCGCGCAGTCACACCACCACCCCGGAGAAACGCACCGGCCCGCCGGCACGTCCATGCCGGCGTCGAACCCGCCCGAATGCCGGCGCAGGACGCGCCGGATGATTATTCAGGCCGGCCCAATGTAATGGGCAATGGTTTCCAGAAAGTGAGACACCGAGATCGGTTTGGAGATATAGCCCTCGCAGCCGCCCTGCAGGATGCGCTCCTCGTCGCCCTTCATGGCGAAGGCCGTGACCGCGACCACGGGGATATGGGCAAGCTGCTCGTCATCCTTGAGCCACTTGGTCACCACCAGGCCCGAAACCTCGGGAAGCTGGATATCCATCAGGATCAGGTCCGGCATATGCGCGCGCGCCAGGTCCAGCGCCTCCATGCCGTTGCGGGTCTGGATGACGTTGTAGCCGCGCGATTCCAGCAGATCGTTGAAGAGCTTCATGTTGAGCTCGTTGTCTTCCACGATCATCACAGTCTTGGGCATAATTCCCTCGCTTGGCGCTGGCCTGCATCACCGGCACTCGTCGGCTCGTCTTCATCCCGGCGTCGGGTATTCGACATCGTGAAATTCTTCGCTTCCGGCCCGACTTCGGCTAGCATCGAAACCGTTACAAAACACCAAATGAGGCCCGCCTTGCCCGTTTCCGACCGCGCCGCGCCGGACGTTTCCGCCCTTGCCGATGCCTGCCTGGGCTATCTCGCGGAAAATCCCGAGGAGCTCCTGGCCTTCATGCAGCATGCGGGCCTCGATCCCCAGGCCCTGCGCGCGTCGGTCGGCTCGCAGCGTCTGCAGCACGGCCTCATCGACTACTTTGCCGCAAATGAAGCGATTCTGCTCGCCCTCTGCGCCAATGGCGGGTTTTCACCGGAATCCTTCATGCGCGTCTGGCACAGGCTCAACCGGGTGGAGTGAGATGAACGCGGACTGGCTCTGCCGGGATTGCCTGACCTCCGGGACCAGCGCGGCCGTGCCGAACCGCTGTCCGGGCTGCGGCTCGCCGCGCCTCAGGAGCCATGACGAGCTCTTTGCCCTCTCCATCGCCCATGTCGATTGCGACGCCTTCTATGCCTCGGTGGAAAAGCGCGACGATCCCAGCCTGCGCGACAAGCCGCTGATCATCGGCGGCGGCGTGCGCGGCGTCGTCTCCACCTGTTGCTACATCGCCCGCCAATCGGGCGTCCGCTCGGCCATGCCCATGTTCAAGGCGCGGGAGCTCTGCCCCGATGCGGTGATCATCAAGCCGGACATGGCCAAATATGTCGAGGTCAGCCGCCAGATCCGCCGCCACATGGATGCGCTGACCCCGCTGGTCGAGCCCATTTCCATCGACGAGGCCTTTCTCGATCTCACCGGCACCGAGCGCGTGCACAAGGCGCCCCCTGCCCTCGCCCTGGCCCGCTTTGCCCGCACTATCGAGCAGGAGATCGGCGTCAGCATTTCGGTGGGGCTCAGCCACAACAAGTTCCTGGCCAAGGTCGCCTCCGACCTCGACAAGCCACGCGGCTTCGCGGTGATCGGCCGGGCCGAGACGCTTGCCTTTCTGGAGCCTAAACCGATCAGCCTGATCTTCGGGGTCGGCAAGGTGTTTTACGAGACGCTGAAAAAGGACGGCTATCACACGATCGGCCAGCTCCAGCAGGAGGACCCGGCGCGGCTGATGCGGCTCTATGGCGAATCGGGGGCGCGCCTCGCCCGGCTGTCCCAGGGCCTCGACAGCCGCCGCGTCTCGATCGACGGCGAGATGAAGACCATTTCGTCCGAAACCACCTTCAACCACGACCTGGCGGGGCTCGACGATCTGTCCACCCAATTGCTCAAGTGCTGCGAGCGGCTGTCCGAGCGGCTCAAGGCCAAGAACGTGGTGGGCGACACGGTGACGCTCAAGCTCAAGAGCGCCGGATTTAAGTTGCGCACGCGCGCCCGACACCTGATGATGCCGACACAGCTTGCCAATGTGCTCTACGAAACGGGCCTCAGCCTGTTGCAGCGCGAAGCGGACGGCACGGCGTTCCGCCTGATCGGCATCGGCGTTTCGGGCATCGAAGCGGCCGACGGCACCGATCCGGTGGATTTGCTGGAGCCGCTCGTGGCACGCCGCGCGGCGGCGGAGCGGGCCATGGACCGCGTCCGCACCCGCTTCGGCCGCGCCGCCCTGGTGCGCGGCAAGCTCTATACCGCCCGGCCCGACCCCGAATCGGCGCCGGTTTCCGAAGAAGAAGCAGAAGACCTCGAAGGCAAGACCAGATGAACGATCCGATCGAAAAGCTCCGCGAATATGGCTATGAACTGCCTGCGCCCAAGGCGCCGGTGGCCAGCTATGTGCCCGTCACCCGTTCGGGCAATCTCGTCTATGTCTCGGGGCAGATTTCCAGCAATGAGGGCGGCGTGGTCCAGGGCCGGCTGGGCGACAACATGAACGTCGTCCAGGGCGGCAATGCCGCCGAGCTCTGCGCCGTCAACATCATGGCCCAGATCGTGCACATGGCCGGCATTCCCCTGCATGAGATCAAGCAGGTGCTCAAGCTCACCGTGCTCGTCGCCTCGACGCCCGATTTCAACGAGCAGCACCTGGTGGCCAATGGCGCCTCCAATCTCTTTGTCGGCGTGCTCGGCGACAAGGGCAAGCATGCCCGCGCCGCCTTCGGCGTGGCCGCCCTGCCCCTTGGCGCCGCCGTCGAGATCGACGCCGTCATCGAGGTTTGAGGCCGGCTTGATATGGCGGCCCCGCGCCCCCATATCGACCGCACCCCTCTCAAGGCTCCTTCCGTGCCCGCATCCGGTTATAGCGCGACCATCCATCCCAGCACCGCCTCCATTCCGGAAGCGGTCTGGAACGGGCTCGCGCCCGGCACCGAGGGGCATCCCGACAATCCCTTCCTCGACCACCGCTTTTTCCGCGCCCTCGAGGAATCCGGCTGCGCCATTGGCGAAACCGGCTGGCAGGCCCAGCATATCCTCCTCGCCGACGCGGACGAAAAGCCGATCGGCCTGATGCCGTTATTCCTCAAATCCCATTCCATGGGCGAATATGTCTTCGACCATGGCTGGGCCAATGCGCTGGAGCGGGCCGGCGGCCATTATTATCCCAAGCTGCAGGGCTCGGTGCCCTTCACGCCCGCCACCGCCCCCAAGCTGCTCGTCCCCTCGGGCAGTCTCGAAGCCCAGGCGGCCCTGTTGCAGACCGCCCAGCAATTGGCCGGCCGGCATGACGCCTCCTCGGTCCACCTCACCTTCGTGCCGGAAGCCGAGGCGGAGCTGGCAGGCTCGCTCGACTGGCTGCGGCGCATGGACACGCAATTCCACTGGCACAATCAGAACTATGCCAGTTTCGAGGATTTCCTCGACAATCTCTCCTCCCGAAAGCGCAAGACCATCCGCCGCGAGCGCCGCGATGCCCTGGCCGATGGCATCAAGATCCGCTGGCTCTCGGGCCGCGACATCACCGAGGCCCATTGGGACGCCTTCTTCGATTTCTACGAGGATACCGGCGCCCGCAAATGGGGCCGCCCCTATCTCAACCGCGCCTTCTTCTCGCTCCTGGGCCAGTACATGGCGCAAAGCGTGGTGCTGATGCTGGCCTATGACGGGGACACGCCGATTGCCGGCGCCATCAATTTCCGCGGCAAGGACCGGCTCTATGGCCGCAATTGGGGCGCCATTCGCGACGTGCCGTTCCTGCATTTCGAGGTCTGCTATTACCAGGCCATCGACTATGCCATCGCCCACAAGCTCGACGTGGTCGAGGCCGGCGCCCAGGGCGAGCACAAGCTGGCGCGCGGCTATGCCCCCGTCACCACCCATTCGGTGCATTGGATCGCCCATCCGGGCCTCCGCCACGCCGTCGCCGATTATCTGGAAAACGAGCGCCCCGCCGTCGAACGCGAACAGGCGCTACTGGAAAATTTCACCCCGTTCCGCAAAGGCGAGCGCCAGGAGCGGTAAGGCAAAGGCTTCGCCTCGCCATGCGCCAGGAAGCGATTTCTCTCACCGCTCGTCGCCCTCGGGCTTGACCCGAGGGCTCTTCACTTGCGATGCCAGAGAAAGAAAAAGAACCCTCGGGTCAAGCCCGAGGGTGACGACCTCAGGATCGGGACCCCGCATCATGACCTACGATTCCACCAATATCTTCGCCAAGATCCTCAAGGGCGAGCTGCCCTGCCACAAGGTTCACGAGGACGACAATGCGCTGGTGATGATGGACATTTTCCCGCAATCGAAGGGCCATACGCTCATCGTGCCCAAGGCGCCCTCCCGTAACCTTCTCGATGCCGATCCGGCGGCGATCTCGGCCGTCATGCCGCTGGTGCAGAGGGTCGCCCGCGCCGTCAAGGCAGCCACCAATGCCGATGGCATCCGCCTCGCCCAGTTCAACGAGGCGCCGGCCGGGCAAACCGTCTTTCACCTGCATTTCCACGTCATTCCCGTCTACGAGGGCGTGCCCCTCGGCGCCCATGCCGGCGGCAAGGCCGACGATGCCGAACTGGCCGCCCTCGCCCAAGACATCGCCGCGCGGCTCTAGCCCGTCCATGGCCCCGCACATGGTTGGCGCCCTTTCCGAAAGACCCCTTCCGTCATGACCCCTGCCCGCCATCTGGTTCTCGGCATGGTTCTCACCGGCGCCGCCGGTTTCGTCGATGCCATCGGCTTCATCGAGCTGGGCGGGTTCTTTACCTCCTTCATGAGCGGCAATACCACCCAGGGCGGCGCCGCCCTGGTCGATGGCGCCTGGCCGGTGGTCGGGCTCACCCTGTCGCTGGTGGCGCTGTTCTTCATCGGCAGCGTGCTGGGCAATCTGCTCGCCTTTTCCAACCTGCGCTGGGGGCCGGCCACCGTCAGCGGCGGCGTCACCCTGGGCGTGGCCGGAGCACTGGCGCTGGTGCTCCTGGGCCATCCGCCGGGCCAGTCCATGCTGGTCCTCGCCGCCGCGGCCGGCGCACAGAACGCCATCCTGCCCATGCGCGGCGCCGTCCGCCTCGGCGCCACCTTCGTCACCGGCACGCTCTATGTCGCCGGCCAGGACCTCGCCCTGGCCCTCAAGGGCAAGGTGCCGCCCTGGCGCTGGGCACAACATCTGGCCATCTGGCTGGGCCTCCTGGCCGGCGCGATCATCGGCGCCTGGCTCTATAGCCTGGTGGGCATTTACGCGCTGACGCTGCCAATATTCGTCTATGCCGCGTTCACGACGGGACATGTCCGGGCCGCGCGGCGGGGATGAATCCAGACCCCTCGGGTCAAGCAACTGTGGATTGTTTGATGATGGCG
>NZ_LVVY01000084.1 GCF_001650025.1 Devosia elaeis | reverse complement strand
AAGTTGTCTGGGACCAACAGCTGACAGACCGCAAGCGGCTCGATTTAAGTCATCGACCTGAGGACCAGGAAGGGCAGGGTAGGGGCCGGTAGCGGACGGTCAGGTTGTGGCAGGGCCCTCATCAAAGCCGCCATCCGGCGTCATGAGGTCATGGGATCAGGTTCCTAAGCGCCGCCGAGCGTAGTTTGCAAAGACCAGGTCGTTGAAAGACCGGGCTTGGCACGGCGGCGGTGCGGACGACATTCACTGCCAGTATTTCCTTTTGCTGGTGAGCCCGATGCCTGGATTCATGCTGTTGGTGGGATCGAGCGCCCGATAGTGGGCGACGAGCGCTTCGCCGGCGCTATAGAGGTGACCCACATTGTGCTCGGACGGAACTTCGGCGCCTCGCGCCTTGAAGTGCTTGATAAGCGCTGTTTCCACGTCGTGCCAATTTGCGCCCTTTTTCAGGGCGTAGTCGTAGTGGAACGTGTGACAAAGAAAGTGGCCGCAAGGGAACCGCCGGACGATATCCTTCATGAGTTCTGCTGGAACATTGTCGCGCCAGTCTTCTATATTACGTGGAAAGGCGACATCAAGGGCCACAAGGTCTTCCACTGTGCCCGAATGAACCGCGCGAAAACGCACAGACGCGCCACCCATTGCGTAACGGTGCCGAAATGCCGCTGCGGCTTCATCGGGTGTACATTCCAGGAATGCTGCCTCGCCCGCTGCCGCCAGGTGTTGAAGGTAGGCTCGCATTTCGGCTTCACCAGCCCGATCCACCCTCACATAGACCTGATGTTCGAATTGTTTGGCAAAGGCTGCGAAACGCGGCGGCAGATGGTTCGGCAACAGTCTCGATAAGAACTGCAGAACCCGGTCGGAGACGGCACGACCCTTTCCGAATTTATCGGTCAGACCATCAAACCAGCTTTTGGCGGCGTAGGCCGTCCTGATCCGATTTGCGCCGAAATATTTGAGGAAGAGGTAGAGGTCCTTGCCATACTCGACGGCCAGCTCGTGCCCCTCCCGATGGAGATATTCGCAGGCCAGGGGCAGGCTCTGAAAGCTCTGCATGATGTGTCGGCGGAAACGTGTAAGGACAGCGTGGTCCTGCGTTCCGACGCAGAAAACGGTTTCGCCGCTGGTCTTTTCGAAAGTGTCCACGCGCACAGCAAAGGCACAGACCTTGCCCGCCGAGCCGGAGACGCCGGACAGCAGCCGGGGATCGTTGTTGAAGCGCGCTGGCGTATCCTTATCCACCTGGCGGACGATTGTCGCATAGTGAGGGTCTGAGCCGAGCTTGCCCGTGTCCCAGACAACATCGCTTTCGCTGTAGTCGCCGCGGTCAAGGCGCCCGAGAATTGCCTCGGGGTCATTGCCGAGATTGATCCCCAGTTCGTTGACGAGTTGGGGGCGGCCCTGCTCGTCCACGCGAGCATAGAGGGACAATTGGGTAAAGGCCGGGCCTCGCCGCACCAACGCGCCCCCCGAATTATTGGAAATGCCGCCAATGACCGTCGCACCCACGGTTGTGGACCCAATGACCGAATGCGGTTCCCGACCAAGGGGGGCCAGAGCCTTTTCGAGCGAATGAAGCTTCGATCCCGGACGGCAGAGCGCCTGCTTGCCTTCGCCAAGCAGGTCAATGCGATCAATCCGCAAGCCGTTTATCAGCACGATGGGGCGGTCATAGCCCGCGCCATACGGGGTTGATCCGCCGTTGAGGCCTGTATTGGCCGCCTGCATGATGATGATGTGGTCATGCTCGACGCAAAGTTTGAAAACGCGCCACAGTTCCACCAGGCTTCCGGGACGCACAACGGCGGCCACATCGCCGCCGCCAAACCGGTAGCCTCTGGTGTAGCGCTGTTGTTCACCAGAGCCGACCAGTACGTGGGACTGCCCAACGATCGCTTCTAAGCGGGGGATCAGGGAGGAGGCTACAGGGTCAGTCATCATGAACTCTTTTAAGCAATCGGCCTTACGCAATCGCCGCAGACGGGGGCCGTGAAATCTGCGCTGTGGCGGAAGGGTACGCGGCTCTACCATGGTGCCGGCAACGAGCCATGTCCTTTCCACTGTCCTGGACTGGCAAGCGTAGGGAGCCATTTCAGGGCTCAGGCGCTCAGCTCCAGAAAGCGGGCAGTATCGGGATCGACCGGGATGCCCTCGGCACCGCGGCGGGTTGCCTCGCGCCATTCGCGATCGCCCGGGGCCATCAGCTCTTCGCCCTCGCGGGCCGGCGCATTGCGCAGGCTGTCAACGTATCGGATCATGCCGCTCTCGAATATGGCGCGGCCGGCAAAGTGATCCGGGCTGATGGCAAAGACGAAGTGACCCATGTTGCGCGGCGTTTGAATATCGTCGGCACCAACCATCGGAATAAAGTCCGGGTCGAGCGTTGTCCCCATGAGGACTGAAGACAGGAGCGTTGCCACGCCGGCCAGTGCCGCACCCTTGTAGCCGTATTCGGCACCGCCCAGCGGCAGGACCATCTCTGCTTCATGCGGATTGGTGGTTGGCACACCGGATTTGTCAGCGGCGACGCCGTGGGGAAGATCCTTGTCGAGCGACCGATAAAGGAGCACGCGGTTCATGGGTATTGAAGACGTGGCCATATCCAGCAACCATGGTCTCTGACCGGAAAGCGGTGCGGCAAAGGCAAGTGGATTGGTGCCGTGGAAGGCGGCGGCGCCTCCAAACAGTGGCACCATGGAATCGGTATTTGTCGTGGCAAAGCTGACGAAGCCTGCCTCTGCCCCCGCCAGGGCATAGGCGCCTGCGGCACCGAGATGAGATGAACGGCGCACGCCGACACCGGCCATGCCGGTCTCGTGGGCCAGTTCGCAAGCCAGGCTCATGGCGCGATAGGCTGCAAAATGCCCCATACCATCATCGCCGTCGACAGTGGCGGACGACGGACCCTTCTGCTCAATCGTTAGCTGCGGGTTCTTGTTGAGCCTGCCGCCCTCCAGCATCGTGCAGTAGTGCTGGGTGAGGCGCACGCCGTGGCTGTCCACACCGACACGCGAGGCATGCATCATGGCGCGGGTCGCGGCCTGAAGTGAGTCTTCGCTGGTGCCCACCTTGCGAAACGCTGCAACGACGTGTTGCTCCAGGATGTCTTCAGAAACGGCGATGGTCTCGTTGGCCATGGGTATTCAATTCTATTTCAATGAATGCTGGGTGCCGGACGAAGGTGAAACCGGCAGGGGAGAAGGTGGTAGAATTCACGAGCGGCGGCGCTCTGCTACGCTGGTCTTGCCAACGTACCAGTCCGCGGCAGGCACCTCGTCAAACACCACCCAGACGTCATTCTCCGACAGGCCTGTTGCCTTCTGAATGGCGGCCGTCACATCTGCTGCAATGCTGGCCTTTTTGCCGGCCGGGTCATCTGCGATAGCTTCTTTGACGATACGGATATTTATGAATGGCATGGCCAGTTACTCCTGTTGCGTTCGGGCTTGGGAACCCTGCTCGGGTTGCGTCTTGAGCCACCCCAGAATGAGGTCGCGCGCGCGCTCTATGTGCCGCTGCATCTGAACCTCAGCCGCTTCGGCATCACCGGCCTTGATGGCCTTGAGGATTTCTGTGTGATCACGGATCACCGCCTCGGCGTCGACAACGCCACGATCCCGATAGAAAGGCCCGACCCGCAGGTTCGCCTGAAGCTGGAACAGGCCGGCGGCGATGAATTTGTTGCCGCAGTCACGAGCAATGGTCTGATGGAAAAGGGCATCCGCCTCCACGAAGCCGATGAAGACTTCACTCTTCATGCCGCGTCCGGCCGCAGAAATACGATCGACCGCCTCTTCCAATGTGGCGATCGTCTCGTCGGTGCGGTTGTGCGCGGCCAGCGCAGCGGCTTTGGGCTCAAGCAGCAGACGCATGTAATAGAGGTCGGCATAGTCCTTGAAGATGAGCGGCGGGGCGGCTTTGTAGCGCCCTGTGCGGAGCTTCTCCACAAGCCCATCGCCTTCCAGTTTTGAAAGTGCCTCTCGAATCGGGGTCTGCGACACACCGAGCTGTGCGGCGAGAGTGTCGATGCTGACGACCTGCCCGGCAGGAATCACCTGATCGAGAATCAAAATCCTGATCTCCGCATAAGCTTGTTCGGCCAGTCCGGTCTTCTCAAGATAAGTCTTTGCCACGGCCTCACCCTCCGTCCGTGCGGTACTTGATAGAAAATATCCTATAGGCTATATAAATCAAGCGCACCATTACAAGAAGGGGCGGCCGCTTATCGCTCCAAGCAGAGCGCAACGGACGGTCATCTCAATGGCGATGCGCATTTCTATGGCCGCGTTTTGCTTCACGGGAGGATCTTATGAAGCGGACTATCTTTTTGCTGGCACTGGCTGCCGCAACCACCAGCCTGACGACCATTGCTCATGCACAAACCGCCGACAAGCGCATCGCACTGTCGAACAACTACGCTGGTAACTCCTGGCGCCAAGCGATGCTGCAGAGCTGGGACAAGGTAACCCAGCAGGCTGTGGCCGACGGCACAGTTGCCGCTGTGGATACCTTCACTACCGCCGACCAGGAAGTGCCAACCCAGGCTGCCCAGATCCAGAACCTGATCCTTCAGGGATACGACGCCATCGTCATCAACGCTGCATCTCCTGACGCGCTCAATGGCGCGGTGAAGGCTGCATGCGATGCAGGCATTGTCGTCGTGTCGTTCGACGGTGTTGTGTCTGAGCCTTGCGCATGGCGCGTGGCAGTCGACTACTTTGCTCTCGGCCAGGAGCAGGTTGAATATCTGGCAGGCCGCCTGCCGGAAGGTGGCAACCTGCTCGAAATCCGCGGCCTGGCCGGGACGTCGATTGACAATCTCCTGCATGAAGGTATCGCGGCTGGCGTGGCAGACAACCCGCAGTTTACCATCGTTGGTGAAGCGACCGGCAACTGGGATCAGGCCACTGCACAGCGTGCTGTGTCCACTGTTTTGCCCTCGCTGCCAGAAATCGCAGCCATCGTGACCCAGGGTGGTGACGGCTACGGCGCTGCTCAGGCGTTCCGCGCTGCGGGTCGTGACATTCCGATCATCATTATGGGCAACCGTCAGGACGAACTGGCCTGGTGGAAGGAACAGCAGGACGCAAACGGCTACGAAACCTGGTCGGGTACGATCGCACCGGGCATTTCGACTCTCGCCTTCTGGATTGCTCAGCAGATCCTTGATGGCAAGGATGTGCCCAAGGACGTGACCGTGCCTTACCTGTCCGTAACGAATGAAACTCTGGAAGAGGCCCTGGCTGCCACTCCGGTTGGCGGCGTCGCCAACAAGGAATACACCCAGGCAGAGGCCATCCAGGCAATCGAAGACAACCTATAAGCCGATAGGTGATTCATGACCGCGCTGATGAGGCCTGCACTCGAACTCTCGGGTGTTTCCCGTTCCTTCGGCGCGGTCCGCGCCCTGTCCGGCGTTACCCTCACCATTGAGGCGGGGAAATGCCTTGGACTTGTCGGCCATAATGGTGCCGGCAAATCCACGCTGATGAACATCCTAGCCGGGGCTTTGCGCCCCGACCAGGGCACACTTCTTTTTGACGGCCAGACCATGGACAACGTCACGGTCGCTTCGGCTCAAAAGCTTGGCGTTCGCTGCGTGTTTCAAGAGCTCTCGCTCTGCCCGAACCTGACCGTTGCTGAAAATGCCCGCGTCCTGCATCCCTCCATCAAGGGATTGGGATGGCGCAAGCGTGCCGGCAAGCTGATCGGCGACATGCTGGACCGGATTTTCCCCGGCCATGACATCAAGCCTGACGCGCTGGCTGCAGACCTCTCCATCGGCCGTCGCCAGATGGTGGAAATTGCGCGTGCTTTCACCGTCACCGACGGTGGCCAGCTGCGTCTCGTCATTCTCGACGAACCCACTTCTTCACTCGACGCCACCACGGCACGTCAGCTGCTTGCCTTCGTGCGCGAGGAAATCAGGACCGGCGTGTCCTGCATCCTCATTTCTCACATGCTGGGCGAAGTGCTCGACTATTCCGACCAGATTGCCGTGATGAAGAACGGCCAGCTGGTAGCAACTGGTCCAGTCAGCGATTTCGACCGCCAGTCCCTGGTTGACCTCATGAGCGGTGGCGAGCATCCCGACCGGGGCGTCCATGCCCGTGCAGCACACAAGTTCGAAAATGCTCCGATTGCCGTTCGTGCCGAACGGGCTGGCAGAGGGCTTCCCTTCATTGCCCGACACGGCGAGGTTATTGGCCTGGCCGGGCTGGCGGGGCATGGGCAAACCGAATTCCTGGTCAGCGTTTACGACGCCGCCAAGAAGTCCCGCTCCGAAATTCATGTCGACGGCGAAGTCTGCTTTGTGGCCGGAGACCGCCAGTCAGACGGCGTTTTTCCGCTGTGGTCGATTGCCGACAATATCGCTGTCAACTCTCTCAGGGTTCTTCGCAATCGCGGACTGCTGGCGCGCTCGCTCGAACATGCTCTTGCCCAGAAGTGGGGCAGTGTCATGAATATAAAGGCCCCTTCACTCGAAGACGAAATTCTCTCACTGTCGGGCGGCAACCAGCAGAAGGCCCTGTTTGCACGCGCCTTGGCCACCACGTCCTCAGTCGTGCTGATGGACGACCCCATGCGGGGCGTTGACATCGGTACCAAGCTGGATGTGTACGACATCATCGCGAAGGAGGCCGCCGAAGGCCGGAGCTTCGTCTGGTACACGACCGAGTTCGAGGAGCTCGAATATTGCGACCGCATCTATGTGTTCCAGAACGGCCGTATCGTCAGCGAATTGGCCGGAGACGAAATCACCGAGGTCGGTGTGATCGGTTCCTCTTTCAAGGATAGTAATGCAGCATGAGTGCTGAAGTAACCAAAACGGCCAACGAAAGCCGGCCCTCCAATCTATCGCGTCAACGCCTCCTGCGCAGCTTGCTGCCGGCCGTTTCGCTGGTTCTGGTCCTGCTGCTGATCTGGGGCTTCAACCCGCGCGCAATCAGCTATTTCGGGTTGAACCTTATGCTCAACCTGGCGATTCCAATTGCCCTGGCCACCATCGCCCAGATGTGTGTGATGGCGACCAACGAACTGGACCTCTCAATCGGTGCCTTCGTGGGCTATGTGGCCTGCGTCACCGGCACTTTTATGGCGACCGAGCCAGCCCTTGCCTTCCTCATGCTGGCAGGAGGCATAGTGGTCTACATGCTCGCAGCCGTGGTCATCCACCTCCGCGGCGTACCCTCCATAGTGGTCACCCTGGGCCTCAGTTTCTTCTGGGGTGGTCTGGCATTGCTCATCCGTCCGACCCCAGGCGGTGTGGCGCCGGAATTCCTCACGGCTTTCCTCAGCTGGCAGCCGCCCTTTGTACCTCTGCCGGTTGTGCTGGCCATCGTTCTCGCACTCTCGGTCCATGTCCTCCTGATGCGCTCCTCTTATGGGGCCATCCTGCGTGGTTCGGGGGGTAATGAACGTGCTATCAGGCGCGCCGGCTGGTCAATCCTTAAAGCCAAGGTCGCCATGTTCGCTCTGGCTGGCTTCTTCGGCATTCTCTCGGGCATGCTGCTCGTTGGCGTGTCCTCCAGCGCTGACGCGACCATGGCTTCCGGCTATACGCTGCTCTCGATCGCCGGCGCCGTTATTGGCGGCGCCGAATTCGTGGGCGGGCGAATCTCTCCAATTGGCGCAGTCATCGGCGCGCTGGTGCTCCAGCTTGCCTCGTCGGCGCTCAACTTCTTCCAGGTGCCGTTCCTTCCCGGCGGCCGAATCCCGCAGGAATGGCAGGTAGGCGCCCAGGGTGTATTCCTCATCCTCATACTGGCCGCCCGCGTCCTTATCAGCAGGTCCAGCTCAAAATGACCGATATCGCGCTCAATCAAAGCCGTTGGCATTTCAGCAACTGGCCTGTCTGGCTGTGGTCCTTCCTCGGTGCTCTCATCGTCTGGGTGGCGTCGTTCAGCCTGGCAGGGCAGGGCGCGAGCGGGATGCTGGTTGCAGCACTGTCCTTCGCAGTGTTCACTGTTCTGGTCGGCCTTGGCCAGATGTTCGTCATCACCCTCGGCCCCGGCAATGTCGATCTCTCGATTCCGGCGACGATCGGACTGGCGAGCGCGGTCGCGATGAAGGTGATGGACGGCCAGAATTCGCTCATCCTCTTTGGCCTGCTCGCTGCACTTGTCTGCGGTCTGGCCATTGGCGGCTTTAACTACATGTTGATCCGCCTGCTGCGCATCCCACCGATCGTGGCGACGCTTTCAGCGAGTTTCATCATCCAGTCTGTGGGCATCAGTTATGGCCGCGGTCTGCAGATCAAGCCGCCCGCCGCCCTGACGGACTTCACCTTCTCGCGCATCATAGGCGTACCCGTCCTGACAATCGCGGCTGTCATTCTCTCCGTGATTGCGTGGCTGGTGCTCAACAAGACCATCTATGGCCGTACTGTTTCTGCCGTGGGGCAGAACCCGCGTGCTGCGCACTTCGCGGGTCTCTCGGTCGAACGCACCCGTCTGCTGACCTACCTCATGAGCGGTGTTCTCGCCGCGCTTTGTGGTGCCCTTCTGGCGGCGTTCTCTGGTGGTTCGTCCCTCTCGATGGGCAAGGAATATCTCCTCACTTCCATCGCTGTCGTGGTGCTGGGCGGAACGTCAGTGGCCGGTGGCCGGGCCAATGTACCGGGCCTCTGGGGCGGTGCGCTATTCCTGTTCATGGTTTCGACGCTGCTGAACACGGCCGGTTTTGGCTCGGGTCTGCGCGACGTCCTTACCGGCCTGATCATCGTCATCGCTATTGCTTTGGCCGGTTCCAGAAGCGCCTCGCGCTAACGAATAGTTACAAACGTGGAGGAATCTCGTGGCTGCAAGTGATTTCGAAGTCCTGGACGAGCGGTTCGCGCGTCTGCCCTGCATGACGGCTACCGTGCGCAAGCTGTATGGCGAATGCGACTGGGCCGAGGGCCCTGCCTACTTTCCCGGTGGCCGCTATCTGGTCTGGTCGGACGCTCCGAACAACCGCATGCTGCGCTATGACGAAACCGATGGCTCGGTCAGCGTGTTCCGCAGCCCGTCCAACAATGCTAACGGCAACACCGTCGATCGTCAGGGGCGGCTCGTTACCTGCGAACACGGCAGCCGGCGTGTCACCCGCACCGAGCATGACGGCACGATCACGGTTCTGGCGGACAACTACCAGGGCAAGCGCCTGAACAGCCCGAACGACGTCGTGGTCAAGTCAGACGGCTCGATCTGGTTTACCGATCCGACCTATGGCATCGATAACGACTATGAAGGCAACCGCTCGGAAAGCGAAATCGGTGCCTCCTACGTTTATCGTATCGATCCACAGTCCGGTGAGATCAAGGTCGTCTGCGACGACTTCATCAAGCCCAATGGGCTTGCCTTCTCGCCGGATGAGAGCCTGCTCTATGTCGTGGATACCGGTCGGACCCACGGTGCGGAACACCCGGCACACATGCGCGTCTTCGACGTGAGCTCCGGGGGGGGGCTGTCCAATGGCCGCGTCTTTGCAGACTGCACCAATGGCCTGTTCGACGGGTTCCGCCTGGATACCGAGGGCCGCATCTGGACCTCTGCCGGAGATGGCGTGCATTGCTACGATCCTGACGGCACCCTGATCGGGAAGATCCTGATCCCTGAAGTGGTCGCCAATGTCTGCTTTGGCGGGCCGAAGCGCGAACGTCTCTTCATTTGCGCCACCACGAGTCTCTACTCCGTGCGCCTTTTCATCAACGGGGCAAAGACGTTCTAGGGCGGCAGTGTGAATTGGCTCTCAAGTGATACCTTGCTCTCCTGAGAAGCCAATGTGGCGGCAAGGGCGGGCAGCCGTTTTCGGCGCTCTGAACCGCACCGTAAATTCCGGAGGCTGTTTGGTTTAAGTTATGCGGCCATGGCCAGTTGTTCCAGTGCGGCGTAGAAGTTTGCCTCAGCTTCCGCTGGTGGGATGTTGCCGATGGGTTCGAGGAGGCGTCGGTGATTGAACCAATCGACCCATTCGAGAGTGGCGAACTCAACGGATTCGATGTTTCGCCAGGGTCCGCGCCGGTGGATCACCTCGGCCTTGTAAAGTCCGTTGATGCTCTCGGCCAAGGCGGTGATGCTCCTATATTTGTCAAGGCTTGTGCGGCGAGGAAAGGTGAGGTGCGCAGAGATACCTGTAAATCTCTCGAATAATGTATCGTTTGATGCAGCGTACGATCTCCCGTCTGGTCTTGCCTTCTGCAGTTCGCCGCGCCGCGTATGTTTTGGTTCGGTCGTCATCGCGCATACGAACGATCGCGACGCGATAGATGGCGGCATTTGCCTGTCGATTGCCACCTCGATTGAGCCGCATTCGGTTGGTTTTGCCGCTGGATGCCGGAATTGGGCAGACACCGCACATTTTTGCCAGGGCAGCTTCTGATCTGATGCGTTCAGGATTATCACCGACCATGATAAGCATCTCGGCGACAGTCATCGTAGAGATGCCGAACGATTTCATGAGTTCGGGGGCCCTCTCGGTGACCATGCGGTCGAGTTCCTGTTCATGCTCCACGATTTCCTCATGAAGCATTAGCCAACGGCGGGCGATGGCCCGCATGGCGGCCTTTGCCGATGCGCTTGGCGACATGATATTGCCCGGACGAAGCGCGGCTATGTGGCGGATCAGGGTGATCGGCCCCTTGATCTGGTCGAGCGTATCGCGCAGATCGGACGGTGCGTTTATGATCAATGTTCTCAAGGTGATCATTGCCTGCGACTTAGCCTTAACTGCGCTATCACGGGCAATTTTGAGATGCCGGATCATTTCTGATGATCCGGTCTGCGCTTTTGCCAAGGCGCTCGCTTGCCCGCTTAATACCGATCGTGCCGCGCTTTCGGCGTCGAGGCTGTCGGATTTTCCATGAAGGTAGCGAAGTTGCCTGTTGGGCCGCATCACGTCGAGAACGGTATGGCCATTAGCCAACAACTCTCGGGACAAACCAGCGCCATATAACCCCGTACCCTCGATGCCGAAGGCCTTGATATGGCCGAGACTGGACGCCCAGGCCTGCAGGTTCGAATATCCTTTCCGCGTCGCTGGGATCGTGATGGTGTCCAAACGCGCGCCGTACGCATTGATGGCAACAGCGATATGGTTCGCCTTGTGGGTGTCGACGCCGACGATGATGTGATCCATAGCTGTCGTTCCTCTAAAATGGCCCGGGTGCCGATCGAAGAGGACAGGACTGTGAGGGTACGCTGACCGTCAGGCTCCTATAAAGTCACGTCTTGCCGGCGCCGGGGCAACCTGATGGTCGACACGTCAACGCAATGACACTCGATCAATCGTAGCATGGGTCAGGCCATCAAGCTGCAATAGCACATTCACAGTCGTAACTGTCCCCGACGCTGCCCACTGAAGGTTCGATCCCCGCCTCGGCCAGGCGCTCAGTATAGCGAATGCTGACGTATTGCGACCCGCGATCCGAATGATGAACCAGGCCGCCGCGATGAACGGGCCGACGGTCGTGGATGGCCTGCTCAAGAGCGTCCAACACGAAGCTGGCATGGGCGGTACGGCTGACCCGCCATCCCACGATATAGCGGGAATAGACATCGATCACAAAGGCCACATAGGCAAACCCAGCCCACGTCGCCACATAGGTAAAATCGGAGACCCAGAGCCTGTTGGGCGCCGGGGCGTGGAACTGGCGATTGACATGATCGAGCGGGCAAGGCGCTGCCTTGTCGCTGATCGTGGTGCGCACTGGCTTCCCTCGAATGACACCCCGCAGGCCGAGCTCCCGCATCAGTCTTTGCACCGTGCATCGCGCAACATCGAACCCTTCCCGCTGCATCTGTCGCCAAACCTTGCGGACGCCATAGACCGAAAAGTTCTCGGCAAAGACCCGCATGACCTCGGGCTTGAGGGCTTCGTCGCGCTGGGCACGCGCCGACAGCCGCGCGGGATCCCGGCGTTGGGCGACATGCTCATGATAGGTGGATTGGGCGACTGGCAGGACCCTGCAGATCGGCTCGACCCTGTAATGCCCACGATGTTCATCGATAAAGGCGATCATCGCTTCAGTGGGCGGTCGAGCTCCGCCTTAGCGAAATATGCGGAGGCTTTGCGAAGGATCTCGTTGGCCTGACGCAGCTCCCGGTTCTCTCGCTCCAGAGACTTGAGCTTCTCGGCCACATCCGTCGTCACGCCGGCACGCTTGCCACTGTCGACCTCGGCCTTCTTCACCCAGTCGTTCAGGGTGTGCGCCGAACAGCCGATCTTCTGGGAAACCGAAACAACGGCAGCCCAGCGCGACGCATACTCACCGCCGTGCTCCAGCACCATCCGCACCGCCCGGGTTCGTACCTCGGGGGAAAACTTGTTCGTTGTCTTGCTCATCAGGCTCTATCCTACTTGGGAGTTAGAGCCTCCGACAGTCCCGGCGCGGTTCATACCGCACCTTGTTGGGCCGTGCCCGCCCATGGCCGGCATTCGACTTCCGTCACGAAAGCCTCGGCAGCTTCGGGAGCGGCAAGACATTGACCGACAAAGGCCCGCGCCTGGGCCGGCGTTTGGTCATCATCGCGCCGACACTACACCACAACGTGGAACGGGTAAGCCCCCGCCGAAGCGGGGGCCGAGGAACGGATCAATTGCCGGACCAGAAGTCGCAATTGTGGTCGGCGGCAAAGCTGGTGATCGGCGTGCTCTCCCCGCCGGCCCGCAACGCGAGGACCTGCTGGTTGTCCGTCCATTGCGGCCAGACCGGCCCGCCGTCGAAGTTGGGATCACCCTTGGCCGCGAAGGAAGCCCAGTAATGCATCATCTGGGTCGCGAGCTTTTCCTGCGTTACATCGAGATCGGCGGCGCCGAGATCGTAGTCGAAGAGATATTGCAGGTCGGCGCTATGGCCGTTGGACATATCGGCGCCCGGCGGGCCGTCGAAGCCGTAAAGGCCCGGCGAGGTGCGGTCATCGAACTCGTACTGATAGGTGGGCACCCATTCGGCCAGCTTGGCCACGGTGGCACCGGTGCCGCAGACGAAGGCCTCATCGCCCATCGCCTGGGTGATCGCCTCGTAAGGGCTGTTGAAGTTCGCCAGCGGATAGAGCTCGAGCACCGCGTCTGCCCGGTCGGAATAGACCTTGCGGACCATGTCCGGATAGGTTTCGGCGGTGACGCCGTAGAGCTCGGGCATCAGCAGCATGGCGATCAGCTTGAATTCGGAGCGGGTGGCGCCGACCAGCATCGGCACCTGGTTCCACTCACCGGAGGCGATCGCCGCCTCGGGCGCGACCGGGATCAGGCCACCGCCGACCTTGATGCCGCCGGTATAATCGGCCTGGTGGGCAATGAGCGTGCCGGCCCAGACTCCGCGCAGGCATGCCACCTGATCGGCGCCGGCGGGACAGCCGACGGCCTCGGCAAAAGCCACCCCGCTGGGCTCGGCGGTCTTCAGGTCGGTCGAAACCCAGCCGCAGGGCAGGCTATGCAGGATGGCGCGGTGAAACAGCCCCGCCGCCGAGGGGGCCGCGAGCAGGGCGCAGACCGAGCCGGCACCCGCGGATTGCCCGAAGATGGTGACATTGTCCGGATCGCCGCCAAAGGCCGCGACGTTGCGCTTGACCCATTCGAGAGCGGCGATCTGGTCCATGGTGCCGTAATTGCCCGAACCCATGGGAGTCTCTGCGCTCAGCTCGGGATGGGCGAGATAGCCCAGGGCGCCGAGCCGATAGTTGATGCTGATTTCGATGACGCCGGTCTCGGCGACGAGGGAGGCGCCTCCGTAATTGGCCGAGGTGCCCTGGGTCCAAGCGCCGCCGTGGAAGTAGACCATGACCGGTCGGGCGTCCGATGCCGTGGCGCCGAGCGGCCGGTAGAGGCTGAGATACAGGCAGTCCTCGCTGGCTGCCTGACCCTCGAGCGCGCCCTTGGGCTCGAACTGGAGACAGGCGGGCGGCAAGTCGTCGGCGGCGACGGTGCCGGTCCAGGCGATGGCCGGCCGCGGCGGGCTGAAGCGCAGGTCCTTAATCGGCGGGGCGGCATAGGGGATGCCGAGGAACTGCTCGGCCCTGTCGGTGGCGACGCCTTCGAGGCTGCCGCTGTCGACGGTCACGAGCGGCCCGCTGTCCTGGGCGGTGGCGTGACCCAGGCCCAATGTGGCGAGGGCAAAGGCGGCCAACAGGGCCGCTGTGGTCCTGAAGCCAGGACGGGATGTCGGCCTTTTTAGATCGGTTTGCATCATGTGCTCCTGATGAGGGTGGGGCGCGCGGTCGCCGGCCGGCATGAACACGGCCGGCGGCAAGCGCTGCCGCGGCGGAGTCGGCAGGTGGCGGCTCCGGAATGGAGAAGCCGCCGCGCCCGAGGATGGGGCGCGGCGGGGGCGTGATCAGGGAACCGGCCGCAGCTCGGCTTCGGTGATGATCCTTTCGGCGTCCTCGGGCAGCAGCCAGCGGTCGGCGAGCAGCTTTTCGACCTCGGCCTTCACCTGGGCGACGTAATTCTGGTGCGCGCCGACAATGCCGTAGAGCTCGTGCAGCTTGGCAGTGCCGAAATCGATCTGGTGTCCGAAAGACCAGGCATAAGGCAACCCTTCGACGGGAGTGGCGCTCTCGAAGTAGGTCGCGGTGGGCACGTCGAGATAGGGGCTTCGCACACCTCCCAGCACATTGCCATGTTCGTCCTTCTCGAACGTGAGCGGATAGACCGTACCAAACAGCGATGTGCTCTCGCCTTCGGTCGTGGCGATGGGCTCGGCCTTTGGTGGGGCGACGCCGTCGATCACCCATTTCTCGAGGTTGGCGTACATGGCCGGCTCGAAGTACTGGCGCGGGAAATGGTTGGCAGTGGTTTCGGCACCGCCATATTCATAGGCCACCTGAGTTGGCAGATCGCCGGCCCGCTTGATCGCTTCCGGATCGGGCTGGTAATTGGTGATGAAAGCCGGACCGTGCGGCGCGCCGGCGATTTCATAGATGCGATACCCGGCCTTCGGATCGTCGCTGTCCTCGCGCCGCCAATCGTAGGAGCCGAGCAGGAAGATATCTCCCTGGGCATCGGCACGAATGAACGGCACATGCTCGGCGGGCAACTGGCCGCGCGGATCTTCGACCGGCATGGCCGTGACGCATTGACTGATCGGAACGGTGCGGCCTGCACCGGACGCCGAGAGGAAGCCCTCATAGACCGGCGAGCCGTCGGCCAGTACGGCAGCATTGGCGAAGTTGTTGGCGTAGGTATTGAGGAAGAACCCGGTCTGGGATTCCCCTGTACCGAAGACATGCTGGACATCATAGCCGGCCAGCGGCGCCTCTTCGGAAGTGTCGCGCACCAGGGCCCCGACCTGGCTGATCATGTCCCACACCAGGCCATTTTCGTAGAGGCGTGACAGGTTCTCGTCATAGCCCTCCTCTCCTGGCAGGAGACCACACGCCTGCTCGGAGGACGGCAAGGGGTTGGGCATGGACAGCCGGCCATAGCGCTCGGGGTCAATGCGTTGGAGCGAGGCAATAACGTTGGGCTTAGCGGTCATCGACACCCAGATGTCGCCGTCCCGCATGACCTTGTCCTGGACAATGGGCCACTGCACCTCGACGTCCCATCCGCGTGAGGGATTGTTGAGCTCGACCCAGACCGTACCGCTGAAATCACCAGCATCGGCGGGACGCCGGACCACAATGCGCGTGGTATAGGGCGCGTCGGCGGTCGCTATCTGCGGCTCGGCTGCCGTGCCGTCGGCACCCCAGTCGTAGACATTGGCCGTGCCGGAAACCAAATATTCCTCGATTTCATAGCCGTGGGCTTCGAGGTCTGTGCCGCCGGTCGTGAAGATGGCTGACGCCTCGGTCACGGGGACGGGGCCTTCGACACTGGGAATGGCTGTTTCGGCCAGCGCAGAGCCCGCGAGCAGCAGGGCGATGCTGCTGGTGGAAATCACGGCACAGTGCCGCAAGCGCCGTTGCAATCGGAACGGGTTGTCTTGCATAGGTATCTCCTCGGTTTTTGGTGTGTGATGCGCGCTCTTCTCGGTCGCGCATTCACGGCTGAGGCGATCGGACACCGGCATGCCTGCCAGGGAATCCGGATCCGATCGCCCGGTCGTCAAGCGGATGTGCATCCGCTTGCATGGACACGGCCAGCGCAGCGCTAGTCGCGGTCGAGCAGGTCGAGTTCGATTGCTTCGGCCATGGCTCTGTATCCGGCGTCGTTGGGGTGCAGGTTGTCACCCTTGTCAAAGGCCGGAAGGACCTTGCCCGGGTTGGCAGGATCCTGCACGACTTGGTCGAAATCGATGACGGCATCGAACCCACCGCCGGTGCGGATCCAGTCATTCACCGCGAGGCGCACGGTTTCTTTGTCGGGATTGTAGAAGCCCTCCAGCGGGCCACCGGCGAAGGCGTTGTCGAAGGGCGTGAGAGTGGCGCCGATGATACGGATGCCGTGGTCATGGGCGCGGGCGATAATCTGCTTGTAGCCGGCGATGATATCCTCGGCCTCGGGGGCGACCGCCTTGGGATCGAGAACTGAATCGGGCCAGCCGATATCGTTGATCCCCATCATGAAGATCACCGTTTCCACTTTGGGATGGCTCAGCACGGCCTCCTCGAAGCGGGCAAGGGCATTGGCGCCCATGCGATCGGCCAGGACGCGCTGACCGGAGATGCCTTCGTTGAGAACGGCTGTCGGGACGCCGCCCGCTTCCTGGAGGCGTTCCGCCAGGATGTCGGGCCAGCGGGAATTGGCGTCCGCAGTGGACCCGTCACCGTCGGTGATGGAATCGCCGAAGGTAACGATGGCACGCGCGTTTTCCGGAGCATCGACGGCAATGGCACTCAGGAAAAGCCGTGACAATGTCGTATTGTCCGTCTCGATCTCAACGTCGGCTGTCTTGTTGCCGGCGACGATGTAAGCGGTCTGGCGGCCGTCGCTGTGGACGGTCGATGTTGGCGTGACCTCGGGAAAATAGAGGCTGACGGCAACCGAGCCGAGAGCGGGCACGTCGAGGTCGACAGCATCGCTGACGACTGCGGCGCCGGCGGGGATAGTGATGGAATCCTGGCCGCTGAAGGTCAGCTTGCGGTCGCTGCCGTCCTGGATGTCCGCGCCTTCATCATGGAGGGCGACGCGTGCCTCGCCGACAACCATCGGCTGGTCGCCATATTCGTTGGAGAGAGTGATGCGGACCTGCGTGCCACCGAGGGAAACACGTGCGACCTGTCGCACCGTCTGATCCCAAAGGTTGCGTGGATAGCCCAGCGGGGCCAGAAAGTCGGGACCCCATACCGGCTGAGGCGCAGCAGCCCAGGTATCGATCCACCCTTGGGCGAAGGCAGTGCTTCCGCCGGAACTGATGCCCACAGCCAGAGCCAGGGCGAGTGCAAATTTCCGCCCCGCCGTCCTCCAGCCACTCCCGGCGCCTGTTGCGGCGCGTTCGCCCCTCCCTTGGGGCAATACGGACGTGTCGTCACGCATAGATATCTCCTCGGTTTTTGGTGTGTGATGCGTGCTCTTTTCGGCACGCTCTCACGGTTGTGGCGATCGAATACCGGCATACCTGCCAGGGAATCTGGGTCCGATCGCTTGGTCGTCAGGCGGGGCGCGTGCCCGCTTGGCTCAGAGCCACGGCGAGGATGATGATCCCGCCGCGCGCGATGAGTTGCTGGGAATATTCGAGGCCCATGAGGATGAGACCGTTGTTGATGACGCCGATCATCAGGGCCCCGATGATCGAGCCGACCACGGTGCCCTTGCCGCCGAAGAGGCTCGTCCCACCCAGCACCACGGCCGCGATTACGGAGAGTTCGTCACCTTCGCCGAGCTGGAAGCGGCCGGTCTGCAACCGGCCGGCATAGAGCATGCCGGCGATGGAGGCGGTGACGGCGGAAATGACGATGACCCAGAGCTTGATGCGGCTGGTATTGATGCCGCTATAGCGCGCCGCCACCACATTGCCGCCCACGGCCAGGACCTGGCGGCCGAACTTGGTGCGTCGCAGCACCACATGGCCGATGACACCGATGACCAGCATCCAAAGCAGCAGCGTTGGGATCGGCCCGATATTGCCGCCGCCGAAAATAGCCGGATAGGTGCGGTCGAGCACGGGAATGGCGGCGGTGCCGGAAATCCACATGGCCGTGCCCTTGGCGATGCCCATCATCGCAAGGGTCGTGAGGAAAGTCGGGATCATCAGACGCGTCGAGAGGAACCCGTTGATCAGCCCGACGGTGATGCCGGTCATGATGCCGGCGGCAATGCCTGCTGGCAGGCCGCCCCAGGCAACGGCCATTGCCGTCGTGACCGAGGCCAGTCCCGCCACCGCGCCGACCGAGAGGTCGATTTCCCCGGACGAGAGTACCAGCGTCATTGCCACGGCCATCACGGCGATCATCGCCGTCTGCCGGGCGATGTTGAGGATGTTGTTGGGTGCCAGAAACCCCTTGTCGTAAAGGGTGATGGCAAAGAACGCGAAGACGACCACGAAGCCGATATAGATGATGTTCTGCCGCCACGTGCGCTTGAAATAGGCCAAAGGTGCTTCACGAGCCGCCACTGCCACGGTGTCAGACATTGTTTCCTCCCCGCTGCACGATCAGTTGCAGCTTCTGTTCAGCGCGCAATTCGGTTGCGTCGCCGGTGGTGTTCAGCAATTCCGCCTTGTCGATGGTTTCGACCAGGCGCCCGCCCGACATCACCGCGATGCGGTCACTGACCGCCGCAAGTTCGGCCAGTTCGGACGAGATGAAGATGATGGACTTTCCCTCGGCCGCCAGGGCGCGCACGAGGCGCAGCACCTCGCCCTTGGAGCCGATATCGATGCCGGCCGTGGGTTCATCCATGATGAGGATGTCGGGATCGGTCGCCAGCCATTTGCCGATGACGATCTTCTGCTGATTGCCGCCCGAGAGCGAATTCGCCGGGGCCTCGCGCGATGCCGTCTTGATAGCAAGGCGCCGGATCAGCTCGTCCGTCGTACTGCGCGATTTCATCCGGTCGACGAAAGGGGTCGAGCCGAGGCGCTTGAGGATGGGCAGCTCGATATTGTCCTGGATGGAATGGGCCAGCACCAGCCCTTGCCGCCGCCGGTCTTCGGGCACCAGCGCCAGGCCGAGCTCGGTCGCCTCTCGCGCCGAGGCGATGGAGACGGCCTTGCCGCGCAGCGTGATCGTGCCGCCGGCAATGGGTTCGAGCCCGAACAGCATGCGGGCCAACCGGCTGCGGCCGGCGCCAAGCAGGCCCGCAATCCCCAGCACTTCACCGTGTCGAAGCGAGAAACTGACATCGCCGCCGCGGCGCAATTTGCTCGAGAGATGCTCGACCTTGAGGATGATGCCATCCTGCGCGGTGGAAGCGGTCGTGAATTCGGAGAGGTCGCGGGTTTCCTTGCCCATGATGTCGGCAATCAGCGTCGCCAGCGTATAGTCGGCAATGGGGCGGCTATCGATCAGCCGTCCGTCGCGCAGCACGGTCGCATGGTCGGCAATGCGGAAGATTTCATCCATGCGATGGCTGACATAGATGATGGCCTTGCCCTCGCTCCGGAGGCGCCGCAGCAGGTCGAAAAGGATATCTACCTCGCTCGCGGTGAGCGCCGAGGTCGGTTCGTCGAGCACCAGCACCTCGGCATTCTGCGACAGGGCCTTGGCGATTTCCGTCAACTGTTGCTGGCCGGTGGAGAGGTTCGCCACCATGGCAGTGGGATCGACGCTCACCCCCATCGAGGCAAAGATGGCGGCACTGCGCTGCTCCATCGCCCGGTCGTCGATCAGTCCCGCCGATGTCAGCGGTTCGCTTGCGAGAAACACGTTCTGCGCCACGCTCAGCGTCGGCACCAGGCTCATTTCCTGGAAGATCATGCCGATGCCCTTATGCCGGGCCAGTTGCGGGGAAAGGCGTTCGAACGCCTCCCCTCCAATGATGATGCTGCCGCTATCGGGCGCCTGGACGCCGCGCAGGATCTTGAGAATGGTGGACTTGCCGGCCCCGTTCTCCCCCAGCAGCGCATGGATCTCGCCATTGCAGACGCTGAGGCTGACCTCACGCAGCGCGTGGACGCCGCCGAAACGCTTGGAGATGGCATCCATCTCCACTGCGATCGGCTTGATCGCCATCTCGGTCACGGAATGTCCACCCACTGGCCGCTCTCGCCCGAGGCGAGGATGGCGTCGGCGATGAGGGCAATGCGATACCCGTCCTCGAAGTTGGGCGAGGGCTGCTTGCCGGTGACGATGGCGGTGCAGAGATCGTAGCATTCCACGATCTTGGTCTCGCCATAGCCGATGCCGAGCGCCGGAATGGGCCAGAGTCCAGATCCGTAGGGATGGGCGGGACCCGTATAGACCGTGCGGAAGCCGCGCGCATCGCCAACATCGTCGGCGAACATGACCTGCAGCTCGTCGCGCCGCTCGTAGTTGAAGGCCAGAGAACCCTTGGTGCCGTGGATCTCGAAGGTGAGGAAATTGTTGCGGCCATAGGCGTTGCGGGTGGCTTCGATCGAGCCGATGGCGCCGTTCGAGAACCGGAGCATGGTCAGCATTTCGTCGTCGACATCGACCGGACCGCGTTCGGCATTCTTGTCGCCGCCGCCCACGCCCAGCTTGTCAACGCCGCCGGACTGCTTGGGCCGGGTGGGGATATGGGTCTTGACCAGGGCGTTGACCGCGGCGATTTCGCCAACCAGATAGCGGGCAAAATCGACAACATGGGTGCCGATATCCCCCACCGTGCCCGAACCGGCGACCGACTTCTGGAAGCGCCAGGACAGCGGGCTGTCCGGATCGGCGGACCAATCCTGCAGGTAGGTGCCGCGGAAGTTCAGGATGTCGCCGATGCGGCCTTCCTCGATCAGCTTCTTGGCCAGCGCCACGGCCGGAGTACGACGGTAGTTGAAGGCCACCATGTGGATGGAGCCAGACCCCTGCACCGCATCGAGCATGGTCTTGGATTCCGCGCCGGTCCGCGCCAGCGGCTTCTCGCAGATGATGTGCTTGCCCGCCTTGGCTGCCGCAATGGCAATCTCGGCATGGGAATTGTTGGGCGTGCAGATGTCGATGATGTCGATGTCGGACCGCGCGATCACGGCGCGCCAGTCGGTGGAGGCTTCTTCGAAACCAAAGCGGTCACGTGCCGTCTCGGCCATCTCTGCATTGACGTCCACGACCACCTTGCGCACCGGGATGGCCGGCGCCGGCCAGAAGAACATCGGCATGGCGGCATAGGCCATGGCGTGGGCCTTGCCCATGAAACCGCCGCCGATCATGGCGACATTGAGCTTTCGCATTTGCTGTCTCGCTTCTGAAAATGTTGTGCGGGGACGGCTCGGGAGGATCCGTCCCCGCAATAGGTGCAGGGAGGCGCACCTAGTTCATGGAGTCACGGATGGTGGCTGGTGCTTCGGTGGAATAGACCGTCTGCCAGGCATCGAGCAGGTTGTCCTTTTCGACCGGCAGCGCCGGCAGGGCCACATAGGGCGGCGCGTCCTTGCCGAGCAGGCCGAAGCCGGCCAGCTTGGCTTCGGTCACGCCCTGGTCGAACGGCCGCTGCGCGCCCAGACCCTTGATGAAGCCGCCGCGCGCCATCTCGATGGCGACATTTTCGCCCAGGTCGATCGTGGTGATGACAAGATCATCGCGGCCATTGGCGCGGGCTGCGGCAATCACGCCTTCGGCCGGCACGTCCCAGACCGCCCAGATGCCGTCGATATCGGCATTGCCGACCATCATTGCCGAGGCGGCGCGGTCTGCGTCACCGGTAAAATCCGGTCCGCCAATGCCCTGCTCGGCGACGATCTCGATATTGGGATAGTTCTGCTCGATCGTGGCCTTGAAGGCGTCATAACGCTGACGGGTCACAAAGAAATCGGCGGCGTGGAAGACGATACCGATCTGTCCCTCGCCATTGAGCGCCTTGGCCATCAGATGGGCGGAGGCGACGCCGTTGCCGTAATTGTCGGCGGAAACGACGCTGACATAATCGGTGCCGGCGACGAACCCGGCCGGGACATTGTCCATGAACACGAGCTTGACCCCGGCTTCGGCGGCCTGGCGATAGGCGGCGGCAGTAGCGGTTGGGTCGGTGGGGATCGAGACGATGATGTCGGGGTTCTGCGCCATGATGGTTTCGATGTCCGAAACCTGCTTGGCTGAATTGAAGCCGGCATCGGTGGTGGCAATCACCTCGATGCCCATGGCCTCGAACTGGGTCTGGAGACCGTTGATCTGGGCCTGGCTCCAGTCGTCGCCACCATAGTGCATGACGATGGCGGCGGTGGCGCCCATGGCCTTGATCTCGGCCAGTTCCTCATCGGTGAGGGTGATTTCCGAGGCAGACACCGGGCTTTCGCCGCCCGGGCCGGTGCTCAGCGTCTGGTTGGCGAGTGCCGCCAGTGCCTCATCCGGGCTCTGCGCGAAAGCCGTCCCGGCAATGGTGCCGGCCAGCAATGCTGCTCCGAGCAGCGTGGTCGTCTTCAAATGTCCCATGGTTTCCTCCCTGTGGTGACTTTGGTGGTGGCCTGATCAGGCGAAATGCCGTTTCAGGAATGCGTGGCTGCGCGCTGCTCCCTCATAGGGATCGGGCCAGCTGTCGAGTTCGGCCATGACCCAGCCGGAATAGCCAATGTCCTTGAGCGCCGCGATGACGGTTGTGTTGTCGAGATCACCCATATCGAGGGGGGTGAAGCCGAAGGGTTCGCGCTGCAGCCCCTTGAGGTGGACAAGCGAGATGCGTCCGGCAAATTCAACCACTTGCGCTGCAGGGTCGCCGCCGGCCGCAGCCAGGTGGGCGGTATCGGGACAGAAATCGAGGCCGGTGAGACCGAAGATCCTGCTGACCTCGGCCGGGCCTTCGACAATGGTCGACAGGTGGGGATGATAATGGGCGCGCAACCCGGCGCGCCGGGCAATTTCCCCGACCTGATCGAGTGCTTCGCCAAGCCGCTTATAGTCGTCGTCCTGGATACCGTTGGCGCGCTTGGCGCCGCCGCCGACCACATAGTGGCTGGCGCCTGCTTCGGCCGCTGCCGCCGCGACCCGTTCGATCCGCGCCAGTTCCTCGGGCAGGATATCGGGAAAAATGAAATTGCCGCCCGAGTAAACGGAGACGAGTTCGAGGCCTGCATCGGCCAGCTTGCGCCGCAGGTCCGCCGGCGTCTCGTCGAGCAGATTGCCGTCGAAAATCTCGACGCCTTCATAACCGGCCCGCGCAATGTCGGCATAGGCGCGATCCATGTCGGCAAAGGTCCGGTAGGTGAGCTGGGTGATCGAGGTCACCCCCACGGCATTGCCGCCGAGCGGCCCCCAGCAATTGGCGTGATAGGCCAGTTTTACGGCCATGCAGTCCTCCTCAAAAGCAGTTCCGGCTGTTGCCGGAGATTGGGCTGGCTATGCGGTCGCCCGTTTGTTGACCCAAGGTTACGCAGCCCGAAAACACGAAGTCAACATTAAATCAGCATAAGCATCGTATCTTTTGTCGTAAAATAAGCAAAAGAGTCAGCTTGAAGCAAAAAACCGACCGGGCTAGGTTGGGCGGAAAGTCGGATGAAGGGGTGGAATCGTGGCGGAGGAGAAAACAACGCTGCGGTCAGTCGGCCGCCCTCGCAGCGTCGACGCGGCCCAGGCAAGCCTCGCTTTGCTGCTCAATCTGGTGCGAACCGGCACGGCCACGACACGGCAGGAACTCGAAAGACGCTCCGAACTTGGCAGAGCGGTAGTCGCCGACCGGCTGGCAACGATGATCGAACTGGGCCTGCTCAAGGAAGGCGAGCTGGGGCAGGCCACCGGCGGCCGCGCGCCCCGGCAGATGCAGTTCCGCCAGGATGCCGGCTCGCTACTGATTTCCGCGATCGACCAGAGTTCCATCGCGCTCGGCATTGCCGATCTCAACG
This sequence comes from Devosia elaeis, assembly GCF_001650025.1. Lineage (GTDB taxonomy): Bacteria > Pseudomonadota > Alphaproteobacteria > Rhizobiales > Devosiaceae > Devosia > Devosia elaeis. The sequence continues at coordinate 2,472 of NZ_LVVY01000084.1, read as the reverse complement.
GCCAGCTCCTGGTTGAGCATCACGAAGCGGCCCAGCTCGATGCCGGACCCGAGGCCATTCTCGACCGGCTGGCGACCATTTTCGACTGGCTGCTCCGGGAAACGGAGAAACCGGCCCCATGGGGCATCGGCCTCGCCTTGCCAGGTCCTATCGAAAAGCCGGCGGCAGATTTCGAGACCGTGCCGGTCCTGCAGACCGTGCAGTCATGGCAGGGGTTTCCCTTCCTAGAGCGTCTCTCGATGCGGTTCGGCGTGCCGATCTTTGCGCGCAGCGGCGTTCAGACCATGACCATGGGCGAGGCCAAGGCCGGCGGTGGCCGCGGGCTGAGCGACCTCATCTATGTCAAGCTCGGACGCTCGATCAGCGCGGGCCTGATTTCCGAAGGCCGGTTGCACCGCGGTGCCCAGGGCGCTGCGGGCATGATTGGTCACAGCAGGGTTGGCGACGAGCTACTCGAGGCGGTGGCCGGTGCAGAAGCCATCGCCCGTGAAGGCAAGGCCGCAGCCGAGGATGGGCGCAGTCCCTATCTGGCGCAGACGCTGGAGCGGCAGGGCGAACTTTCCGTCGTCGATATCGGGCATGCGGCGCAACTAGGCGACCTGTTCTGCGTCGAGCTGTTGGGCAGGTGCGGTCGCCTGGTGGGTGAAGCGCTTGCGCCGCTCACCAACCTGGTCAATCCGGCACTGATCGTTATTGGGGGCGTCGTCGCCGAATCGGGGGGCGATAGCCTCCTCGCCGGCATTCGCGAGGCGGTGTATCGTCAATCCCATCCCATGGTGTCGCGCGACCTCCAGATCATGCGCTCGCAGATGGGCGCGTCCTCTGGCCTGGTCGGCGCTGCGCAGGTTGTGGTGGAGGAGCTGTTCTCTCCCACCCTTTTGCAGGGCTGGGTCGGACAGGGGTCACCGCTGCACCATCCCGAATTCCAGAAAAGCCTGGAGCGCGTCACCGCCGCGCTGACAACCAAGGCAGCGCAATCTGCAGGACGCGTTGCGCCATGAACAGCAAGACGCCAGGGGATACCGCCATGTCGATTGCAGGCCTCGGCCCCCATGGGGAGCGCGCCGTTCCCGCTGCTCAGATCCAGTTGACCCAAGCCGATGCCGCCCAGGCGCGAGCCCGACGGTTCTCGATAGCAGTGGTGCTGCACACCACAACCAGCGACTGGTCCAAGCAGGAACTGGCCGGCATCGCCGCAACGCTGGGCCTCTACTCCGCCGCCTTGGTGGAAGTGGTCGACTGTAATTTCGACGTCGAGCTGCAGGTCGCCGCACTGGCGCGCCTGGCGCGTGAGCCGGTGGATGCGGTGATCTCGATCCCCATCGGCAATGCGCGCGTGGCAGAGGCCCATCGAACGCTGACACAGAGCGGGCGCAAGCTGGTGCTGATCGATAATGCTCCCACCGGCATGCTTCCGGGCACCGACTATGCCAGCGTCGTGTCCACCGACAATTTCGGCCTGGGGCAGAGCTGTGCGGCGATGCTGTCGACGCACATTCCACAAGGCGGCGCTGCCGGCATCCTTGGCTATGGCATAGACTTCTTTGCCACCCACGAACGCGAGATCGCCTTCCGCAAATGGATGGGCAATCATCGGCCTGACGTCACCATCGTGCGAGAGCGATTTGCCGACCTGGAAGGTGCCGGCCCGGCGGCCCTGGCGATGGTGGAGAAGACACCCGCGCTCTCCGGCATCTTTGCCGTGTGGGACGTTCCCGCCATGAAGGCAGTCCGGGCGTTGACCCAAAGCGGAATGGACATGCCGCTGACCACGGTAGACCTGGGTAACGAGGTGGCCCTCGACATGGCCCGCCGCGGCATGATCAAGGGCGTCGGCGCCCAATTGCCCTATGACCAAGGCAGCGCCGCAGCGCGGGTGACGCTGGCCGCACTGCTCGGACTGCCTGTACCCCCGTGGGTGGCGCTGGCCGGCCGGGAGGTTACGCCATCAGATGTCATCGAAGCCTATCAGGTGATTTGGCACCTGCCGGCACCAAAGGCCATCATCGACAGTGTACGGACGGCGATGTCCGCACAGGTTCAGGACGCTGGCAACTGAGTTTGCGCAGTGTACGGATCCCGAGTGCTGCTGCGGCCAAAATCGCCAGGCATAGCTGACGAGCCGAGATTAGATCGTTTGTGAGTTTTGAGGAGAGCGGCGCGGCTGCATCAGAAAGTATTGGTGCGATCCCAGCTGACACCATTCCGATGGCCGTACATCACCAAAGCCAGTGACAGCTTTCAGGAAAGTACAAGCGCATTTCCGGCGACCGGTTTGGGGCGCATCTTAGCTTGCGGGATAGGGCCGTTTCCGACCCCATTGCGGTCGCCCCTGTCGAAAGCGCTTGGTCTTGGAAGCAGTCGTAGAGGGCTGGCCACTAGAATGGGGTCGAATTCACGGGAGGGCGCGCCACATCGATGAAAGATGGCGCGCTAGGAACCATAGCAACTGCTTCTTGCGGAGCGTTCCCA
>NZ_LVVY01000083.1 GCF_001650025.1 Devosia elaeis | reverse complement strand
CCCGCCGTCACCTCCACCAGCTGCCCCCCACCCACCAATCGTCCCCCCACCCACCAATCGTCACCCTCGGGCTTGACCCGAGGGCTCTTCCCCCACCGCAACCGCCAGAAACAAAACACCCCCGGGCCAGGCCCGAGGGTGACGCTCTGTACTGTAATACGCCGGCTGTAAGCGGTTACATCACCGCCCCGACCTGCCAGGGCACGAATTCATTGTCCCCATAACCCAGCGCCTCGGACTTGGTCCGTTCCCCCGAGGCCACTTTCAGCAGCAGGTCGAAGATTTCCTGCCCCTTGGCCTCGATGGAAACCCCTTCGACGATATCGCCGCAATTGATGTCCATGTCGTCCTGCATGCGGGCATACATGTCCGAATTGGTGGCCAGCTTGATCGAGGGCACCGGCTTGCAGCCATAGGCCGAGCCGCGCCCGGTGGTGAAGGCCAGGATATTGGCCCCGCCCGCCACCTGCCCGGTGGCCGAGACCGGATCGAAGCCGGGCGTGTCCATGAACACGAAGCCCTTCTCGGTCACCTTCTCGGCATATTCGTAAACCGCATTCAGCGGGCTCATGCCGCCCTTGGCCGTCGCGCCAAGCGACTTTTCGAGAATGGTGGTCAGCCCGCCCAGCTTGTTGCCGGGGGAAGGATTGTTGTTCATCTCCCCGCCATTGCGCCTTGTGTAATCCTCCCACCAATGGATGCGCTCGATCAGCTTCTCGCCGACCTCCCGCGACACGGCGCGCCGCGTCAGCAGATGTTCGGCCCCATAGATTTCCGGCGTTTCCGACAGGATGGCCGTGCCGCCATTCTTCACCAGGAGATCGGCCGCCACGCCCAAAGCCGGATTGGCGGTAATGCCCGAATAGCCGTCCGAGCCGCCGCATTGCAGCGCCAGGGTCAGGTGGCTGGCATCCACCGTTTCCCGCCGCGCCCTGGCGGCCACCGGCAGCATCTCCTTGATGCGCTCGACGCCCCAATCGATCATCTTCCGCGTCCCGCCGATCTCCTGGATCGTCATGGTCTGGAAGGTGTCGGTTTCCTTGAGGTCATAGGCTTCCTTCATCTTGTCGATCTGGAAGGCCTCGCAGCCCAGCCCAACCAGCAGCGCGGCGCCCAGATTGGGATTGGACGTATAACCCCATTGGGTGCGCCGGAAGATCTGGTAGCCCTCCCCGGTCAGGTCCATGGCGCAGCCCGTGCCATGGACGAAGGGAATGACCCCGTCGATCTCGGGATAATCGTCCAGCACGCCCGAGCGGTTGATCGCCTCGGCCATGAACTTGGCCACCGTCGCCGAGCAGTTCACCGAGGTCAGGATGCCGATATAATTGCGCGTACCGACCGAACCATTGGCGCGCCTATATCCCTGGAAGGTCGGCCGCTGCGCCTCGGGCACCAGCGCCACCGGAACGGCGCCCTCGGCAAAGGCATAATCATGGGCCAGCGTGCCGTCCGGCCCGCCCATGCCGCAATTGTGCTCATGCACCCAGTCGCCCGGCGCGATGGCTTGCTTGGCGAAGCCGATGATCTGGCCGAACTTGACCACGGCCTCCCCCGCCGCGATCGGGCGGGTGGCGAATTTGTGCCCGCGCGGCACCAGACGGATAATGGCGACACCCTGCGCCGTCGGCGTGCCTACCTCCAGATTGGCCAGCGCCACCGCGATATTGTCGTCGGCGTTGAGCACAAGCGTCTTGCCCTCGGGCGGGCGGGTCATGGTCTCGGTCATCTCACTGGGTCTTCCGGGGGCCTGGAAAAATCGTATGGTGCTTTGCCTTGCCGTGGTTTACCCCAAGGCAAAGGGGAGGAACCGGCATTGTCATTCACCAGCGCTCCAACTAACATGTTAGCATGAAAACGGAAGCCGGTCCTTATGATTTTCTGCCTCCCGCGGGCACATTCGCGCGCGGCAGCGTCACGGTGGATGTCACCAATACCCTGCGCCAGGCCATCGTCACCCTGGCCCTGCCGCCCGGCGCCATGCTGGACAAGTCCGCCATCTGCGCCCAGCTCGGCGTCTCCCGCTTTCCGGTCAGCGAGGCCCTGGCGCGCCTGGCCGAGGAAGGCCTGGTCGATATCCTGCCCCAGCGCGGCTCCACCGTTTCCCTGGTCCGGATCGCCGATGTCCGCGAATATATGCTGATCCGCAAGGGCCTCGAAAGCGAGGCCCTGCGCGTGCTGATCGGCAAGCACGACGCCGAAGTCATCGCCGCGCTCCACGCCAATATGGCCGCCCAGCGCGAAGCGGCCTCACACGACGATGCCGAGACCTTCCACCAGATCGACGTCGATTTTCACGACATCATCTTCCGCACCATGCGCCTGTCCAAGGTCAAGGCCATCATCGACCGCGCCCGCGCCAATCTCGACCGCGCCCGCCGGCTCATCATCACCCCGCGCCGCCTCGCCCTCACCATCGCCGAGCACCAGGCTATTTTCGACGGCATCCTCGCCGCCGACGCGCCCCAGGCCATTGCCGCCATCCGCGCCCATATCGACGCCGTCATGGTCGAGCTCTTCGCCTTCGCCGTCGACCATCCCGAACTCTTCGCCGACGGCGCCGCATTCACCCCCGACAAGGACGACTTCCCCTTCGGCTGAGCCTCGGAGTAAGCCATGTTGAAAAATATCCCGCCCCTGCTCGGCCCCGACCTGCTCGCCACCCTGCGCGCCATGGGCCATGGCGACGAGATCGTCATCGCCGACGCCAATTTCCCGGCCGCCTTTCTGGGGCCCAAACTCATCCGGGTCGATGGCCGCACCGCCACCGACGTGCTCGATGCCGTGCTGACCCTGATGCCGCTCGATGAATTCGTCGACGAAGCCGCCTTCGGCATGGCCGTGGTGGGCGACCCGCAGGCGCGCGAGCCCATCTATGGTCTCTTCGAGGAGATCATCTCCCGGCACGAACCGGGCATGGGATTGTCCAGGCTGGAGCGCTTCGCCTTCTACGAGCGGGCCCGCCAGGCGGCCGCGATCGTCCAGACCGGTGAAACCCGCCTCTACGGCAATATCATCCTCAAAAAGGGCATCATCCGCCCGTCCTGACCGGCCAGCGGACGGATTGGACGAAAGGTGCCCTCGACAGGCTAACATGTTAGCCCTATGACGAGCCCCGAAACACCATTGGAGACCCCGCCATGAAACTGCTTCGCGTCGGTGCCAAGGGCGCCGAAAAGCCCGCCATTCTCGCCGAAGACGGCTCCATCCGCGATCTGTCCGGCGTGGTCGCCGATATCGCCGGCGACGTGCTCACCCCCGAGGGCCTGGCAAGGATCGGCGCCGCCGACATCGCCGCCCTGCCGAAGCTCGACGCCGGCCAGCGCATCGGCCCCTGCGTCGGCAATGTCGGCAAGTTCATCTGCATCGGCCTCAACTATGCCGACCATGCCGCCGAAACCGGCGCCGCCATTCCCGAAGAGCCGATCATCTTCATGAAGGCCACCAGCGCCATTATCGGCCCCAATGACGATGTCATCATTCCCAAGAATTCCATCAAGCCGGACTGGGAAGTCGAGCTGGGCATCGTCATCGGCAAGGAAGCCCGCTATGTCGAGGAAGCCGACGCGCTCGACCATGTCGCCGGCTATTGCCTCATCAACGACGTCTCCGAGCGCCATTTCCAGACCGAGCGCGGCGGCACCTGGGACAAGGGCAAGGGCGCCGATACTTTCGGCCCCATCGGTCCCTGGCTCGTCACCCGCGATGAGGTTCCCGATCCGCAGAACCTCAAGATGTGGCTCGAAGTGGACGGCAAGCGCTACCAGGACGGCTCCACCAAGACCATGATCTTCGGCATCGCCAAGATCGTCTCCTATGTCAGCCAGTTCATGAGCCTGCAGCCCGGCGACGTCATCTCCACCGGCACCCCGCCGGGCGTCGGCATGGGCATCAAGCCGAACCCGGTCTGGCTCCAGCCGGGCAATGTCATGCGCCTGGGCATCGAAGGCCTCGGCGAGCAGACGCAGAACGTCAAGGCCTACACCGCCTGAGGTTTCACGTCCGCGCTGGACACCAATGGATCTCACCCTGAGCCCGTCGAAGGGTGAGGTCTGGCGCTTCCGGGACACCGCTCAACGCAGCGAAAATCCCTTCGCGCTCACCGAGAAGAACCGGCCGATCAATCCCGACAGGGGCGGCCAGTTCATCAGCCTGACGCCCATGTCGCGCATCAGCACATGGGCCGGGCTGGCCGGAACGAACCATTTAGCCATGTTGCGCCCGGCCCGCTGCTTTTCCAGCACCAGCGGCCGCAATTGCGTTTCGAAATGCGCGAGCGCGGCGGCCACGTCATCCGTGCCGCTCAGCACCTGGCCCAGGGCCCGTCCACCGGCCATGGCCAGCGACGCCCCCTGCCCGGCCAGCAGCGACACCGCATAGGCCGCATCGCCGATCAGGATCGTGCGCCCCCGCCGCCAGGTGTCCATCTCCACCTGCGCCACCACGTCGTAATAGATGTCCTCCGGCCCCGGCATCGCCGCCAGCACCTCGGGCACGATCCAGCCGAGATCGCCGAAGGCCGCCCGCAGGGCCGGCCGCGGATCGTCCGGCCGCTCGGTTTCGTCGGCGCGCAACACGAAGAAGGCCATGATCCGGCTCCCCTCGACCGCATAGAGCCCGGCCATCCGGTTCTCGATCGCCATCATCTTGAAATCGCCATCCAGCGCCGCTTCCACCTCGGCGCTGTCGAAGAAATAGCCGGCGGTGTGAAAGCCCAGCGGCCGGATAAAATCCTGCTCCGGCCCGAAGACCAGGCGCCGCGTGTTCGAATGAATGCCATCCGCCCCCACCAGCAGGTCGGCTGTCAGCCTGCCGCCATCGGCCAGGGTCAGGACCAATCCTGCTCCCGTCTCCTCCACCTGCGACAGGCTCGTGCCATGGCGCAGTTCCACCCGATCCGGCAGCGCCGCATGCAGCACCCGCTCGATATCGCCGCGCAGGATCGGAAACAGCCTGCCGCCCGTCGCATCGCGGATATGCCGGTAATCCATCTGCGCCCCGCTGCGCCCGGCAGCATTGACGAAATCCACCCGGCGCACGCCGCGCGCATGGGTGCGCAAAGCCTCCAGCAGGCCCAGATCCTCGGCCGCATCCACGCCCGGCCCGAAGAAATCCAGCATATAGCCGCCGGCCCGCATGCCCGGCGCCTTTTCCAGCACGCTCACCGACCAGCCGGCGCGGTCCAGCGCCAGGGCCGCGCTCAATCCGGCAATGCCGCCGCCCGAAATCACCGCTTTCATGGGCGTTTCTCCGCCGGCGCGATGCTGTCGACAAAGGCGTGCCAGGCCGCGGCCTGGCTCCCGGCCCGCTCGGGAAAGAGCTGGCGATGCAGGGCCAGCCCGTCCCCGGTCAGCAGGATCAGGCCGGCCAGCGCCCGGCGCTCCGCCGCGCTGAAGCGCCCCGGCGCCAGCAGCGCGAGGGCCGCCTCGAACCGCGCCTCCGCCTCTGCGGCAATGGCCGCCACGCGGGCGCGCAATGGCCCATCCCCCCGCGCCCGGACGATGAAGCCCATATAGGCCCCGGCCAGCGCCGGATCGGCATCCATATGCGCGCTCGTCTCCGCCCCCAGCGCCAGCAGCCAGTCCCGCAGCCCGGTCCCCGGTTCCGGCTGCATGCTGGGCATGGCCAGGAGGAACATTTCGAACGCGTCCACCACGATGTCGTCCAGCCTGGCGAAATGATGGAAGATATTGGCCTTGCTGACGCCCGCCGCCCTGGCCAATGCCGACGCCGTCAACGCCTCCGGCCCGCCCTCGGACATCAGCCGGATCGCCGCTGCCACGATCGCCTCTTTCTTGCTTGGCCTGCTCATCTGGTACCTCCTCGCCGCAATATACTGACCGACCGGTCGGTCAGCAATCCCGCTTCGGCATTTTTTACGATCCGGAACCCTTGCGCGGCGTGACGGCTTGCCGCCGGACATGGGGGGCGCTATGGCCGGATAGGCTTCGGAGGACGGCCCATGACCACGTTCGACAATACCCTCTACGCCGATGGTGCGCTCATCGTCGGCGCCGGCCTGGCGGGCCTGTTCACCGCGCTCAAGCTGGCGCCCCGCCCCGTCACCGTGCTCTCCCCCAAGCCGCTCGGCACCGGCGCCTCCTCCGTCTGGGCCCAGGGCGGCGTCGCGGCCGCCATGGGCGAGGGCGACAGCCCCCATGCCCATGCCCAGGACACCGAGATGGCCGGCGCCGGCATCGTCGATCACGGCATTGCCGAAAGCGTCACCGCCGAGGCCGTGGCCCGCATCGAGGATCTGGCCCGCTGGGGCACCCCCTTCGACCGCGACGATTTCGGCAATTTCGCCTTGGGCCGCGAAGCGGCCCATTCGGCCAATCGCATCGTCAAGGTGGAGGGCGACCGCGCCGGCTGGGCCATCATGCAGGCCATCATCGCCCAGGTGCGCAAGACGCCCTCCATCCGCGTCGTCGAAGGCATCACCGCGCTCAGCCTCGCCCGCGAGAATGGCCGCGTCGTCGGCGTCTATTGCCGGCGCCTGGGCGACCGCTATTCCGAGCCGGTCTTCATTCGCGCCCGCGCCACCATCCTGGCCGCTGGGGGCCTGGGCGGCCTCTATGCCGTCACCACCAATCCGCCCGGCGTGCGCGGCCACGCCATGGGCATGGCGGCCCGGGCCGGCGCCATCATCGCCGATCCCGAATTCGTGCAATTCCACCCTACCGCCATCCGCACCAATGCCGATCCGGCGCCCCTGGCCACCGAGGCCCTGCGCGGCGAAGGCGCCATCCTGGTCAACGATCTGGGCATCCGCTTCATGCCCGCCATCCACCCCGATGCCGAGCTCGCCCCCCGCGATATCGTCGCCCGCGCCAATTTCCGGGAAATCCAGGCGGGCCGCCAGGTCTTCCTCGATACCCGCCAGGTGCTGGGCGCCGATATCCTCACCCGCTTCCCCACCGTTTCGAAATATTGCCTCGATGCCGGCATCGATCCGGTCCGCGACATGATCCCCGTCACCCCCGCCGCCCATTTCCACATGGGCGGCGTCAAGGTGGACGAGCGCGGCCGCTCCTCGCTGCCCGGCCTCTGGGTCTGCGGCGAGGCAAGCTGTACGGGCCTGCACGGCGCCAATCGGCTCGCCTCCAATTCCCTGCTGGAAGCGGTGGTTTATGGCGCCCGCATCGCCGAGGATATCGGCGGGCTCGAGCCCGCCCGCGATCTCGCGCCCTTCAAGGGCATCGAATGGGACGAGGAAGAGGGCAACCGCGCCGAGACCGTGCTGCGCAACACCGTGGCCGTGCAGGATTTGCGCCGGGTCATGACCGATCTCGTCGGCGTCGAGCGCGATGCCGCCAGCCTCGAACAGGCCCTGCGCGACATTGCCCGTCTCGAAGCCGAGGCCGAACAGGTCACCAGCGCCTATCTCAACATGACCACCTCGGCCACCCTGGTCGCCGCCGCCGCGCTCCGCCGCACCGAAAGCCGCGGCGGCCATTACCGCACCGATTTCCCCGAACCCAGCGAAAGCTGGGAACACCATACCGAGATCACCCTGGACGAAGCCCTGGCCATCCGCGCCGCCGCCCTGTCGGGCTGAGCCATTCCGAGGGATACGCAGTTTTACGAATGGTATCCTGAGCTACGCAATTCTATCATCCGGATCATTCCGGGGGGATATGCGCGTGGCCAGGCTGGTCGTCTTCACTCATCTGACGCACGACCTGCGCGATGGCGCCTCCCGGTCCTTTGCCTGTTCCGCCGCCGAGGCCCGGCACTACGCTGATCAGATCGGCGCCCCCATCCTCATCGCCGACATCACCCCGTCCCTGGCCGGCGGCTATGTCGCGCAGGGCATCCTGGCCGGCTTCCGGCCCGATGGCGCCAATGGAGCGCTGGCCGTGGTCGAGGACATCCACGCCTTCCCCCGGGACATCCCTTTCCAGAAGCCGCCGCCCGAAGCCGAGGGGCTGGCCGAACTGCCCGGCGACCTTTTCGAGCGGATCATCGCCGTGGCCCGCCCGGCATCCGACTTCGACGAGGCCTTCAGCCCCTACCGGCCCATGGCGCCGCAAGACGCCTTTGCCGCCCAATTGGCGCGCCGGCAAGACCGGCGCTGCTGCTTCTCCGACGTCAGAACCCATCGGGGCGAGGCATTCATCATCCGGCCCCTGGCCCTGGGCGGAACATGGGATATCGGCAATTTCCTGTTCCTCGATCCCGAGCCGGGAGCATTATTCGCCAATTTCGCCTGGACCATCGGCCCCAGGCTGGAAATCCTCATCGACGCCTATGCCGTGACCCCTGACATTGCCGACACGGTCAATCGCAGCGGCATGCTGGCCATCGGCGACAGCATGATCGCCACGCTCGATCGCGCGGCCATAGCCTGGCATAGCGAGCACTTCTTCCAGCGCCTGCGGGCATGACATCTTCGTCTCGGCCTTGAACCCGCCCCAAGCCTCCCCTATCATAAATTGATACAATCGGAGTATTGGCCATGCCTTCAAGCTATTCCATCGGCACCCATTACGAAGCCTTCGCCAAAAAGCTCGTCGCTTCGGGCCGCTACGCCTCGGTAAGCGAGGTCCTCCGCGACGGCCTCCGCCTCATGGAAGAACGCGAAGCGCTGCGCGAATGGAAGCTGGGCGAGCTGAAAAAGGCCATCCAGGAGGGCATCGACAGCGGTCCTTCGGAAGAATGGGAGGATGCCGAGGCCATCAAGAGCGAGGGCCGTCGGATTCTCGCCGAACGCGCAGCGAGGAATAATGCCGCTTAAGATAAAACGGCTTCCCCTGGCGCGAGCCGACCGGCTCGACATCTGGCTCCACATCGCCGCCGACAATATTTCGGCAGCCGACCGGCTCACCGATAGGCTGGATGAGATCGTCCACAGGCTTTCGGAATTTCCCGAGGCAGGGCCATCCAGGCCCGAGCTGGGAGCGGGGATTCGTCTTTATCCTGTCGACAACTTCCTCATCTTCTATCGCGTGGCCGGCGACGCGATCGAGATCGTGCGCATCCTCCACGCCGCCCGCGACATCACCCCCGACCTGCTCTCCGACTGACGGCAAGCGGCCGCTTCGGACGTCTGCCCGATCGCTATTCCTTCAAACGAAGGACTAGCTCCCCAGCACCGCCTCGACCTCCTCGCGGCTGGGCGGCTGGCAGCCCTTGCGGCCGCAATTGATCCCCGCCACCACGGCGCCGAAACGCAGCATGGTTTCGAGCTCGTTCCGGTCGAGCCCGCCAAGCTGGCCCGGCCGCAGGGCGCCGGCCTCGCCCAGCCAGGTCAGGATGCCGGCCATCAGGCTGTCGCCGGCTCCCACCGTGTCCACGAAGACCGGCGGCGCATAGATCGGCGCCTGCCCGTGGGCCTTGCGCGAAAAGGCCTTGCTGCCGCCCTCGCCCAGCGTCACCACCACCAATTCGCAATTGGGTCGTTCGAGCAGCGCCGCGGCATGCGCCTCGATGCTCATCCCCGGCTCGAGCCAGTCATGGTCCTCGTCGGAAAGCTTGATCAGATGCGCCAGGTCGAGCAGGTCCGAAAGCTGCCGCCGATAGGCGGCCTCGTCGTCCACCAGGAGCGGCCGCACATTGATGTCGAAGCTCAGGCTGGCGCCGCCCGCGACGGCCTTTTCGGCCACGGCCTGCCAGGCCGCCGCGTCTTCGGTTTCGATCGGCACGAAGCCGCCGAGCTGCAAATTGGTGACCTTGGCCGGCAGGGCCGCCAGCAGGCCCTCGCGCGTAAAAGCCCGCTCGGCGCCGCGCTCGAAGACATAGGAGGCCTGCATCTTCTCGTTGAAACTGACAATGGCTCTGGTCGTCGGCGCCGCCACCCGCGTCTTGAGCAGCACCTCGACCCCGGCCTCTGCCAGCGGGGCCAGCAGCATGTCGCCATATGGATCGGTGCTGATGGGGCAGAGAAAGCCCGCATCATTGCCCAATTTGCTGAGCGCGATGGCGCAATTGAACGGCGATCCGCCCGCCAGCGCTTCCCGCTGGGCATCGGGCGCGGCCGATACCGGCACCAGGTCGATCAGGCTCTCCCCGCCAACGACAAACATCCCATTCCTCCCCACAGCCGATGTCGCGGCGTGCATAGCAGGTTCACCGCCTTTGTCACCAGCCCAGTGCATCCGACCCCATGATGTGAGCCTCTGTATTGTTGACCGCGCCAGCGGATAGTGTTCAATCAGCCCCCTGCACATGACGCCGTCGGGGAGAGGCGCGTCATGTCGAAAAGGAGGAGGCTCAACAATTGCAAGGGCTCGCCGCGCTGATCCGGGGGATCAGCGCCATCAACTGGCTTGTCGGCCAGATTCTGTCGTGGCTCGCATTGGCTTGCGTGCTGGTCTGCTTCACGGTCGTGGTGCAGCGTTATTTCTTTCACACCTCGATCCTGTGGATGCAGGACCTCTATGTCTGGCTTTCCGGCGCCATGTTCACCGGCGTCGCCGGCTTTGCGCTGCTGCGCCAGGATCATGTGCGCGTCGATATCTTCTATCGTCCCGCGCCCATCCGCCGCAAAGCCATAGCCGATCTCATCGGCGTGGTCTTCTTCCTCATTCCCTTCGTCATCGTCGTCTGGCTCTATGCCTTTCCCGCCGTCCGGCGGTCCTGGGGCTTTTACGAGGCATCGGCCAATATCGGCGGCATGCCGGGCCTGTTCCTGCTCAAGACCTTCATCCTGGTCTTTGCGGTTCTGGTCGGCCTGCAGGGCATCGCCATGGGCGCGCGATCCATTCTGGTATTGAGCGGCAAGGAAGAGCTCCTGCCCCCCCATATGCGCTATGAAGCCGAAAAGGGGCATGGCTGATGGATCCCGTCCTTCTTGGCGAAATTCTCGCCGGCCTCATGTTCTTCGGCGTCATCGGCGTGCTCATGCTCGGGTTCCCGGTGGCTTTCTCGCTGGCCGGCACCGCCCTGATCTTCGGCCTGATCGGCTGGTGGCTGGGCGTCTATGACCCCTCCAATTACGGTTCCCTGGTCGGCCGCTATGTCGGGCTGATGACCAATGAAGTGCTGGTCGCCGTGCCGCTCTTCATCTTCATGGGCGTGGTGCTGGAACGCTCCGGCATCGCCGAGCGCCTGCTGGTCACCATGGGCAAGCTCTTCGGCAATGTCCGCGGCGGCCTTGGCTTTTCCGTCATCATCGTGGGCGCCCTGCTTGCCGCCTCCACCGGCGTGGTCGGCGCCACCGTGGTCACCATGGGGCTGATCTCGCTGCCCGCCATGCTGCGCTCGGGCTACGATCCCAAGCTCGCCAGCGGCGTCATCTGCGCCTCGGGCACGCTGGGCCAGATCATTCCGCCCTCCACCGTGCTCATCTTCATGGGCGACATGCTCTCGGGCATCAACGCCCAGGTGCAGATGAGCCAGGGCAATTTCGCCCCCGAGCCGGTCTCGGTCGGCGCGCTCTTTGCCGGCGCCATCATTCCCGGCATCATGCTGGTCGCCCTTTACATGATCTGGGTCGCCCTCAAGGCCATCTTCGATCCCCAATCCTGCCCGGCCACGCCGGTGCCGGAAGCCGAAAAGAAGGATTTGCTGCGCGAGGTCGCCGTGGCGCTCGTCCCCCCGCTCCTTCTGATCGTGGCCGTGCTCGGCTCCATCCTGGCCGGCATCGCCACGCCCACCGAGGCCGCCTCGGTCGGTGCGGTCGGCGCCTTGCTCCTGGCCCTGCTCAATCGCCAGCTCGATTTCGGCATGCTCCGCCAGGCGGTCATTTCCGCGGCCACCATCACCTCGATGGTGTTCATCATCCTGTTCGGCGCCGCCGTCTTCTCCATCGTCTTCCGCATGATGGGCGGCGAGAACCTGGTGCATGAATTCCTCTCGAACATGCCGGGCGGGGCCATCGGCGCCACCATCATCGTCATGTTCATCATGTTCCTGCTGGGCTTCATCCTCGACACCTTCGAGATCATCTTCATCGTGATCCCGATCACCGCGCCGGTGCTGCTGGCCCTGGGTGTCGATCCGATCTGGCTCGGCGTCGCCGTGGGGGTGAACCTGCAGACCAGCTTCCTGACGCCGCCTTTCGGCTTCTCGCTGTTCTATCTGCGCGGCGTGGCCCCCGCCTCGGTCACCACCGGCATGATCTACCGGGGCGTCGTGCCCTTCGTGATCCTGCAATTGATCGGCCTGGCCGTGCTGTTCGTCTTCCCCGACCTCATCACCTGGCTGCCGAAAATGCTCTATAACTGAGCGCAAGGGCCGGATGGAAAACCATCCGGCCCTTTCTTCTCAGCTCCGCAGCCCCGGCGCTTCCCGTCCGGTGGATGCCACATATTCGCTATAGCCCCCGCCATAGGCATGCACCCCGTCCGGCGTCAGCTCCAGCACCCTGTTGGACAAGGCGGCCAGGAAATGCCGGTCGTGGCTGACGAACAGCATCGTGCCCTCGAAATTGGCCAGGGCCTCGATCAGCATCTGCTTGGTCTGGATGTCGAGATGGTTGGTCGGCTCGTCCAGCACCAGGAAATTGGGCGGATCGAACAGGATCAGCGCCATGGCCAGCCGCGCCTTCTCGCCCCCGGACAACACCCGGCATTTCTTCTCGATATCGTCGCCCGAAAAGCCGAAACATCCCGCCAGCGCCCGCAGCGGCGCCTGCCCGGCCTGCGGAAAGGCCGCTTCCAGCGTCTGGAAGATGGTCTGGTCGCCATCGATCACGTCCATGGCGTGCTGGGCGAAATAGCCCAGCTTGACGCTCGGCCCCCGCGCCACCGACCCCGCATCGGGTTCGGCTGCTCCCGCCACCAGTTTCAGCAGCGTCGATTTCCCCGCCCCGTTGACGCCCAGGATGCACCAGTGCTCCCGCCGCCGCACATGGAAGTCGAGCCCGTCATAGATCACGCGGCTGCCATAGGCCTTGCTCACGCCCTCGACCCGCACGATATCCTCGCCCGAGCGCGGCGCCGGGCGGAATTCGAACGCCACCACCTGCCGGCGCTTGGGCGGCTCCACCCGATCGATCTTGTCCAGCTTCTTCACCCGGCTCTGCACCTGCGCCGCATGGCTGGCCCGCGCCTTGAACCGCTCGATAAAGGCGATTTCCTTGGCCAGCATGGCCTGCTGCCGCTCGAATTGCGCCTGCTGGTTGCGGTCGGCAATGGCCCGCTGGCTCTGGTAGAATTCGAAATCGCCGCTATAGGAGGTCAGCGTCCCCGCATCGATCTCCAGCACCTTGTTGACGATCCGGTTCATGAATTCGCGGTCATGCGAGGTCATCAGCAGCGCCCCGGAATAGGACCGGAGGAAGTTTTCCAGCCAGATCAGGCTTTCGAGATCGAGATGGTTGCTCGGCTCGTCGAGCAGCAGCACGTCCGGCTTCATCAAAAGGATGCGCGCCAGCGCCACCCGCATCTTCCAGCCGCCCGACAAGGCCCCCACATCGGCGTCCATCATCTCCTGGGAAAAGCCCAGCCCCGCCAGCACGTCCCGCGCCCGCCCGTCCAGCCCGTAGCCGTCCAGTTCCTGGAACCGCCCCTGCACCTCGCCATAGCGCTCGATGATGGCATCCATCTCGTCGGCCTTGTCCGGATCGGCCATGGCCGCTTCCAGCACCGCCATTTCCGCCATCATCTCGCTGACCGGCCCGGCCCCGTTCATCACCTCGGCCACCACCGGCCGGCCGGCCATGTCGCCCACATCCTGGCTGAAATAGCCGATGGAGGTGCCGCGATCGATCGAGACCTGCCCCTCGTCCGGCGCTTCCTCGCCGGTGATCATCCGGAACAGGGTGGTCTTGCCCGCCCCGTTGGGCCCCACCAGCCCGATCTTCTCCCCCTTTTGCAGCGCCGCCGAGGCCTCGATGAAGACGATCTGCTTGCCGTTCTGCTTGCCGATATTTTCGAGCCTGATCATGCGGGGAAAGAGCCTGTGGAGGAGAGGGCCGGAAGGGGAGAGCGCTCCTAAAGCATCCGGGGATGGCGCTGGCAAGCAAAAGGGAACCGGGCCACACCTCAGCCGCATTAAACCCCTAGAAAACAAGGCCATTGCACACGTGCGCAGACTGGCCGATGATCTCCGGTCATATCCACGACTCAACCCCCGCGAAAGGACGTCATGAACATCTATCTCGTGCTCATCAACATTGCCGGTGCGGTCACCCTGCTTCTATGGGCCACCCGGATGGTGCGCACGGGCATGGAGCGGTCGCAGAAGGCCGTTCTTCATCGCCTTTTGAGCCAGGGCAAGCGCGGCCACCTCAAGTCCGCCGCCCTGGGCGGCGTCGTCGCGGTGCTGCTGCAAAGCTCCACCGCCGTGGCCCTGATCGCCGCCGGTTTCGCCGCCAGCGGCAAGCTGACGCTGGCGGCTGGCCTCGCCACCATGCTCGGCGCCGATCTCGGCTCGGCCATCGTCGTGCAATTGCTCAGCGTCAATCCCGCCTGGCTCATGCCCATCCTGATGATCGTGGGCGGCATCCTGTTCTTCCGCGGCCAGACCCGCGACCTGCGCCAGGCCGGCCGCATCGTCATCGGCATCGCGCTGATCCTGATGTCGCTGCGCCTCATCGGGGAGGCCACCATTCCCCTGCGCGAGGCCCAGGTCCTGCCCGACATCGTCGCCTATCTCGCCGGCGATCCCTTTACCGCCTTCCTTCTGGCGGCCCTTTTCACCTGGGTCATCCATTCCTCGGTGGCCTTCATCCTGCTGGTCGCCACCTTTGCCACCCAGGGCCTGGTGCCCTTCGAGCTCGGCGCCGCCCTGGTGCTGGGCGCCAATATGGGCTCCTCCATCATTGCCTTCATGCTCACCCGCGCCGGCAGCGCCGCCGCGCGGCGCATCACCCTGGGCAATTTCATCTTCCGCGCGGTCCTGGCCGTCACCGGCCTGGCCCTGCTCTGGCTCAGCCATATTCCCGGCACCTGGCTGGGCCCCGATGCGGCGCGCCAGATCATCAATTTCCACCTCCTGTTCAACGTGCTGCTGCTGCTCATCGCCCTGCCGCTGACCTCGCCCATGGCGCGCCTCACCACGCGGCTGGTGCGCAGCGCCCCCCAGCCCGATCATCAGCTGGTCTCGCCCATGCGCCTCGATGACAAGCTGATCGAAAGCCCGGCCCTGGCGCTGGCCAGCGCCAAGCGCGAATTGCTGCGCATGGCCGAAATCGTCGAGCGCATGCTCCAGCCGGTCATGGACCTCTATGAAAACGCCGATCCCGAAAAGATCCGCGAGATCAAGCAGCTCGAGCGCGCCGTCAACGCCGCCCAATCCGACATCAAGCTCTATCTCTCGCGCATCCGCTATCCCGAGCCCGACGGCCCCGAAGCCCTGCGCGGCCAGGAACTGGCGCAATTGGCCATCAATCTCGAATATGTCGGCGACGCCGTGGTCAAGACGCTGGTGAAACTGGCCGAGAGCCGCGCCGAGCAGAAGGTGAAATTCTCGCCCGCCGGCTGGCGCGAGCTCAACGACCTGCATCACCGCGTGGTCGACAACCTGCACCTGGCGCTCAACGTGCTGATGTCCGAGGACCGGGCGGCCGCCAAGATGCTGCTGGAGGAAAAGGCCGCGCTCGGCATGGCCGGCCGCGCCAGCGCCGCCGAGCACCTGGCCCGCCTGCGCGAAGGCGCCCAGCAATCCATCGCCACCAGCGATCTGCACCTGGAAACCATCCGCGCCCTCAAGACCATCAACTCGCTCCTCGCCAGCGTCGCCTACCCCGTCCTGCGCCAAACCGAAGCCCCCCAGCCCCAGCAGGGCTAGCCCGCCCGTTTGGATGCACTTCTCGGCCATCCCACCCACGGCTCGTCACCCTCGGGCTTCGAGCCGTCCCGAAGGGCAAATCTCTCCGGTGGAGAGATTTGAGGCGAGAAGGCCATGAGCGCTATGCGCGAATGGCGGAGCGCCGCCCCAAGCACCGAACCCCCACCGCCCCCTTGATGGGGGAGGTAGCGCAGCTTGGCCGATAGGCCTAGCGAAGCTGGGAGGGGGTGCGGGAGCCCCGATACGTCCCGTCATTGTCCCGACCGCCCCCCAAAACCAAAAAACCCCACCGCCGAAGCGATGGGGCCTTTCTTGGCAATCGGCCGGGATCAGCTCAGCGTGATGTATTTCTCGCGCGCCGCCAGGAAGGGCATGTCGGTGCCCTGGGTGCGCTGGCGCAGCAGGTTGAAGGCGGAGACGAAGCTTTCCGCCGTTTCCTTGGTCAGCGCATCGCCGCCCTCCCGGATTTCGGCGATCAGCTCCATCGATGCCTTGGCGCCGGCCTCGATGATGTCCTCGGGGAACTGGCGCACCTGCACCCCATGCTCGGCGACCAGCGCGTTGAGCGCGCGCGGAACGTTGGCATACATGTCCGAGGCCACGTCGTCATAGGCCGCCTGGGCGCACGTCCGGACGATTTCCTGCAAATCTTCGGGCAGGGCTTGGAACTTGGCCTTGTCCACCACGATTTCGGTGGCCAGGCCCGGCTCCACGAAGCTGGGGAAGTAATAGTTCTTGGCGATCTGGTAGAAGCCCAGCGCCAGGTCGTTATAGGGGCCGACGAATTCGGCGGCGTCCAGCGTACCCGATTGCAGCGCGGCGAAGATTTCGCCCGCCGCCAGGTTGGTCACCGAGGCGCCCAGCTTGCCCCAGACCTGGCCGCCCAGGCCCGGCGTGCGGAAGCGCAGGCCCTGCAGGTCCGCCACCCCGGTCAGCTCGTTGCGGAACCAGCCGCCCGCCTGGGTGCCGGTATCGCCGGAGAGGAAGCCCTGCAACCCGAACTGGTCGTAGATCTTGTCCCAGATTTCCTGGCCGCCGAGATAGCGCACCCAGGCGGTCAGCTCGCGGCTGGTCATGCCGAAAGGCACGCCGGTGAAGAAGGACAGGCCCTGGCTCTTGTTCTGCCAGTAATAGGGCGTGCCATGGCTGATTTCCGCCGAGCCGTCGATGACCGCGTCCAGCGCCTGCAGGCCGGGCACCATTTCGCCGGCGGCGAAGACCTGCACGGTCAGCCGTCCGCCCGAGGCCCGGGTGATCCGGTCCGCCAGGTTCTGCGCGCCCACCCCCAGGCCGGGGAAGTTCTTGGGCCAGGTCGTGACCATGCGCCAGGTGATATTGCCCTGGGCAAGTGCCGGGGTCGCCAGCGTCGCCGCGGCGGCCGCGCCGACCGTGGCCACGGAAGCCTGCTTGAAGAACTCGCGTCTTTTCATTCATTCCCTCCCAAAGGGCGCAAGGATTGCGCCCGCTCTGCCGCGCCCCTCTCCCAAAGGTTCACGCGGCAAGTCGCTAACAAAGCAACAGGCGGCAAACCTGTCCAGCGTGTTGTTGCGGCCCCGGCCCGGCCGCCGATATTTTTTTCTCGACGCCGGGATGAAAGGAGCGCCCGCGGTGTTGTTCTCCATGGAGGCCGCGATGGTCGGCCCCGCAACAGGAGAGATCCCATGCATATCCGTTCGCTTCTGGCCGGCGCTGCCGCCCTGGCGCTCCTCGCCGCTCCCGCCTTCGCCGCCGATTATCTGGATGGCCAGGTCAAATCCACCGATATCGGCGGCAAGATGGTGCTGACCGATGCCAATGGCATGACGCTCTATATCTTCGACAAGGACGAGCCCGGCGTGTCCAATTGCTATGACGATTGCGCCGTCAAGTGGCCGCCGCTCTTCGCCGACGATGCCGCCACCGCCGAAGGCGAATTCACACTGGTGGAACGCACCGACGGCACCAAGATGTGGGCCTATAAGGGCTGGCCGCTCTATTATTGGTACGAGGACACCGCCCCCGGCGACATCAAGGGTGACGGCGTCGGCGGCGTCTGGCATCTTGCCGTCGAGTGAATGCAGCGTCCCGCCCGGTGAACTCCGTTCATCGCGCCAGTCCAGGACCCGTCGGCGTGGTCGATTTTCTCGATGAGCTCGAAGCCTGCGTGCCGGCCCTGCGCCGCTATGCCCGCGCGCTGACGCGCAATATCGACCATGCAGACGACCTGGTGCAGGATTGCCTGGTGCGCGCCATTTCCCGGCGCGGCCTGTTCCGGCCGCGCGGCCCGCTCCGGCCCTGGCTCTTCGCCATCCTCACCAATCTGCATCGCAATGACCGGCGCTCGGCCCGCCGCCAGGGCGCCCCGCTCAGCCTCGATGCCGTGCCCGATCCGGCCGTTCCCGCGCCCCAGCCGGGGCATATGGCGCTGGCCGAGCTGGCCCGCGCCATCGAAACCCTGCCCCTCGATCAGAAGGAAGCCCTGCTGCTGGTTACCCTCGAAGGCCTCGCCTATGCCGAAGCCGCCGCCATTCTCGATATCCCCCTCGGCACGCTGATGAGCCGCCTCGGCCGCGCCCGCGCCGCCCTGCGCGGCCTGACCGGCGCCCCCGCCGAGCCGCATCTGAGGACGGTCAAATGAGCATGGCCGATCGCGACACCATCATGGCCTATCTCGATGGCGAGCTCGACGCGGAGGCCCGCCGCGTCGTCGAGGCCGACAAGGCCGCCATGGCCGAAATCGCCGCGCTCCAGCGCCAGGCCGACGCCATCCGCGCGCTTTACGACCCGGCCGCCGCCGAGCCTCTGCCCGCCCGGCTTTCGCCGCATCGCCTGGCCCTGTTGCACAATCGCCGCCATCGCGAGGGCCTGCTCCGCGCCGCCATGGTGGTCGCCGTGCTCGGCATCGGCGTGGCCGCCGGCTGGCTGCTGCGCCCCGTGCCGGCCCCCGCCAGCCTCTACGAGCATCTCATCGCCGACGCCGTCAGCGCCCATACGATCTATACCGCCGAAAACCGCCATGCCGTCGAAGTGCCCGGCAGCGAAGGCGAGCATCTGTCCGCCTGGCTCTCCAGCAAGCTCGCCACCGCGCTTCCCATGCCCGATCTCAGCAAGGAAGGCTTCGCCTTTCTCGGCGGGCGCCTCTTGCCCGCTCCCGCGCTCTCCGGCGGCCGCGCCGCCCAACTCATGTATGAGGATGCGCGGGGCGAGCGGCTGACGCTCTATCTCACCCCCGCCGCCGGCGTCGACGGCCCCGAATTCGAACTGGTGCGCCTGGGCGGCGACAATGCGCTCTATTGGGCCGATGCCCGCATCACCTGCACCATTGTCGGCCCCCAGCCCGCCGAACGGCTCCAGGCCCTGGCCGGGGCCATCTTCCCCCAGCTCAGCCCCGTCCCGGCCTCCGCCCCCGCCTATCGCGAACTCTAGCCGCGGGGCCGGGGCGCATTGCGCGGCGGAATGTCGTTGGAATAGATATTGTGCGGCCCGACATTGAGAATGTCGCGCTCCCCGCACAGGGCCATGGTGGTGTCGATTTCCTTGGCGATGATGTCGAGCACGCGGCTCACCCCCGCCTCGCCGCCCGCGCCCAGCCCATAGAGCATGGGTCGGCCGATAAAGGTCGATTTGGCGCCATAGGCCAGCGCCTTGATCACGTCCTGCCCCGAGCGGATGCCGCTATCGAGATAGACTTCGGTGCGGTGCCCCACCCGGTCGACGATTTCCGGCAGCACGCGGATGGTCGAGGGCGCCCCATCGAGCTGGCGCCCACCATGATTGGACACCACGATGGCATCGGCGCCATTGTCCACCGCCGCCTGGGCATCGTCGGCATCGAGCACGCCCTTGACGATGACCGGCCCGCCGAACCGTTCCTTGACCCAGCGCACATCGGCCCAGTTGAGCGTGGGGTCGAACTGGCTGGCCGTCCAGGCCGAGAGCGAGGCCAGGTCGTGGTCGCCCCCCACATGCCCCACGATATTGCGGAACGTGCGCCTCTGGGTGCCCAGCATGCGCAGGCACCACAGCGGATGCTGCATCATCTGCCACACCGAATGGGGCGTGAACTTGGGCGGGGTGGAGAGCCCGTTCTTGATATCCTTGTGCCGCTGCCCGAGGATTTGCAAATCCATGGTCAGGATCAGCGCCGAACATTTCGCCGCCTTGGCGCGGTCGATCAGCCGATTGATGAAATCGCGGTCCCGCATCACATAGAGCTGGAACCAGAACGGCGCGCTCGTATTCTCCGCGATGTCCTCGATCGAGCACACGCTCATGGTCGAGAGCGAAAACGGAATGCCGAACTTTTCCGCCGCCTTGGCCGCCTTGATCTCGCCGTCGGCCACCTGCATGCCGCCGGTCGCCGCCGGGGCGATGGCCACCGGCATGGCGATCTCCTGGCCCAGCATCTTCACCTTGAGATTGCGCCCCTCCAGGTTCACCGCCACCTTCTGGTTGAGCAGGATCTTGGAGAAATCGCTCTCGTTCTGCCGATAGGTCCCCTCGGTATAGGAGCCGCTATCGGCATAATCGAAGAACATCTTGGGCACGCGCCGATGCGCCAGGCGCTTCATTTCCTCGACTGTCAGAACCTTGTCGATGGCGGTCATTCTCTGCGCACTCCGGCTGTTTCGCCTGCCCTAACAACTAACATGTTAGTAGTCAACTTAGAGCCGTGCCGAAGCAAATTCGCTCCAGTGGAGCGAATTTAGGCGAGAAGGCCATGAG
>NZ_LVVY01000082.1 GCF_001650025.1 Devosia elaeis | reverse complement strand
CGCCTAACCATCCACGGTTGCTCGACCCGAGGGTTCTTCTTCGTCGGCCTCCCCTCAAACCGCCCGCGGGCCTGACGCAAGGGCCGGTCACCACACGCGCTACGGCAGTGGCTCGCCCCCCGAACGCCCTCGGGTCAAGCCCGAGGGTGACGAGCGGTGGGTGGCGAAATCATGCGGCAAACGCCGGCCCGACACCCCCCTATGCCGCCGGAGTTTCCTCGTCCCCGCCATCCTCGCCGCCTTCATCCGGCTCCTCGGCCGGCGGGGGCGGGGTGGTCTCGGACACGAGGCGCACATTGGTCACGTCCTTGAGCGCGATCTTGTTGCGGCCCACGGTCAGCATCGGCTCGGGGCCGGAGAAATCGATGGCCGTGACGATGCCGACCGAATTGGTGGAGACGGCCACGGTATTGCCGTTGAGATTGGTGCCCTTGATTTCGATCGTATAGACGCCGTCGGGCTGGATATTGCCGTCCGAGCCCTTGCCGTCCCACAGGAAGGCGCCCGCGCCGGCATTGAGCGAGCCGGCCTCGGTATAGACGACGCTGCCGGCGGCGTTCTTGATGGTCACGGTGGCATTGGCGACATTGGCGGCGGCATTATAGGTCCAATAGGCCCCGCCATCCTTGAGTTCGGCGGTCTTGCCGCTGGCGGTGACTTCCTTGCCGATATAGGAGACGGCGTCGGCGCGGGCCGTGCTCTGGGTATTGAGCAGCAGCGCCTCGAGGAAATCATTGGTCTTCAATTGCTGTTCGACCCCGGTGAACTGCACCAATTGCTGGGTGAACTGGTTGGTGTCCAGGGGATCGAGCGGGTTCTGGTTCCGCAATTGCGTGGTCAGGATATTGAGGAAGGTGTCGAAATTCTGCGCGATGGTCTGGCGCGAGGTATTGTTGGCGCTGCCCGACCCGGAAACTCCTGCAACCGTCATGAAGCCCGCTCCTTACGCGATGATATTGACGCCGCTGGCCTGAAGGCTGCCGCGATAGAGATTGACGATGGGCGGAACCTCGTCCGCCTCGGCGCCCGCCGGCGCGTTCCCGGCGGCAGCCGGGCCGTCCTCGCGCTGCTGGCGGTCCTGCCCGGCAAAGGGGTTCTGCTTGAGCGAGAATTCCAGGCTGGTCTTGTTGCCGTCGAGCCCGGCCTGCTGCAGGGCGCGTTCCAGCGCCCGCTGATCGCGCTGCATCAGGTCCAGCGTTTCGGCCTTCTCCACCGTCAGCCGCGCATGGACCTGGCCGGCCTTGTCGATGTCGAGCCGCACATCGATGCGGCCCAGTTCTGGCGGATCGAGGCGGATCTGGAACCTGGTATTGCCGTCCTGCACCTGCCGGGCCAGTTCGAACGCCAATTGCGGCAGGTTGAGCTGCTGCTGGCTGGTCTGGTAGCCGGCCTGGACGACGCGCGGGCCGGCTTCGATGCGGATGGTCGCGGCGTCCTGCTGCTGGGCCTGGGCGGATGCGGGCGGCGCGACATCGGCCTCGGCCTCGGCAAGGCCGGCGGCGGCCTGGGGCTTGGGCGCTTCAGTGCCGGCCGGCCGGTCCTCGCGCCGGCCGGATGACTCATCCGGCCTCACCGCATCGCCGCTGGCGGCGGGCTGGGCCTCGGCCTGGGCCGGCTTGCCGGTCAGGACCGGCTCGCTCGCCTTGAGGCTGGGCGGGGCCAGCGCGGGTTCTTCGGGTATTGCCGCCGACAGGGTGGCGGCGAAGCGGCCCAAAGCCGTTTCGATCTCTTCGGCCATGGGCGCGCCCGGCTTCATGCCGCTGGCGGCCAGCTTTTCTTCGCGCACCGCGCCGGCTTCGAGCGCGGCCAGCAGGGCCGCGAGCTTGTCGGTCAGCGCCTTGACCTGGTCATGCGCGGCCGTGCCATTGGCGGCGGCCGGATCGGCCAGCGGGCCCAGGAGCAGGTTGAGCGCGCCGGCAAGGCCGGTTTCGGCGCCCTTGGTCTGTTCGAGCAGGGCAGCAAAATCCTCGGGCAAGGGCAATTCGGCCAGGTTCAGCCCCAGCGCGTCGGCCAGGCTCGTCAACGCTTCCTCGACCCGCGCCAGCAATTCGGGATCGGGCGTCGCCCCGCTATCGAGGCTGGCCTTGAGCGCGGTCAGCGCCTCGACGAGCCCGACCATGGGCGCGGGATCGGCGGGGGATGCATCGGGCGCCTGCAGGTCGAGACTGGCGGCCAGGGCCTGGTCGGTGCCGTCGCTGCCAGAACTGTCCTTGGGCGCCGTGGTTTCCGTGCGGCCATTGGCATTGGCGGCCTTGCCGGTCCGGGCGCCGGTCTCCGACGGCGCCGTTTCGGCCCTATTTTTTAGCACCGAGGCGAACAAGCCGGGCGTGCCTTCGCCGTCGCGCGCCGGCTGCGGGCCGCCGAAGGGCCGGCTGCCGACATTGCCGGCGGGTCCGCTGATGATGGTCAAATGTGATGCCACGCCGGGCGCCCTTGAAAACAGACTGATCCGGCAGAAGCGATGCAAGCATCTTGCCAAACCGCGCTCTTTGCTAAAACCGTTATCTTTCAAATGTTTATACGAAGGGTGAGGCCCGGTCCCCGTCAGGGCGCCGGTGCAAAGCTGCCGCCGGGCGGCAAAAGCTGCCGGGCGGGAATGGACAGAGCGGCCCCTTGGGCGTAGAACCCCGCCTCACAGTTTCCGCTGGCCCTTGACCCCAACCGGATACGAGAAAGATGCTGAACTCGCTTGATATCGCCAAGCGCCCGGAGGACACGCGCGTCGTCGTCGCCATGTCCGGGGGCGTGGATTCCTCCGTCGTTGCCGGATTGCTCGCCCGCCAGGGCTATGAAGTGGTGGGGGTGACCCTGCAGCTTTACGATCATGGCGAGGCCATTCACCGCAAGGGCGCCTGCTGCGCCGGGCAGGACATTCACGATGCCCGCCGCGTCGCCGCCAAGCTGGGCATTGCCCATTACGTGCTCGACTATGAAGAGCGCTTCAAGGCCTCGGTGATCGAGCCCTTCGCCAATGCCTATCAGCAGGGCGAAACGCCGGTGCCCTGCATTGCCTGCAACCAGTCGGTGAAATTCGTCGACCTGATGACGGTCGCCCGCGATCTCGGCGCCGATGTGCTGGCCACCGGCCATTACGTGCAGACGCGGCTTGGCGCGGATGGGCGGCGGGAATTGTTCCGGCCGGTCGATAATGACCGCGACCAGTCCTATTTCCTCTTCGCCACCACCCAGGAACAGCTCGATTTCCTGCGCTTTCCGCTGGGCGGCATGGGCAAGGCCGAGGTGCGCGAACTGGCGCGCGAATTCGGCCTCGAAATTGCCGACAAGCATGACAGCCAGGACATCTGCTTCGTGCCGCAGGGCAAATATGCCGATATCATCGCCCGGATGCATCCCGAGGCCCTGAGCCGGGGCGAGATCGTGCATATGGACGGGCGGGTGCTGGGCGAGCACGAGGGCATCGTTCATTACACGATCGGCCAGCGCAAGGGCCTGGGCATCGCCGCCGGCGAGCCGCTCTATGTGGTCAAGCTCGATCATCGCAGCGGCCGCGTCATCGTCGGGCCGCGCGAAGCGCTCAAGACCCATACGGTGCGCCTGCGCGACGTCAATTGGCTGGGCAATCTGCCGCTCGGGGAAGCCAGCGCCGGCAATGGCGCGCCGGTGGAGGTCAAGGTGCGCTCCACCCGGGGCCCGCAGCCGGCGGTGATCCAGATGCGCGACGGGGCGGTCTATGTCACCCTGGTCAGCGGGGAATACGGCATCTCGCCCGGCCAGGCCTGCGTCTTCTACGCCGATGACAGCGCCACCAGCCAGGTCCTGGGCGGCGGCTTCATCGCCGAAGCCGTGCCCCAGGCCTTGGTGGCTTAGCTCTTTCGAGGCGCCGATCTACCTCTCCCTTGGGGGAGAGGTCGGCTTGCGTAGCAAGCCGGGTGAGGGGGCCTTTCGATCAGCACCGAATTGGGGAAGGCCCCCTCACCCGCCGCTTCGCGTCGACCTCTCCCCCAAAGGGAGAGGTGGCTTCGCCTTTAATCCCCGCTCAATTGCTCCGCCGTCGGCTCCTTCGCCGCGTTCGCCGCTTCCTTGAGCGCGTTGTAGGAGCCCAGGCCCCCCATCATCATCGACACGGTGATGACCAGGACCAGCGCGCCCATGGCGAGCAGGAAGATGCGGGTGCGGTTGAGGCCGAGGGGGCCTTTTTTCTCGTCCGTCATGGCGGGCCTTCAGCAAAACAAAAAAATCTGGGCACTGGCCAAAGGAAAGGCGCGGCCGCGCCGTCTTAGCCTCTAGAATAGCCCGGAGAGGCAAAACGTGCATGCACAGATGATGGGACTGACCGCCGCACCCCCGCCGGACCACGCCGCGCTCCTGCAGACGCTGGTCGCGCGTGCCCGCAATGGCGATGCGGCGGCGTTTTCCGAGCTGGTCGAAACCCATTATGACGGCATCTACCGCACCGCCTGGCGCTGGTGCGGCGATCGCCACGATGCCGAGGACATCGCCCAGGAAGTCTGCGTCAAGCTGGGACAGGCCATTGCCGGGTTCGACGGGCGCAGCGCCTTTTCCTCCTGGGTCTACCGCATCACGCTCAATGCGGTGCGCGACTGGCAGCGGGCCGGGGCGCGGCGGGGGCGGCATGCGGATGCCTATGCCGAAATCACCCCCGCCGACCAGCAGGCCGAGCAGGAGGAAGCCGCGACCAGCCGCCAGCTCTGGTCGGCGGTGCGGCGCCTGCCGGAAAAGCAGCGCGATGCGGTGCTGCTGGTCTATGCCGAGCAATTGAGCCATGCCGAGGCCGCCGCGATCATGGGCATAAGGGAGGCCACCGTCTCCTTCCATGTGCACGAGGCCCGCAAGACATTGAGGGTTCTGCTATGAACCACGACACCGATCCCTTCGAGAGCCTGAAAGCGGTCCCGCCGGCGCCGCGCCCGGAGGCGCGTGCCCGGGCGCTGGCCGCTGCCCGCAATGCCTTCGATGCCGAACAGGCCAAAAAATCCGCCGCCGCACCCAAAGGAAAGAATCCCGGCGGGCGTCTCATGTCCATCTTCGCTTCCTTCAGAAGGATTTCGATCATGGATATGCGTCTTCCCATCGGCACCGCGGCCCTGGCGCTGCTGGTGCTGCCGCTCGGCGTGCAGCTCTACACTTCCACGGCGCTGACGCCCGAAAGCGCCCGGCCCGTCCAGCAGCCGGCCATGCGGGCCGATGCCGATGGCGAGGTCGCCGTGGCGCCGGAGGGCCTCCAAGCCACGCCCCGGCCCAGCCCGGCGCCGGCGGCGGAAATGGCCGAGGACATGGTCATGGCCGAATCCGCGCCCGCCATCGCCCCGGCGCCCCCGGCCAGCATCCTCAATCGCGCCAAGCAGGCCGACGGCATGGCGCTGCCCATTGGCGGCGCTGGGCCGCAGGGCATGGTCATGCCTTCGCCCGGCCGCATGGCGGAGCCGAGCGGGGACAGTTTTGCCGGCTTCGACGAGCAGCGGCTCAAAGTGGCGGCGGAAGAGCCGGTCTCCACCTTCTCGCTCGATGTCGATACGGCCAGCTATGCCTATACGCGCCGCATGCTGGAAGACGGCTATCTGCCCGATCGCGACGCGGTGCGCATCGAGGAGCTGATCAATTATTTCCCCTATGATTATCCCCCCGCGGAAAGCGCTGACACGCCTTTCCAGCCGGATGTGAAAGTCTTCCCCACGCCCTGGAACGAGAAGACGCAGATCCTGCAGATCGGCATCAAGGGCTTCGAGCCGGTCCTGGCCGATACCAGGAGCAATCTCGTCTTCCTGATCGACACCTCCGGCTCGATGGACGAGCCCGACAAGCTGCCGCTGCTCAAGCGTGCCTTCGGCCTCCTGCTCGACCAGCTCTCGGGCAATGACACGGTGTCCATCGTCACCTATGCCGGCTCCGCGGGTATCGCACTGGAGCCGACCAGCGCCGACAACAAGGCGCGGATCATGGCGGCGCTCGACCAGCTCTATGCCGGTGGCTCCACGGCGGGCGCCGAGGGGATCGAACTGGCCTATTCGCTGGCCGAACAGGGAAAAATCGAGGGCGGCACCAATCGGGTGATCCTGGCCACCGATGGCGATTTCAATGTCGGCATCGACGATCCCGAAAAGCTCAAGCACTTCATATCCGACAAGCGCCGGACCGGCATCGGCCTCTCCGTTCTCGGCTTCGGCCGCGGCAATCTCGACGATGCGACCATGCAGGCCCTGGCCCAGAACGGGAACGGCAATGCCAGCTATATCGCCAATTTCGCCGAGGCCAGGAAGGTGCTGGTCGAGGAGATCGGCGGCACGCTGCATACCATTGCCGGCGATGTGAAGGTGCAGGTCGAGTTCAATCCGGCCAGGATCGCCGAATATCGCCTCATCGGCTATGAAAGCCGGGCGCTCAATCGCGAGGATTTCAACAATGACGCGGTCGATGCCGGCGAGGTCGGCGCCGGCACCAGCGTCACCGCGCTCTACGAAATCACCCCGGCCGGAGCCGGGCAGGTCGATCCGCTCCGCTATGGCACCGCATCGGCACCGGCGGGCGGGGATGAGCTGGCCTTCCTCAAGCTGCGCTACAAGCTGCCGGGCAGCGATGTCAGCCAATTGCTCGAAGTGCCGGTAACGCCCGAGGTGGTCTATGACGACATCGCCGATGCGGGCATGGATGCCCAATTCGCTGCGGCTGTGGCCGCCTTCGGGCAGAAGCTCAAATCCAGCGCCTATGGCACGGCCATGGACTGGGCCGAGATCAGAGCCCTGGCCCAGGCCGGCCGCGGCGCCGACGAGGGCGGCTATCGCGCCGAATTCATCCGCCTCCTGGACATGGCCGCCCTGTTGAAGCCGGATGGTTCGGCTTCGCGGTAAGCAGGACCGTCGCATATGGGCCGATAAGATCGAAGGGGCCATCCCCCACCCCATCCCTCCCCGCAAGGGGGAGGGTGCCGGGCCGGCGTATGAGACGCCAATACTGCCCCACACTGGATGCGGCACCTCCCCCTTGATGGGGGAGGATGGGAGGGGGTGACGGCAAGCACGAGACAACTGGCCATATGCGATAGCCCTGGAGGAAGAGCGGAGTGTTTACGTTGGACGCTTTCCCTACCCACGGAGTCATTCCCGCGACAGCGGGAACCCCTGTTTACGCCCTTGTATCGGTAACGGAGGTCCCCGCTTTCGCGGGATGACATCGTGAAAAGTCACAAACTGACGCACCCTAGGTAACCCCTCTCCCTCTTAGGGGGAGAGGGCGATAGAGCCGTGATTCCAGCCCCATCCAGATCGTCACCCTCGGGCCTGACCCGAGGGTTCTTTGTTTTTGGGAGTATTGCAAACGCCCTCGGGTCGAGCCCGAGGGTGACGATCCGTGGTGGGGTGTCTCCTCTTAAGGGGAGCCAAGCAAAAGAGCCGTGATTCCAGCTAAACCCGAACCGCCTAGTCCAGCGGCTGCAATCCGGCCTCGATTTGCGCGCGGTGCGGTTCGAGGAAGGGGGGCAGTGACAGGGTCTCGCCCAGGCTTTCCATCGGCTCGTCGGCGGCAAAGCCGGGCACGTCGGTGGCGATCTCGAACAGAATGCCGTTCGGCTCCCGGAAATAGAGCGAGGTGAAATAGAAGCGCTCGACCTCGCCCGAGGAGCGGATGCCGAAGGAATTCACCCGGTCGATCCATTCGCGCAGGCTCTGCTGGTCCGGGGTGCGGAAGGCCACGTGGTGGACGCCGCCGGCGCCGGGCCGCGCGCGGGGCAGGCTCGGATCGACCGAGACATGCAGTTCGGCCGCCGGGCCGCCCGGGCCCATTTCATAGACGAAGACTTCGCCATTGCGCTCGCGCGCCGGATAATGCCGCACCTGGCGCATGTTCATCACGCGGGTCAGCATGGCATCGGTGGGCTCCAGCGTCGGCACCGAGAGCGTGATCGGCCCAAGGCCGATGATCTGCTTGTCGGTCGGCACCGGCGACTTGGCCCAGGGGATCACCGTGTTCTTGTCATCGACGACGAGGCGGAAACGCTGGCCCTCGAAATCCTCGAAATCGAGCGAAACATGGCCGAAACGCTCCTTGATGCCGGAGGTGGAGACCTGGTTGGCCTCGAGGTGCTCCTTCCACCATTGCAGCGTTTCCTGGCTGTCCACGCGCAGGCCGGTGCGACCCACCGTGTGGTTGCCGCGGGTTTCGCGCAGGGTGTTGAAATCGAAGAAGGTCAGGTCCGCCCCGGGCGAGGCCACGCCATCGCCATAGAACAGGTGATAGGCCGAGGTATCGTCCTGGTTCACCGTCTTCTTGATCAGGCGCATGCCCAGGGTCTGGGTGTAGAATTTCAAATTGCGCGGCGCATCGGCGGTCACCGCCGTCAGATGATGAATGCCGCCAAGTTCGAGTGTCATGATCTTAGCTCCTCATGCGGCGTCGATGCGCCGTGTTCGACAAGCAATGTATGGTCGGCATCCTTCGTTGCAAAGCAAGACAATCGCAACGGATTGGTATCGATTGTCGAACGATGGACGGTTCCGCGATGCTGCCCCCCTTGAGGGGAGGGGATGGGGAGGGAGTCCATCAGCGGGTCACTGAACTACCCCACCCCTGGATCGTCACCCTCGGGCTTGTGTGGAGGAAGTGTGGTTTAC